>NZ_JBWKDJ010000006.1:0-520395 GCF_056436025.1 Streptomyces sp. NPDC043853
TAAGCCTTTCAGCGCCGATGGTACTGCAGGGGGGACCCTGTGGGAGAGTAGGACGCCGCCGAACAATCATTGCGGGAAGCCCCGCACCGATCCTCGGGATTCGGTGCGGGGCTTTTCTGCGTTCAGGGCACACGCGTTCTCCTGTAGGGTCAGAAGGCATCGTTCGCACGTTCAACTGTGGAGGCCCCCGGGTGGAGGTCCAGGAGACTCGGGTTCAGACCGACCGAATTTTCACCATTCCGAACATCCTGAGCATGGCTCGGCTCGCCGGCGTACCCCTGTTCCTTTGGCTGATCCTTGCCGAGTACGACGGTTGGGCGCTGCTCGTGCTCATGTTGAGCGGTGTCAGCGACTACCTCGACGGAAAGCTCGCGCGGCGGTGGAACCAGATCAGCAGTCTCGGTCGACTGCTGGACCCCGCTGCGGACCGGCTCTACATCCTCTCGACGCTCTTCGGTCTGACCTGGCGCGAAATTCTACCGCTGTGGCTCACAGTGGCCCTGCTCGCCCGTGAGGTCATGCTGGCGGTCATGGTGCTGATCCTGCGCCGGCACGGGTATCCGCCGCCGCAGGTCAACTTCCTCGGGAAGGCCGCGACCTTCAACCTCATGTATGCCTTCCCGTTGCTCCTCCTCAGTGATGGCACGGGCTGGTTGGCCTGGCTTGCGGCTGTTTTCGGATGGGCGTTCGCTGGATGGGGTACAACCCTCTACTGGTGGGCAGGGATCCTTTACGTGGTTCAGGTTCGCCGGCTCGTGAAGGCGGACTCTGTGGCCGATTGAGCCGAGGAGGAGTATTCCGACATGAAGGCCGTCGTGATGGCCGGAGGCGAAGGCACACGCCTTCGCCCCATGACCTCAAGCATGCCCAAGCCGCTCCTGCCGGTGGCGAACCGGCCGATCATGGAGCACGTGCTCAGGCTGCTGAAGCGGCATGGGCTCAGCGAGACCGTGGTCACCGTTCAGTTCCTGGCATCACTGGTGCGGAACTACTTCGGTGACGGCGAGGAGCTCGGCATGGAGCTCACCTATGCCAACGAGGAGAAGCCACTCGGCACCGCCGGCAGCGTGAAGAACGCCGAGGCGGCCTTGAAGGACGATGCCTTCCTCGTGATTTCGGGTGACGCCCTCACCGACTTCGACCTCACCGACCTCATCACCTTCCACAAGGAGAAGGGCGCACTCGTCACGGTGTGCCTGACCCGGGTGCCGAACCCGCTGGAATTCGGCATCACCATCGTGGACGAGGAAGGCAAGGTCGAGCGCTTCCTGGAGAAGCCGACCTGGGGCCAGGTGTTCTCCGACACCGTCAACACCGGCATCTACGTCATGGAACCCGAGGTCTTCAACTACGTGGACCCGGACGTCCCCGTGGACTGGTCGGGCGACGTCTTCCCCCAGCTGATGAAGGAAGGCCGGCCCATCTACGGCTACGTCGCCGAGGGCTACTGGGAGGACGTCGGCACCCACGAGAGCTACGTCAAGGCCCAGGCCGACGTACTCGAGGGCAAGGTCCAGGTCGAGATGGACGGCTTCGAGATCTCCCCCGGGGTGTGGGTCGCCGAAGGCGCCGAGGTGCACCCGGACGCGGTGCTGCGCGGGCCCCTCTACATCGGGGACTACGCCAAGATCGAGGCCGGGGCGGAGATCCGCGAGCACACCGTCATCGGGTCGAACGTGGTCGTCAAGAGCGGGGCCTTCCTGCACAAGGCCGTGGTCCACGACAACGTGTACATCGGCCAGCACAGCAACCTGCGCGGCTGCGTCATCGGCAAGAACACCGACATCATGCGCGCCGCGCGGATCGAGGACGGCGCGGTCATCGGAGACGAGTGCCTGGTCGGTGAGGAATCGATCGTTCAGGGCAACGTGCGGGTGTACCCGTTCAAGACGATCGAGGCCGGCGCGTTCGTCAACACCTCCGTCATCTGGGAGTCCCGCGGCCAGGCGCACCTGTTCGGTGCGCGCGGCGTGTCCGGGATCCTGAACGTGGAGATCACGCCCGAGCTCGCGGTGCGGCTGGCCGGCGCGTACGCCACCACCCTGAAGAAGGGCGCGACCGTCACCACCGCCCGCGACCACTCCCGTGGCGCGCGGGCGCTGAAGCGGGCCGTCATCTCCGCGCTGCAGGCCAGCGCCATCGACGTCCGCGACCTGGAGAACGTGCCGCTGCCGGTGGCCCGGCAGCAGACCGGGCGGGGCAGCGCCGGCGGGATCATGATCCGGACCTCGCCCGGGGTGCCGGACTCCGTCGACATCATGTTCCTCGACGAGCGCGGCGCCGACCTCTCCCAGGCGCAGCAGCGGAAGCTGGACCGGGTGTACGCGCGCCAGGAGTACCGGCGGGCGTTCCCCGGCGAGATCGGTGACCTGCAGTTCCCGTCCAGCGTGTTCGACTCCTACACGGGCTCGCTGCTGCGGCGGGTGGACACCACCGGGATCGCCGAGTCCGGGCTGAAGGTGGTGGTGGACGCCACCAACGGCAGCGCCGGCCTGGTGCTGCCCAGCCTGCTGGGCCGGCTCGGGGTGGACGCGCTCACCATCAACCCGGGCCTGGACGAGACACGGCCGACGGAGACGGCGGAATCGCGGCGCTCCGGACTGGTGCGGCTCGGGGAGATCGTCGCCTCGGCGCGGGCCGCGTTCGGGGTGAGGTTCGACCCGGTGGGGGAGCGGATCTCGCTGGTCGACGAGCGCGGGCGGATCATCGAGGACGACCGGGCGCTGCTGGTGCTGCTGGACCTGGTCGCCGCCGAGCGGCGGAGCGGCCGGGTGGCGCTGCCGGTGACCACCACGCGGATCGCCGAGCAGGTCGCGGCGTACCACGGCACGCAGGTGGAGTGGACGACGACCTCGCCGGACGACCTCACCCGGGTCGGCCGGGCGGAGAACACGATCTTCGGCGGCGACGGCCGGGGCGGGTTCATCGTGCCGGAGTTCAGCAGCGTGTTCGACGGTTCGGCGGCCTTCGTCCGGCTGATCGGCCTGGTGGCGCGGACGCAGCTCACGCTGAGCCAGATCGACGCGCGGATACCGCGTGCGCACGTGCTCAAGCGCGACGTGCCGACCCCGTGGGCGGTCAAGGGCCTGGTCATGCGGCGGGTCGTCGAGGCGGCCGGAGAGCGGCACGTGGACACCACCGACGGTGTGCGGGTGGTCGAGGCCGACGGGCGCTGGGCGCTGGTCCTGCCCGACCCCGCTGAAGCGGTGACCCACCTGTGGGCCGAGGGGCCGGACGACGGGTCCGCGCAGGCCCTGCTGGAGGAGTGGGCCGCCGTGGTGGACGGCGCCGGGCACTGACCCCGGGAGGGCGTCCCCGGACCGGGCTCCGGGGACGCCCTCATTCGGTGATGGGCCCGCCCACGTGCGACGATGTGCGGCATGTCGCAGCCGTCCCAGAACCGGAGCTCATCGCCCCCCGCGCGTCCGGACGCCTCCATGTCGCTGCTGACGCACGTGATGGACCACGGTCTGGACGAGGGGTACGCGGAGGCCGCGGCCCGGCGCGAGGCGGCCGGCGCGGCGGGTCTGCCCCGGACGCTGAAGGCCAAGCTGGCCCTCGCCGCGGGCCTGGTGCTCGCGGCCGCCATCGTCACCGTCGGTGCCGCCGAGACGCGGTTGAGCGCGCCGGTGCTGGCCAAGGAGCGCCAGGAACTGATCGACCGGGTCGAGCGGGCCGACCGCAAGGCCGACGGTCTGGAGAAGGACGTCGACACCCTGCGCGAGGTCGTCGCGGCGCGGCAGCGGGCCGCCCTCAAGCAGCTCGGCGGGGACCAGGCGGAGCTGGTGGCACTGCTCTCGGGGGCCACGGAGGTCCGCGGCCCGGGGATCAGGCTGGTCGTCGACGATGCCAAGGGCTCCTCGGCGGAGGGCGGCGGGCCGCGGGAGAACTCGGGTTTCTCCGATACCGGCCGGCTGCGGGACCGCGACATGCAGCGGATCGTGAACGGGCTGTGGCAGTCGGGTGCCGAGGCGGTGTCCATCAACGGGCAGCGGCTGACCTCGCTGTCGGCGATCCGGGCCGCGGGTGACGCGATACTGGTCGACAACCGGCCGCTGGTGCCGCCGTACGAGGTGCTCGCGGTCGGGGACAAGGGACGGCTGGGCACCGCCTTCCAGGACAGCGCCGACGGCCAGTACCTGCACGTGCTGCAGGAGAACTACGGGATCCGCTACTCCCTGTCCGCCGAGGACGAGGTGCGGTTGCCGGCCGCGTCGAGCCTGACCGTACGTACAGCCACAGCAGCAGAGCCGAAGAAGGGTGCATCGTGATCGCGGTACTGGGCCTGGTGGCCGGAGTGGTGGTCGGGCTTCTGGTCCGGCCCGAGGTGCCGGCCGTCGTCGAGCCGTATCTGCCGATCGCCGTCGTGGCGGCGCTGGACGCGGTGTTCGGCGGTCTGCGCGCGATGCTGGACGGCATCTTCGTGGACAAGGTCTTCGTGGTGTCCTTCCTGTCCAACGTCGTGGTGGCGGCGCTGATCGTCTTCCTCGGCGACAAGCTGGGCGTCGGGGCGCAGCTGTCCACCGGTGTGGTCGTCGTGCTCGGCATCCGCATCTTCTCCAACGCGGCGGCCATCCGCCGGCACGTGTTCCGGGCGTGAGGGCGGTCCGATGAGTACGCATGACACACCCCCGGAGGGGACTCCCGAGCCGAAGCGGCAGGAGCAGGAGCAGGAGCAGGAGCGGGAGGGGACGGCACGGTCCGGGCCCGCATCCGCCGGAGCTCCGTCGCCCGGTACTCCCTCCTCCGGTATCCCGTCTTCCGGTATCCCGTCGACGGCGGCGCCCGGTCCCGTGCCGCCCGCCGACGCGCAGCCCGGTCCCGGGCCGGAGGGTCCCGAGGAGACCGGCCGGCAGCGGCTGAAGGCCGGTCTGTGGCCGCCGAAGTTCAGCCGGGCCCAACTGATCGTGGCGCTCCTGCTGTTCGTGCTCGGGCTGGGTCTGGCGATCCAGGTGCGGTCCCACACCGAGTCCAGCGCGCTGCGCGGAGCCCGTCAGGAGGACCTGGTCCGCATCCTCGACGAGCTCGACGGACGCACCCAGCGCCTGGAGGACGAGAAGCAGCGGCTGGAGGAGCAGCGCCGGGAACTGGAGAGCAGCTCGAACCAGGCCGAGGAGGCGCGCAGGCAAACCGTGGAGAAGGAGCGCCAACTGGGCATCCTGGCGGGTACGGTGGCAGCCCAGGGTCCGGGTATCACGCTCAAGGTCTCCGATCCCCAGGGTCTGGTGCAGTCCGACATGCTGCTGGACGCCATCCAGGAGCTGCGGGCCGCCGGCGCCGAGGCCATCCAGGTCAACGGAGTGCGCGTGGTGGCGGACACGTACTTCTCGGACGAGGACGGCGGTGTCGGCATCGACGGCAAGAAGATCGCACAGCCTTACGAGTTCAAGGTCATCGGCAAGCCCCAGGATCTGGAACCGGCACTGAACATTCCCGGCGGTGTCATCCAGACGCTGGAGAAGGAGCAGGCCACGGCCACTGTCGTACGCTCACCCAAGATCGTTGTGGACGCCTTGCGGCCGGCGAAGCAGCCTGACTACGCTCGGTCGTCATCGTCATGAGGCGGGACGGAGGGCGCGGCGTTCGACGTGGGCGGAAGCCTGCGGGGGGTCGACGCACAGAAGTCGCGGTGCGTGGTGGAAACTGTCTGGTGGTTACGGACGTTGTGAGAATGTCCGGGTCGGCAGGTGTGTCATTCGGAGTTCGTCCTGCCCCACGGGCGGGTCTGTTTCGGTCAAGGGGAATCGCCCGTGAAGTTGTTTGAGAAGTTGTTCGGCAAGAAGAACCGTGAGGAAAGCGGTGCGGCCAAGCACCGTGGCGGTCACGGGGAAGGGCAGGGCGACCGGCCGCTCTTCCGGGACGAGGTCGCCGGCCAGGGCGGTGCTCAGGGCACGTCGTCCGTCGACCCCGCCGGTACCGCACGCATAGGTGGTGCGGGTGGAGGGTTCGAGTCCGACCCGTACGCCACCCACGTCTCCGCGGGGCAGCCGCGGCCCGAGGAGCCGTCCATGTCGGCCGAGCAGGTGTGCGGCAGGTGCGGTCACCGTGCCCGCTCGACCAGCCGTTTCTGCTCGAACTGCGGCGCGCCGCTGCGGGCGGGGCTGACGCCGGAGCGTGCCTCGGAGACCACGTCCACCATCTCGATCTCGGGCCTGGAGGCCTACGAGGCCGAGGTGACCGGACAGCACCCGTCACCCACGCTGTCCCCCGAGGCCCAGGCCGCGGTGGAGGCGCTCCCGCCGGGCTCCGCGCTGCTCATCGTGCGCCGCGGTCCGAATTCGGGCAGCCGCTTCCTGCTGGACGGCGAGCTGACCACGGCGGGCCGGCACCCGCAGAGCGACATCTTCCTGGACGACGTCACCGTCTCCCGGCGGCATGTCGAGTTCCGCAGGAGTCAGGACGGCGGCTTCACCGTCGCCGACGTCGGCAGCCTCAACGGCACGTACGTCAACCGGAACCCGATCGACTCCATCGCCCTGAACAGCGGCGACGAGGTGCAGATCGGCAAGTACCGGCTGGTCTTCTACGTGAGCCAGCGGGGCGTCTGACCTCACTCCGGACTTCCGTCCGGGGGCACCCCAGGGAAGGTCCATGCTGCGTACACCGACGGGCGGTGCCGGAAACGGCACCGCCGGCTCGGCGGGGCGGCTGGTGAGCATCGGGTCGGTGCTCACCATGCTCCGCGACGAGTTTCCCGAAGTCACGATTTCGAAGATCCGTTTTCTGGAAGCGGAAGGGCTCGTGGAGCCCCGGCGCACCCCGTCCGGATATCGCAAGTTCAGCGCCGGGGACGTCGAGCGGCTGGCGCAGATCCTGCGGCTGCAACGCGACCACTATCTCCCGCTCAAGGTCATCCGCGAGCAGCTCGACGGGCTGGCGCCCGGTGAGCCCGTCCGGATCCCGGGCCCGTCGCCGCAGGGGGACGCTTCCGAGGGCCCGGAGCAGGCCACGGCCGGCAAGGTGGGCCGGGCCGAGCTGCTCGCCGCGGCCGAGGTGGACGAGGCGCAGCTGGCCGAATGGGAGTCGTACGGGCTGGTCGCGGAGGCGGCGGGGGGCGGTTTCGAGGCCCAGGCGGTCACCGTGGCCAAGCTGGTGGCCGATCTCGGCCGTTTCGGTCTGGAGCCGCGGCACCTGCGGGCCATGAAGGCGGCCGCGGACCGCGAGGCGGGTCTGGTGGAACAGGTGGTGGCACCCCTGCGCCGGCATCGCAACCCGCAGACCAGGGCGCACGCCGAGGCGACCATGAAGGAGCTCGCAGGGCTGTCCGTGCGGCTGCACGAGGCCCTGGTGCAGACGGCCCTCGGGGTGCGCCTGAACTGACCGGGGGCCGCCCCGACTACCCAAACCCACACGCCAGGTCCTAGGGTTGCTGTGTGAACGAGCTCGACGTTGTGGGTGTCCGGGTGGAAATGCCCTCCAACCAACCGATCGTGCTCCTGCGTGAAGTGGGAGGCGACCGGTACCTCCCCATCTGGATCGGTCCCGGGGAAGCGACCGCGATCGCCTTCGCCCAGCAGGGCATGGCGCCTGCCAGGCCGCTGACGCACGACCTGTTCAAGGACGTGCTGGACGCGCTCGGCGAGGAACTGACCGAGGTCCGGATCACGGATCTGCGGGAGGGCGTCTTCTATGCGGAGCTGGTCTTCGCCAGCGGGGTGGAGGTCAGCGCGCGGCCGTCCGATGCCATAGCGCTGGCGCTGCGCACGGGTACGCCGATCTACGGCAGCGATGTGGTCCTGGACGATGCGGGCATCGCGATCCCGGACGAGCAGGAGGACGAGGTGGAGAAGTTCCGCGAGTTCCTCGACCAGATTTCGCCCGAGGACTTCGGCACCAGCAACCAGTGACCGGTCGGGCTGGTCATCACAGGCGGGTGTTGCACCCCATTCGGGTAGCCTTTCCCCGATTCAGGGCACGGGAAACCACTCTCAGGGTGATTATCACTCGGCGTGCCGAGTGTGGCGATCGTTGACGCTGCCCTGGTGACTGCCTACCGTCGAGATGGCAGGTCAAGGACGGAGGGTCGGCGTGAGAGTCACGGGCGACGGTACGACCGGGGGCGTCCCCGCGCGCGGTGAGAGCGGGCCGTACCCGCTGCACGGGGGTGCGGTGGGCTCCGCGCGCCGGTCTCCGGAATCCGCGGCAGTGGCGCCGGTCGGGCCGGCCGGTGGCGGCGAGCCGGTCCGCGAGCAGATCGGCTACCGGGGACCCACCGCGTGCGCCGCGGCGGGCATCACGTACCGGCAGCTCGACTACTGGGCCCGGACCGGGCTGGTCGAGCCCAGCGTGCGGCCGGCGTACGGCTCGGGCACCCAGCGGCTGTACAGCTTCCGCGACGTGGTCGTCCTCAAGATCGTCAAGCGCTTCCTGGACACCGGGGTCGCGCTGCAGAACATTCGTACGGCCGTCCAGCACCTGCGTGAGCGGGGCTTCGCGGACCTGGACCGGCTGACACTGATGAGCGACGGCGCGACGGTGTACGAGTGCACCTCGCCGGACCAGGTCGTCGACCTGCTCCAGGGCGGCCAGGGCATCTTCGGGATCGCCGTGGGCGTGGTCTGGCGGGACGTGGAGAACGCGCTCTCGCAGCTGCACGGGGAACGCGTCGACACCGGGGAGACCCTGATCGGCCCCAATCCGGCCGACGAGCTCGCGGCCCGGCGCAACCGGGCCGTCTGACGGGCCGGGCCGTCGGGGCCCGACCTGACATGCGGCGGCGCGACCTGACACGGCGGCGTGAACTGCCGCGTTCCGATGTGGGCTGCTGCGTTCCGACGTGGCGGGTGTGACCCCAGCTGTCAGTGGGGTGAGGCAGCATCAGGGGTGTGAGAGCCGCACCGACCATCCTGCACCTGGACATGGACGCCTTCTACGCCTCTGCGGAGCAGGCGGCGAAGCCCAGCCTGCGCGGAAAACCGGTGATCGTGGGCGGGCTCGGCCCGCGCGGTGTGGTGGCCACCGCCTCGTACGAGGCGCGGCGTTTCGGGGTGCACTCCGCGATGCCGATGGGCCAGGCGCGCCGGCTCTGCCCCAACGGCGCCTACCTGTTCCCCCGCTTCAGCCTGTACCGGGCGGTCAGCGATCTGGTCATGGAGCTGCTGCGGGAGCTGTCGCCACTGGTGGAGCCGCTCAGCCTGGACGAGGCCTTCGTCGACCTGGAGGCGGGCGGGGTCGCCTTCGACTCGGCCACGGCCCGGGCCGTCGGAGAGCGGCTGCGGGCGGAGATCCGGGCGGTGACCGGGCTCAGCGGTTCGGTGGGCCTGGCCGGCTCGAAGATGCTGGCGAAGGTGGCTTCCGAGGAGGCCAAGCCGGACGGGCTGATGCTGATCGAGCCGGGCACGGAGCGGGCGCTGCTCGCTCCGATGCCGGTCCGGACGCTGCCGGGGGTGGGCCCGGCGACCGGGGAGCACCTGCGCCGGGCCGGGATCACCACCGTGGGGGAGCTGGCCGAGGCCGGTGAGGACGAGCTGGTGCGGATGCTGGGGCGCTCGCACGGGGTGGCGCTGTACCGGATGGCGCTGGGGCTGGACGACCGGGCGGTGGTGGCCGAGAGGGACGCCAAATCGGTCTCGGTGGAGGACACCTTCGACGTGGACCTGCACGACCGGGTCCGGATCCGGTACGAGGTGCAGCGGCTGGCGGACCGGTGCGTGGGGCGGCTCCGGGCCTCCGGCCACTCGGGGCGCACCATCGTGCTCAAGGTGCGCCGGTACGACTTCTCGACCCTGACCCGTTCGGAGACCCTGCGCGGGCCCACCGACGACCCGGCGGTGGTCCGCGAGGCGGCCGCCCGGCTCCTCGACGGGGTGGACACCACCGGCGGGGTGCGGCTGCTCGGTGTGGGGGTGTCGGGGCTCGCGGACTACACCCAGGAGGACCTGTTCGCCCAGACCCTCGGCGACCGGCCCCTCGGCGACCGGATCCTCGGCACTGAGCCGGACGGGGCTTCCGAGGCGCCTGAGGCCCCTGGGGAGCCCGCGGCGGAGGCATCGGTCCAGGAGGCCGAGACCCCGGCCGAACGGCGCTGGCCGGCCGGTAGTGACGTTCGGCACGCCCTCTACGGACCGGGCTGGGTCCAGGGCAGCGGGGTCGGCCGGGTCACGGTCCGCTTCGAACAGCCCTGGTCGCCCCCGGGCCGGGTGCGCACCTTCCTGGTCGACGACCCCGAGCTGGAGCCGTCCGAGCCGCTGCCGCTGCGGAAGCCGACGGATTCCCCCCGCCCGGCAGCCCCGGCAGCTCCGCCGGCCGCCGCCGGTACCGCCGACCCGGAGGTTGCGCCCTAGTACTGCGGTACTAGCCCTCGTCGCCCGCCAGCCGTCCGAAGTCCCGGTCCAGGCCGCTCCGGAAGTCGCTCGGCAGGGCCACGTCCAGGCCGTAGTGGTGGTAGAGCTGCAGCTCCTGCTCCGGGGACAGGTGACGGCCGACCCCGAAGTCGGGCGCCTCCTTGATCAGGGAGCGTTCGAACGGGACGCGGAGGGTGTCGTTCACCAGCTCGCTGGGTTCCAGCGGGACGAACGCGTCCCGGCTGAACAGGCCCGTGCGGACGGCCGCCCACTCCGGGACGCCGGTCGCGTCGTCGAGGTAGACCTCGTCGACGGTGCCGATCTTGACGCCGTTGCGGTCGAACGCCTTGCGGCCGATCAGGCTGCGCGGATCGATGTCGGTCTGCACGGTCCCTCCATATGGTCGCAACTCCTCCGTAAGGACAACGAAAGGGCATATCCGGGAAGGGGGCCACTCGAGGGAGCCACGGAAGGCCGGGGAAGCGCGCTGGTAGGCTGGGTGATGGCTGTCGACCCCGTGCGGGAGAGTCCTCCGACCGAGCAGGACGGAGGCGCCGAAGGAGCAAATCCTCCCCGGAATCTCTCAGGCACACGTACCGCATGGACGAGGCCACTCTGGAAAGAAGGGTGGACGTCGGGACCGCAGTGCCGGCACTCCTCCCTCACCGACGGTGAAAACCGGCGTTCCCCGGGCGACCCCCGGGAGCCGGTGAAGCTCTCAGGTTGAGATGACAGAGGGGGAGGCCGTCCGGGTGCCCGCTGTGGTACCCCTCGCAGGTCGCGCAGACCAGCAGACCAGGAGGCCTCCGTACATGACCGCCAACCGCATTCCGCTGTCCCAGCTGGAGCGAGGCATCCCCTTCGAAGAGCGTCACATCGGCCCCGACGCCGAGGCGCAGGCGAAGATGCTCGCCCAGGTCGGCTACGGCTCCCTCGACGAGCTCACCGTCGCCGCGGTACCGGATGTGATCAAGAGCGCCGCCGCGCTGAACCTGCCGTCGGCGCGCACCGAGGCCGAGGTGCTCGCGGAGCTGCGCAGCCTCGCGGACCGCAACCAGGTGCTGCGTCCGATGATCGGTCTCGGCTACTACGGGACGTTCACCCCGCCCGTGATCCTGCGCAACGTGATGGAAAACCCGGCCTGGTACACGGCGTACACGCCGTACCAGCCGGAGATCTCGCAGGGCCGCCTGGAGGCGCTGCTCAACTTCCAGACCGTGGTCGCCGACCTGACCGGCCTGCCCACCTCCGGCGCCTCCCTCCTCGACGAGGGCACCGCCGCCGCCGAGGCGATGACCCTCGCCCGCCGGGTCGGCAAGGTCAAGGGCGGTGTCTTCCTCGTCGACGCCGACACCCTGCCGCAGACCATCGCCGTGATCGAGACCCGCGCCGAGCCGCTCGGCATCGAGGTCGTCGTCGCCGACCTGTCCGACGGCATCCCCGCGGAGATCGCCGAGCGCGGCGTCTTCGGCGTCGTCCTCCAGTACCCGGGCGCCTCCGGTGCCGTCCGGGAGATCAAGGCCGTCATCGACCAGGCGCACGAGCTCGGTGCGATCGTCACCGTCGCCGCCGACCTGCTGGCCCTGACCCTGCTGACCTCCCCGGGTGCCCTGGGCGCGGACATCGCGGTCGGCACCACCCAGCGCTTCGGCGTCCCGATGGGCTTCGGCGGCCCGCACGCCGGCTACATGGCCGTCCAGGACAAGCACGCCCGCTCGCTGCCCGGCCGCCTGGTCGGCGTCTCCGTCGACGCCGACGGCAACAAGGCGTACCGCCTGGCCCTGCAGACCCGCGAGCAGCACATCCGCCGCGAGAAGGCCACCAGCAACATCTGCACCGCGCAGGTGCTGCTCGCCGTCATGGCCGGCATGTACGCCGTCTACCACGGCCCGGACGGTCTGAAGACCATCGCCCGCCGCACCCACCGGTACGCCGCGCTGCTCGCGGCGGGTCTCACCGCCGGCGGGGTCGAGCTGGTCCACGGTTCCTTCTTCGACACCCTCACCGCGTGGGTCCCGGGCAAGGCCGCCGAGGTCGTCGCCGCCGCCCGCGAGGCCGGGGTGAACCTCTACCAGGCCGACGCCGACCACGTCTCCGTCTCCTGTGACGAGACCACCCTGCGCGCCGACATCGAGGCCGTCTGGGCCGCCTTCGGCGTCACCGCTGACATCGAGGCCCTGGACGGGTCCGCTGCGGACGCGCTGCCCGAGGGCCTGCTCCGCACGGACGCGTACCTGACCCACCCGGTGTTCCACCAGCACCGCTCCGAGACCGCGATGCTGCGCTACCTGCGCAAGCTCTCGGACAAGGACTACGCGCTGGACCGCGGCATGATCCCGCTGGGCTCCTGCACCATGAAGCTCAACGCGACCACCGAGATGGAGTCGGTGACCTGGCCCGAGTTCGGCCAGCTCCACCCCTTCGCGCCGATCGACCAGGCCCAGGGCTACGCCACGCTCATCCGTGAGCTGGAGGAACGTCTCTGCGAGGTCACCGGCTACGACAGCGTCTCGATCCAGCCGAACGCCGGCTCGCAGGGTGAGCTGGCCGGTCTGCTCGCCGTCCGCGCGTACCACCGCGCCAACGGCGACGAGCAGCGCACCGTCTGCCTGATCCCGTCCTCCGCGCACGGCACCAACGCCGCCAGCGCCGTGATGGCCGGCATGAAGGTGGTCGTGGTCAAGACCGCCGAGGACGGCGAGGTCGACGTCGAGGACCTGCGCGCCAAGATCGAGCAGCACCGCGACGAGCTCGCCGTGCTGATGATCACCTACCCGTCCACCCACGGTGTGTTCGAGGAGCACGTCGCGGACATCTGCGGCCTGGTCCACGAGGCCGGCGGCCAGGTGTACGTGGACGGCGCCAACCTGAACGCCCTGGTCGGCCTGGCCAAGCCCGGTCACTTCGGCGGCGACGTCTCGCACCTGAACCTGCACAAGACCTTCTGCATCCCGCACGGCGGCGGCGGTCCGGGCGTCGGCCCGGTCGGTGTCCGTGCGCACCTCGCGCCGTACCTGCCGAACCACCCGCTGCAGCCGACCGCGGGCCCGGAGACGGGCGTCGGTCCGATCTCGGCCGCCCCGTGGGGTTCGGCCGGCATCCTGCCGATCTCCTGGTCGTACGTGCGCCTGATGGGCGGCGAGGGTCTCAAGCGCGCCACCCAGGTCGCGGTGCTCGGCGCGAACTACATCGCCAAGCGCCTGGAGCCGCACTACCCGGTGCTGTACACCGGCCCCGGCGGGCTGGTCGCGCACGAGTGCATCATCGACCTGCGCCCGCTGTCGAAGTCGACCGGCGTCTCGGTGGACGACATCGCCAAGCGCCTGATCGACTACGGCTTCCACGCGCCGACGATGTCCTTCCCGGTGGCCGGCACCCTGATGATCGAGCCCACCGAGTCCGAGGACCTGACCGAGATCGACCGGTTCTGCGACGCGATGATCGCCATCCGGGCGGAGATCGAGAAGGTCGCGTCCGGCGAGTGGCCGGCCGGGGACAACCCCCTCGCCAACGCCCCGCACACGGCGGCCGCGCTGGGCGGTGAGTGGAACCACGCCTACACCCGTGACGACGCGGTCTTCCCGGGCGGGGTCGTCGCCTCGGAGAAGTACTGGCCGCCGGTGCGCCGCATCGACGGTGCCTTCGGTGACCGGAACCTGGTCTGCTCCTGCCCGCCGCTGGACGAGTACGACAACTGAGGATCTGCGGACCAGGTCTGCGGAGCAGGTCCGCAGATCAGTCCGTGAAACGTGAAACGCCTGAGGGGCCGGTCCGGGGGAGATCCCCGGACCGGCCCCTCGGCCGTTGTCCTTGCCGGAGCCGTCAGGCGGCCT
Organism: Streptomyces sp. NPDC043853; assembly: GCF_056436025.1. Taxonomy (NCBI): domain Bacteria; kingdom Bacillati; phylum Actinomycetota; class Actinomycetes; order Kitasatosporales; family Streptomycetaceae; genus Streptomyces; species Streptomyces sp. NPDC043853. Next base: position 14,117 of record NZ_JBWKDJ010000006.1, read on the forward strand.
TCACCACCTGAGCCGCCCCGAGCGGGCGGTGCGGGGCGATGATCTGGCCGTCCGGCAGCAGCTCACCGGTGTCCTCGAAGAGCAGGACGCCGTTGCACAGCAGGCTCCACCCCTGCTCCGGGTGGTTGGCCACGGGCCGCGCGGCCTCCCGGTCGGCAGAGTCGGCAGATGGGCAGGCAGGCTGGTGCTGGCACATGGATGCGTTCTTTCGCTGCGGTGTCGTCTGTGTGCTGCGGCTCGATGCGTTGTTCATGGCCGCCCCCCGTATCGATCGCGGTTGGTCAGGATCCCAGTCTTCCCCTACGGGCTCGGCTCCGCAGGGATTTCCCGGTAGCTGTCCTCTGCGATTGATGACGCATCACTCGTGCGGGCGGTTCAGCTCAACTCCCCTGCTATTTCGGATGGTTATGGTCTGGCCCGAGGTGACTAGGCCGAATGGGGCATCCGGGTCAGGCGGCCGCCTCACCCGCCAGCGCGGGCGGCGTGAGCCGGTGCGTCATCACCGGGAGCAGCTCCGACACCGGGTGCGGCCGGTACGCCGCGATCCCGGGCGGTGCCGGCGCCAGCGGGACCAGCAGGTCCGCGGCGTCCGGCAGGCCCGCGGCGGGATCCGCCCCGGGGGCGCCGTGCAGCCACAGGGTGAGCATGTACAGCTCCGGTACGGACAGCAGCCGCGGCTGGTACGAGACGCCCAGCGCGCTCAGTGATTCGGCCTGGCGCAGCGCCCTTTCGGTGGCCGTCACGTACGGTCCCTCGAAGAAGTGGGAGAAGGCCCAGCCGTCGGGGGTGAGCCGGGTGTCCGCCGCCGCCACGTAGCGGTCGCCGCTGCGGATCAGGAACCGCCAGGCGGTGAGGCGGGTGCGGGGTGGCCGGCCTCCGGCGATCACCCGGTCCAGGACGTGGACGGGCAGGGGGAGTTCGGCCGTCACCGGGCCCTGCAGGGCGCGCAGGGCCGGGGTGTGATCATCGCGCACGGTGGGGGAACCGAGTGCCGCGAGGACGCTGCGCAGGGCGGGCGCGGGGGCCGGAGGGACATGCAGCGGCATGTGGGTCGCCTCTCACTTGGGAGACCGGTGGGAAGAACGGGTGAGTGCGGAGGGCGCTGTCGCATTCTGGGGCCAGAGGGGGGTTGTGGGGCAATGGCCGCGCGCCAACTCTGTGCCCAGTCTGCGGAGTTTATACGACATGTGTTCACACAGTGTTTCGGCTAGCCGTCCCGTCAATTGCCGACAAGGCGCATACCGGTCCCGCTGTCCTGGAATTCATGCCGAGGGCGCGCCAAAGAACTCGCGCTGACCTCGGAGGTTACCCGAAGGCTGCTCGGCTGGAAAGCATCGGTATTGCGATCGCGCGAACTTCGGCATGTCCGCCGGGCAATGTGCATCCGGCAAGATGCCGGATGAATGTGCCAGAGCGCGGGCGGTGCGCCGGTGTGGCCGGACCGGCGTACGCCTCTCGGACACCGCGCCCCCTCCGCGTTAGGGATCGTGCCCCCGGGGCATCATCGACCGTAACGCGCGCGCCCGGGTCGCCGGGTGGGGCCCGCTCGAGGAGGGACGCTTCGATGGGGGAGAAGGTCGTGGCAGGCGGATTCGACCTGTCCGATCGGCAACGGTATCGGAGGAAGCTCCACGAGTGCCTGGAGGGACTGGAGCAGCTTCTGGCCGAGAAGAGGTTCGATCGCCCGAAGAATCTCATGGGTCTTGAGATCGAATTGAATCTGGCGGGTTCCGACGGTCTGCCGAGAATGGTGAACGCCCAGGTACTGGAGCGGATAGCGAGCCCCGATTTCCAGACCGAACTGGGAATGTTCAACCTGGAGCTCAACATACTTCCGCACCGACTCGGCGGCAGGGTTTTCGACCAGCTGACCGAGGAACTCAGCGCGGGCCTCGGCTATGCCCACCGGCAGGCCGCCGAGGTCGACGCCGGGGTGGTGATGATCGGCATCCTGCCGACGATCTCGCAGGCCGACCTGGTGGCCGCGAACCTCTCGGCGGTGGACCGGTATTCACTGCTCAACGAGCAGATCCTGATGCTGCGGGGGGAGGACTTCCACCTGGACATCGACGGGGTGGAGCGGGTCCGGTGGACCGCCGGGTCGATCGTGCCGGAGGCGGCCTGCACCTCCGTCCAGCTGCACCTCCAGGTCACCCCGGGGCGGTTCGCGGACGTGTGGAACGCCGCCCAGTGCGTGACGGCGGTCCAGATCGCCGTCGGCGCCAACTCGCCCTTCCTGTTCGGCCGGGAGCTGTGGCGGGAGTCCCGGCCCCCGCTGTTCCAGCAGGCCACCGACACCCGTCCGCCGGAGCTCCAGGCGCAGGGCGTGCGGCCCCGGACCTGGTTCGGCGAGCGCTGGGTGGACTCGGTGTACGAACTGTTCGCCGAGAACGTCCGCTACTTCCCCTCGCTGCTGCCGATCTGCGACGAGGAGGAACCGCTGCGGGTGCTCTCCGAGGGCGGGGTGCCCAGCCTGCAGGAGCTCGTCCTGCACAACGGCACGGTCTACCGGTGGAACCGGCCGGTGTACGGGGTGGCCGACGGGCTGCCGCACCTGCGGGTGGAGAACCGGGTGCTGCCCGCCGGGCCGACCGTGACCGACGTGGTCGCCAACGCGGCCTTCTACTACGGGCTGGTCCGCACCCTCGCCGACGAGAAGAGCCCGCTCTGGAGCCGGCTGCCGTTCGCGGAGGCCGAGGCCAACTTCGACGCCGCCTGCCGGTACGGGATCGACGCCCGGCTGCGCTGGCCCCGGCGGGGCCGCTCGGGCGGGCTGGTGAGCGTACCGGCGGTCCGGCTGATCCTGGACGAGTTGTTGCCGATGGCGGCCGCCGGGCTGGACGCCTGGGGCGTCGAACCCGCGGACCGGGACCACTACCTGGGCATCATCGAGGAGCGGTGCCGGCGGCGGGTGAACGGGTCCACCTGGCAGGTGGACACCTATCACCGGGGGCTGGCCGGCGGGCTGGACCGGGAGGCGGCGCTGGCCGCGACGACCCGGCGGTACAGCGAGCTGATGCACAAGGGCGACCCGGTGCACACCTGGCCGGTGGGGCTGCCCGACCTGCCCTGAGCGGTGTCCGCGAGGCCCGTGCGCTCCCTTCCGGGATCCCTCCGGTCCCCCTTCTGCCATCGGCCAGGCAGTATGGGGAGATCGGAACGGGATCTCGGGACGGGAGCAGGGCGTGCGGGCGGAACCGGTGCTGGACGATCTGCGCGAGGACGAACGGCGCGCTCTGCTGCGCACCGAGACGCTGCTGGTGCTCGCCCTGTCGCTGGGCGCGAGCGCCGTCTCGTCCCTGATCAGCTTCATCGGCGCGCTGACCCGTCCCGGCGGACTCAAGGACCAGGCCGCCACGCTCAACGGCTCGTACGCCCCCGGCCGGCCCTGGCTGGACCTGGCCTGGCAGCTGTTCGGGATCACCACCGCCCTGGTGCCGGTCCTGCTGGTGGCCCATCTGCTGACCCGGGAGGGGGTCGGCGGCCTGCGCGTCCTCGGCTTCGACCGCACCCGCCCCGGGTTCGACCTGGGCCGGGGCGCGCTGGTCGCGGCCGGCATCGGCAGCGCGGGGCTGGCCTTCTACCTGGCCGCGCGGGCCTCCGGGTTCAACCTGACGGTGGTGCCGGAGGCGCTGCCCGAGGTGTGGTGGAAGTTCCCCGTGCTGATCCTCTCCGCCGTGCAGAACTCGGTGGTGGAGGAGGTCATCGTGCTGGCCTACCTGCTGCGCCGGCTGGACCAGCTGGGGTGGTCGCCGAGGGCCTCTCTGCTGGGCAGTTCGCTGCTGCGCGGCTCGTACCACCTCTACCAGGGCATCGGCGGGTTCATCGGGAACGCGGTGATGGGCGCCGTCTTCGTGCTGCTGTACCGGCGGTGGGGGCGGGTGGGCCCGCTGGTGGTCGCGCACGCGCTGCTCGACATCGTGGCCTTCGGCGGGTACGCCCTGCTCGCCGGCAAGGTGGGCTGGCTCCCCACTCCGGGCGGGCGCTGACGGGCTGACCCCGGCACGGGCCGGGGCGCGTCCTCAGGGCCGGGAGAGCAGCTCGCCGTCGATCACGGTGACGGCGCGGCCGGTGAGCAGGGTGCGGTCGCCGTTCAGGGTGACCTTGACCAGCCCGCGGCGGGCTCCGCCCTGGAGGCCGGTCAGCCCGTCGCGGCCCAGGCGGGCCGCCCAGAACGGGGCGAGTGCCGTGTGGGCGCTGCCGGTGACGGGGTCCTCGTCGATGCCGACGTTCGGGAAGAAGCCGCGGGAGACGAAGTCGTAGCCGCGCGAGGGGTCCTCGGCGGCGGCGGTCACGATCACCCCGCGCTTGGCGAAGGCGCGCAGCGCCGCGAGGTCGGGACGGAGGCCGTGGACCGTCTGCTCGTCGGCGAGCTCGACGACCAGGTCGCCGACGTGGTCCGAGGTGTCGTGCACCGAGCGGATCGGCACGCCGCCGAGGGCCTCGGCGATCTCGGCCGGCGGGTCCCACGGGGTCAGTGAGGACGTCGGGAAGTCCATCGTCACCGTGCCGTCCGCCGCCGTTTCGGCGGTGAGGACGCCGCAGCGGGCGGAGAACCGGATCAGGCCCCCGGCCAGTCCCGCCTGCGCCAGGACGTGTGCGGTGGCCAGGGTGGCGTGGCCGCACATGTCGACCTCGGCGGCCGGGGTGAACCAGCGCAGCGCCCAGTCGGCGTCCCCGCCCGGGGGCAGCGGGTGGGCGAACGCGGTCTCGGAGAGGTTGACCTCGGCGGCCACCTGCTGGAGCCATGCGTCGGAGGGGAACGCGTCGTCCAGCAGCAGGACGCCGGCGGGGTTGCCGCCGAAGGGGCGTTCGGAGAAGGCGTCGACGATTCGGATGCGCATGGCAGGACGGTAGGGCGGACCGCGCTGCGTGATCCAAGGCCAATTCGGGAGGACTGGCCTTGCCGACCGAACACTCCCGATATATCGTTGACGCATCGCGACAGAACGGCGATGCTCGTTGCTATAGCGGAAACGAACATGACGAAAGGAGCGCGGTCATGCGTTCACATGGACACGGACACGACCATGGACACGACCATGGGCACGGACACGGTCCCGGTCACGGGTTCGGGCACTGCGGGCCCGACCGTCAGGGGGAGCGAGAGGGGCGCCGACGGGCCTTCGGGCCGTTCGGGCCCGGCTTCGGCCCCGGTTTCGGGGGCGGCCCCTTCGGTGGCCGCGGCGGACGCGGCGGCCCGCACCGGCGGGCCCGGCGGGGCGACGTGCGCGCGTCGATCCTGGCGCTGCTCGCCGACCGCCCGATGCACGGCTACGAGATGATCCAGGAGATCGGCGAGCGCAGCGGCGGGGCGTGGAAGCCCAGCCCCGGCTCGGTCTACCCGACTCTCCAGTTGCTGGAGGACGAGGGGCTGATCAGCAGCGAGAGCGAGGGCGGCAAGAAGCTGTTCACGCTCACCGACACCGGCCGCACCGAGTCCGAGGCAGGCCCGGCCGCCCCCTGGGAGGAGGCCGGACGCGGCGTCGACTGGGAGAGCATGAACGAGATCCGGTCAGCCGGCTACGGTCTGATGGAGGCGTTCGGCCAGGTCTGGAAGACCGGCACGCCCGAACAGCGCCAGAAGGCAGTCGCGGTCGTCAACGAGGCCCGCAAGAAGCTCTACCTGATCCTCGCCGACGAGCACTGACCGCCGGTGGACACCGCGGAAACGCGGCGGCGCCCCGCGACCTCCGTCGCGGGGCGCCGCCGCGTGTTCCCGGCCCGGAACGGGCGGCTCAGGCCACCAGTCCGGCGAGCTTGCGCAGCGACTCGTTGAGCGCCGCGGTGGCGGAGTCCTTGAGCTTGCCGGCCATCAGGGACACGGCCGCGCCGGTGAACTCGCCGTCGATCCGGACGGTGGTCGCCTCCCCGTCGGGGACCAGGGTGTACCGGGTGCCCACGACCACGCCCATCGGGCCCTTGCCCTTGATCGCGAAGACCCGTTCGGTCTCCAGCGCCTCGATGGTCCAGGTGACCTCGGCCGGGAAGCCCATCATCTTCATGTTCTCCTCGAAGGTGGCCCCCACCGCCAGGGACTCCGGACCGCCCTTCGGGAAGTTCGTGTGGGTCATGCTCCACTGGCCGTACGCGCCCCAGTCCGTCAGCTGGGACCAGACCTTCGCGGCGGACGCCTCGATGCGTGATTCCGCGCTGACTTCGGCCATGCGACCACCCCTTCTCGTCGGGTACGCGTCCGGTTCGTGTGGCGGAACGTAATCCCGGCGACCCCAACATTCAATACTGATGACATGTCAGAAAATCTGTGACCGTCTCAACAGGCGTCACCGCCGTGACGCTCCTGTCATGCGGGTGTCATGATGTCCGGATGAAAGCGTCAGGGAAGAATTCCGGGCTGGGCATCGCGCTCGTCTCGGCGGTCGCGTTCGGCGGCTCGGGAGTGGCGGCGAAGCCGCTGATCGAGGCGGGCCTGGACCCGCTGCACATGGTCTGGCTCCGGGTGGCGGGCGCCGCCCTGGTGCTGTCGCCGCTCGCCTGGCGCCACCGCGACCTGGTACGCCGCAAGCCCGCCCTGCTGGCCGGCTTCGGGCTCATAGCCGTCGCCGGTGTACAGGCGTTCTACTTCGCTTCCCTGTCCCGGATCCCGGTCGGCGTGGCCCTCCTGCTGGAGTACCTGGGTCCGGCCCTGCTCCTGGGCTACATCCGGTTCGTCCAGCGCAAGCCCGTCACCCGGGCCGCCGCCATCGGCGCGGCGGTGGCCGTGGCCGGCCTGGCCTGCGTGGTGGAGATCTGGTCCGGGCTGAGCCTGGACCCGCTGGGCGTGCTGCTCGGCCTGGCCGCCGCCTGCTGCCAGGCCTGCTACTTCATCTTCGCCGACCAGGGCGCGGACGCCGAGGACGTTCCCGACCCGCTCGGCGTGGCGGCGTACGGGTTGATCGTCGGCACCCTGGTGATGACGGTGATCGCCCGCCCCTGGCAGATCGACTGGTCGGTGCTCGGCGGGCCGGCGGAGATCGCCGGGACCGAGGTGCCGGGCCTGGTGCTGCTCGGCTGGGTGGTGCTGATCGCGACCGTGCTCGCGTACCTGACCGGCGTGGTCTCGGTCCGCAAGCTGTCGCCGCAGGTGGCCGGTGTGGTCGCCTTCCTGGAGGCCGTGGTCGCCACCGTGCTCGCCTGGGTGCTGCTCGGCGAGCACCTCTCGCTGCCGCAGGTCCTGGGCGGTGCGCTGGTGCTCGGCGGGGCCTTCATCGCCCAGTCCTCGCGCCCGCCCCAGCCGGCTGCCGAAGGGGAGGCGGATCCCGCTCCCGCACCTGCCGCATGGGACGAACCGGACCGCGAGACCGCCTCCGCCTAGGTCCTGGCGTCACAGTGGCGCCGGTCAGGGCCAGGCGCCACTTCGACGACAGGGGCTAGGGTGGGGACCATGCATTCGACCGTTCTTCCGCCTCCCGCCGCCTAGTCGCGGGCGGCGCCGCCGCAGAGATCCGGCCCGGTCCTCCCGGGCCGGTCCGTGCTGCCCGCGAAGCGATGACGCACCCCTTTCATCCTTCACGCATGCGCGGAGAACGCGGAGAACCACGTGTCGAACACCTCGCCCGCCGGGCGCAGTCTGCTGTACCTCGTCGTCGCCGGAGTCGCCTGGGGTACTGCCGGGGCGGCCGCCTCCCTCCTCTTCCTGGCCAGTGACCTGGGGCCGCTCTCACTCACCTTCTGGCGGTGCGCGGGCGGTCTGCTGGTACTGCTGGCCGTCCTCGCCGTACGCCGCCCGCGCCGGTCGGCGTCAGGGTCGGCGGCGCCGTCGCCGTACTCGCCGTCACGCCGTTCGCTGGTCGTGACCGGCCTCTTCTTCACCCTCTTCCAGGCCGCCTACTTCTGGTCCGTACGGGAGACGGGCCTCGCCGTCGGCACGGTGGTCACCCTCGGGGCCGGGCCGGTGATGATCGCGCTCGGTGCCCGGTACGGAATGGGCGAGCGGCTGGGGCGCGGCGGTGCCGCCGCCGTGGCCGGTGCGCTCGCCGGACTGGTGGTCCTGGTGCTGGGCAGCGGGGGCGGCGAGGTCCGGCCGCTCGGCGTCGGCTGGGCCCTGCTGTCGGCCGCAGGCTACGCGGCGATGACCCTGCGCACCCGGCGGGCCGGGCAGCGCGGCGAGGCCGGGGACCCGCTGGTGACCACCGTGTGGTCGGCGGGCGTGGGCGCCGTCTGCCTGTTCCCGCTCGCGCTGGCGGAGGGGCTGCTGCCGCACACCGCCGACCTCGGGCGGGTGGTCTGGCTGATGGTGTACGTCGCGGTGGTGCCGACCGCGCTCGCGTACGCGCTCTATTTCACCGGTGCGGCCGCGGTACGGGCCGCCACGGTGTCCGTGATCATGCTGATCGAGCCGGTGAGCGCGGCGCTGATCGCGGTGCTGGCGCTGGGGGAGGAGCTGACCGCGCCGATGGTGCTGGGCACCGGCCTGCTGCTGACGGCGGTCCTCGCGCTGATCGTGGCGGAGGCCCGCCGTCCGGCGGCCGAACGGCAGCAGGCTGATCCGGTGCGGCCGCTTCAGAGCGCCGACAGGTAGCCCGGGGTGGCCGTGCCGGGGACCAGGTCCTCGGCCGGGACCGGGCTGCCGTAGCCGCGGGACACCGGGACCACCCCGGACCAGTGCGGCAGGGCCAGGTCCGCGGCGTCGTCGTTGGGGCCGCCGGTCCGGACCTTCGCCGAAACCTCGGCCAGGTCGACGCGTATCACGGCGGTGGCCGCCAGTTCCTTGGCGTCGGCCGGCCGGGAGTCGGCGGCGCGGCCCGGCACCACCTGGTCCACGAGGGCGTCGAGGGCGCGGCGCTTCTCCTCCTCGTCGGTGACGTCGTACGCGGTGCCGTGCACCACCACCGACCGGTAGTTGATGGAGTGGTGGAAGGCCGACTTGGCCAGCACCAGCCCGTCGACGTGGGTCACGGTGACGCAGACCGGGAGACCGGGGTCGGCGGTCGCCGCGCCGCGCAGCGGGCGGGAACCGGTGGAACCGTGGATGTAGAGGCTCTCGCCCACCCTGGCGTACAGGGTGGGCAGGACCACGGGCGCGCCGTCGCGGACGAAGCCGAGGTGGCACAGGTACTCGTCGTCGAGGATCGCGTGCACCGTCGCGCGGTCGTAGTGGGCCCGCTGCCGGGCGCGGGTGGGGACGGTGCGTTCGGTGGGCTCGTACGAGGCTTCTTCGGCGGCGGTGACGGCGGTCATGGTGCGCACTCCATTGCACTAGTGCATAATTGGCTTTGTGCTAGGAGATTACATGATCGAGGGGCGGCGCGCCTCCGAAATCGCGGCCAGTGTGGAAGCGGGAGTGGGCCGGGGGGAGCTCCCGCCCGGCGCCCTGCTGCCACCGATGCGGGAACTGGCGGCCCGGCTGGGCGTCAACCCGAACACCGTGGCGGCGGCGTACCGGACGCTGCGCGAACGCGGGGTCATCGAGACGGACGGGCGGCGCGGCAGCCGGGTGCGGTCGCGGCCGGCGAGCGCACCGCGGGAGGCGCGCGGGGTCGCCGTTCCGCCCGGCACGCGCGATGTGTCGAACGGCAACCCGGACCTCTCGCTGCTTCCGTCGCTGGAAGGGCCGCTCGCCGCGGCGGCCCGTCGCTACGCGGCGGCGCCCACCCTCTACGGGCAGGATCCGGTGGTGCCGGAACTGGCGCGGACGGCCCGCGAGGGCATGGCGGCGGACGGGGTGCCGGCCGCCGGACCGCTGGCCCTGACCTCCGGTGCGCTGGACGGCATCGAGCGGGTGCTGGTGGCCCACCTCAAGCCCGGCGACGCGGTGGCGGTGGAGGATCCCGGCTGGGGCAGCGTGCTGGACCTGGTCCCGGCGCTGGGACTCCGGGTCCTGCCGGTCGCGGTGGACGACGACGGGCCGCTGCCCTCGGCGGTGGCCCGCGCACTGGCGGCGGGGGCGCGGGCCCTGGTCGTCACGGCCCGGGCGCAGAACCCCACGGGCGCGGCGATCGGGGCGGACCGGGCGGCGGAGTTGAGGCAGCTGCTCGCCGCGCACCCGGAGGTGCTGCTCATCGAAGACGATCACGGCCACGGCATCGTGGACCTGCCGCTGCACCCGCTGGGCGGGGTGACCCGCCACTGGGCGCTGATCCGTTCCACGTCCAAGGCCTACGGGCCCGACCTGCGGCTCGCGGTGGTCCTCGGCGACGAGGTGACGCTGGACCGGCTCCGGGGGCGTCAGCGGCTGGGGCCGGGCTGGGTGAGCCGGCTGCTGCAGTACACCGTGGCGGAGCTGTGGGGCTCGGGCACGGTGGATCCGGCGGTGGTGGCCCGCTCGTACGGGGACCGGCGCGACGCGCTGGTCGGGGCGCTGGCCGGGCGCGGGGTACGGGCGTACGGGCGCAGCGGCATGAACGCCTGGATCCCGGTCGCGGACGAGACGGCCACGGTCACCCGGATGCTGGGGGCGGGGTGGGCGGTGGCGCCGGGCGCCCGGTTCCGGCTGGAGACCGGCCCGGCGGTCCGCATCACGGTCTCGACCCTGACCCCGTCGGAGATCCCCGCCCTGGCGGACGCGGTGGCCGCGGCGGTCCGCCCGGCGGCGGGTGTCCGCTGGGACTGAGCCGCGGCTTAGGGTGCGGCGGCCCGGCGGGGGAGGGCCGGGCCGCCGGTGCCGTCGGTCAGGTGCGCGGGCGGGCCTGGGTGAGGGCGGCGCCGGCGAGCACGATGGCCGCCCCGACCGGGGTGTTCCAGTGCAGCTGCTCGCCCAGGACCAGGACGCCCGCGGTGGTGGCGATCACCGGGATGAAGTAGGTGACCATCTGCGCGGTGGTCGGACCGACCTCGGCGACCAGGCCGTACTGCATCTGCAGGGCCATGCCCGTGCCCAGGGCGCCCAGGGCGATCACCGAGAGGGTCGGCCACAGCGGGAAGCCGGCCGGGGCGGAGGTGAACAGGGCGCTGACCACGGTCAGCTGGAGGGTGGAGACCATCAGCTGGCCGCCGGTCAGGGCCACCGGGGAGCCGGGGGTGCCGGCCAGGGTGCGGCGGACGTAGATCCAGCCGATCGGGTAGCAGAGCGAGGCCAGCAGGGCGAGCGCGGTTCCGGTGGCGTCCACGCCGGAGAAGCCCTGCCAGGCGCCGAGCACGATCAGCACACCGAGGAAGCCGAGGCCGAGGCCCGCGACGCGGCGGCGGGTCGGACGGTCCTCGGAGAGGGCGACGAGGGAGAGCACCATGCCCCAGAGCGGGGACGTCGCGTTGCAGATCCCGGCGAGGCTCGACGGAATGCTCAGCTCCGCGAACGCGAACAGGGAGAACGGGACGGTGTTCAGCAGCAGCGCGGCCACCGTGAGGTGGCCCCAGGTGCGCAGGCCCCGCGGCAGCGGCTCCCGGCGCACCAGAAGGACCGTGAGCAGGGCGAGCGCGCCGAAGAACACCCGGCCGAGGGCGACCTGGAACGGGGCGTAGGCCTCCGTGCCGACCTTGATCAGCAGGAAGCTGAAGCCCCAGACCACCGAGAGCAGAGCGAACCGGACGCGCCAGTCGAGCGCGGCGCGGCGCGCGGGGGCCGCCGTGGCCGCGGTGGCGGCAGGGGCGGCCGGGGCGGCAGAGGTGGGGGCTGCTGACCGGGAGGGGAGGGCTCGGGCGGTGGTGGGTGCGCTCATGACACTTAGATTGCGACGCTCGACATCGTAGGACAAGCGAGATTTCTTTGGAGTGAAGGCGTAGCATCGCTTACATGTTGAACCTGGAGCGCCTCCGCACCCTCGACGCCCTCGCCCGGCACGGTTCGGTCAGCGGCGCGGCCGAGGGGTTGCACGTCACCACCTCCGCGGTGTCCCAGCAGATGGCGAAGCTGGAGCGCGAGGTCGGCCAGCCACTGCTGGCCAAGCACGGCCGGGGCGTCCGGCTCACCGACGCCGGGCGGCTGCTCGCCGACCACGCGGCGCGGATCATCTCCCAGGTCGAGCTCGCCCAGGCCGATGTCGAGGCCCAGCGCGGCTGCGCCGTCGGTGAGCTGCGGATCGGGGCGTTCCCCACCGCGATGCGGGGTCTGCTCCCGGCCGCCCTCACCTCCCTGCGGGCCGAGCACCCGGACCTGCGTGTCCGGGTCCGCGAGCGGGAGCCCGAGGAGAGCATGGCGGCCGTGGTGCGCGGGGACCTCGACCTCGCGCTCGCCATCGACTGGCACAACAAGCGGATGTCGGTGCCGGCCGAACTGGTGCGGGCGCACCTGCTGGACGATGCCGCCGACGTGGCGGTGCCGTCCGGCCACCCGCTCTCCGGGCGCACCGAGGTCGTCTCCCTCCGCGAGTTCGCCGACGAGGAATGGATCTCCTGGAACGAGGGCCAGTTCTGTCACGAGTGGCTGGTTTTCACCCTGCGCGGCATCGGTGTGGAGCCGCGGATCACCCACATCGCCGAGGAGCACCACACCCAGCTCGCCTTCGTGGAGGCCGGGCTCGGGGTGTGCGTGACGCCCCGGCTGGGCCGCGGCCCGGTGCCGCCCGGGGTCCGGCTGCTGCCGGTGTGCGACACGGTGCGGCGGCACGTCTACGTGGTCTGGCGCGCGGACGCCGACCGCCGGCCCTCGATCCGGGCGGCCGTGGCCGCGCTGACGGCCGCGGCCGCGGCCGTCGAGGGCGCGGCGTAGGCCCTCAGATCTTGCGGAAGTCCCAGGACACGATCCGCTCCGGGGTCAGTCGGAGCCAGGCGTGGCGGCCGTCGTGCGGCATCTGGTCGATCCCGAAGTTCTTGGCCGGAAAGAGCCGTTCGACCTCCTCCAGTTCGGGGCAGGGCTCGCCGGTGCGCGGGGCCTCGCCCACCGGCACGGCGCTGCCCGACAGTTCCACGCCGCGCAGTTCGTCGTAGGACTCGCCCGCGTCCACCACCACCGAGATCCGGGGGTCCTTGCGGAGATCGGCCCACCGGCGGCTGCGGGTGATCGAGTAGAGCCAGAGCGAGGTGCCGTCCCAGGCGAACCACAGCGCGCCGATGTGCGGGCTGCCGTCCGGGGAGACCGTGGCCACCCGGCAGGTGCGCTGTTCCCGCAGGAACGCGTCCACCTCCGGCGGGGTCATCATGATGCGCCGGCCGCGCCGCTGAGTATCGTCCATCCGTCCTGCACCCCTTCACATCTGACTGTGTGTCAGGAATCATCGGGGCTCTTCCGCCGTCACACCAGGGGGAGTCATGCTCCAGCTCGATCCCGCGACCACCGCCCTGCTCACCATCGAGTGCCAGAACGGCGTGGTCGGCGACGACAGCGCCCTGCCCGAGCTGGCCAAGGAGGCGCGCGCCTCCGGGATGCTGGCCCGGGTCGCGGCGCTGGTCGCGGCCGCCCACCGGGCCGAGGTGCAGGTCCTCCACGCGGTGGCCGAACGCCGGCCGGACGGCCGGGGGGCCAACGCCAACGCCCGGCTGTTCCGCGCGGCCGCGAAGCTCCCCGTACAGCAGCTGTCCGGCACGCACGCCGTCCGGGTGGCCCCGCCCATCGAGGTCGCCGAGGAGGACCTGATCGTCCGCAGGCTGCACGGCCTCTCGCCGATGGCCGGCACCGACCTCGACCCGCTGCTGCGCAACCTCGGCTGCCGGACCCTGGTCGTCACCGGCGTCTCCGCCAACGTGGCCGTCCCCAACACCGTGTTCGACGCGGTGAACCTCGGCTACCGGGTGGTGGTCCCGGGCGACGCCGTCGCCGGAGTGCCCGCCTCGTACACCGCCGAGGTGCTCCGCAACTCCCTCTCCCTGGTCGCCACGGTCACCACCACCGCCGAAGTCCTCACGGCCTGGACCGGGTGAATCGAACGGTCAACCGCCGGGCACCGGTCGCCCTGCGGCGCGCGTCCCCGCGATCTAGACTGGAAGGCACATGGCAGGCCGCCCCTCCATCGCACGATGGCCGTCTTGAGGGAGGTCGGTCCTCGTGGACCTCAACACCATCGCCGAGGTCGTCCGGCGCCCCTCCGAACGGCCTTCCGCCGACTGGCGCGAGGGCGACGCCTGGCTGGCGGGCGGCACCTGGCTGTTCTCCGCGGAACAGCCGGACCTGCGCCGCCTGATCGATCTGACGGCCCTGGGATGGGATCCCCTCGTCCCGAGCGACGAGGGCCTGGAGATCGGCGCCACGTGCACCATCCGGGACCTGTACGCCTTCGCGTACCCGGAGGACTGGACCGCGGGCCCCCTGCTCACCACGAGCTGCGAGGCCTTCCTGTCCTCGTTCAAGGTCTGGAACGCGGCGACCGTCGGCGGCAACATCTGCATGTCCCTGCCGGCCGGTCCCATGATCACGCTGACGGTGGCACTGGAGGCTACGTACGAACTCCACGCTCCTGACGGGTCCCAGCGGACCGTGGACGCCCTCGACTTCGTGACCGGAGACCACCGGAACATCCTCACCCCCGGCGAGATCCTGCGACGCGTCCGCATCCCGGCCGGCGCCCTGCGGAAACGCGCCACCCACCGCCGCTTCACGCTCACCCACCTCGGCCGTTCGACCGTCTTCATCATCGGTACCCGGACGCCGGGCGCGAACGACCTGCTGCTCACCGTCACGGCCGGCACCACACGGCCGGTGCGCATGGCCTTCGACACCATGCCCGATGCCCGCACCCTCCAGCAAAGCATCGACGTCATCCCCGGCGACGTCTGGTTCGCGGATCCCAACGGAACCCCCGACCACCGCCGCCATCTGACGAAGCACTTCGTCGAAGAGATCCGCCGCGAACTCATGGACGGGGGCCCGTCATGACGTACAGCGTCAACGGCAAGGCCTTCGACCGAGAGCCGGAGCCCGGCCAGTGCCTGCGCACCTTCCTCCGCTCGCTCGGCCACTACGGTGTCAAGAAGGGCTGTGACGCGGGCGATTGCGGCGCCTGCACGGTGTGGGTGGACGGCAGCCCGGTCCACAGCTGCATCACCCCCGCCTTCCGCGCGGACGGCCACGAGGTGACCACCATCGAGGGTCTCGGCTCGCCGGGCGACCTGCACCCGATGCAGCGCCGGTTCCGCGACGCCCCCGGGTTCCAGTGCGGCTTCTGCACCGCCGGGATGATCATGACCTCGGCGGCGTTCACCGAGGCGCAGAAGGCCGACCTGCCCCGGGCGTTGAAGGGCAACCTCTGCCGCTGCACCGGATACCGCGCCATCGAGGACGCGGTCAAGGGCGTCGTCGGCGTGGAGACGGCCAGGCCGGGAAAGGCCGTCGGAACGAGCGTCGGCGCACCCGCGGCCAACGACGTGGTGACCGGCCGCGCGGAGTTCACGATGGACACCCGCATGGAGGGCATGCTGCACCTCAAGGTGCTGCACTCACCCCACGCGCACGCCCGGATCCTCTCGATCGACAAGACCGCCGCACTCGCGGTTCCCGGTGTGCACCGTGTCTACACCTGGGAGGACGTGCCGCGCAGGCGCTTCACCACGGCCATCCACACCGACCACCTGGTCGATCCGGACGACACCTTCATCCTCGACGACACGGTCCGCTTCGTGGGGCAGCGCGTCGTCGCGGTGCTGGCCGACACGCCCGGCGCCGCAGAGGAGGGCTGCCGCAAGGTGGTCGTCGCGTACGAGCCGCTGCCGGCGGTGTTCGACCCCGAGGAGGCCATGGCGGACGGGGCGCCGCCGGTACACGGCGGCACGGAGGATCCCTTCGTCCGTGATCCCGCCCGCAACATCCTGCTCGAACTCCATTCGCACATCGGGGATGTGGACGCCGGGTTCGCCGCAGCCGACGTGATCCACGAAGGCACGTACTCCTCACCACGCGTGCAACACGCGCACCTGGAGACGCACGGCTCGATCGCCTGGATGGAGGACGGGCGGCTGAACGTCCGCACCAGTTCGCAGTCGCCGTCGATCGCGAAGGTCAAGCTGAGCTATCTGTTCGCGCTGCGTCCCGACCAGCTCCGGGTGTTCTGCATGCGGGTGGGAGGCGGCTTCGGCGGCAAACAGGAAGTGATCTCGGAGGACCTGGTGGCCCTCGCCACGCTGGACACCGGGCGGCCCGTCTGCTTCGAGTACACCCGCGAAGAGGAGTTCACCACCGCCTCGCCACGGCACCCGATGAAGCTGACGGTCAAGCTGGGTGCCAAGGCGGACGGAACCCTTACCGCCCTCCAGGTCCGCAACGTGTCGAACACCGGCGCCTACGGAAACCACGGCGGCGAAACGCTGTACGCGGGCGGCGCCGCCGTCATGATCTACCGCTGCCCCAACAAGAAGTACGACGCGTACTCGGTCTACACCAACACCGTGCCGAGCGGGGCGCTGCGCGGCTACGGGATGACGCAGCCGGCGTTCGCCATGGAGTCCGCGATGCACGAGCTCGCGCTCGCCCTGCACATGGACCCGCTGGAACTGCGCCGACGCAACATCGTGCGCCCGGGTGACCCGCTCGTCGCCCTGCACGACGGCCCGGACGACGTGATGTTCACCGAGGACGGACTGGCGAAGTGCATCGACCTGGTGGGCAGGGCCATGGCCCGGTCGGCGGGGGAGCCGAACCCCGGCCGGGAGTGGCTCATCGGGTCCGGCGTCGCCAGCTCCCTGCACGAGACGGCACCCCCGACCGAACACATCTCCGAGGCCTGGGTCACGCTCGGCGACGACCTCGTCTACGAAGTGGCCGTCGGCACCGCCGAGTTCGGTGAGGGCACCTCGACCGCCCACGTCCAGCTCGCGGCCGGTCAACTGGGTACCACGACGTCCCGGATCCGCCTGGTGCAATCCGACACCGACCGCACGGGATTCGACACCGGCGCCTTCGCGAGCGCGGGACTGTTCGTGTCGGGCAACGCGGTGCTGCGGGCGTCCAACGCCGTACGCGACCGCATCCTGGAGTTCGCCGCCGCCCACACGGGCGTCCACCTCGTGATGTGCTCCATGGACGACGACGGCGTCACCTGCGGCGACCGGCGCCTCTCCCTGGCCGAGATCGTGGCGCTGGCCCGAGCGCGCGGCATCCGCTTCACCGCCGCCCGCAAGGCCTACGGCTCGCCGCGCAGCGTCACCTCCAACACCCAGGGGTTCCGGATCGCCGTCCACCGGGTGACGGGGGAGATCCGCATC
The DNA here is from genome assembly GCF_056436025.1 of Streptomyces sp. NPDC043853. Classification (NCBI taxonomy): domain Bacteria; kingdom Bacillati; phylum Actinomycetota; class Actinomycetes; order Kitasatosporales; family Streptomycetaceae; genus Streptomyces; species Streptomyces sp. NPDC043853. Next base: position 31,124 of record NZ_JBWKDJ010000006.1, read on the forward strand.
CTGTACAGCGTCCAGGCGGCCGACGCGGGCGTGGTGATCAACCCCCAACAGGTCCGGGGACAGGTGGAGGGCGCCGTCGCCCAGGGCATCGGATTCGCGCTGACCGAGAACTTCCTCCTCGACGCGGACGGGGCCGTGGTCAACCCGAACTTCCGCAACTACCGCATCCCCACCTACGCCGACGTCCCGCGGACCGAGGTGCTCCTGGTGGACTCGGCGGACTCCGTCGGCCCCCTGCGGTCGAAGGGGATGGCGGAGTGCGCCATCAACCCGGTGGTCCCCGCCCTGGCGAACGCGCTCCACGACGCCACGGGCATCCGCTTCCGCGCGCTGCCCTTGACTCCCGAACGGATCTACAGCCGGATCAACGAAAAGCAGCCGGCTTCGAAGGCCTGATCCATGGACACCGACAAGCACGAGGACGCCGCGGCGACGGCCATCATCGGCCAGCGGGTCCTGCCCGGCCGGGAGCGTGATTACGAGACCTGGCAGGACGAGGTGAACGCCGCCGCGGCCGGCTACCCCGGATACCTCGGTGTGGAGGTCTCCCGACCGACACCCCTGCAACCCGAATGGGTCGTCGTCTACCGGTTCGACTCGATACCCCACCTCCAGGCGTGGATCAACAGCGCCACCAGGCAGCGGCTCCTGGAGGTCGGTGACACCTATCTCGACGGCCCGGGAACCCAGCGGGTCCTCAGCGGCCACACCAAGGCCCCCGATCCGCTGGTGACCGTCGTGATCACCCACCGCGTCCACCCGGACCGGGTGGACGGCTTCCTCGCGTGGCAACGTCGCATGAGCGAAGAGGAGAGCAAGTTCGAGGGCTTTCGCGGAACCGAGATATTCCGGCCGATCGAGGGGCTGCAGGACGAATGGACCACGTTGTACCGGTTCGACAGCGCCCAGCACCTCGACGCCTGGCTGACCTCGCCCCAGCGGCGGGAAGTCCTGGCCGCAGGGCAGGAGTTCAGCGACTTCAAGCTGAGCACGATCGACAACTCGTTCGGCAGCTGGTTCGCCTTCGAGGAGGACGGCAGAGCGGCGCCGGCGCCCTCCGAGACGAAGACCGCCATCGCCGTGTGGGTCGGCCTGTACCCGACCGTCGTGTTCCTGACGCTCGCCCTGTCGCCGCTGCACATGCCGCTCTGGCTCGGCATGCTGGTCGGCAACCTGCTCTCCAGCTTCCTGATGACCTTCCTCACGATGCCCTTCTACGTGAACCCGCTGCTGAAGCGGTGGCTGCGACCGCCCCCGGGGGAATCCCGGGCGAAGAACAACCGCGTGGGCCTCGGACTCGTCGCGGCGGTGACGGTGTTCTGGGTCGCCGTCTTCTACGTCATGACGACTCAGATCTGGACACTGCCCTGATCACGTGGAGTCGGCTGTACCGCCTGCCCGCGGGTTAGCCTGGGCGAATGCTCACAGAAGTGATCGCGACCCGCTACGTCACACCCCTGCGTGAGGGCGGCTCGCTCCCCGGGATCGTCGAGGCCGACGACTGCGGCACGTACGTCATGAAGTTCACCGGGGCCGGGCAGGGCCGCAAGACCCTGGTCGCCGAGGTCATCTGCGGCCGCCTGGCCCAGCGGCTGGGGCTGCGCGTCCCGGAACTGGTCCGGATCCAGCTGGACCCCGTCATCGGGCTCGCCGAACCCGACCAGGAGGTGCAGGAGCTGCTCAAGGCGAGCGGCGGCCTGAACCTCGGCATGGACTACCTGCCCGGCTCCATCGGCTTCGACCCGCTGGCCTATCAGGTGGACCCCGTCGAGGCGGGCCGCGTGGTCTGGTTCGACGCGCTCATCAACAACGTCGACCGGTCCTGGCGGAACCCCAACATGCTGGTCTGGCACGGGGAGCCGTGGCTGATCGACCACGGCGCCACCATGATCTGGCACCACAACTGGCCCACCGCGCAGGCCGCGGCCGCCAAGCCGTACAACGCCTCGGACCACGTCCTGGCCCCGGTCGGGCCGGACATCGCCGCGGCCGCGGCCGAACTGGCCCCGCTCGTCACGCGCGAACTGCTCAGGGAGGTCGCCGCCGACGTCCCCGACGAGTGGCTCGCCGGCGAACCCGGCTTCGCCACGCCGGACGAGGTGCGCACCGCCTACGTGGACACCCTGCTGCCGCGCGCCGCCGGCATCCACGAGCGCATCTCGATGGAGGCCGGGGTGAAGGCCCCGTCCGAACCGCCGGGCTGGCTCACCGACCACCTCGCCGAATGGCCCCACAAGAACGTCAAGAACCAGAAGAAGAGCGACAGCCGGTGACCAAGCGGGACGTGTTCGAGTACGCGCTGGTGCGCGTGGTACCCCGGATGGAGCGCGGTGAGTGCTTCAACGCCGGAGTGATCGTCTACTGCCGGGCGCACGCTTTCGTGGCCGCCCGCACCCACCTGGACGAGGCCAAGCTCCTCGCCCTGGACCCCGGCGCCGACGTGACCGGCGTACGGGCCGCCCTGCACGCCGTGGAGGGCGTCTGTGCCGGCGGCGAGCAGGCCGGCCAGGCCGCCGGGGACGACCCCGGACGGCGCTTCCGCTGGCTGATCGCGCCCCGCAGCACGGTGGTCCAGCCCGGCCCGGTGCACACCGGGCTGACCGCCGACCCGGCCGCGGAAGTGGAGCGGCTGCTCGAACTCCTGGTGCGCTGAGGCCGCGACACACGGCCCGGGAGCCGCGGTGCCGTTGACACCCGGTGCCGCGCCTCCTAGCGTCCTCCCCAGCTGAAGCTACTAAGCGGTTGCTCAGAGCGTGTGCTCGGGGCGGCCGCATCCAGAGCATTCCAAGGGCGAGGAGAATCCAGCATGTCCACCACCGAGCAGCGCGTCGCCATCGTCACCGGCGCGGCCAGGGGCATCGGCGCCGCCACCGCGATCCGGCTGGCCGCCGAGGGCCGCGCCGTCGCCGTTCTCGACCTCGACGAGACCGCCTGCAAGGACACCGTGGAGGCGATCACGGCGGCCGGCGGCACGGCCCTCGCGGTCGGCTGCGACGTGTCCGACGCCGGTCAGGTGGAGGCCGCCGTCGAGCGGGTGGCGAACACCCTGGGCGCCCCCGTGATCCTGGTCAACAACGCCGGGGTGCTCCGCGACAACCTGCTCTTCAAGATGGGCGAGAGCGACTGGGACACCGTCATGAACGTGCACCTGCGCGGTGCGTTCCTGATGTCCAGGGCCACTCAGAAGTACATGGTCGAGGCGCAGTTCGGCCGGATCGTCAACCTGTCCAGCTCCTCCGCGCTGGGCAACCGCGGCCAGGCCAACTACTCCGCCGCCAAGGCGGGCCTGCAGGGCTTCACCAAGACCCTCGCCTTCGAGCTCGGCAAGTTCGGCGTCACCGCGAACGCCGTCGCCCCCGGCTTCATCGCCACCGACATGACCGCCGCCACGGCCGCCCGCGTCGGCATGGGCTTCGAGGACTTCCAGGCCGCCGCCGCCACCCAGATCCCGGTCCAGCGGGTCGGCCGCCCGGACGACGTCGCCAATGCCATCGCCTTCTTCACCGGCGAGGCGGCCGGCTTCGTGTCCGGCCAGGTCCTGTACGTGGCCGGCGGCCCGCTCAACTAGCGCGAAAGGGGTACGGGTCATGGCGTACGACGGCACGGACAGCGGGCGCGTCGCGCTGATCACCGGGGCGAGCCGCGGCATCGGCTACGGCATCGCCGAGGCACTGGTCGCCCGTGGCGACCGGGTGTGCATCACCGGCCGCAACGAGGACACCCTGAAGGAGGCCGTCGAACGGCTCGGCGCCGACCGGGTCATCGGGGTCGCGGGCAAGGCGCACGACGAGGCCCACCAGGCCGTGGCCGTGGAGCGCGCGATGGAGGCCTTCGGCAGGATCGACTTCCTGATCAACAACGCGGGCACCAATCCGGTCTTCGGTCCCATCGCGGACCTCGACCTCGGGGTCGCGCGCAAGGTCTTCGAGACCAACGTGATCTCCGCGCTCGGCTTCGCCCAGCGCACCTGGCACGCCTGGCAGAAGGACAACGGGGGTGCGATCGTGAACATCGCCTCGATCGCCGGCGTCTCCGCCTCGCCCTTCATCGGCGCGTACGGGATGAGCAAGGCCGCCATGGTCAACCTCACCCTGCAGCTCGCGCACGAGATGGCGCCGGGGGTACGGGTGAACGCGATCGCGCCGGCCGTGGTCAAGACCAGGTTCGCCCAGGCGCTCTACGAGGGCCGGGAGGCTGAGGCGGCGGCGGCCTACCCGCTGGGCCGGCTCGGCCTCCCGTCCGATATCGGCGGAGCCGCGGCGTTCCTCACGTCCGACCAGTCGGAATGGGTCACAGGTCAGACGCTGGTCGTTGATGGCGGAATGTTTCTCAATGCCGGAGTTCACTGACCGATAAACGGACACTACCGCTCTTTTGAGAGTGGTAAATGTCCCCCTAATGTAGACAGAATCGGTCAAGTACCCCACGGAACCTACCCCATCGGATTCGTGGGGTACTGCGGTATGGTCTGCCGCACCCAGGCCGATCGAGGAGCGTGCACGTGTTCAACCGGACCAGATGCCTGCAGAGCGCTGCGGCCCTTGCGTCCATATCCCTGCTCGCTGGTTGCGGGCTCATCTCGGGCGATGAGAGCGAGGGCGAGACGCGGATGGTCGTCGGCACGACCAGCGCGCCCAGCACCCTCGACCCGGCCGCCGCCTGGGACGGCTCCTGGGAGCTCTACCGGAACGTGTACCAGACCCTGCTCGCGTTCCCGACCGGCAGCTCCAAGCCCCAGCCGGACGCCGCGCAGAACTGCGAGTTCACCGACTCCAACAACGAGTCGTACCGGTGCACCCTGCGCAAGGGCCTGAAGTTCTCCAACGGTGAGCCGCTGGACGCCAAGGCGGTCAAGCACTCCTTCGACCGTATCAGAACGATCAATTCCAAGGTCGGCCCGAAGGACCTGTTCGGCAGCCTCGACAAGATCGAGACCCCGGACACGCTGACCGTCGTCTTCCACCTGAAGAACCCCGACGCGACCTTCCCGTACGTGCTCGGCTCCCCGGCCGCCTCGCTCGTCGCGCCGAAGGACTACCCCGCCGACAAGGTCCGCGAGGGCAACAAGGTCACCGGCTCCGGCCCCTACGTGCTCGACGAGTACGTGGAGAAGGAGAAGGCGGTGCTCTCCCGCTACGGCGACTACCAGGGCTTCGCCGAGATGAAGAACGACGGCGTGACCATCCGGTACTTCGACGACTCCGGCAAGATGGTGGCCTCCCTCAAGGACAAGGACATCGACGCCACCTACCGAGGCCTCACGGCCGAGGAGGTCAAGGAGCTCCAGACCGGCGGGGGCCGCGAATTCGGCATCCAGGTGGTCGCCAACGTCGGATCCGAGATCCGTTACCTGGTCTTCAACCCCAAGGACCCGGCCGTCAAGCAGCTCGCCGTCCGGCAGGCGATCGCCCAGGTCGTCGACCGCGGCACGCTGGTCTCGAAGGTCTACCAGGGCACCGCGGAGCCCCTCTACTCGATGGTCCCCAAGGGCGTGAACAGCCACCGGACGCCGTTCTTCGACAAGTTCGCGCACCCCGACGTCCCGAAGGCCAAGAAGTACCTCAAGGACGCCGGCATCTCCACCCCGGTCGAGCTGAACTTCTGGTACACCACGGACCGCTACGGCTCCTCCACCGAGGCCGAGTTCAAGGAGCTCCAGCGGCAGCTGGAGGAGAGCGGCCTGTTCAAGGTCTCCGTGCAGGGCAAGCCCTGGAAGGAGTTCCAGCAGGGCTACAAGACCGGCCAGTACCCGGTCTTCGGCCGAGGCTGGTTCCCCGACTTCCCGGACGCGGACAACTTCATCGCGCCGTTCGTCGGCAAGGAGAACGCGGTCGGCACCCCCTACGAGCCGCCGGCCATCATGCAGGACCTGCTGCCCAAGTCGCGCCGCTCCAGCGACCGGTCCGCGGTCTCCCCGCAGTTCGAGGAAGCACAGAAGATCTTCGCCGAGGACGTCCGGCTGCTGCCGCTGTGGCAGGGCAAGCTGTACGTGGCGGCCGGCGAGGACGTCGGCGGCGCCGAGCGCGCGCTGGACCCGCAGACCGCCATGCAGATGTGGGAGCTCTACCGCAAGCAGAGCTGGTAGCGGGCGCCGACCCGAAGGCCGACGGGAACCGGCCGTCGGGAAGCGGGCAGCAGGAAGCGGCAGCAGGAAGCGGGCAGCGGGTTCGGGCGATGTCAGTGGTCGCCGGTAAGTTCTGTGATCAGTTGCAGAACGATTGTCGGAGGTTGTCGACGTGACGCAGATGCTGCCCGAGTCCTGGCTGCCCGTGCTCGGCGAGGAACTGGAGAAGCCCTACTTCCGGGAACTCCAGGAGTTCGTCGAGAAGGAGCGGGCCCAGGGGCCGGTCTACCCGCCGCGCGAGCAGGTCTTCGCCGCGCTGGAGGCCACGCCCTTCGACCGGGTCAAGGTGCTGGTCCTCGGCCAGGACCCGTACCACGGCGCCGGCCAGGGCCACGGGCTGTGCTTCTCGGTCCGCCCGGGGGTGAAGACCCCGCCCTCGCTGCGCAACATCTACAAGGAGATGCAGGCCGAGCTGGGCACGCCCATCCCGGACAACGGCTACCTGATGCCGTGGGCCGAGCAGGGCGTGCTGCTGCTCAACGCGGTGCTCACGGTCCGGGAGGCCGAGCCCAACTCGCACAAGGGCAAGGGCTGGGAGAAGTTCACCGACGCGGTGATCCGCGCGGTGGCCGAGCGGCCCGACCCGGCCGTTTTCGTGCTGTGGGGCGCTTACGCGCAGAAGAAGCTCCCGCTGATCGACGAGACCCGGCACGTGGTGGTCAAGGGCGCGCACCCGTCCCCGCTGTCCGCCAAGAAGTTCTTCGGCTCCCGGCCCTTCACCCAGATCAACGAGGCCGTGGCCGCGCAGGGCCGTGAGCCGATCGACTGGACGATCCCGAACCTCGGCTGACGCCGGACCGCGCCTTGCGCGGCAATGTCGGTGCCTCCGGCTAGCGTCTTGATGATCAGACCATACGGGTCTGGCAGGACGTACCGCCGGAGGCCGCTTTGACCGAGCAGCAGGAGGCGTCGGAAGACGCCGTCATGACCCGGATCGGCCAGGCGGTCATCCTGCTGCACGCCGGGGACCGGGAGGAGGCCCGCAACCGGCTCGGGGGGATCTGGACGGAGATCGGCGAGGAGGGCGATCCCCTGCACCGCTGCACCCTGGCCCACTACATGGCCGACGCGCAGGACGACCCCGCCGACGAGCTCGCCTGGGACCTGCGGGCCCTGTCCGCCGCCGACGCCCTGGGCGACGAGCGGCTCGCCCGGCACGAGCCGCACCTGGCGGTCCGGGCCTTCTACCCGTCGCTGCACCTGAACCTCGCCGCGGACTACGTCAAGCTCGGACGGCCGGAGGCCGCACGGGTCCATCTGGGGCGGGCCCGCGCGGCCACCGGCGCGCTCGCCGACGACGGGTACGGCAACGGGGTCCGGGCGGCCATCGCCCGGCTGGCGGAACGACTGGCGGAGGGGCCCTGGGACCCGCCGCCGGGCTCCGTCCCGGGACAGCACCCGTAGGCGGCCAGGCGGCTCCCGCGGGCCCTACCCGTCGTCGGAGCCGCCGGCGGGTCAGCCGTTGTGGACGCCGTCGCAGATACGGGCCTCGGGGCTGTCCGGCTTGAGGTGGCCGTGCTTCCGGCCCAGCGCGCACACATCGGCCGGCCGGACCGGCAGGTGCTTCATGACCTCCCGCTCCACCTCCCGGGACCGCGGCCCCCGCCCCGCGTCCTGGCTGCCGTCCCGGCCCTTCCCGTCCCGCTCGGCCTTCCCGCCCCGCGGCCCGTCCGGGGACGTCCGCGGTTCCGGGATGTCCGGGACGGGCGGCACGGGCTCCACGGGGGCCTCGGGGACGGCCGCCCGGCCCTCGGCGGCCTCCGGGGCGGCCGACTCCGGCGCCGGGCCCCCGCCGGAGCCCGCGGACCCCTCCGGAGCCGCCCTCAGCGCCTCCAGCGCGGGAGCCTGCACCACCACCGGCGCGGTCCCCGTCCCACCGCGCGTCTCGTGCCGCGGCGGCTCACCCGCCGACGGGGCCTCGGCGGGCTGCAGCGGAGCGGAGCTCGGGGTCACGTTCACACAGCCGGAGACGGCCGAGACGGCAGCGGCGACTCCGAGCAGCAGGGTTGTCGTGGTTCGGGTTGCATGCACTCGCGCAACTCTGCTCCGACCGGACCCCGTTGCGGAAATCCGCGGGCCGTTTTGACCCCGCACGAGTGACGGCTACGCGCCGGTTGCCCCGTCGATCTGCTCCCGGAGCAGGTCCGCGTGCCCGTTGTGGCGCGCGTACTCCTCGATCATGTGCGTGTACACCCAGCGCAGGTTGTAGCGCTGCTTCCGGCGCGGGTGCTCGGCCACCGACAGCTCGTCCAGCGAACGCCCCGCCACGGCCTCGCGGGCCAGCTCGATCTCCTTGGTCCACTGCTTCTCCGCCTCGGCGAAGGTGTCCTCCGGGGCGAAGTGGAAGTCGCCGTCCCGGTCCTGCTCCGTGGAGTACAGCTCGGGCACGTCCACGCCCAGGGTGATCTCCCGGAACCACCACCGCTCCACCTCGGCCATGTGCCGTACGAGGCCCAGCAGGGTCAGCTCCGAGGGCGGCAGCGAGGCCCGCCGGAGCTGTTCCTCGTCCAGTCCCCGGCACTTCATCGCGAGGGTGACCCGGTGGTGGTCGAGCCAGCCCTCCAGCATCTCCCGCTCGCCGGCGGTGGTCGAGGGGTCGGGACGCTGATCCATGTCGAAAGTCATGCCCACATCCTGGGACAACACCCCGTCCCGCACCAGGGAATAAGCTGCCGGGGCGGGCCGGGCGAAGCCGGCCCGCGGACGACGACAACCGCAGACAACCGCAGACAACCGACGACAGCAGACGGCGCTGCAGACGGCACAGGAGGATCCCCGGTGAAGGTCGCATGCATCGGACTCGGCGACATCGCCCAGAAGGCCTACCTGCCGGTCCTCACGGCCCGGCCCGGCACCGAACTGCACCTGCACACCCGTACCCCCGCCACCCTGGAGCTCGTCGGCGACCGGTACGCCGTGCCGGCCGCCCGCCGCCACGCAGACCTCGACTCCCTGCTGGACCAGGACCTGGACGCGGCCTTCGTGCACGCGGCGACCGCCGCCCACCCCGAGATCACCGAACGGCTGCTCCGGGCCGGCGTCCCCACCTACGTCGACAAGCCGCTCGCCTACGAGTACGCCGACTCGCAGCGGCTCGTGGAACTCGCCGAACAGCGGCAGGTCTCGCTCGCGGTCGGATTCAACCGGCGGTTCGCCCCCGGCTACGTGCAGTGCGCCGACCACCCCCGGGACCTGATCGTCATGCAGAAGAACCGCGTCGGCCTGCCCGAGGACCCGCGCACCCTGGTGCTCGACGATTTCATCCACGTCGTCGACACCCTGCGCTTCCTGCTGCCGGGCGAGGCCGACCACATCGACGTCCGCGCCCGGATCCGGGACGGCCTGATGCACCACGTGGTGCTGCAGATCTCCGGTGAGGGCTTCACCGCCCTCGGGATCATGAACCGGCTGTCCGGCTCCACCGAGGAGATCCTCGAGGTCTCCGGGCAGGACACCAAGCGGCAGGTGCTCAACCTCTCCGAGATCGTCGACCACAAGGGCCAGCCGACCGTACGGCGCCGCGGCGACTGGGTCCCGGTGGCACGCCAGCGCGGCATCGAGCAGGTGGTGGACGCCTTCCTGGAGGCCGTCACGGCCGGGAAGGTGCTCAGCGCCCGGGACGCCCTGCTCACCCACGAGCTGTGCGAGCGGGTGGTCCTGTCCGCGCTGGAGCAGGCCGCCGCCTGATCCGGCGCAGCACGAGGAACACGACGTACCCGGCGAGGGCGGCCAGGGCGGCCCGTACCGGCCAGTCACCGAAACGGACGTACGGGGTGCTGCCCCGCGCGAGCGGGACCGCGTACACCTCGGCGGTGGACGAGGAGGTGCCCAGCCGTTTTCCGACGGGCTCCCCGGAGGGGCCGTGCACGGCGCTGATCCCGGTGAGGGTGGCGTGCACCACCGGGCGGCCGTTCTCGGCGGCCCGCAGCGCGGCGAGGGAGGCGTGCTGGGCGGGCGCCCAGCTGTCCTGGAAGGTGGACGTCGCCGACTGGGCGACCAGCAGGCCCGCCCCCTCCCGGGTCAGGTGCCGGCTCATGTCGGGGAAGGCCGACTCGAAGCAGACCAGCGGCCCGACCCGGACCTCCGGCCGGCCCGGCAGCGCCATCAGCACCGGGGCGGAGCCCCGCCTGCGGTCCTCGCCGGCCGCCTTGCCCACCGAGGTCACCCAGCCGAGCAGCGAACGCGCCGGGACGTACTCGCCGAACGGCACCAGCCGCATCTTGTCGTACCGGTCCCCGGTCGGCCCGTCCTCGCCGACCAGCACCGAGGACTTGTAGATCCCCGGCCGGTCCGAGCGCCTCGCGTCCACGTTCACCAGCAGCGGTGCGCCCACCTCGGCCGAGAGGGCCGCCAGCCGCCGGGTCAGGTCCGGCCGGGCCGCGAGGTCCGCGCCGACGCCGCTCTCGCCCCACACCACCAGGTCGGGCCGCTGCCCGGACAACTGCCGGGTCAACCGCTCCTGGAGAGTGAACCGCTGCTCCACACTGTCCGCACCGCCCACCACCCCCGGCTGCACCACCGCCACCCGCAGCACGCCCGACACCTGCGGCCGGGGCGTCCACAGCCACACGGCCCCCGTCAGCACCGCCAGCGCGGCCACTCCGGCGACGGCCACGGCGCGGGCGGCGGGCGCCGCGACCAGCAGCACCAGCGCGCAGTTCACCGCGACCACCACCAGGCTCACCAGCCACACCCCGCCCACCGAGGCCAGCCGCAGCGCCGCCGGCACCTGCCACTGCCCGGCCCCCAGCAGCCCCCACGGCCCGCCCAGCCCCTGCCAGGACCGGACCAGTTCGGACAGCAGCCAGCCCGCCGGTACGAGCACCAGTGCGGCCGCCGCCCGGCCCGGGGGCGGGGTGCCGCCGAGCAGGGCCCGGACCAGCAGTGCCCAGGGGATCCACAGCAGGCCGACCAGCGCGGCCACCGGCAGCAGGAACACGTGCAGGCTGGGCAGCAGCCAGTGGTGCACGGCCACGATGAAACCGCACCCGCCCAGCCAGCCCTCCAGGGCCGCGCGCCGCGAGCTCGGCGCGGTGCGCAGCAGCAGCATCCACGGCACCAGCGCCGCGTACGCCCACCACCACAGGGCCGGAGCGGGGAACGCGAACACGGGCAGTGCGCCGGCCGCCACCGCGGCCGCCGCACGCCACCACCGGGGTCCGCCGGTCAGCATGAAGCGCCCTCCCCTTCCAGTGTGGCCCTGAGCGGGGCCCGTCTCCCGCCGAAGAGTGCGGCCGGCCTCATGCCGACAGGTGCCGCCACTTCTCGTGCACGGTGACCCGGCCGATCCGCCAGCCGTCCGCGGTACGGGCCAGCACGAAGGTGTAGCGGCCGGCCGCGATGAAGTTGGGCGCGGTCGGGCCGCTCCCGCCGGCTGCTCCGTCGGTGTGCTCCGGCCCCGGGTCCCGGAGCCGCATGGGGTTCACGAAGTCGGCCCGGACCTCGGCCCGGTCACCGGGGGAGCCGTCCACCCGCTCCAGGGCCACCCGGCGGTTGACGATCAGGTGCTGGCGGACCGGGAACAGCGTCATGGTCCCGGCCAGCCACTCCGCCACCTCCCCGGCCGGGCCCTCGATGCCGCCCGCGGAGCGGTAGTCCGCCCGCCCGTCCGGCGCGAAGAGCGCCCGGTAGGCCGTCCAGTCCCCGTCGTCCACGGCGACCGCGTACCCCGTGATCACGTCGTCCACGGCGAGCCGGTCCATCACCGTCGCCAGGTCCACACGCTGAGTCATCGGGTCAGTGTGGGGGAGCGGGCGCCCGAGGCCAAGGGGCGTGCGGGCACCAGGCGGAAAGACGGGGCGCCGGGGGCCGGAGCGGTGGCCCTTTGGCGGGCTCGGGCCCACCGCGGTGCCCGCCGGACTCAGGGCCGGGAGCGCGGGTCCCGCTGCCGGACCACCACCAGGAAGGCGTCCGTGGCCAGGTCCATCACCACCTCGGCTTGCACCCCCTCACGCATCCGCTCCGCCGCGTACTCCTCTGCGGGCCAGCTTCCCCTCGGACTTCCCGCGGGAAATCGCTCCAGCACCACACGGCCCATGGGACACCCCCTACGTTGCCGTTGCCTTTCCTTCTCTCACAGGCACAACGACGCGGGGGCCGCCCGGGAACGTTCCCGGGCGGCCCCCGCGTGGTCGTATCGGAGGTCGGACCAGCGTCCGGCTACTGGCCGGACTCGCCCGCGTGCGGGCTCAGCACGTCCGTGCCGACCAGCACGAACAGCGCTATGCCCAGCACGATCCGGTAGATCACGAAGGGCATGAAGCTCTTGGTGGAGATGAACTTCATGAACCAGGCGATGACCGCGTAGCCGACGACGAAGGCGAGGACCGTCGCGAAGATGGTCGGCCCCCAGGACACATGGCCCTCCTCCATCGCGTCCTTCAGCTCGTAGCCGCCGGAGGCCACCACGGCCGGAATGGCCAGCAGGAAGGAGTACCGGGCCGCCGCCTCACGGGTGTAGCCCATCAGCAGACCGCCGGAGACGGTCGCGCCCGACCGGGAGACACCCGGGATCAGCGCCATCGCCTGGCAGACACCGAAGATCAGGCCGTCCTTGACGTTCAGGTCCCGCAGCGTCTTGCGCTCCCGGAGCGCCCGGTGCCGGCCGCCGGCCTCGTCCCGGGCCGCGAGCCGGTCCGCCACACCCAGCACGATGCCCATCACGATCAGCGTGGTCGCGGTGAGCCGCAGATCCCGGAACGGGCCCTCGATCTGGTCCTTCAGCGTCACACCCAGCACACCGATCGGGATCGAGCCCACGATCACCAGCCAGCCCATCCGGGCGTCGTGGTCGGCGCGCATCGCCTTGTTCGTCAGCGACCGGAACCAGGCGGAGATGATCCGCATGATGTCCTTGCGGAAATAGATCAGCACCGCGGTCTCGGTGCCGATCTGGGTGATGGCGGTGAAGGCCGCACCCGGGTCCTCCCAGCCGGCGAACGCCGCGGTCAGGCGCAGGTGGGCACTGGAAGAGATCGGGAGGAACTCCGTAAGCCCCTGGACGAGACCGAGGATTAGGGATTCGAACCAGCTCATGACGGGGTGCGCTCGTCCTTGTGATCGTCGGGCAGATGGGGACGATGCTAGGGCCCGTGGGTTACGCCGGTGACCACAGGGGTCGGCTGCGGGGGGATTCCGGCCGCGGGCACGGCCGGAGCGGCCGCCAGCCGGTGCCTCTTGCGCCAGGCCACGGCCCCGGCGAGCAGCCCGGACACCGCGATGAAGCCGAAGGAGGCGAGGAAGGCCGGAGAAGTGGGCGACGCAGCGCTGCCGCCCGCGATCACATAGGCCGCGGTGTTGGGGACCGTCCCGATCGCGGTCGCCGTCAGGAAGGGCAGCCAGCCGCACCGGGAGACCGCCGCGATGTAGTTGGCGGCCGCGAAGGGCACGCCCGGGAAGATCCGCACCGCCAGCATCGACCGGAACCCGTGCCGGCTCAGCTGGCCGTCCGCCGCCTTCAGCCAGCGGCCGCGCAGCAGCGGCCGCAGCGCGTCCTGCCCCATCGACCGGCCCAGGCCGAAGGCGATCCCGGCCCCGACGACCGTGCCGGCCACCGCCGCGAGCAGACCGTACTGGGCCCCGAACACCGCCCCGGCGCCCAGGTTCAGCAGCGGGCGCGGCACGAACGCCGCCGTGCACAGTCCGTACGCCACCGCGAACAGCAGCACCGCCGTGCCCACCGGGAGCTCGGGCGGCCAACCCTCCGAGAGCAGCCGCTGGGGCTCGTACAGCACCACCCCGGCGCCTGCCGAGACCAGCAGGACGACGAGCAGCGACAGCCGGGTCCACGGCGCGAGGAGGAGGGACATTCCGGGAGACTAACCGACACGAATGACCCTCCGCCGTAATCTGCGCCTCAGGCGGCCGAACGCCCCGTGGCCGCGAGCGCGCGGAAGGCCGGCGGAAACCCGGCGGAAGACCAGCGGAAAACCATTCGACCGCCGGGCCCGGATCCGGGCAGGATCGGGGCCATGTTCCGGCACGCCTTCCCCGCAGCGCCGTCCGCAGTCGCGGACGTGCCGAAGGCTGCCGTCTTCTCCTCCCCGGCCTCCCCGGCCTCCCCGGCCTTCCTCTGCTTCTCCTCCTCCGATGCCACCGCGACCGCGTTCGGCGGCGCACGAAGCTGACCCTTCCCGGATCGTCCGGCGGACCCCGCAGGGGGAGGGTCGGCAGGACGCAGGGGTCCCGTCTCACGCTTCGAACCAACGGGAAGAGATCATGGCCAAGACGGCCTTCGTGCGGACCAAGCCGCACCTCAACATCGGCACCATGGGTCACGTCGACCACGGCAAGACCACCCTCACCGCCGCCATCACCAAGGTCCTCGCCGAGCGCGGGAGCGCCTCCTTCGTCCCCTTCGACCGGATCGACCGGGCGCCGGAGGAGTCCCGCAGGGGCATCACCATCAACCTGACCCACGTCGAGTACGAGACCGACACCCGGCACTACGCCCACGTGGACATGCCCGGCCACGCCGACTACGTCAAAACCATGGTCACCGGGGCCGCCCAGTTGGACGGCGCGATCCTGGTGGTCTCCGCCCTCGACGGGGTCATGCCGCAGACCGCCGAGCACGTGCTGCTCGCCCGCCAGGTCGGCGTCGACCACATCGTCGTCGCCCTCAACAAGGCCGACGCCGTCGACGACGGTGAAGACGCGGTGCTGACCGACCTGGTCGAGCTGGAGGTGCGCGAGCTGCTCACCGCGCACGGCTACGGCGGGGACGCGGCGCCCGTCGTACGGGTCTCCGGACTGCGGGCGCTGGAGGGCGACCCACGCTGGACGGCGGCCATCGAGGCACTGCTGGACGCCGTGGACACCTACGTCCCGATGCCGGTGCGCTACACCGATGCGCCGTTCCTGCTGCCGGTGGAGAACGTGCTCACCATCACCGGGCGCGGCACCGTCGTCACCGGCGCCGTCGAGCGCGGGACCGTCCGCGTCGGCGACCGGGTCGCCGTCCTCGGCGGCTCCGGTGAGCCGGCCGAGACGGTGGTCACCGGGCTGGAGACCTTCGGGAAGCCGATGGAGTCCGCCGAGGCCGGCGACAACGTGGCGCTGCTGCTGCGCGGGGTGCCCCGGGACGGCGTGCGCCGCGGGCACGTGGTGGCCGCGCCCGGCAGCGTCACGCCCAGGCGTCGGTTCACGGCGCGGGTGTACGTGCTGTCCGCCCGCGAGGGAGGCCGCAGCACCCCGCTGAGCAGCGGATACCGGCCGCAGTTCTACGTACGGACGGCCGACGTGGTCGGGGACGTGGACCTGGGGGAGGCTGGGGTCGCCCGGCCCGGCGAGACGGTCACCATGACCGTGGAGCTGGGCCGCGACCTCCCGCTGGAGCCCGGCCTCGGCTTCGCGATCCGCGAGGGCGGCCGTACGGTCGGCGCCGGCACGGTCACCACCGTCGAGCCGTAGCCGTAGCCGTAGCCGTAGCCGTAGGTCGGCCGTAGGCCGCGGGGACCCCGCTCTGGTGGCGGCAGGAGCGCACTGCGAGACTGCCGCCACCGGGTCACGGCATTCCAGGAAGGCGGCACCGATGACGGGGACGGGGACGGGCGGCGCCGGGACGGCACTGGTCCTGGGCGGCGGCGGGCTGACCGGCGTCGGCTGGGAGTGCGGCATCCTCCACGGCCTGGCCGAAGCGGGGATCGACCTCTTCGCGGCCGGCCGGGTGGACCTGGTCGTCGGCACCTCAGCCGGATCCCTGGTCGGAGCCCAGTTCACCTCCGGGCTCGTCGGCCCCCGCGAGCTGTACGAGCGCCAGCTCGTCGACCCGGCCGGTGAGCCGGTGGCCCGGCTCGGCGGCTCGGTCTTCGCACAGTTCGCCCTGGCCATGCTCCGTTCCCGCACCCCGGAGGCGTACCGGCGGCACATCGGCACCCTCGCGCTCGGGGCCGCCACCGAGCCCGAAGAGTCCCGGCGCGCCGTGCTGGCCGAACGGCTGCTCACCCACGAGTGGCCGGACCGGCGGCTGCTGGTCAGCGCCGTGGACGCGCTCACCGGGGAGCTGCGGGCCTTCGGCCGGGACAGCGGCACCGGACTCGTCGACGCGGTCTCGGCGAGCTGCGCGGTCCCGCTGGTGTGGCCGGCGGTCACCATCGGCGGCCGCCGCTACATCGACGGCGGGATCCGCTCCTCCGCCAATGCCGACCTCGCGGCCGGGTACCGCCGGGTGATCGTCATCGCTCCGGTGGCCCTGGGCTCGCGCCTGGTCCCCTCTCCGCGGACCCAGGCGGCAGCACTGCGGGAGGCCGGTGCGGAGGTGGTGGTGATCCACCCGTCCCGGGAGGCCCGCAGGGCCTTCGGCCGCAATGTGCTCGACCCCGGGCGCCGGGCGCCGGCCGCTCGTGCGGGACGGGCCCAGGCCGCCGCGCACGCCGCCGAGGTGGAGCGGGTCCTGAGCGCCTGAGGCCCGGGGATCCCGCTGCGCCCGGCTGCCGGAGAATGGTGCCGTGAGCGACGAACGGATCCCGGTGCTGCGGGACACGGTGCAGGGCACCGCCAAGCTGATGCCGGACGTGGACCGGGACGCGGGCTGGCTGCTGACCGTCGACGGGGCCCCGCAGTCCTACGTGGACCTCGACGATCCCGGGTACCTGGAGTTCGAGTACGTCCGGCGCCTGGCACACGTGCTGGACTGCGCGGCGGACCCGGGCGAGCCGCTGGACCTGGTCCACCTGGGCGGGGGCGCGCTGACCCTGCCCCGGTACGCCGCCACCGGACGGCCGGGCTCGCGGCAGCAGGTGGTGGAGTTCGACGCGGCCCTGGTGGAACTGGTCGCCGGACACCTGCCGGTGGCGGCCGGGTCCGGGATCACGGTGCACACGGCGGACGCCCGCGCCTGGCTGGAGCAGGCTCCGGCGGCGAGCGCGGACGTGGTGGTCGGGGACGTGTTCGGCGGCTCCCGGGTGCCCGCGCAGCTGGCCTCGGTCGAGTACGCGCGGGAGGTGGCCCGCGTACTGCGGCCGGGCGGGCTGTACGCCGCCAACCTGGCGGACGGTGCCCCCTTCGGCTTCCTCCGGGCCCAGCTGGCCAACTTCCGCGCCGTGTTCGCCGAACTCGCCCTGATCGCGGAGCCCGCGGTGCTCCGTGGCCGCCGCTTCGGCAACGCGGTCCTGCTCGCTTCCGGCACGGACCTCCCCCTGGCGCCCCTGTCCCGGCTGTGCGCGGGCGACGCGTTCCCGGCCCGCGTCGAATCGGGGCGCTCCCTCACCCGGCTCATCGGCACGGCCCACCCGGTGACGGACACCGATGCGGTCCCGTCCCCGGTCCCGCCGACGGGCGCGTTCACCGTCTAGCGAGGGCGTCAGCGCGAAGCCGGCTCCGCCGGAACCGGAGCCGGTCCCGGCGTCGCGTCCCGCTCGGGCGCCGCAGCCGCCTGCGCAGCCGCCTCCGGACCGGATGCCACGGCCTTCGAGCCGCGCCGCCGAAGCCGCCGTACATCCGGCACCACCAGCACCAGCGCCGTCGGTAGCACGACGAGCGCCGCGCACCCCCACAGCGCCGACGTCCGCCCGAACGCCGACTCGGCCGGCCCGGCCAGGGCCGTGGCCAGCGGCAGCATCGACACCGAGCCGAACCAGTCGTACGCGGAGACGCGCGAGAACTTGTCCGCGGGGATCTCCTGGTGGAGCGTCGACATCCAGTTGACGCCGAACACCTCGATCGCCAACCCGCTCACGAACATCGCCACGCACAGTCCCCAGGCCGGCAGCGGCACGGCAAGTCCCGCCGAGGGCAGGGCCAGCGGGAACACGCACAGCGTGCCGACCAGCAGCATCCGGCGCGGCTTCCAGGCCATCATCAGCACGGCGCCCGCGATCGTGCCCACCCCGAAGAAGGCCAGGGCCAGGCCCCAGGGCGCGGGCCCGCCGAGGTGCTCCCGCGCGACCAGCGGCCCGTACACCGATTCGGCCGCGCCCACGACGCCCACCACCACGGAGAACTGGAGGATGATGCCCCACAGCCAGGGCCGGGTCCGCACCTCGTCCCAGCCCTCGCGGAGGTCGGCCAGCAGTCCGCCGCCCTCCTTCGCCCCGGTCTTTCCGCCGACGTCCAAGAAGGCGCGCAGCAGGCCCGCCACCGCGAAGGCGGCGGCGTCCACGGCGAGCACCCAGCCCGGCCCCATCGCGGCGATCATCGCGCCGCCGAGCGCGGCGCCGCCGATGCCGGCACCGTTCACGGCCATCCGGAAGAGGGCGAAGGCGCGGTTGGCGTGTTCGCCGGAGACGGTGGCGAACAGCATGCCCTCCGCCGCCGGGTTGAAGAACGCCTGGCCGGTGCCGCACAGCGCGCTGAACAGCATCATCTGCCACAGCTGTGCGTCGCCGAGGAGCACCACGGCGGCGAAGGCGGCCTGGGAGAGGCAGTTGAGGGAGTTCGCGGCGACCATCACCCGGTGCCGCGGCAGCCGGTCCGCGACGGCCCCGCCGACCAGCAGGAAGAGGACGAGGGGGAGGGTGCGCGCGGCGGCCACCAGGCCTACGTCGCCGCCCGATCCGCCGGCCTCCAGCACCGCGAACGCGGACGCCACCAGGGCGCCGTGCGCACCGAGGTTGGTGATGACGGCGGCGGCCGTCAGCAGGGTGTAGTTCCGGCCCGCCCACGCGGGGCGTTGCCGGCCGGGCGTGCCGGAGGCGGAGGGGGCGGTGGGAGAGCTCACCCCCGGACTATCCCCGTTCGGGACCGTTCTGCCAAACGGATTACCCGTCGGAAATCGTCCGGGGGCGGGGCGGAATCGTGCGGGATCAGCCGGAGGTGAGGCGGACCGTGCTGAGGACCTTCTCGTACACCTCGGGCTTGACCTCGTCCTTCACGCCGGCCGCGCCGTACAGCACCCAGCTGGCGAGGTCGCCCTTGGCGGTCTTGAAGCCGAAGCCGATGGCCTTGCCGTCGGTGGCGCACTTGTGGGGCTTCTTCACGCCGGTGGCGGTGGAGGTGACCATGTGGCCCTTGAGGCCGGAGGCGGTGGTGTACTCCTTGGGCTCGGTGACCTTGACCGTGCCCTTCGGCTCCTTCTGGGCGTAGCCCGCCCAGACCCAGCTGCCGGTGTTGTCGTGGGCGGCCTCTCCGGTGTCCTTGGCGCCGTTGGCGCCCTTCACGCCGGTACCGGCCAGCGAGTACTCCTCGGTGTCACCGTCCTTGTCGGAGTCGACCGTGCACCACTCCTCCTTGAGGTACGCGGGCGCCGACATGCTGATGGCGGGGCTGATGCCGTCGTTCTTCTCCTCGTCGAGGAAGCCAGCGCTGACGCCGGAGCCCAGCACCTTCCACTCGGGAGGCACGTCGAAGGCGACGCCGTACTTGGGGTTGACGACCACCTTCCAGCCGGGGACGGTCGGCTGGACGTCGCCGCCCGAGCGCGGGTTGCCGCTGGGCTTGGCGGGCGCGGCCGGGCTCATGGCGGCCGACGGCGGTGCGGAAGTCGTGTTCTGCGGCTTGTCGTTGGCCTCGGTCTTCTTTTCGTCGTCCTTGGTCAGGACGATCGCGCCGGTGACGGCGGCCGCGACGACCACGGCCGCGGCCGCGATGATCGCCACGGTCTTGGTCGAGTTCGACGAGCCGGAGCCGCCGCCCTGCGGGGGCTGCGGCGGGACCTGCGGACCCCACGGCTGGGTGGTCGGCTGCTGTCCGTACCCCTGCTGCGGGTACCCGTAGCCCGGTTGCTGCTGTCCGTACCCCGGTTGCTGCTCTCCGTACCCCGGCTGCTGGTAAGGGTTCGGCTGCCCCGGCTGCTGGTAGGGGTTCTGGTTGGCGTTCTGCGGGTTCTGGTCGCCCCCGGGCGACGGCTGCTGTCCTGGCCACATGGCCGGTAACGATAGTGGGAGGGGGTGGGAGGGGCTACGTCCGCCCCTCCGAGGGGGCTGGTCAAGCGCATCTACTCACGGGTAACATCGGGGTCCATGAGCGCAGATCAGATGAACATGGGCGAACTGCTCGCCGCCACGGTGCCGATGGTCCGCACCCTCAACCTCCAGTGCGTGGAGACCACGCCCGAGCGCGCCGTCTTCCGCCTGCCGGACCAGCCGGACTACCACAACCACATCCAGGGCCCGCACGCCGGCGCCATGTTCACCCTCGCGGAGTCCGCGAGCGGCGCGATCGTCCTCGCCGCCTTCCAGGAGCAGCTCTCGCGTGCCGTCCCGCTCGCGGTCAGCGCCCAGATCGGCTACAAGAAGGTCGCCAAGGGCCCGGTCACCGCGACCGCCACCCTGGGCCGCCCCGCGGCCGAGGTCGTCGCGGAACTCGACGCGGGCGGCCGCCCCGAGTTCCCGGTGGCCATCACCATCCAGCGCGATTCCGACCAGGCCGTCACGGGCGAGATGACCGTGGTCTGGACCCTGCGTCCCAACAGCTGAACGACCCCGCCCCGGGCCGCGCGTCTCCGCGGGGCCGGGGGTGCCGGTGGCGCAGAGTGGGCGGGGCGGTTCCGTGGGGCCGCCCGCGCCGAGCGCTGCCGCAGGGGGTGTCCATGTCCGAGGAGAAGTCCGAGGCCGTGTCCGGGGTCGAGGCGAAGTCCGAGGCCGTGTCCGGGGTCGAGGCGAAGTCCGAGGCCGTGTCCGGGGTCGAGGCGAAGTCCGAGGCCGTGTCCGGGGTCGGCCGTGTCTGAGGTCGGGGCCGGGTCCGAGGCCCTGTCCCGGCGTTCCGCGCTGCGGCTGCTGGGGGTGGCGGGTGCCGCGCTCGGTGCCGGTGGGGCGGCGGGGTGCGTGGCCGAGGTGCCGCCCGGTGCGGGTCCCCGTACGACGGGCGCGGCGAGCGGGGCCGCGGCCGGGCCCGCCCGGCCGGGCAGCGCCGTCCGGGTCGACACCCTGCTGGAGCACCTCACCCTGGACGAGAAGACCGCCCTGCTGCACGGCGCCCGTGACCCCGCCCCGCTCGGGCAGGCGGCGTACGTGCCCGGGGTACGGCGCCTGGACGTGCCCGTGCTGCGCATCGCCCACGGGCCGAACGGGGTCAAGGTCGCCAAGTCGGCCACCGCGCTGCCCGCCCCCGTCATGCTCGCCTCCGCCTTCGACCCGGGGCTCGCCCGTGAGTACGGGCGGGTGCTCGGCCGGGAGGGGCGGGCGCTCGGCCAGGACCTGCTACTGGCCCCCGTGGCCAACCTGATCCGCACCCCGTACGGCGCCCGCAACGCCGAGAGCCTCGCCGAGGACCCGCGGCTCACCGCCGACCTGGTCGCCGAGCTGGTGCGCGGCATCCAGGACGAGGGACTGATCGCCGCCGTCGGCCGCTTCGCCCTCGACAACCAGCAGCACGGCCGCGGCACCCTCGACGTGACCGTCGACGAACAGACCCTCCAGGAAACCGAACTGCGCGGCTTCGAGTCCGCCGTCGCGGCCGGAGCCGGCGCCCTCGTCGGCGCGTACAACAAGGTCAACGGCGTCCACGCGGGCGAGAGCAGGCAGCTCCTCGACGAACTGCTGCGCGGCCGCTGGGGATTCGACGGCTGGGTGCTGTCCGACTGGAACGCCACCCACAGCACCGTTGCCGCCATCACCTCCGGCCTCGACATGGAACTCCCGGCCGGCATCCACTTCGGCGCCCCGCTGCGCCAGGCGGTGCGGGCCGGAACGGTCTCCGAACCCGCCGTGGACCAGGCCGTCCGCCGGGTGCTCGGCACCATGGACCGCTTCGGACTCCTCGACGGGAGGGCACCCCGCAGGCCCCCGCGCGACCCGGCCGCAGGCGTCCGCACCGCCCGCCGCGTCGCCGTCGCCGGCGCCGTCCTGCTGCGCAACGAGCGCGGCACCCTCCCGCTGGCCGGCCCGGCCGCCCGGTCCATCGCCGTGATCGGCCCCTCCGCCGGTGTCCCCCTGGTCAGCGGCGGCGGCAGCGCCCGTGTGGTGCCCGACCGGGCCGCCGCTCCGCTGGCCGCCATCCGGCAGCGCGCCGGACGGAACGCGACCGTGCGCCACGCCCTCGGCGAGGACGTGCACGGCCGGCCGATCCCCGCCGCGCTGTTCACCCCACCCCTCGCCCTGGAGGAGCAGCGCGTCGACGCCGGCCGCAGCCGCCGCTGGGAGGCCGCCTTCACGCTCCCCGAGGACGACGAGTGGACCCTCCTGCTGCACCACTCCGGGCCCCGCCCCGAGGTCCGGATCGACGGCGAGGAGGTCTTCCCGGTCCGCCCGGGCGCCCCCGAGCCCCTCGCCGGAACCCTGCTCGGCACCGCCGCGGACGGGCTCACGGTCCGCCGCCGGGCCCTGGGGCTCAAGGCCGGTCCGCACAAGCTGGCCGTCACCGCCCGCGGTGGCACCGCGGGGCAGCGCTTCCGGCTCCGGCACACCACCCGGGCCACCCGGGCCGCCGACCTCGCCGAGGCGGTCAAGGCCGCCAAGGCCGCCCACAGCGTGGTGCTCTTCGCCTACGAGGACGCCGCCCCCGGCACCGACCGCACCACCCTCGCCCTGCCCGGCGGCCAGCAGGCGCTGATCGAGGCCGTCACCGCCGCCAACCCGCGCACCGCGGTCGTCCTCAACACCTCCTCCGCCACCACCATGCCGTGGCTGGACCGGACCGGCGCCGTCCTCCAGATGTACTACCCCGGGCAGGAGGGCGCCGCGGCCACCGCCGACGTGCTCTTCGGCGATGCCGACCCGGGCGGCCGGCTCACCCAGACCTTCCCGGCCGACGAGCGGGCCCATCCCTTCGGCGGGGACCTGCTGCGCTATCCCGGGGTCGGCGGACGGCAGGAGTACAGCGAGGGCGTCCACGTGGGGCACCGCTGGTACGACGCGCAGCGCGTGGCACCGCTGTTCCCCTTCGGGCACGGCCAGTCGTACACCTCCTGGCGCTACGAGCAGCCCGCCGTACGCTCCGAGGACGGCGCACTGCGGGTGGAGTTCACCGTCCGCAACACCGGCCGCCGCAAGGGCACCGAGGTGGCCCAGGTGTACGTCGGGCCCTCGCCGGACCTCAAGCTGGACCAGCCGGTCCGGGCCCTGGCCGGATACCGGCGGATCTCCCTCGGCCCGGGGCAGGCCCAGCGGATCACCGTGACCCTCGACCGGCGCGCGCTGTCCTCGTGGGACCCCGTACGGCACGCGTGGGTGCTGGGCACCGGGCGCCGGGAGGTCTTCGTCGGGCGCTCCTCCCGGGAACTGCCGCTGCGGGCCAAGGCCGTGGTCCGCAGCAGGTAGGCTCCCCGTCGGTACGCGGTGCGCCACAGGGGGCGGACCGGGGTCGACACGGGAGGACGCGCCGGTGCACATCCAGGAGTGGCTGGAGACCGTTCCGGCGGTGAGCGTCTACCTGCTGGTGGGACTGGTCATCGGGCTGGAGAGCCTCGGCATCCCGCTGCCCGGCGAGATCATCCTGGTCAGCTCGGCCCTGCTGGCCTCCCAGCACGGGGACATCGACCCGCTCGTGCTCGGCATCTGCGCCACCACCGGTGCGATCGTCGGCGACTCCATCGGCTACGCCATCGGCCGGCGCGGCGGCAAACCGCTGCTGGAACGCCTCGGCCGGCGGTTCCCCAAGCACTTCGGCGCGGCGCAGATCGCCATGGCGGAGCGGTCCTTCGAGAAGTGGGGCATGTGGGCGGTCTTCTTCGGCCGGTTCGTGGCCCTGCTGCGGATCTTCGCCGGGCCGCTGGCGGGCGTGCTGCACATGCCGTACTGGAAGTTCCTGATCGCCAACGTCCTCGGCGGGATCCTCTGGGCGGGGGGCACCACCGCGGTCATCTACTACGTCGGCATCGTCGCGGAGGCCTGGCTGAAGCGGTTCTCCTGGCTGGGGCTGGTGCTCGCGGTGCTGATCGGGCTGACCTCGATGCTGGTGCTCAAGCGGCGGGCGGCCAAGGCCGCGGCCGCGGCCGAAACGGAGCCGGCTGCCGAGCCGGAGCCCGCCCTGGCCGCCGACCGGGCGTGACCCGCCGGGGTGGTGCCGGGGCGCGCCTCGAGCGCAGGGCCGGGGTTCCCCGCGGGGCTGTTCCCCACCCCGCCCCCCAGACTCCGTCCGGGGGGACCCCCATCCCGAAACCGGGGCTCCGCCCCGGACCCCGCCCCCGGTCGGGGGCGGTCGGCCGCAACGGGCCTGCAGCGCCGTCGGGGCTTGGTCGCGCAGTTCCCCGCGCCCCTGACAGGGCTTACTCGGCCGGGGCCACCGATGCGCGGTGCTGCTTGGCGAGTTCCACGTACATCGTCGCGTTGAGGCGGATGCCTTCCTTCTCCTCCTCGGTCAGCTCGCGGCGGACCTTCGCCGGGACCCCGGCGACCAGCGAGCCCGGCGGGACCACCATGCCCTGGGGGACCAGGGCCTGGGCGGCGACCAGCGAGCCCGCGCCGATCACCGCGCCGTTGAGGACCGTCGCGCCCATGCCGATCAGGCAGTCGTCCTCGACGGTGCAGCCGTGCACCACCGCGTTGTGGCCGACGGAGACCCGCTCGCCGATGGAGACCGGGAAACCGGGGTCCGTGTGGACCGTGCAGTTGTCCTGGACGTTGCTGTCCGCGCCCATCGTGATCGGGGCGCAGTCGGCGCGGAGCACCGCCGAGTACCAGATGCTCGTACCGGCGGCCATGGTGACGTCGCCGACGACCACGGAGGTCGGGGCGGTGAACGCCTCGGGGTCGACCTGCGGGTTCTTGCCGGCCACGGCCGCCACCAGTGCCCCGGCCGGTCCGCCCGTTTGATGCGTCATATCTGGTCTCTTCCCTCTGGTTCACGGTGCCGCGCTCCGCAGCACCGTAGACGATGGGGTGAAGATCACAGCAGCCCGGCCCGGATGCCCGCCGCCCGGCGCACTACCGTGGCCGGGTGCCGAAGAACAGAAACACGTTCTCATCCGTGGCCCCCGCACTGGCGTCCTGGCGCCGCCGCGTGGCCGGCCGTGCCGTGCACGCGGGCTGGCGCTGGATGCAGCAGGCCGGCGCGGTCACCGCACAGACCCCCGGCCCCCACCGGTTCGGCGCCATCGGCGCCGGCACCCGGCTCGCCTTCCCCCAGGGCACCGTCTTCGGCGCGCCCTGGATCCGGCTCGGCGACCACTGCATCATCGGCGAGCAGGTGACCCTGACCGCCGGGATGATGCCCGACCTCGACCTCGGCCCGGACCCGGTGCTGGTGCTCGGCAACGGCGTGGTCCTCGGCCGCGGCAGCCACGTGATCGCCGACACCCGGATCAGCATCGGCGACGACACCTTCTGCGGCCCCGGCGTCTACATCACGTCCACCAACCACAGCTACGACGACCCGCACGAGCCCGTCGGCCGGCAGTGGCCGCGCAGCGAGCCGGTGGAGATCGGCCCGGGCTGCTGGCTTGGCACCGGCTCGGTGATCCTCCCCGGGGCGCGGCTCGGCCGGAACGTCGTGGTCGCCGCCGGCGCCGTCGTACGGGGCGAGGTACCCGACCACGCCGTGGTGGCGGGGGCGCCGGCCCGGATCGTACGGCGCTGGGAGCCCGACACCGGCTGGCAGCCGCCGTTGCGCACCCCGGCGCCGCGCCCGATCCCCGACGGGGTCACCCCCGAACAGCTCCGCGCCCTGGCGGAGATGGCCGAAGCGGAGGAGACGGGCTGACCGGGCCCGACCGGACGGGCCCGCGCCCGTGCCGTCCGGTCGGCGAGAAGCGGCGCTAGTGATTCCGCTTGGCCTGTATCTTTCGCCCTGGCAGGGCCCGATCGGGGTCGGCGCGGCCGGCCGGGGCGGGGAGACCGTACGCGAGGCGCGGGACGGCCGGAATCCGCCGCGCGAACCGCCTGGGCACTGCCATGATGACGGCACTACGGCGGGCCGTGGCCCTCCTTCGGCCGGCCCGGGAGGGGGGCGGCGTGAAGCGCGAACCGGAGGCACTGCGAGCCGGTGATCCCGTCCAGGTCGGCCCGTACCGGATCACCGGACGGCTGGGCGGCGGCGGTATGGGCACCGTCTACCTCGGGCGCTCCCGGGGCGGCCGGGCCGTCGCGGTCAAGGTGGTCCGCCCGGAACTGGCGGAGGACGCGGAGTTCCGGCGCCGGTTCGTCCGCGAGGTCACCGCGGCGCGCCAGGTCAACGGGGTGTTCACGGCCGGCCTCATCGACGCCGACCCGGACGCGAGCCCGCCCTGGCTGGCCACGGCCTACGTCTCCGGCCCGTCCCTCAACGACGCGGTCCGGACGCACGGCCCCTGGCCCGAGCCGTCCGTGCTCGCACTGGCCGCCGGAGTGGCCGAGGCCCTGGAGGCCATCCACGGACACGAGGTCGTCCACCGGGACCTCAAGCCGGCCAACGTACTGCTCTCACCCGACGGGCCGCGCGTCATCGACTTCGGCATCTCCGTCGTCTCCGACGGCGCCACGGAACTCACGCGCACCGGCTTCATGGTGGGCACCCCCGGGTTCATGGCCCCCGAACAGCTCACCGGCGAACCGGTCACCGCGGCCACCGACGTGTTCGCCCTGGGCGCTCTGCTGACGTACACCGCCACCGGCGCGGGCCCGTTCGGCGGCGGCACCGTCTCGCAGCTGATGTACCGGGTGGTGCACGAGGAGCCGGACATCGCCGGGCTGCCCCCGAGGCTGCGCGAGCTGGTCGGCCGCTGCCTGGCCAAGGACCCGGCCGCCCGTCCCACGGTGTCCGGGCTCCTGGAGGAGCTGTCCGGCGACACCGAGGCCACCGCGGGAGCGCGGTGGCTGCCCGCCCCGCTGGCCGCGGTGCTGTTCACCGAGGACGCCGTCCGCGCCGACGGGACCGTACCGACCAAGGTCGACCCGCGGACGCCGACGGCCCCCGACCCGCGCACCCCCGCGCGGTTCGGCACCGATCCCGCTGCCCCGACGGCCACCACACCGGCACGGCACGAGCAGCCACAGCACCCGGAGCAGCCGCCGCCGCAGCCCCGGCAGCCGCCGCATCCGCAGGGGCCGCCGGTTCCGGTGCCGCCACACGGACCCGGTGGCTTCGGGCCGCCGCCCCAGGACGTCCGGCCGCTGCCGCCCACCTTTTCCCAGTACCCGGTGGACGACCGGCTCCGGGGCGGTTCGCGACCGGGGTCGGGCGGCCGGACCGCGCTCTTCGCCGGCGCCGCGGCGGCCGCCGCGGTGGTGATCGGCCTCCTGGCCTGGCTCCTGCCGCGGGCCTGGGAGGAGGCGGGCACGGGCACCGGGAGCGGCCCGGTGTCGGGGCCGTCGTCGTCGGCGCCGTCCGCCTCGGTCTCCTCCGCCCCCGGAGCGCCGCCGCTGGGTCCCCGGCCTTCCTCGCCGGGAGGGTCCTCCGGCGGCACGCAGGCGGCCCCCTCGCCGTCCGCGGACAGCGGACCCGGGGTGGTCGGTGTGTGGCGGGGCACCTACCGGTGCACCCAGGGCCTCACCCGTCTCGACCTCACCATCAACCGGGCGGGCGGAAACGCACTGCAGGCCGTGTTCGCGTTCTCCGCGCACCCGGACAACCCGGCCGTGCCGAGCGGCTCGTTCACGATGATCGGGTTCCACGAGAACGGACGGATGGTGCTGCGCGGCGACCAGTGGATCGTCCAGCCTCCGGGCTACCTGACCGTCGACCTGGAGGCGACCGTGACGGGGACCCGGCCCTCCGTGATCAACGGCACCGTCGTCGCCGCGGGATCCGCCTGCTCCATCTTCGCCGTGGAACGCCAGGACTGACCGGACGCCGGGGACCTGCCCGAGGCCGGCCCCTGGGCGGGCCGGCTTGGGCGGGTCTCCTCAGCCCGCCGCCAGCAGCACGGTGCCGGCCAGGGCGAGGCCCGCGCCGGCCGCCTGCACCGTACGCAGCCGCTCCTTCAGCAGCGCGAACGCCGCCAGCGCGGTGATCACCGGATACAGGGAGGACAGGACCGCGGCCACCGTGACCGGCCCGGACTGCGCGGCGAGCGAGTACGTGCCGTTCGCCGCGACATCGGCCAGGCCCACGAAGGCCAGCGCGGGCACCAGCGGCCACAGGTCACGCAGGCCGGTGCCCTCCGGCAGCACCGCGGCACCCCGGCGGGCGCCCAGCCACAGCGCGGTCCCGCCCGCCGCCACATTGGTCACCCGCTGCACCAGCAGCGCCAGGAACAGCCCGGTCACCGTCGAGGACGCCTCCGCGATCAGGGCCATCACCGCCCCGAAGCCGAAGGCCGCCACCAGGGTGAGCACGACCGCCTGGCGCTGCACCGGCGCCCCGCGCAGCTCGGGCCCGCCGGCCAGGACGATGCCGACCAGGGCCACCGCGATCCCGGCGACCTGCCCGAGCCCCGGCCGCTCGCCGACCATCAGACCGACGGCGACCGGCACCACCACGCCCAGCGAACCCAGCGGCGACACCACGCCCATCGGCCCCAGGGCCAGCGCCTTGTAGAAGCTGAACATCGCGACCGGGCCGACCAGGCCCGCTCCGACCGCGAACCACAGCTGAGGCCCGGCCTCCCGCCAGCCGCCCGTCGCCAGCACGATCGCCCCGAGCACCACCACGGCGATCACCTGCGAGGCCATCACCACCGTCAGGGCCGGCAGCCGCCGCGTCAGCAGCCCGCCGCCGAAATCGGCGAACCCCCACAGCACGGCGGTGGCCAGGGCGAGCAGAACGGACATCCGGGGACCTCACACAGCACGATCGGGCGAACCGACCGAGTACATCACACGATCGGCCCGGCGCACCGGTGAGGAACCCCCGGGGGAGCCCCGGCCGCTCAGCCGAGGGCGGGGATCTCGATGGCGGGGCACCGGTCCATGACCATGTGCAGCCCCGCCGCGCGGGTGCGCTCGTACGCCGCCTCGTCGATCACGCCGAGCTGGAACCAGACCGCCCCGGCGCCCTTCGCCACCGCCTGGTCGGCGACCGGGCCGGCCAGGTGGCTGTTCACGAACACGTCCACCACGTCCACCTCGAAGGGGATCTCCGCCAGCGAGGCGTACCCGGGCTCGCCGTGGACCGTCTCCGCCTTCGGGTGCACCGGGACCACCCGCTTGCCGAACCGCTGGAGCACCTGCGCCACCCCGTAGGCCGCCCGGTTCCGGTTGTTGGACAGGCCCACCACGGCCCAGGTGTCACCGAGCTCGGTGAGGATCGTGCGGATGGTCGCCTGGTCGCCGTACACGTGCGCCGCCTCCTGTGGCCGTTGGCGCGGTCCGGCCGTTCGCCGCACCGCCTGCCGGATCAACCGGCCGCAGGCCCGTACGATTCCCGCCCCGCCGTCCGCATAGGGTGGAGCGGTGAAGGCAGACCAGTACGTGACGGTGGCCCGCGAGGGCGTGCACGAGTCGGAGATCAACCGCTCCAGGTTCATCTGCTCGCTCGCACCCGCCGCGACCGAGGAAGAGGCCCAGGCGTTCGTCGCCCGCATCCGCCGGGAGCACCCCACCGCCACGCACAACTGCTACGCGTACGTCATCGGCGCCGACGCGTCGGTGCAGAAGGCCAGTGACGACGGCGAGCCCGGCGGCACCGCCGGGGTGCCCATGCTGCAGATGCTCACCCGCCGGGACGTCCGCTACGCCGTCGCCGTGGTCACCCGCTACTACGGCGGGGTCAAACTGGGCGCGGGCGGGCTGATCCGCGCGTACGGAGGGGTCGTCGGGGAGGCCCTCGACGCGCTGGGCACCGTCACCCGGCACCGCTACCGGCTGGCCACCGTCACCGTCGACCACCAGCGGGCCGGGAAGATGCAGAACGACCTGCGCTCGACCGGCCGCGCCGTGCTGGACGTCCGGTACGGGGAGGCCGTCTCCCTGGAGATCGGCCTCCCCGAGTCGGACATCGACGCCTTCCGGGCCTGGCTGGCCGACACCACCGCCGGCACCGCCGGATTCGAACTCGGCGGTGAGGCCTACGGCGACGGCGACGGGGTCGGCTGAGGTGACGGGGCGCTGATCACAGGGTGCCGTACAGGCGGTCCGTGTGGCGCAGGGCGTGCTCGCCGACGGCCCGGCCGAGCCGGACGCCCGCCTCGTCCGCCGTACGGCTGTGGATCCCCGACCAGACCCGGGCGTCGACGTTGTCCCGGGTCAGCGCCCCCCAGCTGGTGTACGTGCGCGCCACCCCGGGCGCGGTCGGGCTGGTGAAGGTGAACGGGGCGGTACGCGGACCGGTCAGGGCGTCCAGCACCGCCTGGGCGGCACCGGCGTAGGTGGCGTGGCCGCTGGGATAGTCGGGGTGTGCCGGAGTCTGGTGCAGCGGCCGCCAGGCCGGGTCCGTCCCGAGGGAACCGGTGCGGATCGCGGTCACCGGACGCCAGCGCAGGTACGTGTACTTGCTGTCGGAGGTCGCGATCTGGGTGTCGACCAGCGCGGTGTGGAACAGCGCCAGGAGTTCGGCGCGGTCGGCGGCCGAGCCGTCCGACCGGGCCACGGCCACCCGCAGCGGCTCGGTGTACAGGGTCAGCGAGGAGCCGTACCAGAAGGTCGCGGTCTCGGTCTGCCGCGCCGTGCGGACCGCGCTGTCGGCCGCGCCGTACGCGCGCACCTCGGCCAGGTCGGCCCGGTAGCGGCGGGAATCGAGGGCCGGCGGCGGGCCGAGCCGGTACTGGGACGGCGCGTCCAGCAGGAAGGGCCTGGCCACCCGGTTGCCGTACTGGACGGCCGGGGCGTAGCCGTCCGGAGTCGGCTGCCACACGCCGGGAGCCGCGGGCGGGACCGGGAACGGCGCGTTCACCGAGGCCGGGTCCAGGCCGTCCCCGGTACGGGCGGCGAGGACCGCGCGGGCCTGCCGGGCACCGGCGGCCACCCCGCGGTCCTCCGCCGGGCCGTCCGGCACCAGGGCCAAGGTGGCGGCCAGGGCGGCGTCGAGTTCGGTCCTGCGCGACGGCGCGAGGGCGACCAGGGCGGCGTGCACGGCCGAGGAGATCGCGGCGTCCTCGAAGACGGCCCGGGACCGGCCCTGCGGCGCCTCCCGGGCGGCCCGCGCGGCGGCCAGCCAACCGATGGCCCAGGTGCGGCTGTTGGTGATCTGGGTGGGTGCGGGGGCGGCGTCGACCGTCCGCGCGGTGGTGTCGTACCAGTCGAGCACGACCGAGCCGCGGCCGGCGCCGTGCGCGGGGTCCACCGGGGTGCCGACGGGGGCGGCCGAGGCGCCGGCCGAGGGCAGGGCGGCGGTCAGCGCGAGCAGCGCGGCGGCGACCAGGCCGGGGCGCCGGGTGCGGCTCTGCGTGCGGGTACGGATACGGGTGCGGGTACGGCTGCGGGTGCGTGTGGTCAGCGGCATGCGGCGAAGCAAACCAGTGCCCCACGCCGCCCACAACCACACGAAACAGTCAGGGCAGTTCGGCCACGGAAGCTTCGTGCGGACGTCGTACGGCCGTTGCACGCGGTCGCACGGACGACACACACGTCACCTGGTCGGGGGCGTGCGGGCGCGCGTCAGACGAAGTTGACCTCCGCCCTTTCCAGCAGCGGGTCCTCGGTCAGCGAGAACAGCGGCACGGCGTTGTTGGCGCTGCGGAACCGGCCGCCGTAGTGCAGGCCGAGCACCCGGTGGTCGGCCAGGTCGAACACCGGCGAGCCGCTGTTGCCGCCGAGCGTCGAGCAGTCGTGGTGCATCGTCAGCCCGTCCGGCAGCAGCGCCGTGGCCGTACCGGGCTGGAGTCGCTTCACGTTGTAGACGTCCATGAAGATCCGGCTCATCGCCACCGGCTCGTTGCGGCGGCCGTCCGCCGCCGGATAGCCCACCACGTACACCGGGTGCCCCGCCAGGTCGGGCGGGGCGTCCGCGGCCACGGCGAGGGGGGTCGGCAGCGCCCCGCCGCCGCCCGCCGTGGGCTCGACCCGCAGCAGCGCCATGTCCACCTCCGGGTGGATGCCCACGATCCCGGTGACCGCGAACTCGAAGGACCGGTCCGACGGCGGCGCGCCCAGCTCCTCTACGGTGTCGATCCGGGCGCCCATGCCGGGCCGGAAGGTGAATCCGCCCTGTCCGTCCGCCCGGGTGAACTCCGCGGCCACGTGCCGGTTGGTCATCACCACGTCCGGTGACACCAGGAAGCCGGTGCCCAGCCAGTCGAAGTCCAGGTGGCCGCTGACCTCCACCCGGCCGACCCGGGCGATGGACTCCCGGATCCCGGCCCGCTGCCCGTCCAGCAGGGCCCAGTCGCCCTGCTGGGAGGCGAAGTCCTGGTTCTGGACGAGGATCGCGGGCCGGCCTTCGAGGAGCACGATGGCCTCCACCCCGAAGTCCTCGTCCTCGTCGATGTCCTCGGCGCGGCCCGCGGCCAGCTTCTCCAGCCCGCGCACCCCCGCCGCCAGCACCCGGGCCCGTTCCCCGCGCGCGGCCAGCCGGATCCGCTCGGCCGCCGCCTCCGCCGCGGGGAGCGCCACGTCGGACTCCTGGACCTCCATTTCCGTGTCCGTGTCCAGACCCTTGCGTACGCGGGCGGCGACCGCCAGCAGGTCCTCTCCGAAGACCCGTTCGGGCGGGGTCGCCACCGGGGAACCTCCGCGCATCTCACACCTCCTGGGTTGTTACGGCCGTGCCCGGGCGGCCTGGGCCGCCGTGATCTCGGCGTGCACCTGCGGGGCCTTCTCCTGCAGGTGCCGCATGATCGCCCCGAGCTGGGTGCCCACGTTCACGAACGCGGTGCTCTTGCCCTGGAAGCTGACGTCGGAGACCCGGCGGGTGCCGCGGTGCAGGGCCACCACCGTCCAGTCGTCCGTGAAGACGGGCGAGCCGGAGGAACCGCCCCGGGTGTCGGTGAAGTACTTCAGGTCCCGGTCGTCGGCCTCGAAGACCAGGTTGTTGCGCAGCGCGATCCGCTTCGGCTCCCCGCCGGGGTGCTGGATGATGTTGACCGCGACCGGCAGGTCCGGGGTCACCCGCAGCGGCTCGGCGGCGATCCGGAGGAAGGGCCGCGGCGGTGCGCCGGCGGCCAGCCGGAGGATCGCGAAGTCCAGGTCCTCGTCCCAGGCGACGAGTTCGCCCGCGCCCACCTCCCCGTCGGTGTCCAGGTCCTCCTCGGCCAGGTAGTCGAACCGGGTCCGGGAGTGCGTCGCCTGGAGGAGCAGGTCGGCCGGGTCCACGACGGGGCGCTCGTCGGCGGTGCGCTTGCGCGCGTTGACCACGTGGTGGTTGGTCACCAGCAGGTCGGGGGTGATCAGCCAGCCGGTGCCGTTGTGGGGCAGAGCGAGTGGCTGGAGCAGGGCACCTCCCTGGTACGGCAGCACCTTGATGCGGGCGACCGAGGTGCCGGCGAGTGCGCCGCCGTCCAGGAAGCCGAAGGGGACCGTGTCGTCCCGGAAGACGATCTCCTCCTTGGTCTCCCCGGTGGGCAGGTCCGGTGCGACGTCCGGCTCGCCGGCGGCGTCCCGGGCCACCCGGTCCAGGGCGCCCTGGTAGAGGTCCCGGGCGGCGGCTTCGGTGAGCTGGTCCACGGCGTTGCGCAGCCACAGGGCCAGTGGGACGCTGCCGTCGATCAGCCGTTCCACCCGGTTCATCGCGTTGAGGTCGGAGAGGACCTGCGGGCCGGGCGCCGGGAACGTCGGCAGGGACGCGCGGTACTTGGGCAGGATCCCGGCGAAGAGGAGCGGCCGGGTCATGGGGTCGGCCAGGCCCTGTTCCACCGCCGTGTCCCGCAGGCGCCGGATCTCGTCCTGGGACAGGTAATCGCCGGAGTGGGTCTCGCTTCCGGTGCTGGTGCTGGTGCTGGTGCTGGTGCCGGTGCTGGTGCCGGTGCTGGTCTCGGTCATGTTCGTGCCAGGCCGCGCGGCGGCCGTTCTCCCTTCCACCGCCCCCGATGTCCCCACCACACTCACGCCTGCTGCCGGTGTCCCTGCTGTCGCCGTCGTCTCCCCGACGGCGCTGCCGGCGTCCCGTGCCTCGCCCGGAGCCAGTCCCGCCAGCGCCCCCACACTCATCGCCGCCGCCACGCCGGAGGCCAGCTCACCGCTGAGGTCTTCCACGGCCAGCAGCCGCCGGGCCAGCCCGTCGAGGGTTCCCAGCTGCTGAGCCTCCCGCAGGGAGTCGGGCATGCCCCGCTGCGTGAGGTCTCCGCTCGTTGTCGACGGGATCCGAGGGGCGGCGTTGCTCAGCAAGGCGTTCAGCTCGTCCTTCAGGTGGGGCTCCTCGGCGAGGGCGCGGGTGATCGCAAGGGTGAGGGCGGACACGACCCGCTGATCGTCCTGCGGCAGGCCCACGACCTCCAGGGCGCGTTCCAGCGTCCGCGGATGGCCGCGGGAGACCTCGGCCGCCGCCTCCCGCACGAGTGCGGGCTGGCTGGCCAGGTCGGCGTCCGAGAGCCGGTCCAGCCGTCCGGCGAGCTGATCCCCGGCACTGCCGACCGTCCCTGCTGCGGCACCGGTGCCCAGGTTGGTACGGGCGAACCGCGCGCCCAGTGCCTCCAGGCCGTCGCCCAGCCCCGTGGCGACCCTCTCTGCTTCGGTGAGCTCATCGGCGGCCGTGGTCAGGTCGCCGTCCGCCTCGGCGAGCCAGGCGGACAGCGTCAGCAGTTCCAGCTGGAGCCGCGGGAAGCCCGCCTCCTCGGCCCGGTCCACGGCCTCCGCAGCAGCTGCCCGGGCCTCTGCACGACGGCCCAGCCGGTCCAGGGTCTCCACCCACAGGGGGTGCAGCGGGCTGCCCGCCGTCCACGGCCGGCGCTCCGCGAGCCGGGCGGCGGCTTCGTGCGCGTACCCCTGGGCCAGCAGATCCGCCACCTCATGGGCAGCGATCCGCTCCCAGTCCTCCTGGTCGGCCTCCCTGAGCACCTCGTCAGGGGTGTAATCGCCCAGCTGCCCGCTCAGGTAGGCGGCGGACCGCCCGGCGAGGTCCTCCTCGGCCCCCTCCAGGAACTGCTCGACGCCCGGGAGCCAGCGCCGTTCCACCTCCCGCGGGTTCTCGTTGAGCCGCAGCCGGTGGTAGATCTCCTCCGCCCGGGCCTCCAGCCCCTCGCGGGCCGCGTAGTAGGCGACCGCCCGCTGCCCGACGGCCCGCATCAGGTCCATCCGAGCCCTCTCGGCCAGCCGCAGCATGATGGCGCGCAGGTCACTGCGGTGGCATACGGCTCCCGGCCCGGCGGGCTCCACCAGGTCGAGCCGGGCCAGCAGGCCGAAGAGCTCCCGGGCCTCGTCGTCGGAGTCCACGCGCAGCCCGCACGGTCCGGCGAGCACCTCCCGGATCAGTTCGGGGGTGATGCTCCGGAGCGCCAGTCCCGCGTGGGCCAGGGCGCGGACCCGGTCGTCCCTGATGCGGTCGAGGATCCGCTCGTACAGGGTTCCCTGGATCAGCATCTGGTCGACCTGGTGGAAGAACTGACGACGCTGCGCGGGCAGGCTGTCGATCAGGTCCCGCGTCGACTCGGCCCCGTTGCCGGACTGTTCGACGGCGGTGTGCGCGGCCCGGGCGGCCAGCTTCAGGCTCAGCGGGTGGCCACCCACCCGCTCGGCGAGTTCGGCCGCCAGCCCCCTGTCGGTGACGCCGCCGGACATCAGCAGGGCGACGGCGGCCGCCGGGTCGAGCTCGCCCAGCTCGATGGTGAGCGGTTGCACCACCCGGGCCGGGTGCTCCGCGAGCTTGCGGCCGGACACGACGACCCGCAGCCGGGGATGGGCGTCCTCGAGTGCGGACCAGATGGCCCAGAACCGGCCCAACAGAGGGGAGCCCCGGTACTGGGCCTCCTCGAAGGAGTCGATCACGATCACCAGCGGCGGCTGCGGATCCCCCGCGGGAGTACCGACCGCCTCCAGGACCAGGTTGGCCAGCCGCCCGGCCAGCTCGGCCTCCCGCAGCCTGGCCTGGCTGTGCAGGCCGGAAGAGGAGGACCGCCCCAGCGTGGACCGGGTGGTCGCGAGCCGCTGGAGCGCGTCGACGGAGCTCTGTGCGGCCTGGTGGGCGGTGGCTGTCTCCTCGCACTCGTGGGCCAGGGCGTCGAACGCCTCCCGGTGGTCGGGGTACTGAATGCCGAGCTGGCGGGCCATCTCCGCGATCAGAGTGGAGGGTTCGTGCACCGAGAGGGTGGGCCGCTCGAAGTCGATGTACGCGAAGGGGAACCCGGACGGGAAGTCGCGCAGGCTGTCCAGCAGGAACTTGGCGAGCAGGGTGCTCTTGCCGATGCCCCCTGGGCCGTGGAGCACCACCGGCGGCGTGGGCCCGTCGTCCTGCGGCAGGGGCCCGAGCAGGGTGGGGAGGTCCGTCGGGATGCCGATGTACGCGCGCAGTGTGGCCAGTTCGGCGGCCCGCCCCTGGAAGGAGTCCTGCACCAGACGTCGCAGGGGGTGCTGCAGGCGGGCCCGGTCCAGCAGCCGCTGGACGGTCGGGATATCCGGGATGTGCGTGATGCCCTTGATCTGGGAGAGCCACAGCACGGCCTGGAGGGTGCACGGGAGGTCGTCGGCGCTCTGCCGGGGCAGGTCGGGGGGCATGCCGCTCAGGTAGGCGAGGGTGGTGCGTTCGGTGCCCGGTCCGGCCGGCACCTGATCCAGGTTCGCGAGCAGGGCGAAGCGGGCCGGGGCCGGGCCGGGGAAGCTGCGCAGGGTCTGCTCGCGGACCTCCGGCTTGAGGGTCCAGCTGACGGTGGCCATGTTCCCCCCGCCCCGGCAATCGTCCACCAGCTCCGTCATGGCCCGGCCGGTGGGCTCCTCCTCACCGGCCAGCCGCAGCCGCGTCGGGTCGAACTGGGTGAACAGGCAGGCCGCCTCCCGGTAGGCCAGCCGGAGGTTCGACACCGGCGGCGATGGCGGTGCGGTGTCCGGGGCGGAGAGCTGCCGTCCCAGCCGGGCGACGAACGCCGTGTAGTGGTCCGTGGCAGGCGCGGGGCCAGGGCTCGTCCCCGGCCCGGAGCCCGGACTGCCACCAGGTCCGGGTCCGCCCGGTCCGGGGCCGGAGTCGGGGCCGGGGCCGGAGTCGGGGCCGGGGCCAGGGCCGGAGGACCCGTAGAGCCGGACCACGTGCACCGTCGCCGCGCCCACCTTCCGCATGAAGCTCTCGGGACCGGGGGCCTCGGCAGCAGCGTGCAGTACGGCCGGGACGGCTGCGTCCACCAGGGCGGCGACCCCCTTCTCGTCGGGCGGCGCCGCGTGGTCCGGAGGCGCGGTTTCCCGGAAGAACCGGCAGAAGAATTCCCGCAGGTCGTCGGGTGTGACGACCCGTGCGGTGTCCCGGACCTCGTTGTTGCGTATCTCGTCCCGGAGTTGCCGCATGCTGTCGGAGTAGCCGAGCAGTACCAGGCGCGGTGCGCCCGGCCGGTCCCCGTACTCGTACACCATCTCGGCGAGTTTGCCGATGCAGTCCCAGACGTCGGAGTTGAGGTCGAGCCGGTCGCAGTCGTCCAGGACGAACCAGAACTGCTCCTCGGCGGCGGTGGCCTGCATGACGATGCGGTGCACGGCCTTGTGGACCGCGGGAAGTGGATCGTTCAACTGTGTGGGATTCAACGGTGAGATGCCGGTGTGCGGGTCGGTCACGTAGTCGGCCAGCCAGTGGATCACTTGGTCGGCCGTCGAGGTCTGGTTGAGCGTGACGCGTACCGGCTGGAATCCGTTGTGGGCGCCGAGGTGGCGGATGAGGTTGTAGGTGTAGGAGCGTCCGCTGTCCGGGGCACCGTCCACCACCAGGACCGTTTTGTACTGGTCCTCGGTGAATTCCCGTAGCCGCTCCCGCAGGTCCAGCCGGTCGATGAAGACCTCGGCCCCGTTCTTCAGGACGCCCGCCTGATAGGGGTCGCGCGGTGAACGGTTCAGCTCCCTCGCGGCTGACAGTTCGCCCCGGAACTGCAGGGCGATTTCGAAGTCCGGCAACACGGTCAGCGAGTCGATCCTGCAGAGCGCTTCCAGCAGTTGGAACTGTGCCTTGACGCCTCGCAGCCGTACGGCCCTGACCAGGGCCGTCGCGGCGCTCGAAGCGGTGTCGCCGTAGGGGATGGATGCGGCGAACTCTTGGGAGAAGCCGAGGTTGACGACCTGGGACTGGTAGGCGATCGCCACGTTGAACACGTGGTCCCTGACCCATTCCCTGACGAGGTCCCATTGCGTAGTGGTGAGCGGCATAGCGCACCTGCACGGACACCGCCGCTGCGGCGGCGACACGGACTGTCTGACACCTGTCATGGTTTCACCCGCCCCGTTCGGCTGCAACGCGGCCGAACGGGGCGGGGATGACCTGCGGGGGAAGGCTAGTTCCGCAGGACCATGTCGTCGTAGGACTCCAGCTTCTTCCACCGTTCGGCGGGCGCCCGGGTGACGGGCATCAGGTCGGCGGCGGGCAGCGGGCCGAAGTCCAGCCCGGTGAGTTCGACGATGTCGGTGACCGGCACCTGGAAGGTGCGGAACGGGCCGAGCGGCGGCGGGCCGCCGGGCTTCGCGCCCGCCATGGCCCGTTCGCGGTCGCGGGAGAGGTCGGGGCTCTGGTCCAGGATGTACCCGGTGGCGGCCAGGGAGCCGTCCTGCATGAAGGCGGCCACCTTCCAGAACCGCAGGGGGACCTGGATGCCGCGGTAGGGCGGGTCGGAGTCGTGCAGCACCGGCCCGGTCATCACGGTCAGCTTGCGGTCGAACCGGGCGGCGTGGTCGAGGAGATGGTTCTCCAGGCCCTGCCATAGCTGTTTGCCCTGGTTGAACACGTCGGCCTGCGGGGCGGCGTTGGTGTAGCGGAAGGTGTCGGCGTTGGCGAGGTGGGCCTCCGCGGAGGCGCCCCAGACCGGGTCGAGGCGGCGTACCAGGTGGCCGCGGTCCAGGGTGTTGTTGCGGTAGATGTCGTTGCCGCTCTGGTGGGACTCCGGTACCCGGGGGTCGAAGTCCCAGGCGTCGTCGCGGGGTACGTCCTCCAGGAGCTTCGCGCCGTCGATGCAGACGGCGGTGGAGGCGGCGAGCCGGCGGTCGGGGCGGAGGACGACGGTGAAGTGCGTGTAGGGCAGGACCACCGTCTCGACGTCCGGGGACGCGGGCACCGGGAGGGGCACGACCGGCCCGAGGAATGCCTCGTCGTAGCCGGCGCGGCCGGCGAGGGCGTCCGCGCGGGCCTCGGGAGGCGTTTCGATTGCGTTCATATGATGGAAGTACCGCGCGGGAAGGGGCATTCACGGCGCGGTGCGACGGGCCACCCGAACAGCGGGCCACCCTGATTCGGACGGCGGCGGACGCGGAACCCATGTTGTCGATCCCGCCCGTCCCCCTCCCCCCGAGGAGTCACCGTGCCCACTGGCCTGTCCATCCACGTCGGTCTCAACAAGGTCGACCCGAAGAAGTACGACGGCTGGGACGGCAAGCTCCTGGCCTGCGAGAACGACGCACGCGACATGGCCGCCGCGGCCCGCGCGAACGGCTTCTCCGACACCGTGATCCTGACCTCCGACGGCACCGTCGACAACATCACCGGTGCCCTGCGCGAGGCCGCGGGCCGGCTGCGCACCGGAGACATGCTGTTGTTCACCTACTCGGGCCACGGCGGCCAGATGGACGATCTGGCCGGCGACGACGACGAGGCCGACCGGCAGGACGAGACCCTGGTCTTCTACGACCGGCAGTTCCTCGACGACGAGCTGCACCGCGAGCTCCAGGGCTTCGAGCAGGACGTCCGGATCATCGTGGTGCTGGACTGCTGCCACAGCGGCACCAGCATCGAGTCACTCCAGGCGATGCTCCGGCCCGAGGCGCTGGAGTCCCAGTTCCAGACCCGCGACCCGGCCCGCATCGAGATCACCTCGCGGCTGATGCCCGAGTTCAAGCAGGCCGAGATCTTCGCCCGGGACCGGGACTTCTACGAGGGCCTGCAGCAGGAGCTCAGGAACGGCAACGGCGGGCCCGCGCAGAACGCCGTACTGATCGGGGCCTGCCAGGACAACCAGCTCGCCTCCGACGGCCAGGTCAACGGACTGTTCACCGAACAACTCCTCAAGGTGTGGCAGAAGGGTGCCTTCCGCGGTGACTACCGCACCTTCCACCGCGACATCCAGAAGCGCATGCCGGCCATCCAGAGCCCGAACCTCTACACCACCGGGCGCCCCACCTTCCTCGAGCAGAAGCCGTTCACCATCTGATCTACGCTCGAAGGGAACGGGGAAAGGGCGGGCACGGGGGACCGCCGGCCCGCTCCAGCCCGCGGAGGTCCGATGCGACAGCCCACGCCGGCCGGCGCCCTCACCGGCGCCTTCGCCTTCGCCCGTGCCCTGACCACCCGGCTGCTCGCCGCCCTGCTGCTGACCGCCGGCGTGCTGTCCGGAGCGGCGGTGGCCGCCGCCCCGCCCGCCCGGGCCGCCCCCGGAGACTGCAAGGAGGGCTACGTCCACCGCGCCGCGTTCCCCGGGGACCGCGTGTGCGTCACCCCGGGGATCCGCGACCGCACCGCCGCCGAGAACGCCGCCGGGCCCTCCCGGCGCGAGCCCGGCGGCGGCGCCTACGGCCCGGACACCTGCAAGCCCGGCTTCGTCTGGCGTGAGGCCGGGCCCCTGGACCTGGTGTGCGTGCCGCCCGGGAGCCGGGAGCAGGCACGCCGCGACAACGCCGCCGCGATCACCCGGCTGGAGGGCTACCGCTGACCCGTGCGCGTTACTGTGGTGGGTGCTGCCAGCCGCGCCCACCACCGGGTCCCGCGGCGGGCCTCAAGGTCGAGGAGCGGAAGACATGCAGGTCGGGGCGGGGACTGGGGTGCGCGCGTGAGGTTCCTGCACACCTCGGACTGGCACCTCGGCCGGTCCTTCCACCGGGTCGGCCTGCTCGAAGCCCAGTCCGCCTTCATCGACCACCTGATCGACACCGTGCGCGAGCGCGAGGCCGATGCCGTGCTCGTCGCCGGGGACGTCTACGACCGGGCGGTGCCCCCGCTGCCCGCCGTCGAGCTCTACGACCGGGCCCTGCACCGGCTCGCCGACCTCGGCGTGCCCACGGTGATGATCTCCGGCAACCACGACTCCGCCCGCCGCCTCGGCGTCGGCGCCGGACTCATCGGCCGGGCCGGGATCCACCTGCGCACCGACCCGGCCGGCTGCGCCGACCCCGTCGTCCTGGCCGACGTACACGGCGAGGTCGCCTTCTACGGCCTGCCCTACCTGGAACCGGCCCTGGTCAAGGACCGGTTCGCGGTGGACCGGGTCAGCCACGAAGCAGTCC
This sequence comes from Streptomyces sp. NPDC043853, assembly GCF_056436025.1. Classification (NCBI taxonomy): domain Bacteria; kingdom Bacillati; phylum Actinomycetota; class Actinomycetes; order Kitasatosporales; family Streptomycetaceae; genus Streptomyces; species Streptomyces sp. NPDC043853. The sequence goes on from NZ_JBWKDJ010000006.1 coordinate 72,179, forward strand.
TGGGCGCAGCCATGGAGAAGGTCCGCGCCGACCTCGCCGGGCGTCCGGCCGGTACCCGCTCGGTGGTCCTCGCACACGCCTTCGTCACCGGCGGCCGGGCCAGCGACAGCGAACGCGACATCGCCGTGGGCGGGGTCGAGGCCGTCCCCGACACCGTCTTCGACGGGGTGGACTACGCGGCCCTCGGACATCTGCACGGCTGCCAGACGATCAGTGAGCGGGTCCGTTACTCCGGATCCCCGCTCGCCTACTCCTTCTCCGAAGTCGACCACCGCAAGTCCATGTGGCTGGTCGACCTCGGGCCGGAGGGCGAGATCACCGCGGAACGCGTCGACACCCCGGTGCCCCGGCCGCTGGCCCGGATCCGCGGGCACCTGGAACAGCTGCTGGAGGACCCCGCCCTCGAACGGCACCGGGATTCCTGGGTCGAGGCCACCGTCACCGACCCGGTCCGCCCCGAGGACCCGATGGCCAGGATCACCGCCCGCTTCCCGCACGCCCTCAGCCTGGTCTTCGACCCCGAGGGCCGCAGCGAGGACGGCACCGCCTCCTACGCCCAGCGCCTGCGGGGCCGCACCGACCAGCAGATCGCCGAGGACTTCGTCGCGCACGTCCGCGGCGGAGGCCTGCCCGACGAGGCCGAGCGGACCGTGCTCCGCGAGGCCTTCGACACCGTCCGCACCGACACCGCCCGGACGGAGACCGCCCGATGAGGCTGCACCGGCTCGAGGTCACCGCCTTCGGGCCGTTCGCGCAGCCCCAGGAGATCGACTTCGACGCCCTCTCCGGCGCCGGGATCTTCCTCCTCCACGGCCCCACCGGTGCCGGCAAGACCTCCGTCCTCGACGCCGTCTGCTACGCCCTCTACGGGTCCGTACCCGGCTCCCGCCAGGCCCCCGGCACCAGCCTGCGCAGCCACCACGCCGACCCCGGCACCCCCACCGAGGTCAGCCTGGAGCTCACCGTCGGCGGCCGCCGCCTGGAACTCACCCGCCGGCCCGAACAGGACCGCCCCAAGAAGCGGGGCACCGGCACCACCAAGGACAAGGCGCAGAGCCGGCTCCGCGAGTACACCGCCGAGCACGGCTGGCAGCCGCTGTCCCGGTCCCACCAGGAGATCGGTGAGGAGATCGAGCAGCTGCTCGGCATGAGCCGGGAACAGTTCTGCCAGGTGGTGCTGCTGCCCCAGGGCGACTTCGCCCGCTTCCTGCGCGCCGACGCCGAGGCCCGCGGGCGGCTCCTCGGGCGGCTGTTCGACACCCGCCGGTTCGCCGCCGTGGAGACCCTGCTCGCCGACCGGCGCCGGGCCGCCGAGGCCAGGGTGCGGGCCGGCGACGAGAAGGTGCTGGCCACCGCCCAGCGGTTGGCCCAGGCCGCCGGGGACACCCCCGACCTGCGGGACTGGCCGCTGCCCGACCTCACCCCCGGCGACCCGGGACTGGCCGGGGCGGTCCGCGCCTGGGCGGCCGTCGCCCGCAGCGGGGCCCGGGAACGGCTGACCGTCGCCGAGTACGCCCTCGCCGCAGCCGAAGGACGGGACGCCGCCGCCCGCCGCGAGGCCGACGAGGCCCGGGAGCTCGACCGGCTGCAGCGCCGGCACGCCGAGACCCTCGCCCGTGCCGCGGCCCTGGAGGCCGCCGCGCCCGAACGCGACCGGGTCCGCGCCCGCCTGGACCGGGCCCGGCGCGCCGACCTGGTCCGGCCCGCCCTGCGGCTGCGCGAGGCCGCGGCCGAGGCGGCCCGGGCCGCCGCCCGCGCCGAGACCGACGCCCGCGCCCGGCTGCCCCACACCCTGGCCGAGGCCGGCACCGAACAGCTGGCCGCCCTGGAACAGCGGCTCCGCGAGGACCTCGGTGCCGTCGGCGCCGCCCACCGCGACGAGCAGCGGAGTGCCGAGATCGGCCGTGAGCGCGCCGCCCTCGACCGGGAGGCCCGTGCGGCCGAGGAACTGCTCCACGAGGACGCCGACTGGCTGGCCCGCTGGGACGCCACCCGCGCCGCCCTGCGGGACCGGGCCGACACCGCCCAGCAGGCCGTCACCCTCGCCGAGCAGCTCGCCGGCGCCCTCGAACCGGCCCGGCTCCGGCTGGACGCCGCCCGCCGCCGCGACACCCTCGCCGCCGAGGCCGGCACGGCCGCCGCCGCGCTGCTCGCCGTACGGGAGGAGTCCGGGGCGGCCCGGGAACGCTGGCTGGAGCTCAAGGAGGCCCGGCTCCGCGGCATCGCCGCCGAACTGGCCGAGGCCCTCGTCACCGGCGAGCCCTGCACCGTGTGCGGCTCGGCCGACCACCCCGCCCCGGCCCGCCCCGCCCCCGGCCACGTGGACCGGGCCGCGGAGGACGCCGCCCACGCCCGCTACGAACGCGCCGAGGAGCGCCGCGCCGAAGCGGAGCGCCGACTGGCCGCCGTACGCCAGGCCGGAGCCGAGGCCGCGGCCGCCGCCGGGGACGCCGGCACCGCCGAACTGCTCGCCCGTACCCAGGACCTGACGGTGCGCCACGCCACCGCGCAGGCCACCGCCGGTGGACTGCACGCCGCCCGCGAAGCCCTCGACGCCGCCGAGCGCGAGCACACGGCCCGCAGCGAGAACCGGCAGCGCGCCGAAACGCTCGCCGCCGCCCGCGCCTCCCGCCGGGAAACCCTCGAAGCCGAACAGGAAGCCCTGGAAGCCGGACTGAGGCTGATCCGCGCCGACGCCGGCAGCGTCGCCGAACGCGCCCGCACCCTGGAGACCCGGATCCGCCTGGTGGCCGCCGCCGCGGAGGCCCTGCGCCGCGCCGAAACCGCCGCACAGCGCCTCAAGGAAGCCGACGACCAGCTCGCCGACGCCGCCTTCAAAGCCGGCTTCGACACCACCGGGCAGGCCGCCGATGCCCTGCTCCCCGAGGACGAACGCCTCTCGCTGCAGCGCCGGACGGACGCCTGGCAGGCCGAAGAGGCCCTGCTCGGCGATCGGTTCGCCGAGGCGGACGCGGCAGCCGCCGCCGAGCGGGAACCCGCCGACCCGGCCGGGTGCACAGCGCGCGCCGAGCGGGCCGCGGCCCGGTTGCGCACCGCCGTCTCCGCCTGCGACGCCGCCCGGGTCCGCTGCGCCGAACTCGACCGGCTGTCCCGCCTGGCGGAGTCGGACCTGCGGGCCATCGGCCCGCTGCGCGAGGCCTACGACCGGGTGGCCCGCCTGGCGGCACTGACCGCGGGCACCTCCGCCGACAACGAGCGGAAGATGAGGCTGGAGGCGTACGTGCTGGCCGCCCGGCTGGAGCAGGTCGCCTCGGCCGCCTCGGCGCGGCTGCTGCGCATGTCCGGCGGGCGGTACACGCTCGTCCACTCCGACGCCCGGGCGGGCGGCCGCGGCCGCTCCGGCCTCGGGCTGCACGTGGTGGACGCCTGGACCGGCCTGGAACGGGACACGGCCACGCTCTCCGGCGGCGAGACCTTCTTCGCCTCGCTCGCGCTGGCCCTGGGCCTGGCCGACGTGGTCACCGACGAGGCCGGCGGGATGCGCCTGGACACCCTCTTCATCGACGAGGGCTTCGGCAGCCTGGACGACCAGGCCCTGGACGAGGTGCTCGACGTACTGGACTCGCTGCGGGAACGGGACCGCAGTGTCGGCATCGTGAGCCACGTCGCCGACCTGCGCAGCCGGGTCCAGGCCCAGTTGGAGGTCGTCAAGCAGCGCGGCGGCTCGGTGGTCCGGCACCGCACCGGCGGCTTCACCGGCTGAGCGGCGTGGGCCTCCGCGCGGTCTCACGGGCTGAGCGGCCGCCGGGGGAGGGGCGAGGAGTAGACGATGCTGGTGGTGACCGGGCCGAGGCCCGCGATCCGCCCGGTGATCTCCTCCAGGTGTCCCATCGAGCGGGCGGCGACCTTCAGCACGAAGCAGTCGTCGCCGGTGACGTGGTGCGCCTCCAGGATCTCGGTGGTGGTGCCGAGCAGGTCGTGGAACGGCTTGTAGTTGCCGTGCGGATAGCGCAGCCGGACCAGGGCGAGGATGGACTTGCCGAGCTTCTCGGGGTCCACCACCGCGGTGTAGCCGGTGATCACCCCGGCCTCCTCCAGCCGGCGGACCCGCTCGGTGACGGCGCTCGCGGACATCGAGACGGTGCGGGCGAGCTCGGCGAAGCCCGCCCGGCCGTTCTCCTGAAGGGCTTCGAGGATGCGCCAGTCGGTGGCGTCCGGGGAATAGCCGGTCATGCTGCCCATGCTGCCGGGCAATCCCCGGTCCAACAAGTGATACGCCGGGGAAAGTCACTTCCAGGAGTCGATCATCGACCGTAGATTTCTGGTCATGACCACGACCGAGAACGCTTCCGCGCCCGCCGTTACCGCCAACCCCGTGCTGCGCGTGCCGCCGGCCACCCCCGCCGCCGCGGCCGCGTACTTCGCCGCCAGCCTGGCCTTCCACGCGGACGTGTCCGATGTCGCCGCCGCCTTCGCGGCCCACCGCGAGCAGGGCGCCGAGCTCGGCTTCCAGCTGATCGACTCGCGCTCCACCGCCTCCTGGGACCAGGCCCACGTGCCCGGCGCGATCCACCTGCCCACCGCCCTCATCCCGGAGCAGGCCGAGCGGCTGCTGGACAAGAACCTCCCCGTGGTCACCTACTGCTGGGGTCCCGGCTGCAACGGCGGTACGCGCTCGGCACTGGCGCTGGCCCGGCTCGGCTTCCAGGTCAAGGAGATGCTCGGCGGCATCGAGTACTGGATCCGCGAGGGCTTCGAGGTCGAGACCTGGCAGGGCCCGGCGCAGCGTTCCGAGGCCGACCCGCTGACCGCGCCCGTCGACTCCGACGACTGCGGCTGCTGACCCGGCGGGCCGCCCGCCCCACGGGGGAGCGGGCGGCCCGTCCGCGTACGCGCCGTACACGTTCGCGCCGTACACGCCGCGGCGGAGCCGGGAGGTCAGAGCCGGGACAGCTCCTCGACCAGGTCGTCCAGGCCCAGCGAGCCCTGCGACAGCGCGGCCATGTGCCACGCCTTCAGGTCGAAGGACTCGCCGTGCGCGGCCCGCGCGTTGTCGCGGCCGAGCAGCCAGGCACGCTCGCCCAGCTTGTAGCCGATCGCCTGGCCCGGCATGGACAGGTAGCGGATCAGCTCGCTCGCGACGAAGTCCGCGGGGCGCCCGCTGTGCAGGCCGAAGAACTCCTCGGCGAGCTCCGGGGTCCAGCGCTCGCCCGGGTGGTACGGCGAGTCGGCCGGGATCTCCAGCCCCAGGTGCATGCCGATGTCCACGATGACCCGGCAGGCCCGCATCATCTGGCAGTCCAGGTAACCGAGCCGCTGCTCGGCGTCCGTGAGGTAGCCGAGCTCGTCCATCAGCCGCTCCGCGTACAGGGCCCAGCCCTCGGCGTTGGCGCTGACGATGCCGACGGTCGCCTGGTAGCGGGAGAGCTGTTCGGCCACGTGCGTCCACTGCGCGAGCTGCAGGTGGTGGCCCGGAACGCCCTCGTGGTACCAGGTGGACACCAGGTCGTAGACGGGGAACCGGGTCTGGCCCATGGTCGGCAGCCAGGTCCGGCCCGGACGGGAGAAGTCCTCCGACGGGGAGGTGTAGTACGGGGCCGCGGCGCCGCCCGGCGGGGCGATCCGCGACTCCACCTTCCGTACCCGCTCGGCGAGTTCGAAGTGCGTGCCGTCGAGCTTCTCGATGGCCTCGTCCATGATGCCCTGCAGCCACGCCCGGACCTCGTCGACGCCCTCGATGTGGGTGCCGTGCTCGTCCAGGTGCTTCAGCGCCTCCCAGGGGGTGGCGCCGGGCAGGATCTTCGCGGCCTCGGTCCGCATCTCCGAGAGCAGCCGGTGGTATTCGGACCAGCCGTAGGCGTAGGCCTCGTCGAGGTCCAGGTCCGTGCCGTTGAAGTAGCGCGACCAGCGGGCGTACCGCTCGCGGCCCACGGTGTCGGGCTGCCCGGCGAGCGCGGGCGCGTACACCTCGCTCATCCAGTCGCGCAGCCCGACGAGGGCGGCGGTGGCGCCGGCGGCGGCCGCGTCGAGCCCGTCCCGCAGGGCGGCGGGTCCGTCCGCGACGAAGGCGGTGAAGAAGTCCGGCCCGTCGCCGTCCTGGCCGGCCCATTCGGTCAGCTGCCCGATGAAGGTGGCGGTGGCGCGGGGGCCCCCGTACAGGCCCCTGGACAGGCCCAGTTCGAGGCAGGCGCGGTAGCCGGCCAGGGCGTCCGGGACGGCGCGCAGCCGCTCCGCGACGGCGGCCCAGTCCTCGTCGGAGTCCGTGGGGGTCAGCGTGAACGCCTCCCGCACCGCGTGGACGGGGGAGTGGATGTTGCTGACCGCGCGCAGGTCCTCGTCGGCGTCGTGCACCGCGAGTTCGGCCGTCAGACGCTCGCGCAGGAGCCGGGCGCAGCGCCGTTCCGCGTCGCTCCCGGCGTCCGGCAGCCGCTCGGCGGCGTCCAGCCGGGCGAGCGTCGCACGGGCCAGTTCCGCGACGGCCGCGCGGCCGGCCGGGGAGAAGTCGGGCAGCCTGCCGGAGCTGGCGGCGTCGCCGAGGTACGTGCCGGTGATCGGGTCGAGGACGATCAGGGCGTCGACGTACGCGTCGGCGACCTGGCGGGGCAACTGGTGGTCCTGCGCAGCGGTGGTGTCTGACATGCGGACATCTTCGTACGGAGGACCCGCGTCCGTCACTACCGTATCGGCCCGGCCGCCTGACGGGGCCGGGCCGACCGTGACGGAACGGCGGCCCCCGCTCAGCCCTCCCGGCGCCGCGGGAGCTCGCCCGGGACCGCGTGCGGGAGTTCGTACGCGAGCCGGGACCGGACGGGGGCGGCGTCCAGCCGGGCGGTGATCACCAGGATCCCCTCCTCGATCTGGTAGTCGAGGGGCAGGCCGAGGCCCCGCATGGCCGCCACCATGCCGGTGTTGGAGGACTGGGTGACGGCGTACACGCTGTCGCACCCGGCCTCCACGGCCATCGCGACGAGTCGGCGCAGGAGTTCGGAGCCGATGCCACGGCGCTGCCACTCGTCCTCGATGAGCAGCGCGACCTCGGTCTCGTCACCGTCCCACAGCAGGTGGCCGAGGGCGACCAGTCGGCCGGAGGCCGTCGTGGCCGCCAGGGTACGGCCGAAGCGTGGGCTGAGCAGGTGGCCCAGGTACCGGTCGGCGTCGGCGACCGGGCCGTGGTAGCGCAGCCCGAGGGTGCGCTCGGAGCACCGCTCGTGCATGGCGACGGCCGCTTCGAGGTCGGCGGAGTCGGCCCGGCGCACGGTGATCTCGTTGCCTTCGGGCAGGGTCAGTACGTCCCGGCTGCGCGGCACGCGCGGGCCGAGCCGGGCGTCGAGCTCGACCAGGGCGCGGGCCCGGGCGAACTCGGTGGGGGTGAAGGGCAGGTAGGGCCGTTCCACGGTGATGGCGCCCCCGGCGGGGTCGCGCAGCCGCATCACCGTGGCCTCCAGGACGCCCTCGACGGGGGCGTCGGCGGCGGTGTTCGGGCGGCCCGAGAGGGTGGTGGCGGGAATCGAGTGGATGGTGCAGCGACCGAGCAGATGGCGCAGCGCGAGGGGGAGTTCGGCGGCGTCCAGGGCGGTCCGGGTGGCCAGGCCGAGCACCCGGGTGGGGGTGTCGACCAGGTCGTGGGCGTCGGCCCGCTCGATCCAGGTGCCGTGGCCGCCCGCCCCGGCGACGGCCCGCACGATGGAGGCCGAGGGCAGCCCCTGCGGGGTGCGCAACAGGAACTCGTCGACGGTGCCGCCCTCGGCGAGCGGGTGCGTCTGGAGGGTGAGGATGTCCACTCCGTGTGCGGCGAGGGCGGTGCACAGCGTGGCCAGGCTGCCCGGCTCGTCCCGCACGGTCGTCCGCATCCGCCACAGGCTGGTGGCGGATGCGGGGGCGGCCGCGGGGACGGCGGTATCGGACGGCGCGGCCGGTGGCGGCGGGGCGTGGCTGTGGCGGCGCGCCCACCAGGTGTGGAAGGCTGCCGTGACCAGCAGTGCGACGGCCGAGGCGATCAGGAGGACCGGGCCCTTCGGACCGTGGACCACGAGGTTGGCGATGGCGTCGGCCACCGCGACGGCGCAGAACAGGGCGGCCAGTTCGACGAGGTCGCGGCGCCAGTGGTGCTGTCGGCGGTGCGAGTGGGCGGAGTGCGCGTTGTGAGCAGTCATGTACACCACTCTGGCGAACTGGTGTTGCGTGATCACGAATGATGTGTGACCGCGCGGTTAAGGATCCCAATGGCCGATTTCGTCCGCTTTTCATGGCAGGGCGGGCGGGGCCGGGGGTTCTGGTGGTTCCGGCCGTTCTGGCGGGGCCGGCCGGGCTGGTGGGCCGTCCCGGCTCCGGCCGTCCGCCTCACTGGCCGATGCGGCCCGGCTGGAGGGTCCGCGTGAAGAGTACGCCCGTTCCCTCGCCGCGCAACCGCACGGTGAGCTCCCCGCTGTCGCCGTCGATGTCCACCTCCCCGTAGTACGGAGGGTGTTCCGCCGGGGACAGGTTGGGCAGCGGGGCCGACCGTACGAACTCCTGGCGCGGGCCGAAGGTGCCGTCGAGCGGGCCGTGCGGGAAGCCGCCGGCGCCCACCGGGCCGGAGACGAACTCCCAGAAGGGCGCGAAGTCGGTGAAGGCGGCCCGCTCCGGGGCGTAGTGGTTGGCCGCGGTGTAGTGGACGTCGGCGGTCAGCCACACCGTCCCGGTGATGCGCCGGTGTTTGACGAACCGGAGCAGCTCGGCGATCTGCAGCTCCCGGCCGAGCGGGGCGCCCGGGTCGCCCTGGGCCACCGCCTCGTAGTCGGTGGCGCCGTCCGGGACGACGATGCCCAGCGGCATATCGGCGGCGATGACCTTCCAGGTGGCCCGTGAGCGGGCCAGCTCGCGCTTGAGCCAGGCCAGTTGCCCGGCACCGAGGATGCCGGCCGGGTCGTCGGTCTGGCGGTTCGGCGAGTTGGCGTTGCGGTGGGTGCGCATGTCGAGCACGAACACGTCGAGCAGGGGACCGTACGGGACCAGGCGGTACATCCGGCCCTCCGTCCCGCCGGGCCCGCCGGGGTACCCGCCGGCTCCCGGGTAGCCGTTGTGGCCGGTGCGTCCGGCGCGGCCGAGGTCCGTGACCGGGAAGTACTCGCCGAACGCCTGCAGCGCGCGGGCGGCCAGCACGTCCACCTCCTTGACCGTGTAGCGCGGGTCGTCCAGCAGCTGCCCCGGGTACCAGTTGTTGCGCACCTCGTGGTCGTCCCACTGGGCGACCACCGGGACCTGGGCGTTGAAGGCCCGCAGGTGGTGGTCGAGCAGGTTGTAGCGGAAGTTCCCGCGGAACTCTGCGAGGGTCTCGGCGACCTTCGACTTCTCCTCCGTGGTGATGTTCCGCCACACGGTGCCGTCGCGCAGCGGGACCTCCGGACGGATCGGGCCGTCGGAGTAGACCGTGTCCCCGCTGAACAGGAAGAAGTCCGGGGAGAGCCGCCGCATCTCCTCGAAGACGCGGTAGCCGCCGCGGTCGGGGTTGATGCCCCAGCCCTGGCCGGCCAGGTCGCCGGACCACAGGAAGCGCACCCCGGAGCGGCGGGTGACCGGGGTGGTGCGGAAGGTGCCGTGGACGGGCTCGCCGGAGCGGCGCGGATCGTCGGGGTCGGCGAGCAGCACCCGGTAGTGGATCTGCCGGCCGGGCGGCAGGCCGTGCAGGGTGGTGATGCCGGTGAAGTCGGTGGCGGGGCCCAGGAAGGGGCCCGGATGGTGGCGCACACCGTAGCGGAAGGACTCGCTCGGGGAGGTCTCGACCGACATCCGGGCGGGCCGGTCGGCGCGCGTCCAGACCACGGCCGAGAACGGGGTGATCTCACCGGACTGGACGCCCCAGGGAGCGCTCGGGCGGCCCGAGCGGTGCAGCGCGGGCGCGCCGGGGGCCGGCCCGGGCACGGACGCGACGGCGGCCGCGGCCGCGGTTCCGGACGAGGCGCGTGCGACAGGGGTGCCGGGGAGGGCGAGGACCGCGGACGCGGCGAGGGAGCCGCGGAACAGGGACCGGCGGGTGTGCGGCATCGTTGCGCCTCCAGGGGCGGGGGCGGCCGGGCGGGCCGTGCGGGTGGGGTCGGGCCAGTGTGCCGCCGCGCCCCCGCCCGGCCGCGTCAAGGACACGAACCGCCGGTGAACAGCGGACGGCGGCGTTGACCAGGGCCCGCCCGGCGGGACGGAATCCGGCCATGGTGCGCGGCGAACCGGCCGTCGAGGCCCTGGCGGAGCGGCCGTCGCGGGCCCGGCGAACCGGCCGTCGCGGGGCAGGGGACGGGCAGTGGAGGGGCCTTCGCGGAGCGCGGACCGGCCGTCGCGGCATCCGCGAACATCCCGTGAACGGCTTGATACGTATGCCCGATCTGCCCGGTCCAGGTACGAGGATTGGTCTTGACCAAGGTGGTGTGCCGCCCTATGGTCACAGAGATAGTGCAGGAACCTTTAATAAACAAAGGCGCGAAACCACGGCATCAGCTGCCGCCGGCACGACGGCGAATCGCGGCGCATGCGGCCAACGCAGGAGGAGTCAGGGTGGGGACGACGCAGCTGGAGACGGTGCCGGAGCCGAAGTACTGGCACCTCAAGACCGTGCTCAGCGAGGCGCTCGATCAGGACTTCGCGGTGGGCGAGGTCCTGCCGAACGAGCGCGAGCTCGCCGCCCGCTTCGGTGTCGCCCGGGCCACCCTCCGGCAGGCCCTGGAGCAGCTGGAGCTGGAGGGCCGGCTGCAGCGCCGCCGCGGCGTCGGCACCACCGTCGCCCCGCCGCGCGTCGGCGTGGACGTCGGCACCACCCGGCAGAGCTGGCCCGGAGAGACCGCCGACGGCTGGCAGCTGGTGACCGCCACCGAGGACGGGCCCGGCCCCGCCGTGGCCAAGCTGCTCGGGGTATCCGCCGACCTGCCCGTACACACCGTGCGCCGTACCCGGACCACCCACGGCCAGGCCGTCGCCGCCGAACTGCTGTACGCGCCCGCAGCCTCGGTGCCCGGACTGTCCGCCATCGACGCACCCTCCGGGCCGGCCCGCGCCCGCGCCGTGCTCCGCGAGCTCCAGCGCCTCGAACTGGAAGGCCAGGACCGGTCGGTGGAGCTCGGCTCGGCCCGCGCCGACGACGCCAGGGAACTGGACCGGCTGCCCGGTGCTCCCGTGCTCGTGGTCACCACCCGCTACATCGCCTCCGGCGGCACGGCGGCCGTCTCGGTGGCCACGTACCGCGCCGATACCTGCCGGCTCACCTTCGGCGACTCCGGCGACATGGAGATCCGGCACGAGGCGGAAGCCGAGCGCGTCGCCTCCTGAGGCGCCGGTGGGAGAGCCTGCACCCCGGCACAAGCGCCCACGCGGGCAACGGGCAACGGGCAGTGAGCAGCGGGTCAGGGCCACCGCCGTCGGGCGGTGGCCTTCGCCGTACGAGGAGGCAAGGGCCGCCGCAGCCGGTCAGCGCCGGCGGGCCGTCACCGACTTCTCCACCGCGAACAGCTCCTCCTCGGCCTGGTCGAGGGCCAGCCGCAGCGCACCCGTCGCCACCGCCGCCTCACCCAGCATCGACAACGTCACCCGGGGCGGCCGCAGGCAGTACCGGGCGAGCTCCCGGCGGAGCGGATCCAGCACGTCGTCCAGGCCGGCCGCCCAGCCGCCGACCACCACCAGCTCCGGATCCATGGCCAGCACCAGCGCGGCCACATCGTGCACCAGGCGCTGCACGAACCGGTCCAGCGCCGCCACCGCCCGCTCCTCGCCGCGCCGCGCCCTCGCGAAGACCTCCGCGACGGCCTGCTCGTCCAGCGGGTGCAGCGGCTCCCCCGTGGTGGACAGCAGCTTCTCCGGCGAGACCTCCCGCCCCAGCAGGTGCAGCGCGCCGATCTCGCCGGCCGCCCCGCCGAAACCCCGGTGCAGGCGGCCGCCGATCAGCGAACCGGCACCCGGGCTGAGTCCCGCCATCACGAACACGATGTCGTCCGTGTCCCGCGCGGAGCCCTTCCAGTGCTCACCGACCGCCGCCGCGTTCGCGTCGTTCTCCACCTGCACCGGACAGCGGAACGAGCGCCGCAGCCGGTCCCCGAGCGGCAGCCCGGTCCACCCCGGCAGCGCCGTGCCCAGCCGTACCGTGCCGTCCGCCTCCACGATCCCCGGACTCGCGACCCCCACCGCGCGCAGCGAGTCCCGGGGTACCCCGGCCCGGCGCAGCAGGTCGGCGACCGTGGCCCGGACCTTCTCCAGCCGGTCGTCGGCGGACGCCGTCTCGGACACCTCCTTGGTGCCCGCCCCGATCACCCGCCCGTCCAGCCCGGACAGCAGTGCGGCGATCCGGTGCGAACCGATCTCGATGCCCAGCAGATGGCCGGCCTCCGCCCGGAACCGGAACCGGCGGGCCGGCCGGCCCTGCCGGCGCGCCCCCTCCTCGACCGCGGCCTCGACGACCAGCCCGGTACCGATCAGTCCCTCCACGACCCCCTCCACGGTCGGCCGGGACAAACCGGTCACCCGGGTCAGGTCCGTGAGGGTGGGCGCTTCGGCCGCGCGCAGCGCGCGCAGCACCACGGCGGAGTTGATCCGTCTGAGCAGAGAGGGATCCCCGCCGGTCAGCTGCCCCAACGTGTGTCCTCCCAGCTAGCGCGCCTGTCAGCCGGATCGTACTGCGCCCCCGCGGGGACGGCGAGAACGAGGGGGGCGGAACTGCGGTGTTGTGGCTGGGTGTGAGTGCGCTCTGGTGTGTATGAGTGAGTGCCGCGTCCGTGGCGGTGGATTGGCGCCGAGTGGGAACGAGGGTTCTCGCATCGAATGTGTGGCCTTTCGTGCGCGGTGATCGTTGGGTGGGGGACGGGTTCTTCGATACCGGGGTGGGTGACGGGGTGGTGGGTGGGCTGCGGGAGTTGTCGCCGCCGTTCGTCGCGCCCAGGCCCACGGGCGTCGCGGCACGGACCCGGCTGAAGGGCCTGACGCCGCGGGACGAGGAGGTCCTGGCCCGGGTCGGCGCGCATCTGGGCTCGCTGGCCTCGAAGGACCTCGCCACTCGTTGCCGTGACGGTCTGGAGCACTCCGCTGATACGTGGGCGGTCCGGAAGCGGGAGCTGACGGCGGTGTCGTCGTCCCGGTGGGCGGGCAGCATCACGAAGGCCACGCATGATCAGTGGGAGCTGGCCCGGCGTGGCCAGGCGCACATCCAGAACCTGGAAGCCGGTGTCCGGACCATCCGGCACCGCCTGTCCCAGCCGGTCGGCGGGAAGGGCGGCAAGCGGGCGCCGGGCGGTTACCGCACCCGGCAGGCCCGCGGACGCCCCCGCTCAGGCCGGAGCGACGAACCCCGACTCGTACGCCGCGATCACCGCCTGCGTCCGGTCCCGCGCGCCCAGCTTCGCCAGCACCGCGCTGACATGGGACTTCACCGTCTCGGTGCCGACGAACATCTCGCCCGCGATCTCCGCGTTGGTGAGCCCCCGCGCCATCAGCCGCAGCACCGCCTCCTCGCGCTCGGTCAGCGCGGCCTTCGCCAACTTGGCCCGCGCCTTGCTGTTCCCGTACTCCGAGGCCATCGACCGGACCGCCGTCGGGAACAGCAGCGAATCCCCCTCCGCGACCAGCCGCACCGCGTGCACGATCTCCGCGGGCCGGGCCCGCTTGAGCAGGAAGCCGTCCGCGCCCGCCCGCAGCGCCCGGTACACGTACTCGTCGTTCTCGAACGTCGTCACCACCAGGATCTTCGGCGGTTCGTCGATGCTCTTCAGCACCGCCTTCGTCGCCTCGATCCCGTCCAGCAGCGGCATCCGCACGTCCATGGCCACCACGTCCGGCCGCAACTGCCGGACCAACGGGATCACGGCCGCACCGTCGGCGGCCTCACCCACCACCTCGATGTCGGGCTGGGCATCGAGCACGGCGCGCAGACCCGCGCGCACCAGGGGCTCGTCATCGACGAGGAGTACGGTGACCGGCATCCCCTCAGCGTATGTGCTCCAGCGGAAGCCGTGCCCGCACCCGCCAGCCTCCCTCGTACGGACCGGAGTCCGCGGATCCGCCCAGCAGAGCGGCCCGCTCACGCATCCCCCGCAGTCCGCTCCCGCTGCCCCCGCCGGACGTCTCCTGGTCGTCCGGCAGCGAATTCGTCACCTCCAGCTCCAGCCGGTCCCCGCTCACGTCCACCCGTACCCGGACCGGCACCGGCCCGCAGTGCCGCAACACGTTCGTGAGCGCCTCCTGCAGGATCCGGTACGCCTCCCGGGTGACCGGCCCCGGCAACGACTCCAGCGGGCCGGACAGTTCGGCCTCCACGCGGGCGCCGGAGGCCCGGGTCGACTCCAGCAGCCGGTCCGCGTCGGCGAGCGTCGGACGCTGCGAGGGCCGGGGGCCGGAGTCCCGCAGCACCGCCAGCACCCGCTCCAGGTCCTCCAGAGCGGCCCGGCCCGTCTCCTCGATGGCGGCCAGCGCCCGCTCGGTGAACGCCGGGTCCCCCGCCGCCCGCGCGGCCCCGGCCTGCACCACCGCCACCGTCAGCGCATGGCCGATCGTGTCGTGCAGCTCGCGCGCGATCCTGGTGCGCTCCAGCAGCTGCTCCGTCCGCTCCTCCAGCACGGACAGCCGCTCCGCCGCCGACGGCCCCAGCAGCCGGGTCGCGACGGCCGTGATCAGCTCGCCCAGCAGGAACACCGTCACGAGCAGCAGGATCAGGGGCAGGGGCACGAGCACGGCTGCCAGCCAGCGCGGCGGTACCAGCGGCAGCATCACGTCCCCCTGTACGGGATACCCGAACGCCGTCGTGAGCAGCTCGACGGTGAACCCCGGCAGCCACACGGTGGCGAACATGGCCACGAACGCCAGCACCAGCCGTATCTCCAGCCACAGCACGGTCCGCCAGCGGTCGCCCCAGCGCGTGGAGGCCACCGTCGATATGACGTTCTCCTCCGAGCCGCGGTCATAGGGGGTGAGCAGGAATTGTGCCTGCAACCCCTCGGCCGTCCGCATCCACGGGATCAGACCGAACGGGGCGATGATCAGAACCGGTGCCCACGGGACCTCGGGCTCTATGAACATCCACACCGCGACCAGCAGCACGGGTACGCACAGGTGCAACCAGCGCGAGTACGTGAGCGGTTGGAGCGGGGCTCTGATCAGTCGGTACATGCCCCCATCGTGACAGCCGCGCGATCACGGCCGTCTCCCCCGCACGGGGGAGACGATCCCCCCGCACGGGGGAGGAACGGGGGTGGGTCGGCAGCCAACCTGGATCCATGAACGCAGCGACGAACAGCATCGAGATCCGCCGGCTGACGAAGGAGTACGGCACCACCCGCGCCGTGGACGACCTTTCCTTCGACGTGCTGCCCGGCCGGGTCACCGGCTTCCTCGGCCCCAACGGCGCGGGCAAGTCCACCACCATGAGGCTGCTCCTCGGCCTGGACAGGGCGACCTCCGGCACCGCCACCATCGGCGGTCACCGGTTCAGCGAATTCACGGAGCCCCTGCGCCACGTCGGTGCGCTGCTGGACGCCCAGGCGGCACACGGAGGCCGGAGGGCGCGGGACCACCTGCTCGCGCTGGCGGCGGCCAACCGGATCCCGGCACGGAGGGTCGACGAGGTCATCGAGCAGGCGGGCATCACGACAGCCGCCCGACGCCGGATCAAGACCTTCTCCTTGGGCATGCGCCAGCGGCTCGGCATCGCGGCCGCTCTGCTCGGAGACCCGGGCGTGCTGCTGCTGGACGAGCCCACCAACGGACTCGACCCGGAGGGGATCATCTGGATCCGTGGACTGATGCGTGATCTGGCCGCCGAGGGGCGGACGGTGCTGGTCTCCAGCCATCTGATGTCGGAGACGGCCTCTTTCGTGGACCATCTCGTGGTGCTGGGACAGGGGAGATTGCTCGCAGATACGTCGATGAAGGAATTCATCGACGAGCGCAGCACCGCCAGGGTCCGGTTGCGCACCTCCGACCCGATACGCCTGCGGGCAACCCTGGCCCGGGACGGCATGGAGCTGGTCGAGGACGCAGAGGGCCGCTGGACGGTCGACGGGGTGAAGGCCGAGCAGATCGGCTCGCTCGCCGCCCGCGAGGGCATCCCGATGTTCGAACTCTCCGACGAGCGAGCCTCGCTGGAGCAGGCCTACCTCGACCTCACGGCCGATCACACCGAGTTCGCCGCCACCCGCTGACCACCACCGGAGGTTCTCCCGCCATGTCCACCCTCGGCTTCCTGCCCACCCGTCCTGTTCTGCACGGCGAATGGATCAAGATCCGCTCCCTGCGGAGCGCCGTGGGCACGCTGATCGCCATCCTCGTTGCCACCGCCGGCATCCAAACCCTGACGGCCGCCGCCATCGGCACGGCGGAAGCGGGCAGCATGGGGGACGACCCGCTGCTCGCGGCCTACTACGGCCTCAACTTCGGCCAGATAGCGGCCATTGCCTTCGGGGCAACCGCCTTCGCCGCCGAGTTCCACAACGGCGCCCTGCGGATCACCCTCACCACGGTCCCGGACCGTACCCGCTTCTACCTTTCGAAGATCGCGATGATCGGCGGCCTGGCCTTCGTGGTGGGCCAGATCACCGCCCTCGCCACCTTCCTGGGCGGGCAGGCGTACATGGGGCCCTACACCCTCGCGCTGACCGATCCGGGCGCCGTGCGGTCGGTCATCGGCTGCGGCTTCTACCTGACCCTCCTGACGCTGTTCGCCGCCGGGCTGACGGCCGTCACGCGCAGCAGTGCCGCCGTGCTGAGCCTCCTCATACCCTTCTTCCTGCTGGTGTCCTTCGTCATCGCGGCGAAGGCGAGTGACCTGGCGCAGTTCCTGCCGGACCGGGCCGGCCAGGTGATCCTGCGGAGCGAGCCGAACGGTGTCCTGGGCCCGTGGACGGGCCTGGGAGTGATGGCGCTGTGGACGCTCGCCGCACTGGTCGGCGGCTGGCTGGCGGTGCGCCGACGGGACGCCTGACCATATGACGGACGGCCAGTTGTCAGTGGCCGCCGGAATACTGACGGCATGACCACGGCAGAGCATCTCGAGACGATCGACCGGCTCCGGACGTGCGGCTTTCCCGAGGTCCGGGGCAGGTCCGGGCGGGTCACCAGCGGGCCCGGGTACCACCTCGCCGAGCTGGGCGGGAGCCGCTGGTACGGGGACGAGGACCCGGCCGACCGGATCGAGGGGGAGGAACAGCTGTCCGCCGAATACGGTGCGCTCGCCCATGCCCTGACGGGCCGCTGGGGAGAGCCCCACCTGGTGTGGACGCGAGGGCTGCTGGAGCGGGCCGGTGCGGGGGACCGGCTCGCCGAGCCCTGGGGGGAGCTGAGCGGTGCCACCGACCACCTTCACCTGTGGAAGGTGGCCGACCGGTGGGTGGCGGTCTACGCCGCCCAGTGGGGCGCGGACCACTCCCCGCAGCTGATGGCCGCGGTCACGGTGATCGACCCGCCCTGAGGCCGGGCCCGGAAGGGAGCGGACCTCAGGCCGGGTCGCCGGCCTCGGCGGCGGCGCGAAGGCGGGCGTACTCCTGGGCCATGGTGTCCGCGGTCCAGTGGGCGTTGAGGCCGCTGGGGTTGGGCAGGGCCCAGACGCGGGTGGACCCGATGGTGCGGGTCTGCTCGCCGATGCCGGCGCGGCGGTCGCCGAAGGCCGTGCGGTAGGCGGTGACGCCGACCACCGCGAGCCAGTGCGGGCGCAGTTCCTCCACTTTCGCGGTGAGGATCCGACCGCCCTCGCGGAGTTCTTCGGCGGTCAGCTCGTCGGCACGGGCGGTGGCCCGGGCGACCACGTTGGTCAGGCCGAGGCGGTAGGCGAGCAGTTCCTCCTGCTCGGCGGGGATGAGCCTGCGGGGGGTGAAGCCGGACAGGTGGAGGACGGGCCAGAAGCGGTTGCCGGGGCGGGCGAAGTGGTGGCCCGTCGCGGCGGAGAGGAGGCCGGGGTTGATCCCGCAGAACAGCACACGCAGACCGCCCGCGACCACGTCCGGGAGGACGCGGTCACGGGCGGCGTTCAGCTCGTCGGGGGTCAGAGGATCGACCCCGGCGTGTACCCGGCGGCCTCCGGGTGCTGCTTGGCGATCTCCTCGATGCGGGAGACCACCACGGCCACCTGGTCGCCCGCAGCCCCGGTGAAGGACAGCTTGTCGGCCATCAGGGCGTCGAGCGCGGCGCGGTCCAGCGGGATCCGCTCGTCGGCGGCCAGCTTGTCCAGCAGCTCGTTGCGCTCCGCGCCCTGCTCGCGCATGGCGAGGGCGGAGGCCACCGCGTGCTCCTTGATGACCTCGTGCGCCACCTCGCGGCCCACACCGGCGCGCACGGCACCCATCAGCACCTTGGTGGTGGCCAGGAACGGCAGGTAGCGGTCCAGCTCGCGGGCGACCACGGCGGGGAAGGCGCCGAACTCGTCGAGCACCGTCAGGAAGGTCTCCAGCAGGCCGTCGAAGGCGAAGAAGGCGTCCGGCAGGGCCACGCGGCGCACCACGGAGCAGGAGACGTCGCCCTCGTTCCACTGGTCGCCGGCCAGCTCGGCGGTCATCGAGGCGTAGCCGCGCAGGATGACCATCAGGCCGTTCACGCGCTCGCAGGAGCGGGTGTTCATCTTGTGCGGCATCGCGGAGGAGCCGACCTGGCCGGGCTTGAAGCCCTCGGTGACGAGCTCGTGGCCGGCCATGAGCCGGACGGTCTTGGCGACCGAGGAGGGGGCGGCGGCCAGCTGGACCAGAGCGCTGAGCACGTCGTAGTCCAGCGAGCGGGGGTAGACCTGGCCGACCGAGGTGAAGGCGTGCGCGAAGCCGAGGTGGCCGGCGATGCGCTGCTCCAGCTCGGCGAGCTTGGCGGCGTCCCCGCCGAGCAGGTCCAGCATGTCCTGGGCGGTGCCGACGGGGCCCTTGATGCCGCGCAGCGGGTAGCGGCCGAGCAGGTCCTCCAGGCGGCCGTAGGCGACGAGCAGCTCGTCGGCGGCGGTCGCGAAGCGCTTGCCCAGGGTGGTGGCCTGCGCCGCCACGTTGTGCGAGCGGCCGGCCATGACCAGCTCGGCGTACTCGCCGGACAGCTTGCCGAGCCGGGAGAGGACGGCGACCGTTCGGTTGCGGACCAGCTCCAGGGAGAGGCGGATCTGGAGCTGCTCGACGTTCTCGGTGAGGTCCCGGGAGGTCATGCCCTTGTGGACGTGCTCGTGGCCGGCGAGGGCGTTGAACTCCTCGATCCGGGCCTTCACGTCGTGGCGGGTGACCTTCTCGCGCTCGGCGATGGAGGCCAGGTCGACCTGCTCCAGAACCCGCTCGTAGTCGGCCAGGGCGGCGTCCGGGACCTCGATGCCGAGGTCCTTCTGGGCGCGCAGCACGGCGAGCCAGAGCCGCCGCTCCAGGGTCACCTTGTACTCGGGGGACCACAGGACGGCGAGCTCCGGGGAAGCGTAGCGGCCGGCCAGGACATTGGGGATGCGGGGCTTGGCAGTCACGTGAAGGGATTCTAGCCCTTGCCGGGTTGTGCGTTTACGCAGGTCCGGGCCCTGCCCCGGGTTGTGGGTTGCTACGAGTACGGGAGCAGCTCGGGGCGCTTGGCGGGTCGGCCGTCCCCGGAGGAGCGGCCGGTCAGACGGCGGCCGACCCAGGGGAGCAGGTGCTGCCGGGCGAAGCGTAGGTCATCGGTCCGCCGGGCCGCCCACCGGGGCGGCCGGGCGGGCGGGAGTTCCGCGCGCCAGTCCTCGGCCGGGGGCAGGCCCAGGGCCTGCCAGACCGCCTCGGCCACCCGGCGGTGGCCCTCGGCGGTCAGGTGCAGCCGGTCCACGGCCCACAGCCGGGGATCGCCGAGCACGGGCGCCCCGTACAGGTCGGCCACCACGGCGCGGTGCCGGGCCGCGAGCTCCTCGAGGATCCCGAAGAGCTCCTCCATCCGCGGGCGGAACCGTTCCATCACCGGGCCGTTGCGGCCGGGGGAGCGCATGAGCACCAGCTGCCGGCACGTCGGGGCCAGGCGTTCCACGGCCTCCTCCAGATGGCCCCGGACCCGGCCCATGTCCACCCGGGGGCGCAGCGCGTCGTTCAGCCCGCCCACCAGGGTGACCACATCGGCCTTCATCGTGGCCGCGGGTTCCACCTGGTCCTCGACGATCTGCCCGATCAGCTTGCCGCGCACCGCGAGGTTCGCGTACCGGAAGTCCGGTTCGCGGGCCGCCAGACGGGCGGCGAGCAGATCCGCCCAGCCCCGGTAGGAGCCGTCGGGCAGCTCGTCCGACATGCCCTCGGTGAAGGAGTCGCCTAGCGCGACGAAACTGGTGTAGGACGCATTCATCTCCATGGCGGTGCGATGTTACCGCGCGGTCGGTCGGTTCACGGAGTCTTGCCGAACAGCTCGCGCAGCACGTCCTCCATCGTCACCAGGCCGGCCATCGCCCCGTCCGCGTCGAGCACCGCCGCCAGGTGCGTGCTGGTCCGCCGCATCGCGGTCAGCACGTCGTCCAGGGGGGTGTCCGCGCGGATCCGGGCGATCGGCCGGACGGCCGACGCCGGGAACGGCTCCTCCCGCGACGGCGCGTCCAGGGCGTCCTTCACGTGCAGGTACCCGAGGATCATCCGCCGCTCGTCGACCACCGGGAACCGCGAGTACCCGGAGGCGGCGGACAGCTGTTCCAGCTCCTCGGGGGTGATCCCCGGCCGGGCCCGGACCACCCGGTCCGCCGGCAGCACCACATCGGTGACCGGCCGGCGCCCCAGCTCCAGCGCGTCGTGCAGCCGCTCGCTCGCCCGGTCGTCGATCAGCCCCGCCTCGCTGGAGTCCCGGACGATCCGCGCCAGCTCGTCGTCCGAGAAGGTGGCCGAGACCTCGCCCTTCGCCTCGACCCGCAGCAGCTTCAGCAGGACGTTGGCGAAGGCGTTGACCGCGAAGATCACCGGCCGCAGCGCCCGGGTCAGCGCCACCAGCGGCGGACCCAGGGCCAGCGCAGTGCGGACCGGCTCGGCCAGGGCCACGTTCTTCGGCACCATCTCCCCGAACAGCATGTGCAGGTACGTCGCCAGCGCCAGCGCCACCACGAAGGAAATGACGTGGGTCAGCCCGTGCGGCACTCCCACGAGGTCCAGCAGCGGACTCAGCAGGTGGGCGATGGCCGGCTCGGCCACGATGCCCAGCACCAGGGTGCACAGGGTGATGCCCAGCTGGGCCGCCGCCATCAGCGCGGAGACGTGCTCCAGGCCCCACAGCACGCTCCCGGCCCGCCGGTCCTCGCGCTCCGCGTACGGCTCGATCTGGCTGCGCCGCACCGAGATCATCGCGAACTCCGCCCCGACGAAGAAGGCGTTGACCACCAGCGTCGCCAGGCCGATCAGCAGCTGGACCGCGGTCATCGTGCCCCCTCCCGCCCCCCGGCGGGCTCCGGCGGCCCGTGCAGCAGCACCCGGGCCGCCCGCCGCCCGGTGGCGTCGACCACGTCGATCCGCCAGCCGTCGAGGTCCAGGCTGTCGCCGGCGGCGGGGATCCGTCCCAGCAGGGTCGCTATCAGCCCGGCCAGCGTCTCGTACGGCCCGTCCGGCACCCGCAGTCCGATCCGCTCCAGCTGGTCGGTGCGCGCCGCACCGTCCGCCGAGTACAGCCGGCGCCCTTCGGCGTCCGTCCCGGCCGCGGCCAGGTCCGGGGTCTCGTGCGGGTCGTGCTCGTCGCGCACCTCGCCGACCACTTCCTCCACGATGTCCTCCAGGGTGACCACCCCCGCCGTGCCGCCGTACTCGTCGATGACCACGGCCATCGTCTGCCGCCCCGACAGCCGGTCCAGCAGCCGGTCCACGGTCAGCGACTCGGGCACCAGCAATGGCGCGCGGAGCAGTCGGGAGACCGGGTACCCGTGCCGTTCGGCGGCCGGCAGGGCCAGTACGTCCTTGATGTGCACGGTGCCGACCACCGAGTCCAGGCTGCCCCGGTAGACCGGGAAGCGGGACAGGCCGGTGGCCATGGTCGCGTTCGCCACGTCCTCCGCCGTGGTCTGCAGGTCCAGCGCGGTCACCTGCACCCGCGGGGTCATCACGTTCTCCGCGGTCAGGTCGCCGAGGTTCAGGGTGCGGACGAACAGCTCGGCGGTGTCCTTCTCCAGCGCCCCCTGCCTGGCCGAGTGCCGGGCCAGCGCCACCAGCTCCTGCGGGGTCCGGGCGGAGGCCAGCTCCTCGGCCGGCTCCAGGCCGAACCGCCGCACCATGTGGTTCGCCGTGGTGTTCAGGTGGCCGATCAGCGGCCGGAAGACACGGCTGAACGCCCGCTGCATGGTCGCCACCCGCCTGGCCACGGCCAGCGGGGAGGAGATCGCCCAGTTCTTCGGCACCAGCTCGCCGACCACCATCAGCACCACGGTCGACACGGCCGTGCCCAGCACCAGGGCGGTCGAGGACGCCACGGCCGGGGAGAGGCCCACGGCCTCGAACGGACCCTGGAGCAGCGCCGCGATCGAAGGCTTGGCGATCATGCCGATGATCAGGCCGGTCACCGTGATGCCGAGCTGGGCCCCGGACAGCTGGAAGGTCAGGCTCTTGACGGCCGACAGGGCGCTCTCCGCGCCCCGCTCACCCCGTTCGACAGCACGTTCGAGTTCGCTGCGCTCGACCGTGGTCAGGGAGAACTCGGCCGCGACGAAGACACCGCAGGCCACGCAGAGCAGCAGCGCCACGATCAGCAGAAGCACTTCGGTCATCGGTCCACCTCCATCCCATGATCAACCAGGACGAGGAGAGACGCGCGGCGGGACGCACCGCGGCGGGACGTCCCGCACGGCGATCCCTCGCCGACCCCCGGGTGCGGCGGTCGCGGGCGCGGCGGTCTCGGGGAACGGAATCCGCTGGCGGGTCCGGCGCCGTGCGTGCTTGGCTGCCGGGCATGATCGAACCGAAACTCCGGTCCGCCGTGCCGGCCGATGCCGAGAACGTCCTCGCCTTCTGGAAGGAAGCCGCCGAAGGCACCTCCATCACGGACGACGTGGCCGGAGTGACCGCCCTCGTCACCCGGGACCCCGAAGCCCTGATCCTCGCCGAGGCGGACGGCCGGATCGTCGGCTCGGTCATCGCCGGCTACGACGGCTGGCGCTGCTCCCTCTACCGCCTGGCAGTCCTCCCCGCGCACCGCCGCCGGGGCATCGCCACCCGCCTCCTCGACGCCGCCGAGCAGCGCTTCCTCGCGGTCGGCGGCCGCCGCGGCGACGCCATGGTGCTGGAGGCCAACGCACGCGCCCAGCACGCCTGGGCCGCCGCCGGCTACCACCGCGAGGACCACTGGCGCCGCTGGGTCAAGCCGTTCCCTGCTGCCGGGGGGGCACGGCCCGAGCGAATGATCGAATGACCAGATGGCCGCACCGGGCCCGGCGTACCGGGGGTCGGCCCCCCGAGGGGCGAAGCTCCCGTGCGCGATCGCCTCGCCGGCGCTCGTCATGACCGCACCGTGGCGCCGGAAGCCGTGCTCTCATCCGGCTTGATCCGCAGGACCCGGTCCGACCGTCGCCCGATCGACGCCTAATCGTCCAACGGCCGGCGCGCCGAGCCGATCACGCAGTACGAGGTCGGCAGCGCGGGACCGCGCTCCGGGAGCCGGAACCGCCGCTGCCCGGTGATCCGGAAGCCGGCCGCCTCGATCGCGGCCACCGGATCGCGCGCCGTGTGGCAGCCGCCGAACAGGCAGGGCCACACCGTCCGGTCCAGGGCCTGCTGCACCGTCGCCATTCCCGGACCGGGCGCCAACCCGTGCTCGAAGAACCGCAGTTCGGCACCGGGCCGCAGCACCCGCCGCAACTCGGCCAGGGAGCGGGGCAGATCCCGTACGGTGCACAGCACCAGCGAGGCCACCGCCCCGTCGAACGCCTCGCTCTTCACGGGCAGGGCCTCGGCGGCCCCGGGGACCACGTCCACCGGGACCTCCGCGCGCAGCGCGGCCGTACGGGCCAGCCCGCGCAGGCTCCGCTCCGGCTCGACGGCGACGACCTCCGAGACGGCACGGGGGTAGTGGGCGAAGTTCAGGCCGTTGCCCGCGCCGATCTCGATGATCCGGCCGGACAGGCCCGCCAGCAGCTCCGCACGGAGTGCGGCGACCCCGCCCCGCGCGTCGGCCTGCACGCTCAGGCGGGCGTAGAACCGGGCGAACAGCGGATGGTGGACGGAGTCCGGGGGAAGCGGCCGTTTCGGGCGCCACGGCATGGTGGTCCTCCTCGCAGCGGAACGTCTCCTACCGCAAGTCTGCCCCCGCAGGGGCGGAGGAACGCCCGCCCGACGGCGGAACGCCCTCCGTCAGACCGGACGCCCCTCCGTCAGACCGGACGCCCCTCCGCCCGGAGTGACGCCCCTCCGCCCGGAGTGACGCCCCTCCGCCCGGAGTGACGCCCCCCCCGCGTCAGGCCGACCAGCGGGCCAGGAACTCGCCGGCGGGCCAACCGCCCCCCAGGACCGGGTCCAGCCAGCCGGACGCCGCCGTACGGAACTCCGCAGGGGCGAGCGCCCCCGCACCCTCCGGCACCGCGCCCAGCAGCGGCAGCCCCGACACCGCGGGCAGATCCGCCAGGTTGCACCGTGACGCCAGGTCGGGCTCGGCCGGCCAACTGCCCACGACCACGCCCGGCGAGCGCAGCGAACGTGCGCGCAGCGCCTCGGCCGTCAGCGCCGTCGAGTTGAGCGTGCCCAGCCCGGACGGGGCCACCACCAGCACCGGAGCGTCGAGCAACCGGGCCGCGTCGGCCAGCGTGTTCCCCGCGTCGTCGAAACGCACCAGCAGTCCGCCCGCACCCTCGACCAGCACCAGGTCGTGCGAGGCCGCCAGCTTCTCCGCGGCCTCCGCGACCCGCTCCGGCGACACCGTCGCCAGCCCGGCCCGGCGCGCCGCCGCCGACGGGGCCAAGGGCTCGGGGTAGCGCGCCAGTTCGGCGGCCGTCACCCCCGGTCCCGCCAGCCGGACGACCTCCGCGGTGTCCCCGGGCTCTTCCGGGCCGACCCCGGTCTGCGCCGGCTTGAGCACCGCCACCGTCCGGCCCGCGGCCACCGCCAGCGCGGCGACCGCGGCGGTCACCACGGTCTTGCCGATCTCGGTGCCCGTCCCGGACACCACCACGATCTCGCCCATCTCAGCCTTCCCGTGCCGCCGCGCACACCGCGCGGCAGATCCGCGCCACATCCTCGTCCCCGGTCACGAACGGCGGCATCGTGTAGATCAGGTCGCGGAACGGGCGCAGCCACACGCCCTCCCGGACCGCCGCCGCGGTCGCCGCGGCCATGTCCACCGGGTGGTCCAGCTGGACCACGCCGATCGCGCCCAGCACCCGTACGTCCTTCACGCCGGGCAGCGCCGCGGCCTGCGCCAGCCCCTCCCGGAGCCCGGCTTCGATCCGCTTGACCTCCTGCGCCCAGTCCCGGCCGAGCAGCAGGTCGATCGAGGCCAGCGCCACCGACGAGGCCAGCGGGTTGCCCATGAAGGTCGGTCCGTGCGCCAGTACGGGCACCTCGCCCCGCGAGATCCCGTCCGCGACCCGCTCGGTGCACAGGGTCGCGGCCATGCTCAGGTAGCCGCCGGTCAGCGCCTTGCCCAGGCACATCACGTCCGGGGTGATGCCGGCGTGGCCGGCGGCGAACAGCGCGCCGGTCCGGCCGAACCCGGTCGCGATCTCGTCGAGGACCAGCAGGACCTCGTACTCGTCGCACAGGTCGCGCAGCACCCGCAGGTAGCCCGGGTTGTGGAAGCGCATGCCGCCCGCGCCCTGCACCACCGGCTCCACGATCACGGCGGCCAGTTCGTGCGCGTGCGCGGCCATCACCGCGCGCAGGTGCGCCGTGTACGCCGGGTCCACGGGCGCGTCGAAGTCGCCGGGCGGGGCGTCCGCGAACACCTGCTCCGGCAGGTGCCCCGACCAGAGCTCGTGCATGCCGCCCTCGGGGTCGCAGACCGCCATCGGCTGCCAGGTGTCCCCGTGGTAGCCGCCCCGCCAGGTCATCAGCCGGGTCTTGCCGGCCCGCCCCACCGAGCGCCAGTACTGCAGGCACATCTTGACCGCGACCTCGACCGACACCGAGCCCGAGTCGGACAGAAACACGTGCTCCAGACCGGCCGGGGTCAGCTCGACCAGCTTCGCGGCCAGCCGCACGGCGGGCTCGTGGGTGAGCCCGCCGAACATCACGTGCGACATGCGGCCCAGCTGTCCGGTCACGGCCTCGTTGAGCACCGGGTGGTTGTAGCCGTGGATCGCCGACCACCACGAGGACATGCCGTCGACCAGCTCGTCCCGGCCCTCCGCGGGGGAGGCCAGCCGCAGCCGGACCCCGGAGGCCGAGGCGACCACCAGCGGCTCCTGACGCCCCGGCATGGGCCCGTAGGGATGCCAGACGTGCTGCCGGTCGAGGGCGAGGAGCTCCTCGACCGGCAGCGGGTGGTGCAGGTCAGGCATTGGGGGCGAGCTCCGTCCCGGCCCCGCGGCGGCGCACCGCCACCAGCTCGGGACGTACCTCTCCGGGCGCGGCCTGCGCCGGGGCGGCGGCCGGCTCAGCGGCCGCCGCAGCCTCCGCCGGCGCCTCGGCCCGTGCCGTGTCCGGCGCATCGGCGGCCTCGGCGGCCGGGGCGTGGGAGCCGCAGCCCCCGCAGCCCGAACCGCAGCCCGCGCCGGCCGCACCCTCGGAGGCAGTGCCGCACACCGAGGCACCGGCCCCGTGCGATCCGCAGCCGCCGCCGGCCCGGGCGGCCGCCACGTCGGCGCGGTGCGCGGGGAGGGTCGTCGAACCGGCGCCCTCCACCTCGAAACCGGCGTCCGCGATCATGTCCAGGTCGGCCTGGCCGGCCTGGCCCTCACTGGTGAGGTAGTCGCCGAGGAAGATCGAGTTGGCGATGTTCAGCGCCAGCGGCTGCATCGAGCGCAGGTGCACCTCGCGGCCGCCGGCGATCCGGACCTCCACATCGGGGCAGACGAACCGGACCATCGCCAGGATCCGCAGGCAGCGCTGCGGGGTGAGGTTCCACTCCTTGGCCAGCGGGGTGCCCTCGAAGGGGATCAGGAAGTTGACCGGCACCGAGTCCGAATCCAGCTCGCGCAGCGAGTAGACGACGTCGACCAGGTCCTCGTCGCTCTCTCCCATGCCCGCGATCAGGCCCGAGCAGGCCGACAGGCCCGCCGCGTGCGCCTTCTGCACGGTGTCCACGCGGTCCGCGTAGGTGTGCGTCTTGGTGATCGCACCGTACGTGGCCTCGGAGGTGTTCAGGTTGTGGTTGTACGCGTCGGCGCCCGCGTCCCGCAGCTTCTCCGCCTGGCCGTCCGAGAGCAGGCCGAGACACGCGCAGACCTCGACGCCCTCGTTCTGCTCCTTGATCGCCGCGATGGTCTTGCCGACCCGCTCCACGTCCCGGTCCGTCGGACCACGGCCGCTGGCCACCAGGCAGACCCGCTTCGCGCCGCCGGCGACACCGGCCGCCGCGGCCTCGGAGGCCTCCTCCGGCTTCAGCCAGGTGTACTTCAGGATCTCGGCCTTGGAGCCCAGCCGCTGGGAGCAGTACGAACAGTCCTCCGGGCACAGGCCCGACTTCAGGTTGACCAGGTAGTTCAGCTTGACCCGGCGGCCGAACCACCGGCGGCGCACCTTTCCGGCCGCGGCCACCACGTCGAGCAGGTCGTCGTCGGAGGTCGCCAGCACGGCGAGCGCTTCTTCGCGGGTCGGCAGCTCACGCCGCAGTCCCTTTTCCACCAGGGTGTTCAGCAGGTCCATGAAGGCGATCCTGGCCCACACCACCCATCCCGGCCAAGGAGGAACCATCCAAGATGGCTGGAAGGGAGTGTGTGTATCGCCACACCAACCACACCGGTCAGAGGCGGATAGGGTCGGACGAGGTCTGTGGACAGCCGACAAAACAACAACGCGAGGACCGGCATATGGACGTGTTCGCCTGGATCGACGACGAGGCGCTGGCCCGGGAACGGGCCGGACTGGTGCGGACCCTGCGCCCCCGCCCCGCCGCGTCGGACCTGCTGGACCTGGCGAGCAACGACTACCTGGGCCTGTCCCGGCACCCCGAGACGGTCCGCGGAGCTCGGGAGGCCGCCGAGACCTGGGGGGCCGGCGCCACCGGATCCCGCCTGGTCACCGGCACCACCGAACTCCACGCCGAGCTGGAGCGCGAGCTCGCCGCCTTCTGCGGCTTCGAGTCCGCGCTCGTGCTGTCCTCCGGGTACGCCGCCAACCTGGCGGCCGTCACGGCCCTCGGCGGTCGCGGCGGCCTGGTGGTCTCCGATGCCGGGAACCACGCGTCGATCGTGGACGGCTGCCGGCTCGCCCGCGCCGAGACCGCCGTGGTCCCGCACTCCGACCCGGAGACCGCGCACAAGACCCTGGCCGCGCGGCCGGCCGGCACCCGGGCCCTGCTGGTCACCGACTCGGTGTTCTCGGTGGACGGGGACGCGGCGCCGCTGGCGGAGTACGCCGCGGTCTGCCGGGAGCAGGGCGCGGCCCTGGTCGTGGACGACGCGCACGGGCTGGGCGTGCTGGGCGAGGGAGGCCGGGGCGCGCTGCACGCGGCCGGGCTGGCCGGGGCGCCCGGGGTGGTCGCCACGCTGACCCTCTCGAAGTCCCTGGGCAGCCAGGGCGGGGCGGTGCTCGGGCCGGAGCGGGTGATCCGGCACCTGGTCAACACGGCCCGGACCTTCATCTTCGACACCGGCCTCGCGCCGGCCGCCGCGGGCGCGGCGCTCGCGAGCCTGCGGCTGCTGGCCCGGGAACCGGAACGCGCCGGGCGGGCCCGGGAGGTGGCCGCCGAACTGTACGGGCGGCTGACCGCGTCCGGCCTGACCGCGGCCCGGCCGGACGCGGCCGTGGTGTCGGTACGCGCCCCGTCGCCGTCGGCGGCACTGCGCTGGGCCGCCGACTGCCGCGGGGCAGGTCTGTCCGTGGGGTGCTTCCGCCCGCCGTCCGTACCGGACGGCATCTCCCGGCTGCGGCTGACCGCCAGGGCCGATCTCACGGGGGACGAGATCTCCCGGGCCGTGGAGACGATCCTGCGGACCGCTCCCGAGGGAGCAGCGGCCCGCTAGGGGGTGTCCTCAGCGGGCCCCGGCCCGTACCGAGACGAGGAAGCCGTGCCAGGCCGGCCCGGTGAAGAGCACGGCCGGGCCGTCCGTCCGCTTGGAGTCACGGACGGCCAGCAGGCCGCCGTCGAGGACGGCGGCTTCCACGCAGTTGTTCATTCCGGTGCTGCGGCTGCTCTTGCGCCACATCGCGCTGTTCAGAAGTCCGCTGGTGCTGGAGGGGGTTGCGGACACGGGGGTGCCTCCTTACGCGCCGTCAGCGGTCACACGGCCCGCGATCACGCTGATCAGTTCCGACGAGTCGCGGGGCGGGAGGGCGTGCGCCTGGATGGTGCGGAACGCGGCGCTGTACGCCTCAAGGTCTTCCTTCCGCTCCAGATAGAGGCTACTCGTCAAATGGTCGAGTACGACCACATCCAGATCGGCGATGTTCGGAAATGAGAAAATAACGAACGGTCCGGTCAGGCCGAGATGACCCCCCACGCTGAACGGCAGTACCTGGAGCCGGACATGGGGCAGGGCCGCCACCTCTACCAGGTGCCGCAGCTGCTCCGCCATCACCTCCGGCCCGCCGATCTGCCGCCGCAGCACCGCCTCGTCCAGCACCGCGTCCAGCTCCAGCGGCGGGTCCGCCCGCAGCACCGACTGCCGGGCCAGCCGTACGTCGACCAGCGCGTCCACCTTCGGTTCCGGAAGCCCGCCCAGCGCGGCCCTGGTGACCGCCCTGGCGTAGGCAGCGGTCTGCAGCAGCCCCGGCACCACCGAGAGCTCCACCGTGCGGGCCGACCGGGCGCCCGCCTCCAGGCTGATGAAGTCCCGGTACTCCTGGGGCAGCAGCCCCCGGTAGTCGTGCCACCACTGCCGCACCCGGCCGGTGTCCTCGCCCGCCGCCGGACCGGCCGCCGAGACCGACAGCGCCTCCAGCAGCGCCCGCTCCCGGTCGCCCACCCCGCCGTAGGCGTCCAGCAACAGCCGGACGTCCTCCGGTTTCACGCCACTGCGGCCCGTCTCGATCCGGCTGATTTTCGACTGGTGCCAGCCCACGATCCGGGCGGCCTCACCGCTGGTGAGCCCCGACCGGTCGCGCAACGCTCGCAGTTCCTCGCCGAGCTTGCGCCGGCGCACCGCGGGACCGTGCTGCATACCCGCCTCCTTCCACCGGCACAGATCGCACCAGTCTGCCTCTCAAATACGGTCTCTCGTAGCAGAGTTCACCGCTTTGAGCGACAGATATATGCATATCTTGGGGGAACGCCCGCAACGGCCGGGTGAAGAGTGGCAGTCTGGCGCGAAGCACAGATCCGGGGCGTATCGCCCCGGTGGGAAAGGGACAGCGCGCCATGGCAGACCACCAGGAAGCATCCGTCACTCTGCCGAGCGATCCCGCCTCGGTGTCGGTCGCCCGCCGCTATGTCGCGGACGTGCTCGGCGCATGGGGCCTGCCGGACGAGGACGCCACGGCGGACACCGTCCGGCTGATCGTCTCCGAGCTCGCCACCAATGCCGTCCAGCACACCTTCGGCAAATCGCCCACCTTCACCGTGGACGTCCGTTTGGAGCGGGACGAGCTGCTGCGGGTCGGCGTGACCGACAGTCACCCGCGCTGGCCCAAACGCCTGCCGGCCGCCGTCCAGCAGGACAACGGGCGGGGGATGGTGATCATCCGCTGGCTGGCCGCCGAGTCGGGCGGCAGGCTGTCGGTCACCCCGACGGCGGACGGCGGGAAGACGGTCTGGATCGCCCTGCCGTGGACCGTCGGCGCCCCCGCCGAGCCGCGGCCCTGCTGACCCCCCGTGCCCCCTGTGGCTGCGCCTGGGCCCGCCCCCCGGACCCGTTCCGAGGCCGGCCCCGGCGCCCGCCCCCTCACCGCACCCGTCCGTACCGCACGCTGCCGGTCCAGATCTTCTCCAGCCGGACCCGCGTCCCCGGCTTGGGCGCGTGCAGGATCCGCCCGCCGCCCGCGTACATCCCCACGTGGTAGACCCTCCTGCCGGACAGGAAGAAGACCAGGTCGCCCCGCTGCGGGGAACGCCCCCCTATCCGGGAGGTCCGGTTGTACTGCTGGGCCGCGGTCCGCGGCAGGTGCTTCCCGACCCGTTTGTACGAGTACTGGGTCAGCCCCGAGCAGTCGAAGGCGTTCGGCCCGGTGCCACCCCACCGGTAGGGCGCGCCCTGCTGGGAGGCGGCGATCGCGAAGGCCCGGGCGGCGTGCGTCGCCGCCTGTGCCTCGGGGGCGGCGCCGGCCACCGTCAGGGTGAGCGCGGCGGTGAGACCGGCACAGGTCATCACGGACGGGAAGGCGTTCTTCAGTGCGGACATCAGGACCCTTCGCACCGGCCCGCCTGGATGGCGGGCTGTCGTCCGGGATCCTGGCGTACGAAATGCCCGATTTAGGCACTGATTCGGCGTGATGTGACCCACATCACTTATTTAGCCCTTACGGCGTTTTGCCCTTTCGGGGTCCGGGTCAGGGTCACCAAACCCGCCCCCGACCAGCGCCGTTGCGCGCGCCGCCGGTCCGGGGGCCGGGCAAGTCGGCTCCGTTGCCGCGTCGTTCCTCCACTACTCCGAACGGGCGAGGGTGTCGCGTGACTGGACGCTCCGCACTGTGTACGGTCCGTAATCGCGGTGGCTTCCGAAGTGCCGTCCGCCGTATACGGGACGGCGTGCGGTGCGGACCTCCCGTTGAACCGGGTCGCCGTCCGAAACGTGGGTTAACGCGCCGGAAAAGCGCGCGGCCTAGCGTGGCGTGGGCGTACCGGCCGGTCTGTAACGGCCCATGAGGCGGTAAAGCGCGGGTAGTTGGCACGGAAAGGGTTTCCCTGCTTGGGCAAGGAGTTGCCCTGTTATGGAAATGCGCAGGTCAACAAGATGTTGAAGGCGGCTAACGTCCCGGACGGCGCGTAATCGATCATGTTGACGGAACTGGGTGATTCAGGTGCAGTTGACACCTCATGAGCAGGAACGGCTGCTCATCCACGTGGCGGCCGACGTCGCCGAGAAACGCAGGGCGCGCGGGGTGCTCCTCAACCACCCCGAGGCCATCGCCCTGATCACGAGCCATGTGCTCGAAGGGGCCCGGGACGGGCGGACGGTGGCCGAGCTGATGGCCTCCGGACGCACGGTGATCGGCCGCGCCGAGGTCATGGAGGGGATTCCCGAGTTGATCCGCGACGTCCAGGTGGAAGCGACGTTCCCGGACGGAACGAAGCTCGTCACCGTCCACCACCCGATCGTCTGACCGCGAAGGAACAGTCGCATGATCCCCGGCGAGATCCATTTCGGAGACGGTCCGGTCACCCTCAACGAGGGCCGCCCCGTTACCCGCCTCACCGTGCTCAACGCCGCCGACCGGCCCGTCCAGGTCGGCTCCCACTACCACTTCGCCGAGGCCAACCCGGGCCTCGAGTTCGACCGGCCCGCCGCGCGCGGACTCCGCCTCAACATCGCGGCGGGCACCGCCGTCCGCTTCGAACCGGGCATCCCGGTCGCCGTGGAACTGGTGCCGCTGGCCGGCCTGCGCACCGTACCCGGCCTGCGCGGCGAGACCGGAGGGCCGCTCGATGGCTGAGATCACCCGCGAGGCGTACGCCGACCTGTTCGGCCCCACCGCCGGCGACCGGATCCGTCTCGCCGACACCGACCTGCTGATCGAGATCGAGCAGGACCTCTCCGGCGGACCCGGCCGGGCCGGTGACGAGGCCGTGTTCGGCGGCGGCAAGGTGATCCGGGAATCCATGGGCCAGGCCCGCACCACCCGGGCCGAGGGGGCGCCCGACACCGTCATCACCGGGGTCGTGGTGCTCGACCACTGGGGCATCGTCAAGGCGGACATCGCCCTGCGCGACGGCCGGATCACCGGCATCGGCAAGGCGGGCAACCCCGACACGATGGACGGGGTGGAGCCGGCCCTGGTGATCGGCCCCGAGACCGAGATCATCTCCGGCAACGGGAAGATCGTCACCGCGGGCGCCATCGACGCCCACGTCCACTTCATCTCCCCGACCGTCCTCGACACCGCCCTCGCCTCCGGGATCACCACCCTGGTCGGCGGCGGCACCGGCCCCGCCGAGGGCACCAAGGCCACCACCGTCACCCCCGGGTCCTGGCACCTCGCCCGGATGTTCGCGGCCATGGAGTCCCACCCGGTCAACATCGGCCTGCTAGGCAAGGGCAACACCACGTCCCGCGAGGCCATGCACGCCCAGCTGCGCGGCGGCGCCCTCGGGTTCAAGATCCACGAGGACTGGGGGGCCACCCCTGCCGTCATCGACGCCTGCCTGGGCGTCTGCGAGGAGACCGGCGCCCAGGTCGCCATCCACACCGACACCCTCAACGAAGCCGGGTTCGTGGGCGACACCCTCGCCGCCATCGCGGGCCGGACCATCCACGCGTACCACACCGAGGGCGCCGGGGGCGGACACGCCCCCGACATCATCAGCGTGGTCGGCGAACCGCACGTACTGCCCAGCTCCACCAACCCGACCCGGCCGCACACCCTCAACACCGTCGAGGAACACCTCGACATGCTGATGGTCTGCCACCACCTGAACCCCGCCGTCCCCGAGGACCTCGCCTTCGCCGAGTCACGGATCCGGCCCTCCACCATCGCGGCCGAGGACGTCCTGCACGACCTCGGTGCCATCTCGATCATCTCCTCCGACTCCCAGGCCATGGGCCGGGTCGGCGAGGTCATCCTGCGTACCTGGCAGACCGCCCACGTGATGAAGAAGCGGCGCGGGGCCCTGCCCGGCGACGGTCCCGCCGACAACCACC
The DNA here is from genome assembly GCF_056436025.1 of Streptomyces sp. NPDC043853. Taxonomy (NCBI): domain Bacteria; kingdom Bacillati; phylum Actinomycetota; class Actinomycetes; order Kitasatosporales; family Streptomycetaceae; genus Streptomyces; species Streptomyces sp. NPDC043853. Next base: position 105,882 of record NZ_JBWKDJ010000006.1, read on the forward strand.
GGGCCCGCCGCTACGTCGCCAAGTACACGATCAACCCGGCCGTCGCCCAGGGCCTCGCCCGCGAGATCGGCTCCGTGGAGACCGGCAAGCTCGCCGACCTGGTGCTCTGGGAACCGGCCTTCTTCGGCGTGAAGCCGCTCATGGTCATCAAGGGCGGCCAGATCGCCTACGCGCAGATGGGCGACGCCAACGCCTCCATCCCCACCCCCCAGCCCGTGCTCCCGCGCCCCATGTTCGGCAGCCACGGACGCGCCGCCGCGCAGAACTCCGTCAACTTCACCGCCCAGGCGGCGCTCGACGACCACCTGCCCGAACGGCTCGGCCTCGGCAAGGAGTTCGTCGCCATGGAGTCCACCCGCAAGGTCACCAAGGCGGACATGCGCCTCAACGATGCCATGCCCCGGGTGGAGGTCGATCCCGACAGCTTCACCGTCACCATCGACGGGGAGGCCGTGGAACCCGCGCCCGCGGCCGAACTCCCCATGGCCCAGCGCTACTTCCTGTTCTGATGAGCCGAGCCGCACTGCTGGTGCTCGCCGACGGGCGCTTCCCCGCCGGCGGGCACGCCCACTCCGGCGGGGCCGAGGCCGCCGTCAAGGCCGGCCGGATTCGCGACGCCGCCACCCTGGAGGCGTTCTGCCGGGGACGGCTGCACACCACCGGGCTGGTCGCGGCCGCGCTCGCCGCGGCCGCGGCCCTCGGCCTGGACCCGGGGGCGCTGGACGCCGCCGCCGACGCCCGCACCCCCTCGCCCGCCCTGCGCGCGGCCGCCCGCAGGCTCGGCCGGCAGCTGCTCCGGGCCGCCCGCGCGACCTGGCCCGCGCCCGAGCTCGACGAGCTGGCCGCAGCCTTCCCGCGCGGCGCGCACCAGCCGGTCGTGCTCGGGCTCACGGCCCGCGCCGCCGGGCTGGGGCCGGCGGACGCCGCGTACGCAGCCGGGTACGAGAGCATCGGCGGGCCGGCCACCGCCACCGTACGGCTGCTCGGCCTGGACCCGTTCGAGGCGACCGGGGTGCTGGCCCGGCTCGCCCCCGAGCTCGACACCGTGGCCGGGCGGGCCGAGGAGTACGCCCGCCGGGCCCGGCTGCACGGGACGGACGCCCTGCCGGCCGCCGCCTCCCCGCTGCTGGAGATCGGCGCGGAGGCCCACGCGGCCTGGCCGGTACGTCTGTTCGCCTCCTGACCGGCGTTCCCCGCCCGCCCCTCGCCCCTTCCGCTGTTCGCCCCCACTTCTCCGAGGAATCCGCCATGCACCTGGACCATGCCGAGACCTACCCCCACCGGCACACCCACAGCGCCGCCCCGCTGCGCGCCGACGGCTCCCGGCGAGCCCTCCGCATCGGCCTGGGCGGCCCCGTCGGCTCGGGCAAGACCGCCACCGTCGCCGCGCTCTGCCGGGAACTGCGCGCCGAGTACTCCATGGCCGTCGTCACCAACGACATCTACACCCGGGAGGACGCCGAGTTCCTGCTCCGCGAGGCCGTCCTGCCCCCCGAGCGGATCACCGCCGTCGAGACCGGGGCCTGCCCGCACACCGCGATCCGGGACGACATCTCCGCCAACCTGGAGGCCGTCGAGGAGCTGGAGGAGGCCTTCCGCGAGCACGGTCCGCTCGACCTGGTCCTCGTCGAGTCGGGCGGGGACAACCTCACCGCGACCTTCTCCCGCGGCCTGGTCGACGCCCAGATCTTCGTCATCGACGTGGCCGGCGGCGACGACATCCCGCGCAAGGGCGGCCCCGGCGTCACCACCGCCGACCTGCTGGTCGTCAACAAGACCGACCTCGCGCCGTACGTCGGCTCCGACCTGGACCGGATGGCCGAGGACGCCGCCGGACAGCGGGCCGGCCTGCCCGTCGTCTTCCAGTCCCTGCGCACCCCGGACGGCGTGGCCCCGGTCGCCCACTGGGTGCGCGAGCGGGTCGGCGCCTGGGTGTCCCGGTGAGCACGGTCACCGGGCGGGCCCGCACCGGGCTGCGCGCCACCGCCCGTATCGTCGCCGAGGCCGACGGCCGGGGCGGCACCGCCCTGCCCGTCCTCTCCGGCGAGGGCCCGCTCGCCCCGCGCCGCACCCGCGGCACCGGCCCCGAGGCCGGGGTCATGCTGGTCGGCGCGATGAGCGCCCCGCTCGGCGGGGACCACCTCACCGTGCGGGCCTCGGCCGGACCGGGCGCCCGCCTGGCCGTGGGCTCGGTGGCCGCCACCCTCGCCCTGCCCGGCTCGCACGGCGAACCCGCCCGGTACGACGTGCACCTGAGCCTGGCCGACGGTGCCGCGGTGCGCTGGCTCCCCGAGCCCCTGGTCTCGGTCCGCGGCAGCGACCTGAGGGTCCGCACCCGCGCCGAACTCGCCCCCGGCGCCCGGCTGCTGATGCGCGAGGAGCAGGTGCTCGGCCGGTTCGGCGAGCCGCCCGGACTGCTCCGCAGCCGGCTGACCGTCCTGCGCGCCGGGCGGCCGCTGCTGGACCAGGAGCTGGCCTGCGGCCCCGGCGCCCCCGAGGGCTGGGACGGCCCGGCCGGTCTCGCCGGCTGCCGCGCGGTGGGCCAGCTGCTCGTGGTGAACCCGGCGTTCGAGACGGACCCGCCGGCGGGCGGCCCGCTCGGCGAGCTCGCCGCCGTCACCCCGCTCGCCGGACCGGCGGTCCTGGTCAGCGCCCTCGCCCAGGACGCCCTGCGCCTGCGGGAGTTGCTCGACGAGGCGAGCGCTGCGTACGCCTGGTGACCCACCCCCGGACCCCCCGGACCCCCGGTGGCCCGCGCGGCGCCACCGGGCCCCGCCACCCAAGTGCCGTACGGAACCGAGGAGTCCGGGCGCGTACCGCTCACCGGTACACGCAACTCCGGTTATCGGCTTGGCAAAGAACCCGGCCGGGATCTGTCGCCGGAGGTTACCCGGAAGGAAAGATCTCCCTGCATGTGACCGAGCCGCCACGCGCGGCACACCTGATGCAGGGGGAACCACCACGTGATACGCAACGCGGCGCTGGGGAGCGCCGCCACCCTCACCGTCGGCGCGCTCGCGGCCGGCCTGATGCTCGCCCCGCCGGCCGCCGCCGCGGCCGCGGACGGCCGCTCGTACGGCGTCCCGGAGTCGGTCGGCGTCCAGATCGCCGCCGCCCGCGCCCAGCGCGCCGGCATCGACTGGAAGGACTGTCCGGCCGACTGGGGTCTGGAGAAGCCCATCCAGTGCGGCTTCGTCAAGGTGCCGCTGGACTACGCGAAGCCCTTCGGCAAGACGATCGACATCGCCGTCGACCGGATCGGCAACACCGGCACCAAGGACGAGCGCCAGGGCGCCCTCGTCTACAACCCGGGCGGCCCCGGCGGCTCGGGCATGCGCTTCCCGCGCCGCGTCACCACCAAGAGCCCGCTGTGGGTCAACGCCTCCAAGGCCTACGACTTCGTCGGCTTCGACCCCCGCGGCGTCGGCCACTCCACCCCGATCTCCTGCATCGACCCGCAGGAGTTCGTCAAGGCTCCCAAGGCAGACCCGGTGCCCGGCTCCGAGGCCGACAAGCGCGCCCAGCGCAAGCTCGCCGCCGAGTACGCGGACGGCTGCAAGGAGCGCAGTGGCTGGATGCTGCCGCACATGACCACCCCGAACACCGCGCGCGACCTCGACGTCGTCCGCGCCGCGCTCGGCGAGAAGAAGCTCAACTTCCTCGGCGTCTCCTACGGCACCTACATCGGCGGCGTCTACGCGACCCTCTTCCCGGGCCACGTCCGCCGCATGATCGTCGACAGCGTCGTGAACCCGAAGCAGGAGCAGATCTGGTACCAGGCCAACCTGGACCAGGACGTCGCCTTCGAGATGCGCTGGAACGACTGGAAGGCGTGGGTCGCCAAGAACGACGCCACCTTCCACCTCGGCGACACCCCCGCCAAGGTCGAGGCCCAGTGGCAGAAGCTCCGCGCCACCGCCAAGGCCAACCCGCTCGGCGGGAAGGTCGGCCCGGCCGAGCTGATCTCCTTCTTCCAGAGCGCCCCGTACTACGACTCCTCCTGGGTGCCCGTCGCCCAGACCTGGAGCGCGTACGTCGCCGGTGACACCCAGGCCCTCGTGGACGCCGCAGCCCCCGACATGACCGACATCGCGGGCAACATCGCCTCCGAGAACGGCAACGCGGTCTACACCGCCGTCGAGTGCGCCGACGCCAAGTGGCCCACCAGCTGGAAGCGCTGGGACCGCGACAACACCCGCCTGCACAAGAACTACCCGTTCATGACCTGGGCCAACGCCTGGATGAACCTGCCCTGCGCCACCTGGAAGGCCAAGCAGAGCAACCCGATCGAGGTCGGCGCCAAGCGCATCGCCCCGGTCCTGATCGTCCAGTCCGAGCGAGACGCCGCCACCCCGTACGAGGGCGCCGTGGAGCTCCACCGCCGGCTGGCCGGCTCCCGGCTGATCACCGAGAAGGGCGCCGGCTCGCACGGCGTCACCAGCCTGAAGAACCCCTGCGTCAACGAGCGCGTCGACAGCTACCTGCTCACCGGCAAGGTGGACGCGGCCGACGTGACCTGCGCCCCGCACGCGGCGCCGGTCGCGCCTGCCCCGACGGCCCGGGCGGCCGAGGCCCCGCAGGCCTCGCCCCTGCTGGAGGAGCTGCCGGCCGTCCGGCGCTAGCCGGGCACCCCACCGGTCGCCGGGCGCCGTCCCGGCGACCGGGCCGCAGGCGCGGGGGAGGGGTCACGGCGCACGGCGCCGGGCCTTCCTCCGCGCTTCCTCCTCCTCGGCCTTGACGTCGGCGGCGTAGCGGTCGACGTACTCCTGGCCGGAGAGGCCGAGGATCGCGTAGACGATCTCGTCCGTGACCGCCCGCAGCACGGCCTTCTCGCCCTCCATGCCGGCGTAGCGGGAGAACTCCAGCGGGGTGCCGAACCGGATGGTCACCCGGCGGCCGATCCGGGGGACCACCTTCCCCGGCGGCTGGAGCTCGAAGGTGCCGACCATCGCGCAGGGGATCACCGGGACCCCGGCGCCCAGGGTCATGGCCGCCACTCCGACCTTGCCCTTGTAGAGCCGTCCGTCGTGGGAGCGGGTGCCCTCGGGGTAGATGCCCAGCAGTTCCCCCTTGGCGAGCACGCCGAGCCCCTCGCGGATCGCGGCCTGCCCGGCCTCCTTGCCGGAGCGGTCCACCGGGATCTGCCCGGCGCTGCGGAAGAACGCGGCGGTCAGCCGGCCCTTTGGGCCCTTGCCGGTGAAGTACTCGGCCTTGGCCAGGAACGTGATCCGCCGCTTGAGGATCGCGGGCATCAGGAAGTGGTCGGAGAACGACAGGTGGTTCCCGGCGACGATGGCCGCCCCCTCGTCCGGAATGTTCTCCAGCCCTTCGATCCGGGGCCGGAACAGCAGCCGCAGCAGCGGCCCGAGCAGAACGTGCTTGAGCAACTGGTAGAACACCGGGGCGTTTCCCTTCTACCGGCCTTCGATCCGGACGGACAGCCCAGTCTGCCGTTTCCTGTGCCAGATGGGCATGGCAAACCACCAACCCATCAGCCAGCTCAGGATGAGGCCGCTCAACAGCAGCCCGGCGGGGGACAGGCCGAGCACGATGTTGAGCACCAGGACGAACGCCGCGGTCAGGGCCAGCATCAGCAGCAGCACGCCCCACACCGCGAGCCGGCCGGCGATCCGCACCAGGCGGTCCTTGTCCATCGCGTCGCACAGCCGGTGCAGTGGAGCGGGGGCGGTCAGCAGCCCGACCGAGCCGAAGGCCAGCACCAGCGCGGAGACGTAGACGGCGCGTTCGGCGGGGTGCAGGGACGCGAACCGCGGGGTGACCGCCACGGCCATCAGGAAGCCGAGCAGGAACTGCACCGCCGTCTGGGCGATGCGTACTTCCTGGAGGATCTCGGCGTACTCCTGGCAGGCGCGGCGGTCCTGTTCGGGATCGGACATGATTCCTCCCGGCAGGCATGGGGATCGGCCGTCGCGGGGAACGGCCCGTACCCATTGGTACGGATGCCGTCGCCCGCGGTTCACCTGCGCGCCGCAGGGAATCGGCCATTCCGCGCGCTGCTCGGGGCGGCGGTCACGAGCCCCTGGAGGCCGCCATTCCGGCCGTGATCATTCCGAGGACGAGCCAGCCGAACCAGAGCCAGCCGTTGCTGCCGAGGGCCACCGAGTACGCGGCGACGACCACGAGAGTGGCGAAGGTCACCACCGCCATTGCCTTGACGGATCCGGTCATGCCCCATGGTGGCGCGGAACGGGCGCCCGCGCTAGCGGCCACGCGCCTGCAGTGAGGCGAGGTAGGCGTTGTACGCCTCCAGCTCCTTGTCCCCGTCCCGGTCCGCGGCCCGGTCGGCGCGCTTCGCGGCCCGCTGCTCCGAGTGGTACCACTGGTAGACCAGCGCGATCAGCACCAGCACCGAGGGGATCTCGCTGAAGGCCCAGGCGATGCCGCCCGCCCACTGCTGGTCCTCCAGGGCGTCGATGCCCAGCGAGGCCGGCGGGGAGGCGTACGTGCCGATCATCGGCTCGCTCGCCATCATCAGCGCGATGCCGAAGAAGGCGTGGAAGGGCATGCCCGCGAACAGCTCCAGCATCCGCATCACGTAGCCCGGCCGGTGCGGGCCCGGATCCACGCCCATGATCGGCCAGAAGAACACCAGGCCGACGGCGAGGAAGTGCACCATCATCGCGATGTGCCCGGTCTTCGACCCCATCAGGAAGTCGAACAGCGGGGTGAAGTACAGCGCGTAGAGGCTGGCGATGAACATCGGGATGGTGAACACCGGATGGGTGATCACCTTCATGTAGCGGCTGTGCAGCAGCATCAGCAGCAGCTCGCGCGGGCCCTTGCGGCCGCGGCCGGCGGGCGGCAGGGCGCGCAGCGCCAGCGTCATCGGGGCGCCGAGCAGCAGCAGGATCGGCGCCACCATGCTGATCACCATGTGCTGGACCATGTGCACGCTGAACATGACCATGCCGTAGTCGTTCAGCTTGGTGCACATCACCAGGGCCAGGCTCAGCACACCGAGCACGAACGCCGTCGTGCGGCCCGGCGGCCAGGCGTCGCCGCGGCCGCGCAGCCGCAGCACCCCCCACCCGTAGAGGGCGAGGCCGGCCAGGCACCCGAAGAGGAAGAAGGCGTCGAAGGAGAACTCCAGGCCCCGGCCGAGGGTGAAGGGCGGCAGGTCCATGTGCATGTCCATGCCGTGACCGCTGTGATCCATACCTTCACTCCCTTGACCGTGGTGCCCCACCACAGTAATGGGGCCCCCGGACGCCGATGCGTCCGGGGGCCCCATCGGGGTCATCGGGTTACCTTCGGGACATCAGAGGACGTTCTGGGCCTCGGCGAAGCGCTCGTCCGGCACCGTCTTCAGGGTCGAGGTGGCCTCCGCGAGCGGCACCATCACGATGTCGGTGCCGCGCAGCGCGGTCAGCATGCCGAACTCGCCCCGGTGTGCCGCCTCCACCGCGTGCCAGCCGAAGCGGGTGGCGAGCACCCGGTCGTAGGCCGTGGGGGTGCCGCCGCGCTGGACGTGACCGAGGATGACCGGGCGGGCCTCCTTGCCGAGCCGGGCCTCCAGCTCCACGGCCAGCAGGTTGCCGATGCCGGCGAACCGCTCGTGGCCGTAGACGTCCTTGCGGCCCTCCTCGAACTGCATCGTGCCCGGGAGGGGCTTGGCGCCCTCGGCGACGACCACGATCGCGAACCGCTTGCCGGCCGAGAAGCGCTCTCCGACGATGCGGGTCAGCTCCTCGATGTCGAAGGGGCGTTCCGGCACCACGATGGCGTGGGCGCCGGCGGCCGTGCCGGACTCCAGGGCGATCCAGCCGGCGTGCCGGCCCATCACCTCGACGACCATGACGCGCTGGTGCGACTCGGCGGTGGTCTTGAGCCGGTCCAGGGCCTCGGTGGCCACCCCGACGGCGGTGTCGAAGCCGAAGGTCCGGTCGGTGGAGGCGATGTCGTTGTCGATGGTCTTGGGCACGCCCACGATCGGCAGGCCCGCCTCGGACAGCAGGTTGGCGGCCTTGAGGGTGCCCTCGCCGCCGATCGGGATGATGGCGTCCAGACCGAGGTCGGCCACGTGGCCGCGGGCCCGCTCCACGCCGTCCCGCAGGTGGGCCGGCTGGACCCGGGAGGAGCCGAGGATGGTGCCGCCGCGGGCCAGGATGCCCGCCACGTCCTCCAGGTCCAGCTTCCGGTAGTCGCCTTCCAGGAGGCCCTTCCAGCCGTCCTGGAAGCCGATGACCTCGTCGCCGTGGTCCACGACGGCGCGGTGTACGACGGAGCGGATGACGGCGTTCAGGCCGGGGCAGTCGCCACCGGAAGTGAGCACACCTATGCGCATGGCACGAAAAACCTTTGCAACGTGGGCCGGCGACCGGACCACGTCGTCCGGTTGGAACTACCCGTCACCCTACAAGCGGATCGGCAGTGGACTGAACCATCCTCCAAGGCCGCGTTCAATTCTTGGATGAAAAGACCGCAGGGCGGCCGCCGGAGGATCGTCGGAAGCGGGCCGAAAGACGGCGGCCCGGATTCCACGAGGGGAATCCGGGCCGAGCGGCCGGGGTGCCCGGGGCGGGCCGACCGGTCGTTACGCGGGCTGGGTGGCGGCCGCGATGCGCTCCGAGCGCAGTGCCTCGTACCACCGGTCGTCGACCTGCGGCAGCGCGTTCACGTCCAGGGCCAGCTTCAGCAGCAGGTCCGCGATCTGCGGGTTCCGGGCCATCACGGGCCCGTGCATGTACGTACCGAACACGGTGTCGTTGTACGCGCCCTCGGTGCCGTCGCCGGTCCCGTTGCCGCGGCCGATCCGGGTGCGCGCGAACGGCTTCGCCGTCGGACCGAGGTGGGTGACGCCCTGGTGGTTCTCGAAACCGGTCAGCTGGGGCAGGTTCAGCCGCGGGTCGATGTCCGCGAGCACGTCGCCGACGCACCGCTCGCCCTCGCCGCGCACGGTGACCACGTCCAGCAGGCCGAGGCCCGGCTGGCGCTCGCCCATGTCGTTCACGAACTCGTTGCCGAGGATCTGGTACCCGGCGCAGACCGAGAACACGATCGCCCCGTTCGACACGGCGCGCTCCAGGCCGCCGTCGCGCAGCAGCCGCTCGGCGGCCAGCCGCTGCGGCCGGTCCTCGCCGCCGCCGATCAGGTAGATGTCCCCGGAGGTGGGGATCGGCTGGTCGCTGCGGACGTCCAGGCGCTGGACGTCCAGGCCGCGCTGCCGGGCCCGGCGCTCCACCACCAGGGCGTTGCCCTGGTCTCCGTACGTGCTCAGCAGGTCCGGGTAGACCCACACCAGACGCAGGCTGTTGTCGCTCATGCTGTTGTCGTCCCTTTGGCTGGGTACTAGTTGCCGACGCGGCGGCGGACGTCCTGGAAGGCGGTGTAGTTGGCGATCAGCTCGATCTGTCCGGGCGGAGCCAGCTGCACGGCCTCGTCGAGGGTCTCGCAGACCCGGAAGTCCAGGCCGGCGACCTCCAGGCGGACCGCCAGGTCCAGCTTGCGGTCACCGATCACGAAGATCGGGTGTCCGGCCAGCCGCGGATAGTCCACGTCCCACAGCCAGGAGGTGTCGGTGCCGTCGGCGCCCCGTGCGTTCACCGAGAGGATCACCGGCGTCGGCGGCGGATCGATCAGGGAAAACGTTTCGAGCCAGCCCGCGGGGTTCTTCGCGAGCAGCAGCCGCAGCTGGCGGTTCTGGAAGGTCACCACGTCGTACCGGCCGGCCACCGCCTGCACCTGGTACATCCGCTCCAGCGCGACCTGCGGCGGGACGCCGAAGACGGCGGCCACGGCCGCCGAGGTCGCGGCGTTCGCCTTGTTGGCGCGGCCCGGCAGCTGCAGGTGGATCGGCCACGCGCTGCCGTGCGGGTCGAGCACGTGGTCGCCGGAGAGCGCCCAGCTCGGGGTGGGGCGGCGGAACCCGCACTCACCGCAGAACCAGTCGTCGCCGGGGCGCTGCATCACGCCGCCGCAGGAGGGGCACGACCAGGCGTCGTCCTTCCACTCCTGACCGGCCGCGACCCACACCACGTTCTGCGAGGACGAGGCGGCCCACACGATCAGCGGGTCGTCGCAGTTCGCGACGATGACCGCCTTGGAGCCGGAGAGGCCCTCCCGCCACTTCTCGGCGAGCATCCGGGTCTCGGCGGCGCGGTCCAGCTGGTCGCGCGAGAGGTTCAGCAGCGCGATCGCCTTCGGCGTCACGTCGCGGGCCACACCCGCCAGGTACTTCTCGTCGACCTCGATGACGCCGTACTTGGCGTCACTGCCGCCCGCGAGGGCGGAGGTGATGCCCGCCGGCATGTTCGCGCCCAGCGCGTTGGAGACCACCGGACCGCTGGCGCGGAGGGCCTCCGCGATCAGCCGGGTCGTGGTCGTCTTGCCGTTCGTCGCCGAGACGAGGACGACATCGAGGTGCTGCGCCAGCGCGCTGAGCAGATCGGGGTCGAGCTTGAGTGCGACCCTGCCCCCGATCACTGATCCGCTGCCACGCCCCGCGGCCCGCGACACCGCCGCCGCGGCCTTCCCCGCCGTCACGGCCAGCTTGGCGCGCGGCGAAAGCGGCTCTGTGTTGCCTGCCATCGTCCCTTGTCCTCCTTGCGTCGGTCCGGCCCCAGCCTATCCAGAACCGGCAGGGCCCCTGACCTCGGCGCCCTCATGACGCCCCGGATCTCCTCATATGGTCGTCCCGCGTACCCTTACGGCCATGCGACAACGCCCGATTCCCGGCACTTCCGGTCTGGTCCGCACCATGAGCCTGCTCGGCGATCCGGTGCTCCATTCGGCCTGCGCCGAAGTCACCGAGTTCGGTCCGGAGCTCGACCGGCTCATCGAGGACATGTTCGCGACGATGTACGCGGCGGAGGGCGTGGGGCTGGCGGCGAACCAGATCGGAGTCGCGCAGCGGGTGTTCGTCTACGACTGCCCCGACGACGAGGACGAGCGGCACCTCGGGCACATCGTCAACCCCCGGCTGGTCGAGGTCGACGGGGTGGAGGTGCTCGGGCCCGAGGGGTGCCTTTCCCTGCCGGGGCTGGAGGCGGGGACGGCGCGGTCCGACCGGGCGGTCGTGGAGGGCGTGGACTCGGCGGGGGCCCCGGTGAGGGTCGAGGGGACCGGGTTCTTCGCGCGGTGCCTGCAGCACGAGTGTGACCACCTGGACGGGGTGGTGTACCGGGAGCGGGTCGAGGGGGTTCGGCGGCGGCGCCTTGACCGTGCGATCCGCAAGGCGGGCTGGTCGGCTTAGCGTCGCCCTGCGGCCGGGCCCGCCTGCCGTTGCCACGGCCGTGGGGCCACGGCTGCCGGATTCCGCCGGCCGTGTGAGCAGTCGCGCCGGACCCGTCCGGCGGCCGTGTGGGCAGTCGTGCCGCAGGGCGATGGGGGTCCCCCCTGCTCGAGCGAAGTCGAGAGCTTGGGGGAGGGTGGGCACACGGCACCCCGGTCCCGCGAGGGCTCGCGCAGCCTCCCCACGCCCCGGTCCGGCTACCGGACCGGGCCCGTCCGGGCGCAGCTCCGCTCCAGGGGGGCGCCGGGTCCGGCGGAGCCACTGCCCTGGCCGGACAGCGCTGCGGGCGGAGCCGCGCCATGGCTTCGCTGGGGCCGGAGCGTAGCCCGCTGGGCGCCGTTCCGGTGTGCCCACCCTCCCCCAAGCTCTCGACTTCGCTCGAGCAGGGGGACCCCCATCGCCCTGCGGAACGCCTGCCCACACCTCCGCGGGACCGCCACCCCACCGGCGCGGGAGGGCAACGCCCACGGCGTAGCCGCCCGAAGCTCGGCGGAGGCCGCCAAGACCTCGGCGGAGGTGCCGTCCAGGCATTGGCGGGGCGCCTGCCCGTGGCGGCGTCGACCCAGGCGGGGGGTGCGTCAGAAGCCGGGGCCGTCGGCGAGGTTGCCGGCTGTGGCCAGGCGGCCCCAGAGGAGGTCGGTCAGGCCGGTGACGAGGGCGGCGCGGGAGCAGGGGCGCTCGCCGAGCCACCAGTCGCCGGCGGCGTGCATCATGCCGACGATGCCGTGGCCCCAGACGCGGGCCAGTTCGTCGCCGTCCGGGCCGAGGTCCACGCGTTCCGCGATCACCTTGGCCAGTTCCTCGCCGAGCCGGCGCAGCAGCGGGAGCGAGTGCTGGGCGACCTCGAAGCCGCGGTCGCCCGTGTGCGAGTCCTCGGCCGGGTGCATCAGGAAGCGGTAGACCTGTGGCCGGGCCTCGATCGCGGCCAGGTAGGTGTCCAGCGTGGCCTCGACCCGGCGGCGCCGCTCGGCCGGGGCGTCCAGGGCCGCCCGCAGGGAGTCCAGCAGGGCGTCCGTGTGGCGTACCGCGAGTGCCTGGTAGAGCCCCGCCTTGTCGCCGAAGTGGCGGTAGAGGATCGGCTTCGTGATGCCCGCCTCCGCCGCGATCGCGTTCATGGACGCCTTGGGGCCGTCCCGCAGCACGACCCGGTCGGCGGCCTCGAGCAGTTCCCGGCGCCGCCGTTCGGCCGTGCCCGGGTCCCGGCCGGCCTGCTGCGTGGTCTCCATGACGTTCTCTCTCCCCGCCCGTGCGATGTGCGTGACGCACACGCAACGTAACACCCCGCCCCGGCCCGCGATCGAATCGGAGGTGGCGGAACCGGATGCGAGGTGCCTGGACCGGATTTGTTGACATTTGCTACTCGCCGGTAACAGACTGGGCCCCGCTGCGGGTTACCGCAGGTAACGCACGTGGTGCACGAGCATAGCTGGAGGGGACATGGCGGAGTTCACCATGGAACTCAACGAGGACCAGAAGCAGGTCCGGGACTGGATCCACGGCTTCGCCGCCGATGTCATCCGGCCCGCGGCCGCCGAGTGGGACGAGCGTGAGGAGACTCCGTGGCCCGTCATCCAGGAGGCCGCCAAGGTCGGGATCTACTCGCTCGACTTCTACGCGCAGCAGTTCTTCGACCCGACCGGCCTCGGCATCCCGATGGCCATGGAGGAGCTGTTCTGGGGTGACGCGGGCATCGCCCTGTCCATCGTGGGCACCGGCCTCGCCGCGATCGGCGTCGTCGCCAACGGCACCGAGGAGCAGATCGGGACCTGGATCCCGCAGATGTACGGCACCCCCGAGGACGTGAAGGTCGCCGCCTTCTGCTCCTCCGAGCCGGACGCGGGCTCCGACGTCGGCTCGATGCGCACCCGCGCCGTCTACGACGAGGCCAAGGACGAGTGGGTGCTCAACGGCACCAAGACCTGGGCCACCAACGGCGGCATCGCCAACGTGCACATCGTCGTCGCCGTGGTGGACCCGGACCTCGGGACCAAGGGCCACGCCTCCTTCATCATCCCGCCGGCCACCCCCGGGCTGTCCCAGGGCCAGAAGTTCCACAAGCACGGCATCCGCGCCTCGCACACCGCCGAGGTGGTCCTGGAGGACGTGCGGATCCCCGGCTCCTGCCTGCTCGGCGGCAAGGAGAAGCTGGACGAGCGGCTGGCGCGGGCCCGCGAGAAGGCCAGGGCGGGCGGCGGCGAGAGGGTGAAGAACGCGGCCATGGCCACCTTCGAGGCCTCCCGCCCTGCGGTCGGCGCCATGGCGGTCGGCACCGCCCGCGCCGCGTACGAGGTCGCCCTCGACTACGCCAAGACCCGCACCCAGTTCGGCCGGCCGATCATCGACAACCAGGGCGTGGCCTTCCAGCTCGCCGACATGCGCACGCAGATCGACGCGGCGCGGCTGCTGGTGTGGCGGGCGTCCTGGATGGCGGTCGCGGGCAAGCCGTTCACCTCGGCGGAGGGCTCGATGTCCAAGCTCTTCGCGAGCGAGGTGGCCAAGAAGGTCACCGCCCAGGCCATACAGATCCTCGGCGGCAACGGCTACACCCGCGAGTACCCGGTGGAGCGCATGCACCGCGACGCGGCTATTTATACGATTTTTGAGGGGACAAGCGAGATCCAGCGGCTGGTGATCGCGCGGACCCTCTCCGGGATGCCGATCCGGTAGCCGTTCGGTGTGGCCGGCGCCCCGCCGCGTGCGGGGCGCCGCGTCGTCCGTCACGAGTCTGTCGCGGGGCGTCACGGTCCCGTCACGGGCGGCCCGGACCGGAGGGGCGGCGATCAGCATGGGGTGATGCGTACACATCAGAAGCGTGTCGTCGCCCTCGCGTGTGCCGCCGTCGCGGCCTTCGCATTGTCCGCCTGCGGCAGTGACGGCGAGGACTCGAAGCCGGGTGCCGCGGCTCCGAGTGCCTCACCGTCGGCGTCCGGCGGTCCGTCCGGCAGCCCGTCCGGCGGCCCCGGATCGACCGGGCCGAGTGCGCCGCTCTCCCCCCTGCCCGAGAGTGCCGAGCCCTCCGCCCGGTACCGGAAGCCCGTGGGGGACAAGCGGGTCGTCTACCTGGCCGGGCTGAAGACCGTCCACCTGTCCCTCGTCGCCGACGAGGAGAAGGCCATGGAGAACGGCGTCCAGCAGTGCTACGCCTTCACCCTGCCCGGCATCGACGCCAAGGCCGAGACGGAGAAGCGGTTCAGCACCCCGGAGCATCAGGTCACCGATTTCGACGCGATCATGATCGAAGCGAACCTGAAGAGCACCATCTGCCCCTACTGACCCCGTCCGCCGGTCCCGGCCGCCCCGGCTGCCCCGCCGGGGTCCGCGAGGAGCCGGTCGACGGCCCGGCCGAAGAGGGCGCGGCCCGCCGCCGCGACCGCCGGGTCCAGGAACCGTGGCAGGCCGAAAAGGCGCAGGTCCTCGCGCCAGTGGACCTCGCTGCCGCCCGCCGGGGCGGGGTGGATCTCGATCTCCGCCCAGCCGCGGACCAGGCGGCCGCGCTTCTCCAGCCGGACCACTCCCGGGGCCCGTCCGGCAGGTGGACGCCAGACGGTGACCTCCATCACGTCATTCACCACCAATCGGCCCAATCCGGTCATCGCGGCAAAGCGGGTGCCGATCCGGGTCGGGGGTGGGGTGAGGAGCGCCGTACGCGTCAACGGGACCTGGGCGCCGTGCTGTTCCCAGTCCGTGAGGCGCGTCCACGCCTCCCGCGGGGGCAGCGAACTGCCGCGAACAATCCGGATACCGGGCATGAACGCATCGTAATCGGGCATACGCTGAGTGAACTGGGCCTCGAATACGGGTTCCGTCCCACGGTGGTGATCGGTAATACTCCTCGCCACCGTGGATGGCGGAAGCGACCGGGTGACCACCGGACCCCCGCCCCACTCAGCGAGGAGGTGCGCCATGTGCTCCCACCAGCCCCCCTGCCCGCCCGCCGAGAGCGCCGATCGGGAAGCCGCCCGTGTCCTGGTGTCCCATCCGGAACAGGGCTGGAGCCTGCTCTGCAACGGTGCCGTGATCTTCGAGGACACCGGCGAGCTGCTCCCGGACGGCCGTACGGTCGCCCCCCACCGTCCAGTCCCGGTTCCGGCCTGAACGGGGGCCATCATGCGCCAGCAGCTGATCCGCAAGCCCGTGCCGAAGCCGGCCCCGAGGGATCTGGACCTGCGTACCCCGTCGGGCAGACCCCTCCCGTACTGAACGGGAGACCCGGCAGCGGTACCGAGCAGGACCGAGAGCAGGACCGAGAGCAGTACCGGGCGCAGCGCCCACCGGACGGATCTCAGCCGGTGGGCGCCTGTGCACCGCCCTGGAAGGCCCTCTCGTAGGCCTCGTCGCCGATCGACGCGCGCGCCTGGCGCTCGCCCTCGTCCCGGAGGGCGGCCAGTGAGGGGGATCCCATCTGCGGACGGCCGACCGTCCGCCACCACGCGTGGCTGTTGCCCAGCAGCCGGGCCGCCAGCTCTCCGTCGCCCAGCCCGGCCACGGCCGCCGCCAGCAGGTCCAGGCCCAGCGCGATGCCGAACCGGTCGCCCAGCAGCCGCTTCCCCGAGAGCATCGCCCGGACGTGCCGGGCCGCCTCCCCGTGCTGCCCCAGGCCCAGTGCCGCCACCGCCAGGATGTAGTCCGCGTACGCGCGCATCCAGCGCTCACCGAGCCGTACGCAGGACTCCCGCAGGCCCGTGGCCTCCGCGACGGCCTCCTTGAACCGTCCCATGTCGCAGAGCGCGTACGAGGTCACCACCCGGCACAGCAGCCCACCCGCGCCGTCGGACCGTCCGCCGCGGGCGGCGCGGGCCTCCGGCCCGGCGATCTCCAGGGCCCGGACCGCGTCCCCGGGCATCAGCAGCGAGGCGGACAGCAGGTACGCCGCCCGCAGCTCGCGTTCAGGGTCCGCCACCCGGGCCGCGGCCGCCGTGCAGCGCTCGCCGTACTCCCGGGCCCTGGCCATGTCTCCCCGCAGCAGACACACCGCCCCGGCGGCCCAGAGCCCCTGGGCGTACGCCGTCCCGCGCGGCGGGGCCGTGCGCAGGGCCCGCTCCAGGAACCCCTGGCCCTCGTGCACGTGTCCGCAGGAGAACCAGAAGAACCAGAGGGCGCCGGCCATCTCCAGGGCGGCCACCGGGTCGGTGCCGAGCAGGTGCTCCAGGGAGGCCCGCAGCTGCATGTGGTCGGCGGTCATCCGGCGGTACCAGTCCACCTGGCCGGACCCGAGCCAGCCCCGGTCCGCCGCCTGGGCGAGCTGCGCGTACCAGTGGGCGTGCCGGTCCGCGACCGTCCGGGTCTCGCCCAGCTCGGCGAGCCAGTCCTGGCCGTACTCGCGGATGGTGTCGAGCAGCCGGTAGCGGGCCCCCACGCCCGCCACCTCGGTGCGCAGCACCACCGACTTGGCGGTCAGTGCCGTGAGCACAGCCTCCACCCGGGCCGCGGGTAGCGGGCCGCCGGAGCAGACCGCCCGGGCGGCCGCCAGGTCGAAGCCGCCGGCGAACACCGACAGCCGGGCCCACAGCAGGCGTTCGAGCGGTTCGCACAGCTCGTGGCTCCAGCCGATGGCGGTGCGCAGCGTCTGGTGCCGGGGCAGCAGCGGGGAGCCGGTGTCGGCCAGCAGCTCGAACCGGGCGCCCAGGCGCAGCGCGATCTGCTCGACGCTCCACAACCGCAGCCGGGCACCGGCCAGTTCGAGGGCCAGCGGAATGCCGTCCAGGCGGCGGCAGACCTCGGCGGCGATGGCGGTGCGGCCGGGGTCGGCGAAGGCGTCGGCGGCCCGCGGGGTCGCGGCGAGGGCGCGTTCCCGGAACAGGGCCAGGGCGTCGCTGTCCGGTCCGTCGGTGGGCAGCGGGCGGACCTCGACCAGGGTCTCGCTTGGGCAGCGCAGCGGCTCGCGCGTGGTGGTCAGGACGGTCAGTCCGGGCGCGGTCTGCAGGAGTTCGCCGACCAGGTGGCGTGCGGCGGGGACCAAGTGCTCGCAGGTGTCGAGCACGACGAGGAGCTCCTTGTCCGCCATCCAGGCGCAGAGTTCCTCGTCGGGGGAGCGGCTGGAGTGGACCGCGAGCCCGAGCGCGTGGGCGACGGTGGAGGTGAGCAGCTCCGGGTCGCGCAGCGGGGAGAGCTCCACCCACCAGGTGCCGTCGCGGCGGGTGGGTGTCCGGGCGGCGGCCAGGGTACGGACGGCGCGCAGCGCGAGGCGCGATTTGCCCACCCCGCCGACTCCGGTGAGGGTGATGAGCCGTTGCTCGCGCAACAGGGAGTCGAGCAGCCCGAGTTCGTGCTCACGACCGACGAAGGACGCCGTTTCCGGCGGCAGGTTTCCCGGCACGTTGGCAGAGTCTGGCTCAAAGACGCTGCCCTGCGGGCCCTGCTGACCGTTGTTGACCGGGTACTCACCGTGCGCAGACGCATTGTGCGCGATCTTCACCCGAGTGGCGGCCTCTTCCTGTCGCTATCGGCGGACCAGCTCGACCCGCCGCTCCGCGGAGAAGGAGCCCCAGGTGCCGTCGGGGAGCCGGGCGCGGATCTTCAGGCGCCAGACCGTGCCGGCCGGTTCGGCCACGGTGAGCCGGTGCCCGGCCCGCCCCGGGGGCACCGCGCCGGGAGCGAACTGGATCACCGTGGTCGGCCGTCCGTCCACGTACAGCTCGTACTCGCGGACCTCGTGCCCGGTGTCGGGCGGGATCCACCCGAGGTCCACGGCACCCGGCGACGCGGTGGCGGTGAAGTCGCCGGGGACGGTGGGCGGACCCTCGCCGTCGGCGGGAGCGGTGGTGATCTCGACCGGCGGGCCGTCCGGGGAGGAGTTGTCGGCGCCGTCCCGGGCCCGGACGGTGAAGGTGTAGGCGGTGTCCGGCCGCAGCCCGGTCAGCCGGGTGCCGGTCTCCGTCCCGGCCGAGGTGTGGATCCGTACGCCGCCCTGGTAGACGTCGTAGGCCGTGACGCCGGTGTCGTCCGTGCCCTCCGACCAGGACAGCCGGGCGGCACGGGGGCCGTCCGGGCTGCCGGCGGCCCGCGCGGGGGCGGTCGGGGCCCGTTTGTCGTCGGCCCGCGCGGCGGGGGTGGTCACCTCGGCGGTGACGGCGGCCGGGGAGAGGTTCCCGGCCGCGTCCCGGGCCCGGACGGTGAAGGCGTAGCGGGTCTGCGGCGCCAGGCCGGTGATGTCGGTCATGTGCCGGTCACCCGGCAGCTCGCGGACCGGCGCGCCGCCCTGGAGCACCTGGTAGCCGGTGACCCCGTCCTGCTCGTCGGCCGCCTCCCACATCACGTGCACCGACCCGGCGCCGGCCGCCTGCGCCGTCAGTCCGTCGGGGGCCGGCGGGGGCTCGGTGTCGGCCCGGGTGCAGGCCGCGGCCCCGACGGCGGCCGCGGCGAGCAGGACCGCAGTGGCGGCGGGCAGCGCGCAGCGTCCTCGCGCGGGGCGTCCTCGCACGGGGCCTCCTCACCCTTGCACCAACAGGTCTGGACCTTTATGGCACGGGTGGAGGGTGCTCGACAAGCCTCGGGCATCGGGCCCGACCCCTTGTCCTGACCTGCCACGATTCGTCGCCCGCCGAGTTCGCCCCGGCGAGTTCGCCCGGCGAGTTCGCCCGCCGAGTTCGCCCGCCGGGCGCGGCGGACCTCAGGGTCTGAGGCTCCCGACCACCTCGGCGGTCGTGGAGAGCGTGCTGTGCAGGGTCGAGGCCATGCCGCTGCCCGCCAGGCAGAAGCCGAGGAACACGCAGACCAGGGCGTGGGAGAACTTCAGGCCGCCGCTGCGCAGGAAGATCCAGGCGAGGACGAGGAGCAGGACGACCACGGAGAGGGAAATCACCATCGCAACCTCCTAGTGCGGCGCCATCGTGGCGCAGCGGGAGGGCCGGACGGGGGCATGACGTGTCCGCCGTCCGGGTGTTGACCGTCCGTGACGGGGCCCCGGCCCTTGACGATCTCGCGCCGTCCGTCCGGTCGCGCCCCGCGGTGTAGGACCGCGCCCCCGTGAAATGCGGGCCGCACCCCCCGGTTCCTGATCGTCCATTGCGGATTCGTGAATCATGCTCACCCTCCATGGACTCCTCCGGTCCTGAGACCTAGCGTCGGGCGGCGGCGCGATGTCAGACGCAGTGTCAACAAAGAAGCGGAGGAAGACCGGATGTTCCGAAGAGCGCTGAACTGCGCTGCGGTCCCGGCCCTGGCCGCGCTCGCGGTCCTGAACGGGTCCCTGCCGGCGCAGGCCGAGGAGATACCCCTGGCGCCGGGCCACCGCCTGGTCAGCCACTACGACGGGAGTCCCGCGACCGCCGCCCCGCTGCCCGGCGAGGCCCCGCCGCAGCATCCGTACCTCGCGCCCAACGGCCGCAGCGGCATGCACTCCGACGCGGCCGGCAGCGCCACCGCACCGTGGTCCGGTCCGCTCGGCCGGAACCCGGAGGTGACCAGTGAGAGGATCGCCGCCCTCGGCGGCGAGTGCGCCACGGCCACCTTCGACTCGGGCGGCCGCCTGGTCACCGTGTGCGGCACGTTCTCCGGGTTCAAGGTCAAGCTCCTGGATCCGCGCACCCTCGACACGCTCGCGGAACACCAGCTCCCGCAGCGCTCCTCGACGGTCGAGGCGATCACCTCGCTCGACTTCTCGAAGATCTTCAAGGACACCTCGGGGGGCGCCTACTTCTACCTGGACGACCGGGACCGGGCCGTGCTGGCCGACTCCCGCCAGCACATCCTGCGGCTCGCCCACGAGCAGAGGCCGGACGGCAGCTGGCAGTTCACCGTCGAGAACGACTGGGACCTCACCGGCGTCGTCCCACACGACTGCGTCAGCTGGACCAACCTGTGGCCCAGCGGCAGCTGCGATCCCGTCACCTCCGTGATGCCGGACTGGGACGGCCGCATCTGGTGGGTCACCCGCCAGGGCCGGGTCGGCACGGTGGACCCGGCGACCGGGGCGATCCGCCACGTCCGGCTGCAGGGCGAGGAGATCCAGAACTCCTTTTCGGTGGCCGAGGACGGTGTCTCCATCGTCTCCGACCACGCCCTCTACAGCTTCCGCGCCGCTTCCGACGGCACCCCGCAGGTGCAGTGGCGGCAGACCTACGACCGCGGAACGGGAACCAAGCCCGGCTCCGTGAACCAGGGTTCGGGCACCACCCCGGACCTCTTCGGCAACGGCTACGTCGCCATCACCGACAACGCCGACGACCGTATGAACGTGCTCGTGTTCCGGCGCGGCACCGACGTGCCCGAGGACCGGCGGCTGGTCTGCAAGGTGCCGGTCTTCGGCTCCGGCGCCTCCACCACCGACAACTCCCTGATCAGCTGGGGCAACAGCCTCGTCGTCGAGAACAACTACGGCTACGAGAACCCGACCAGCCTGCTGCTCGGCAAGAGCGTCGTCGGCGGGGTGTCCCGCATCGACGTCCGCCCCGACGGCAGCGGTTGCGACACGGTCTGGGAGAGCGCGATCCGCTCGCCCTCGACGGTGCCGAAGCTCTCCACCGGCAACGGACTGCTCTACTTCTACGAGAAGGAGCCCAACCGCTGGGGCTTCGACGCCTGGTACCTCACCGCGGTGGACTTCCGCACCGGTGAGCGCCGCTGGCGGCAGCTGACCGGCACCGGCCCGCTGTACGACAACAACTGGGCGCCGATCACCCTCGGCCCGGACGGCACCGCTTACATCGGCGTGTTCAACGGGATCGTCGCGGTCCGCGACCGCTCCGACGGCTGATCCCCCAAGGCGGGTCCCGGATCCGGCCCCGGACCGTGCGCCCCGCCGTCGGCGGGGCATGGTCCGGCCGGCCCCGGGTAGGCGGAACGGCAGATCCGTCACGGCTGCCGCCGGCACGGCCGGAGCAGGACGGCACGGCCAGGGAGGACGGCATGTCCACCGATGCCATCGTGATGATGAGGGACGACCACAAGCGGATCCGGAAGCTGATCCGCGACTACCGTTCGGTCGACGCGGCCGCCGCCGGAGACCCCGACCAGACCGGTACCAAGGCCGGCATCGTGGACGAGTTCCTGCACGAGCTGACCGTGCACACCTACGTCGAGGACGAGGCGGCGTACCCGCGGATGCGCCATCTGGTGCCCGAGGCGGAGAGCACGGTGCTGGACTGCCGGGAGGAGCACCACCTGGCCGCCGTGGTGGCCGGCGAACTCGCGGGCATGCGGCCCGGCGAGGAGGGGTTCGACGCGAAGACGCGGGTGCTCATGAGCCTCGTCGAGCGGCACATGGACGTCGAGGAACAGGACCTGTTCCCGAAGGTCCGCGCGTCGGCGGGCCGCAAGGAACTGCAGTCGATCGGCGTCTGGATGGGCGAGACGCGGGAACGGGCACCGCAGCGGCCGCACCGGCCGGTGCTGCGGAAGCTCACGGACGCGCTGTCCGCCTGACCGTGTGACGGCCCGGTCGACACCGGGTGCCGGACCCCGTGCGACGGGGTCCGGCACCACGGCGGAAGCTACTTGGCCGTCCGCTTCATCCGCTCGTTCGTCCGCTCGGCGGATTCCTGGACCTTGCCCGTCATGCGCTCGGCGCGGCCCTCCATCTCCATGCGCTGGTCGTCGGTCATGTCACCGACGGTCTCCTTCATCTTGCCCTTGATCTGCTTGCCCTTCGCCTTGGCCTTGCTCATGACGGATCCTTCCGAGAGGTGTGGGGCTTTTGCCCGGATTTACTCTCTGTCCCGTTCCGCCGGGCCGCAACCGGTGGGGCCCGTGCATCCCCGGCCCGGCACGGGGTACCCGCACGGCATGGACGACACGCCGGCGCCGGCCGGGCGCCCCCTCCCGTACTGGCTGGCCACCACCGACCGGCCGCCGCGGCCTCGCCTGGAGGAGGACCTCGACACCGACGTGGTGGTCGTCGGGGGCGGCATCGCCGGCCTCGCCACCGCCTGGGAGCTGGCCCTCGCGGGCCGCGAGACCGTACTCCTCGAAGCCGACCGGATCCTTTCCGGCACCACCGGGCACACCACCGGCAAACTCACCGCGCTGCACGGCCTGTGCTACGGCCGACTGGCCCGCACGGTGGGTACGGAGGCGGCCGGCCTGTACGCGGCCGCCCAGCAGGAATCCCTGGAACGCGCCGTCGCGCTCGCCGCCGAGCTCGGCGTGGACGCCGACTTCGAACGGCTCCCCGCCTACACCTACGTGGCCGACCCGGCCCGGGCCGGGGAGATCCGGGACGAGGTGGCCGCCGCCCGGGCCGCCGGACTCGACGCCCACTTCGTCACCGAGACCGGCCTGCCCTTCCCGGTCGCCGCGGCCGTGCGGCTGCCGGACCAGCTCCAGTTCCACCCCGCCGCGTTCCTGACCGGGCTGGCCGCGGCCTTCACCGCCGCCGGCGGCCGGATCCACGAGCAGACCCGGGTCACCGACCTCCACGAACACGCCCGGATCCGCCTGGAGACCGCGCACGGACCGGCCGTGCACGCCTCCGAGGCGGTCCTCGCCACCCATTTCCCGCCCTTCGGTCCGGTGTCGCTGATGGTCCGGCTCACCCCCCGCCGGGAACTCGTGATCGCCGCACCCGTGCCCGCGGCGGCCGATCCCCAGGGCATGTACCTCACCCCGGAGGACCGGATCCGCTCCGTCCGCACCGCCCCCCACCCCTCGCCCTCGGGCTTCGCGCAGCGCCTGCTGATCGTGGCCGGGGAGGCCTTCCGGCCGGGTGACCCGGGCACCGCCGAGCGCATGGACCGGCTGACGGAATGGGCCCGCGGGCACTTCCCCGACTTCGGCGCCACCGCCCCGGTGCACCGCTGGGCCGCCCAGGACCTGGACTCCGCCGACGGTGTGCCCTTCGTCGGCCACCTCCACCCCGGCACCGCACACGTGTACGTCGCCACCGGCTTCGGCGGGTGGGGCCTCAGCGGCGGCCTGATGGCCGCCCGACTGCTTGCCGCGCACATCCTGGGCGGCCCGCGCCCGGCCTGGACGGAACTGTTCGACCCACGGCGACTCCCCCCACTGCGGGAGGTACCCGGCCTGCTCGGCTCCCAGGGTGAGATCGCCGGACACTACCTCGGCGACCGTCTGCACCTGCCCGGCGCCGAAGCCGCCGATGCCCTCGCGCCGGGCGAGGCGGTCGTCGTACGAGGGCACCGCCACCACCCCTGTGCCGTGCACCGCGACGGCTCCGGCACCCTGCGCACCCTCGACGCCCGGTGCACCCACATGGGCTGCCTGGTCGCGTTCAACGAGGCCGAAGGGGCATGGGAATGCCCCTGCCACGGCTCCCGTTTCGCACCCGACGGCACCGTGCTGCAGGGGCCCGCCACCACCCCACTTCCGTCCCGGGAGCTCCGATGAGACGCCGCCACCACTTCCACACCGACCACCTCGGACACTCGGTCAGCGCCACCGTCCAGACCGGCCACACCGTGGTGGTGGAGGTCCTGGTCGACGGCAAGGAGACCGGGTACGCCACCACCCGCAAGGACGTCCCGGTCACCGTGCCGGTCGAACTGCCGACCGACCCGCCCACCGCGGCCTCGGTGCTCGCCGCGGCGGGCCCCGGCGGCCCGCACGCCACCTTCACGGCCCCGGACGCCGAACCCCGCCCGATGGCCGCGCGCCCCTACTGAGCCGCCGGTCGGGCGGCGGCCGGGCGCACCGCGTCACCGGTGAGGCGGGCGAAGTCGAGGGCGTTGCGGACGGCGGCCCCGCCGGTGTCGTTGTTGAAGTAGGCGAAGACATCGGCCCCGGCCGGCCAGGCCGCCGCGATCCGGGCCGCCCAGGAGGCCAGGGCCGCCCTGCCGTACGACGGCCAGGGCGCGGCCCGCCCCTGGTGGAAGCGGACGTACCCCCAGTCGGCCGTACGCCAGAGCGGCCCGACGGGCCGGGACCCGACGTCGGCCCAGCACAGCGCGGCCTGCCGGGCGGTCAGCACCGACCGGACCTCGGGGGTCCACCAGGACGGGTGGCGGAACTCCACCGCCACCCGGGTGCCCGCCGGGAAGCAGCGCAGGCAGTCGTCCAGGGACTGCGGGGCGGCGCGCAGGGAGGGCGGCAGCTGGAGCAGCACCGGCCCGAGCCGGTCGCCGAGCGCCGAGGCGTGTGCCATGAGCCGTGCCACGGGCTCCTCCGGATCGCGCAGCCGCTTGATGTGCGTGAGGTACCGGCTGGCCTTGACCGCCATCACGAACCCGGCCGGGGTGCGGTCCCGCCAGGAGGCGAATGTCTCCGGGGAGGGCAGCCGGTAGAAGGCGTTGTTGCTCTCCAGCGTGGAGAAGTGCCCGGCGTACTCCTCCAGCCACAGCCGGACCGGCAGTCCGGCCGGATAGAGCACGCCCGACCAGTCCCGGTACTGCCATCCCGAGGTTCCGACCCGTACCGCCACGGTGGTCCCACCGCCGATCCGTGCTCGACGCCCGGGCCCGTCGCCCGGGCCCTTCACTCGTGCTCGTGCCCGCAGGCGTACTCGTACTTTCGGGGGAATACGGTGCCCGGACCCCCAAGCCGGGCCGGTCGGCTGCCGAAGAAGGGGGTGCGGGCCGTTTCCGGTCCGGCGGCGCGTCCGCGCCGTTCGATCAGCAGGAGGACTCTCCGATGTCGCGTGTGTACAGGACCGCCGGGATCGCCCTGGCCGCCGCCGCCCTCGTTCTGGGCGGCTCCGCCACGGCCATGGCAGACAGCACGGCCGAGGGCTGGGCCCTCGGCTCGCCCGGCGTGCTCTCGGGCAACCTGGTCCAGCTTCCGATCCACGCTCCGATCAACGTCTGCGGCAACAGCGTCAACGTGATCGGTGCGCTGAACCCGGCCGGTGCCGCCACCTGCGCCAACGTCTGACGCGGACCACCGGTGCCGTCCCGTACCCGTACCGCGCGCAGGCGCCGACGGTACGGGGCGGCACGTCAGCCGCACCCAGCGGCTAACCACTCAGGACGGCTTCAAACCCGTCCCGGCGGGTCGGCCCGTGGCACCGCCCCGATCGGGGGAGAGCAGCGGGTCGTCGCGCCGGACCAGCCGGTAGCCGTTCGCGGGACGCGCCGGCCGGCCGTTGCGGCGGCCGCCGCGCGCCGGCCGGATTCCGGAGCGGGCGCGCTGGGCCGCCGCCATGAGCGCGCCCACCGCGGGGCTCTCCCGCCGCAGCCGGTCGAAGCCGCGGATGGAGAAGCCGGCGAGGACCGCCGCGGCCGGCCAGGGCGTGCCGTCGCGCATCGCGGCGAGCAGTATCCGGAGCCTGGCCGGGGTGGGACCGGCGCCGGGCCGGAGCCCGTGGGCGTCGGCCAGTGCGTGCGCCGCCCCGACGGCCGCGGCGAAGGCAGAGTCCAGTTCCAGCCATTCGCGTAGCATCCGCTCGGGCACCCCGGCCGACACCGCGCACGCCGCGAGGTCGAGACCCTGGGCGGCGGCCCGGACGGCGTCCGCCATCCGGGTGATCGTCTCCTCCCGCAGGCTGGTGGACCTGCCCAATGCCTCCCGCAGGGCCCGGTCCACCTCGCCCGTGGGCTCGACCCGGGCCACCAGGTCGTCGGCCCAGTCGTCCTGGACGTCCTGGTCGGTGTGCCGCTCGTTACCGTTCAAGGTTCCCCCGTGCTGTTCCCCGGCGCGTGCCGGTGTCTGCCGTGTCCCCGCGTGGTCGGCGGAGAGCCGGGCGGCCGTCACGGCCGGCTGGTCAGGTATCCGCCCATGGAGGTGAAGTACTCGGCGGCCGGCAGCTCCCGGCCGTCCTCGGTACGGACCCGGGTCAGGGCGAGCCCGTGCTTGCGGCCGGTACGGGCGTCCGCGCCGGCGACGATCACGACGCCCTCGCCCTCGCGGTAGAACACGCGGCCGGGCGTGCCGCCGTAGCGGGCCTGGGAGACCACCGCGGCCAGCACCTCCAGGCGCTTGCCCCGGTGGTAGGTGAACGCGGCCGGGTACGGCGCGGACTGGGCCCGGACCAGCCGGGCGAGGTCGGCGGCCGGCCAGTTCCAGTCGATGCGGATGTCCTCCGCGGAGCGCTTGTGGAAGAAGCTGGCCTGGGAGCGGTCCTGCGGGGTGAAGTCGGTCTCGCCGGCCGCGATCCGGTCGAGCGCGCCCACCGTCACCGGGGCGATCAGGTCAACGGTCTTGTGGAAAAGGTCGGTTGCCGTGTCGGTGTCGCCGACCGGCACGGAGTGCTGCGCCACGATGTCGCCGGCGTCGAGCTCGTCGTTCATCATGTGCGCGGTCACGCCCACCTCCTTCTCGTCGTTGATCAGTGCCCAGATCAGCGGGGAGAAGCCGGCGTACTTCGGCAGCAGCGAGTCGTGCACGTTGAGCGTGCCGTGCCGGGGGAGGCCGAAAATGCGCGGTGGGATCCACGTGCGCCAGTTGTTGGCGACGATGATGTCCGGGTCGGACGCCTTGAGCGCCTCGAACAGCTCCTCGTCGTCGGGGCGGTTGCGGATCATCACGGGGACCCCGCGCTCCGCGGCGAGGTCGGCGACCGAGTCGCTCCAGATCTTCTCGTAGGCGTGCTCGCTCCTGGGGTGTGTCACGACCATCACGACGTCGTGCTTGGAGTCCAGCAGTGCCTGCAGCGTGCGGTGACCCCACGTCTGATAACCGAACATGACAACCCGCATGGGGGCTCCTCCTCAGGACTGTAGCTGACCAAGCGTGAGTAAAGCAAGGCTTACCTAAGTTATCAACCGGGCCTGTTTTCAAGGGAGTTCGGCCACCTGATGGAGTGACATCTTCCGATCCGGTGTGTCGACGGGGCTTGCTTGATCAGGTTAGCCTTGCCTAAATTGTTTGCTCGGTCGCCGTTCCTCCGGCGTGCCCAAAGCGGCTACACCGCATGATTGGGAGTCCCATGTCTCAGGCTCTTGCTGACGACGCACCACTGGTCCATGACCTCATCGGAATCGGCTTCGGGCCGTCCAACGTGGCCATGGCGATCGCGCTCAGCGAGCACAACGCCGGCGTCGCACGGGAGGAGGCGGTCACCGCCCACTTCTTCGAGCGGCAGCCGCAGTTCGGCTGGCACCGGGGAATGCTGATCGACGACGCCACCATGCAGGTGTCCTTCCTCAAGGACCTGGTGACGCTGCGGAACCCGGCGAGCGAGTACAGCTTCCTCTGCTACCTGCAGAGCAAGGGCCGGCTGCTCGACTTCGTCAACCACAAGAACCTCTTCCCGCTGCGGGTCGAGTTCCACGACTACTTCGACTGGGCGGCCGCCAAGGTCGACGACATGGTGTCCTACGGCTGCGAGGTCGTCGCCGTCCGGCCGGTCGTCGAGGACGGGGTCGTGCAGTACCTGGACGTCACCGCCCGCTCCGGCGGGGAACTGGTCACCCACCGGGCCCGCAACCTGGTCGTCGGCACCGGCCTGCGGCCCCGTATGCCCGAGGGCGTCGAACGCACCGAACGGGTCTGGCACAACTCCGACCTGCTCGCCCGCGTCGCCGGACTCGAAGGCACCGACCCGCGGCGCTTCATCGTGGTCGGCGCCGGCCAGAGCGCCGCCGAGAACGTGGCCTTCCTGCACCGCACCTTCCCCGGCGCCGAGGTCTGCGCCGTCTTCTCGCGGTACGGCTACAGCCCCGCCGACGACAGCGGCTTCGCCAACCGGATCTTCGACCCGGGGGCGGTCGACGAGTACTTCACCGCCCCCGAGGAGATCAAGCGCAAGCTGATCGACTACCACGGGAACACCAACTACTCCGTCGTCGACATCGACCTGATCGACGACCTGTACCGCCAGGAGTACCAGGAGAAGGTGCTCGGCACCGAACGCCTCCGGTTCCTGCGGGTCTCCCGCCTCACCGACGTGGTGGAGACCCCGGACAAGGTCCGCACCACCGTCGAGTCCCTGGTCACCGGCGAACGCACCCCGCTCGACGCCGACGTCCTGGTCTACGCGACCGGCTACCGCTCCGCCGACGGACTCGAACTGCTCGGCGGGATCGAGGAGTTCTGCCACCGCGACGACCAGGGCCGGGTCCGGGTCGAGCGCGACTACCGCGTCACCACCGATCCCGAACTGCGCTGCGGGATCTACCTGCAGGGCGGGACCGAGCACACGCACGGCATCACCTCCTCCCTGCTGTCGAACACCGCCGTCCGGGTCGGCGAGATCCTCGACTCGATCATCGGCCGGGCCCGCGTACCGGCCGGGGCCGGATCCGCGCCCGAACCCGCCGCGGACGAGATCGGCTCCGCCCTCTAGGGCGAACGACACGGCCTGGCCGCCCCCCGCTCCACCAGCCCCGCCCGGTGCCGCCCGGTACCGGGCCGGTGGCCTGCGCGCCCTGCACCACCCCCGTGAAAGGAAGTCCCCGTGACCGTTCGACCACGCCCCGTGCTGACGAAGTTCGCCGGAGCCGTTCCCCGCGTGGCCGTCGCCGCTGCCGCCGCGCTCGCCCTGACCGCCTGTGGCGGCGGTGACGGCGACTCCGGCGGCGACAGCACCGGCAGCACCGCGTCCGGCGACACGTCGGCGAAGTCCGGGGCCTTCCCGGTCACCGTCGAGCACAAGTACGGCAGCACCACCCTCTCCGCCGCCCCCAAGAAGGTCGTCACCCTCGGCCTGTCCGACCAGGACGCCGTCCTGGCCCTCGGCGTCACCCCGGTCGGCGCCGTGGACTGGTTCAAGGAGCAGCCGTACGGCAAGTGGCCCTGGGCCAAGGGCAAGTGGGGCTCCACGCCGCCGCAGATCGTCGGCGAGCGCGACGAGTACAACATGGAGAAGATCGCGGCCCTCAAGCCGGACCTGATCATCGCCCAGTACTCGGGCATGAAGAAGGAGCAGTACGAGACCCTGTCGAAGATCGCCAAGGTGGTCGCGCAGCCCAAGGGCGCCGAGGACTACCAGGCCGACTGGCAGGTGATGACCAAGCAGATCGGCAAGTCGCTCGGCAAGGAGGCCGAGGCCGACAAGCTCATCGCCGGCATCGACGAGCGCCTCAAGGCCGTCCGCGACAAGCACCCGGAGTGGAAGGGCAAGACCGTCGCCGTCGGCGAACCCTACGAGCCGGGCAAGTTCTCCGCCTTCTCCCCGAACGACCCCAAGCTGAAGTTCTTCGCCGGCATGGGCTTCGGCACCTCCGACGGCTACCGCGCCGCGCTGGGCAAGGAGAACATCGCCGACCTCAGCTCCGAGCGCCTCGACGTCATGGAGGCCGACCGGACCGTCTGGCTCGGCACCGCCGAGACCGAGAAGGCCATGAAGGCGGACCCGCTGTACGCCAAGACCAAGGTCAGCCAGGAGAAGCGGGACCTGTTCCTGCCCTACAACGACCCCGACATCGGCGCCGCGCTGTCCTTCAACACCGTGCTGAGCATCCCGTACGCCATCGACCAGGTGGTGCCGAAGCTCGAAGCCGTCAAGTAGTCCACCGAGTCCACCGAGTCCACCCAGTCCAGCCAGTCCACCTCCAACCGACGCACGACCAGGGAAAGGCCCTCGAACGATGCTTGACGCCGTGCCGGACCGGAACTCCGCCGCCGGGCTCCCGCTCACCGGCGGGCAGACCGGAGTCTGGCTCGCCCAGCGGATCGAGCCGGACAGCTCGGCCTTCAACGTCACGTTCACCCTGGAACTGCGCGGTGACGTCGACCTCGACCGCCTCGCCGCCGCGGTGCGGCAGGTGGCCGAGGAGGCCGACTGCCTCCACGTGCGGATCACCGAGGAGGACGGGCGGCCCGTGCAGCGGGTCCACCGCCTCCCGGTGACCGTGCCCGTCGTCGACCTCCGGGCCGAAGCCGACCCGGAGGACGCCGCCTGGGAGTGGATCGAGGAGGACCGGCTCCGGCCCGTCGACCTCGGCGAGGGCCCCCTGTTCGCCCACACCCTCCTCCGCCTCGCCGACGACCGGGTCCTGTGGTGCCAGCGTTACCACCACATGGTCGTCGACGGGGTCGGCATCGGGCTGCTCTCCCGCCGGGCCGGCGAGATCTACACCGGCACCCACCCGGTGCCCCCGGCCGACTGGGACCTCGGCCGGCTCACCGCCGCCGAGGACGCCTACCGCGGCTCCGGGCAGCACGCCGCCGACCGCGCGTACTGGCTGGAGCGCTTCGCCGACCGGCCCCGCCCGGTCCGCCTGGTCGAACCCGGCCAGAAGATGATCTCCCGCCGGTGGCGGCGCACCACCGAACTCTCCGCCGCGGACACCGACCGGCTCAAGGCGTCGGCCGAGGCCTCCGGAGTCCGGCTGTCCGCACTGCTCATCGCCGCCGCGGCCGCCCACGTCCACCGCACCACCGGCGAGCGGGACATCGTCCTCGGCCTGCCGGTCACCACCCGCCGCGACCCGGCCGCCGCCGGGGTGCCCGGAATGGTGTCCAACATCATGCCGCTGCGCCTCGACGTCAGCCCCGGCACCACCGTGGCCGAGCTGCTGTCCCAGGCCGCCCGGCGGATCGCGGAGACCGTCGCGCACGGCCGCTACCGCGCCGAGGACCTCGCCAAGGACCTCGGTCTCGTCGAGGGCGTCGCCGAGCTCGTCGGCCCCACGGTCAACGTCCTGCCCGGCACCGGCTGGATGACCTTCCGCGACCACGAGTCCGACCTGCGCCCGCAGTGGCTCGGCCCGGTCAGCGACCTCGCCCTCACCGTCGGCGAATCCGTCCGCGGCGCGGTCCGGATCCTCTTCGACGCCGACAGCGACCAGTGCACGGAGGAGGCCCTCGTCGGCCACCAGGAGCGCCTGGGCATCCTGCTCGACGCCTTCACCGGCGACCCCGGCCGCCCCCTCGGCCGGATCGACCTCACCACCCCCGCCGAACGCGCCCTGCTGCTGGACGAGTTCGGCGTGGCACCGGCCGATTCCCCCGAACTGTCCTGGCCGGACGCCTTCGAGGAGCAGGTCCGCCGCGCCCCGCAGGCCGTGGCCCTGGTCTGCGAGGACCGGGAACTGACCTACGCGGAGCTGGACGCCGACGCCAACCGGCTCGCCCGGCTGCTCGCCGCCCGCGGCGTCGGCGCCGAGGACGTGGTCGGTGTCGCCCTGCCCCGCTCGCCCGAACTCGTCACCGCCCTGCTGGCCGTGATGAAGACCGGCGCCGCCTACCTGCCGCTGGACGCCGACCACCCGCAGGACCGCCTCGCCTACATGCTGGACGACGCCGGCGCCCGTACCGTCCTCACCACCGCCGGGCAGGCCGCCGGCCTGCCCGGGCTTCCCGGCCTGGGCCTGCTGCGGCTCGACGAGCCGGAGACGGTGGCCGCCCTCGCCGCTCAGGACCCCGCCGCCCTGGGCCGGCGGATCCCGCTCGACCAGGCCGCGTACGTCATCTACACCTCGGGCTCCACCGGCCGCCCCAAGGGCGTGGTGGTCACCCACGACGGAGTCGGCAGCCTGATCGCCACCGCCACGGAACGGATCGGCATCCGCCCGGACAGCCGGGTCGTCCAGTTCGCCTCGGTCGGATTCGACGTGACGGTGTGGGACCTGGTCATGTCGCTGTGCGTGGGCGGCCGGATCATCCTCGTCCCCACCGAGCGCCGGGTCGCCGGACCCGCCCTCACCGACTACATCGCGGCCCACCGGGCCACCCACATGATCCTGCCCCCGTCCCTGGTCTCGGCGCTGCCGCAGGACTGCGCGCTCCCCGAGGGATCCGTCCTCGTCGTCGGCACCGAGGCGGTGCCCGGCGAGCTGATCGCACGCTGGGCCGGCCGCGTCCGGATCGTCGTCGCCTACGGACTGACCGAGGCCACCGTGAACTCCACGCTGTGGCTCGCCGACCCCGAGCGGCCCGGCCCCGCGCCGATCGGCGAACCCGATCCCAACACCCGCGCCTACGTCCTGGACGCGGCGCTGCGCCCGGTCCCCGTGGGCGCCGAGGGCGAGCTCTACGTCGGCGGGCGCGGCCTGGCCCGCGGCTACCTGGGCCGCCACCCGCTCACCTCCGAGAGGTTCGTCGCCGACCCGTACGGCGAGCCCGGCAGCCGCATGTACCGCACCGGTGACCGGGTCCGCTGGACCGAGGACGGCAACCTGCTCTTCCTGGGCCGCGCCGACGGCCAGATCAAGATCCGCGGCCACCGCATCGAACCCGGCGAGACCGAGAGCGCCCTCATGGCCTGTGCGGGCATCGCGCAGGCCGCCGTACTGGTCCGCGAGGACCACCGCGGGGTCAAGCGGCTCGTCGCCTACCTGGTCGCCGAGGAGGGCACCGACGCCGAGAGCGCGGTCACCGCCGCGCGCGCCGCGGTCGCGCAGACCCTGCCGGACTACATGGTGCCCTCGGCCGTGGTCCGCCTCGACGGGCCGCTGCCGCTCACCCCCAACGGCAAGCTCGACGCCCGCGCCCTGCCCGAGCCCCGGTGGACCGCGACGACCGGCGGTGCCGCCCCCGCGACCCCCGCCGAGACGGTCCTCGCCGGGCTGTTCGCCGAGGTGCTCGGCCTGCCCGCGGTCGGCGTCCACGACAGCTTCTTCGAGCTCGGCGGTGACAGCATCGTCGCGATCCAGCTGGTCACCCGCGCCCGGACGGCCGGTCTGGCCGTCACCCCGCGCGATGTGTTCAGGCTGCGGACCGTGGCCGCCCTCGCCCGTGCCGCCGAGGCCGCCGCGGAGAGCGGCGCGGGGCGGGCCCCCGGCGCGGCCGCCGTGCCCGAGCCCTTCGCCCTGGTTCCGCTGACCGGCGAGGAGCGGGAGGGGTACGCCGACGGCATCGGCGCACTGTACGACGTGGTGCCCGCCACCCCCCTCCAGGAGGGCTTCCACTTCCACGCCGCCATGGACCGGGACGGCGCCGACGGCTACGCCGTCCAGGACACCCTGGAACTGGCCGGGGACGCCGACCCGGAGGCCCTGCGCGCCGCCGCACAGCGGCTGCTGGACCGCCACCCGGCCCTGCGGGCCGCGTTCCGCACGCACTCCGGCGGCGTCCTCCAGGTCATCGGCGAGCGCGTGGAACTCCCCTGGACGTTCACCGACCTGACCGGTGCCACCCCGTCCGAGCAGGCGGTCCGCACCGAGGCGATCGCCGCCGCCGAACGAGCCGAGGGCTTCGACCTGGGCCGGCCGCCGCTGATGCGGGCCGCCCTGGTCCGGCTGGGCGCCGACCGCTCCCTGCTGGTCCTGACCCTGCACCACATCGTCGTCGACGGCTGGTCCGTGGGCCTGATCGTCCGGGAGCTCCTCGACGGCTACCGGCCCGGCCTGCCCGCCGCCCGCCCCGCCGAACCCTCACCGGCCTACCGCGCCTACGCCGGCTGGCTGGCCGGACGCGACCGCGACGGCGCCCGTGCCGCCTGGCGCGCCGCCCTCGACGGGCACGCGGAGCCCGCCGGACTGCCGTACCGGGCCGCCGGAGCGGACCCCGCCGCTTCCGGAGCCGTCACGGTGGAGCTCTCCGCCGCGGACACCGCGGCCCTCACCGCGCGGGCCCGCCGGCTCGGCCTCACCCTGGCGGGCGTGGTCCAGGGCGGCTTCGGCCTCGTCCTCGGGGACGTACTCGGCAGCCAGGACGTGGTGTTCGGCACCACCGTCTCCGGCCGGCAGGCGCCCGTGGCCGGCATCGAGACCCTGGTCGGGCTGCTCATCAACACCGTGCCGGCCCGGCTGGCCTGGATGCCGGAGCAGCCGCTCGCCTCGGTCCTGGCCCGCTTCCAGCAGGAGCAGGCCGAACTGCTGGACCACCAGCACCTGGGACTCGCCGAGATCCAGCGGGCGGCCGGCCGCACCGGTCTGTTCGACGCCCTCGTCGTGGTGGAGAACCTTCCCGGCACCGGCGACCTGACCGACCCCACCCGCAGCATCCGCATCACCGACTCCAGGATCACCGACGGCGTGCACTACCCGCTCGCGCTGACCGTGCTGCCCGGCGAGCGGCTCACCCTCCGCCTGGAGCACGACCCGGCCCGGCTGGACGACCGCGCCGCCCGCGGCTTCGCCGCCCGGCTGCGCGCCGTGCTCGACCAGCTGGTCGCCGACCCGCAGCTGCCGGTGGGCCGGCTGCCGCTGGCCCCCGCCGGCCGGCTCCCCGCCCTCCCGGCCGGGCTCACCGGCGACGCCGAGGACGCCACCGGGCCCGCCGTCCACGAGCTGATCGCCGGGCGGGCCGCCCGTACCCCCGGAGCGACCGCCCTGGTGGAGGAAGAGGGCACCACCGACTACGCCACCCTCGACGCCCGTGCCGAGGCCCTCGCCCGGCGGCTGACCGCGCTCGGTGCCGGACCGGAGGCCGTCGTCGCGGTCGCCGTGCCCCGCTCGGCGGAGACCCTGATCGCCCTGCTCGGCGTGTGGAAGGCCGGGGCCGCGTACCTGCCGGTGGATGTGGACTACCCCGCCGAGCGGGTCCGGCACATGCTGGCCGATTCGCGCGCCCGCCTGGTCGTCACCACCGAGGACTCCCGGCACCGGCTGCCCGCCGGCACCGCCGCCGAGCCCGTACTCATCGGCCCCGGCCACGAGGAGCCCACGCCGGCCGGTGCGCCCGCGCTGCCCGAAGCCCGCCCGGACTCCGCCGCGTACGTCATGTACACCTCGGGATCCACCGGTCTGCCGAAGGGCGTCGTCGTCCCGCACGGGGCCCTGGCCGCCCAGCTGACCTGGACCGCGCGGCACTTCGGCTTCGGCCCGCAGGACCGGGTGCTGCACCAGTACTCCACCAGCTTCGACCCCTCCCTCCAGGAGATGTTCGTCCCGCTGCTCGTCGGCGGCGCCGTGGTCCTCGCGCGGCCGGACGGCCACCGCGACCCGGCGTACCTCACCGGGCTGATCCGCGCCGAGCGGGTCACCACCGTCGACCTGGTGCCGTCCGTCTACGGCGCCCTCCTCGCGGAGGAGACCGACGAGCCGGGCGCCGGCGGGCCCTGGTGGCGCAGCCTGCGCCGCGCCTTCAGCGGCGGCGAGGCCCTGCCCGTCCGGCTCGCCCGGCGCTGGCACGAGGCCACCGGGGTCCCGCTGTACAACGTGTACGGCCCCACCGAGGCGGTCATCCAGGTCACCAGCCACGAGGCGGCCCCGGCCGGCGGCGCCGAGGGCACCGTGCCCATCGGCCGCGCCGCCGGCGGCACCCGGCTGTACGTCCTCGACCGGTACCTCCGCCAGGTCGCGGCGGGGGAGCCCGGCGAGCTCTACATCGCGGGCGGACAGCTCGCCCGCGGCTACCACGGCCGTCCCGCGCTCACCGCGGAGCGGTTCACCGCCGACCCGTTCGGCGGCCCCGGCGAGCGGATGTACCGCACCGGGGACATGGTCCAGTTCAGTGGCGACGGAGCCCTCACCTACCTCGGGCGCACCGACCACCAGGTCAAGATCAGGGGAAACCGGGTGGAACTCGGGGAAATCGAAGCCCGGCTGCGGGACGAACCGTCCGTCGGGGACGCCGTGGTGACCGCCCGGGAGGACGATCGCGGCATCAAGCAGCTGGTCGCCTATCTGGTCCCGGCCCGCGGGGCCCGCCTCGACACCGAAGCCGTCCGGGCCGCCGCCACC
This sequence comes from Streptomyces sp. NPDC043853, assembly GCF_056436025.1. Classification (NCBI taxonomy): domain Bacteria; kingdom Bacillati; phylum Actinomycetota; class Actinomycetes; order Kitasatosporales; family Streptomycetaceae; genus Streptomyces; species Streptomyces sp. NPDC043853. The sequence goes on from NZ_JBWKDJ010000006.1 coordinate 141,471, forward strand.
GCCGCGCTGCCCGCCCCGATGGTCCCCGCCCACTTCGTCGCCCTCGACGCCCTGCCGCTGACCCCCGGCGGCAAGACCGACCTCAAGGCGCTGCCCGCACCGGAGGTCCGCCGCACGCCGGTGCCCGGCCGGACCGCGCCCGCCGTCACCACCCGCGAGGACCGCGCCGAGCGGCTCCGCCGCATCTTCGCCGAGGTCCTCGGCCTCGACGGGGTCGGCGCCGACGAGGACTTCTTCGTGCTCGGCGGCGACAGCATCCTGTCCATGTCCGTCGTGAGCCGGGCGCGCAAGGCCGGGATCACCATAGGCCCCCGCGACGTGTTCGAGCAGCGCACGCCCGCCGCCCTGGCGGCCGCCGCTGGCGGCCCCGCGGACACCTCCGCCGCCCCGGCCGCCGACCCCGACGGCATCGGCGACATCACCCTCCTGCCCATCGTCCACCAGCTCCGCGAGGACGGCGGACCCATCGGCCGGTTCAACCTGTCGATGCTGCTCCAGGCCCCCGCGGACGCCGGCACCGAGCGCCTCGCCCGGGTCCTCCAGTCCGTCCTCGACCACCACGACGGGCTGCGCCTCACCCTGACCCGGATGGACCTCGGCCCGGCCATCCCCGCCCTCTGGTCCGCCAGGACCTCCGCGCCGGGCAGCACCGACGCCGCCGGCCTGCTCCGCCGCGCCGACGCCGCCGGGCTCGACGACCCCGCGCTGCGCGCGCTGATCGCCGCCGAGTCCGACGCCGCCGCCTCCCGCCTCGACCCCGACGCGGGCGTCATGGCCCAGGCCGTCTGGTTCGACGCCGGCCCCGCAACCCCCGGCCGGCTGCTGCTGGTCCTCCACCACCTGGTCGTCGACGGAGTGTCCTGGCGGGTGCTGCTCGGCGATCTCGCCGCCGCCTGGGAGGCCGTGTCCGACGGCCGCGCCCCGGCCCTGGAACCCGTACCCGTCTCGCTGCGCCGGTTCGCCCGTACCGTCGCCGAGCAGGCCACCTCCCCCGAGCGGCAGGCCGAACTGCCGTACTGGGCGAAGGTCCTGGCGCCCGGAGCCGAACTCCTCCCGGGCGCCGGCCGCACCGGCACCGCGGGCGCCGCCCGCGACCTCACCGTCACCCTGCCCACCGACCTCACCCGCGCCCTGCTCACCACCGTCCCCGCGGCCGCCGGCGCCGACGTCACCGAGGTGCTGCTGGCCGCCCTGCGCACCGCCGTGTCCGCCTGGCGCGGCGAAGCCCCCGGCGGTACCGCTGACGGCACCGGCCCCGGCACCGACGCCGACCTGCTGGTCGACATCGAGCGGCACGGCCGCGAGGGCACCGGCCTGGACCTGTCCCGCACGGTCGGCTGGTTCACCTCCCTGCACCCCGTACGACTGCCCGCCGCCGGCACCGCCTTCGAGGCGCTGCGCGCCGCCAAGGAGGCCCTCCGGTCCGCGCCCGACGCGGGCGCCGGCTACGGCATGCTGCGCTACCTCAACCCGCAGCTCGCCCCGGTCTTCGGACAACTGTCCACCGCCCAGGTGCTGTTCAACTACTTCGGCCGGCTGCCCGCCGACCAGGCCCGCGACTGGGCGCCGGCCGCCGAGTCCGACGCCCTCGCCGTGGAGCCGGACGCCGGCCTCGCCATGCCGTACCCGCTCCAGCTCAACGCGGTCTGCGCCGACACCCCCGGCGGCCCCGAGCTCCGCGCCACCTGGACCTGGGCCGACGGCGGCCCGCTGACCGCGCAGGACGTGGCCGCCCTCGGCCGCGCCTTCGACCGCGCCCTGCGCGAACTCGCCGAACAGGCCGCCGACGGCCCCGCGCGCGCCGCGCTCACCCCCTCCGACCTGCCGCTCGTCGCCCTCACCCAGGACGCCATCGACCTGGTCCAGGAAGTCTGCCCGCTCCCGGTCGCCGACATCTGGCCGCTGTCCCCGCTGCAGGAAGGCATCCACTTCCACGCCAGCTACGACACCGAGGGCCTGGACGTCTACACCGCCCAGGACTGCTTCGACTTCGACCGCCGGCTCGACGCGGACCGGCTGCGCACCGCCGTCGCCGTCCTCCTCGCCCGCCACCCGGCCCTGTGCACCGGCGTCACCGCGGACGGCCTGCCCGCCCCCGTGCAGTTCCTCGTCCCGGCCGAACGGATCCCGGTCCCGCTCACCGAGACCGACCTCACCGGCCTGGACGAGACCGCCCGGCAGGCCCGCCTCGCGGAGATCGCCGAAGCCGACCGCGTCCGCCGCTTCGACCTGGCCGCCCCGCCGCTGTTCCGGCTCCACCTGATCCGGCTCACCGACACCACCGACCGGCTGATGCTCAGCCACCACCTGATCGCCTGGGACGGCTGGTCCCAGTCCCTGTTCCTCGACGAACTCCTCGCCCTCTACGCCTCCGCCGGAGACACCACCGGTCTGCGCGCCCCCGGCAACTACCGCGACTACCTGGCCTGGCTCGCCCGGCGGGACTTCGACACGGCCCGCGCCGCCTGGCGGCACGCCCTCGCCGGGCTCGACGGGCCCACGCTGGTCGCCCGCACCCGTGGCGGCGACCCGGTCATCCCGCGCCGCCACGCCCTCGCCTTCGACGGCGGTCTCAGCGACCGGCTGCGCACCGCCGCCCGCGAGCACGGCCTCACCGTCAACGCCGTGCTGTCCGCCGCCTGGGCGCTGGTGCTGTCCGCCACCGTCGGCCGCGACGACGTGGTCTTCGGCGCCACCGTGGCCGGCCGTCCCGCCGACGTGCCCGGCGCCGACACCGCCATCGGCATGTTCCTCAACACCGTCCCGCAGCGGATCACCCTCCGCCCGGACGAGCCGGTCGCCGACCTGCTGCGCCGCATCCAGGCCGAGCGGGTCGCCCTGATGGACCACGAATACCTCGGCCTCGCCGAACTCCAGCAGGCCGGCGGCCACGGCGTCCTCTTCGACACCCTGTACGTGCTGCAGAACTTCGCCGACGAGAACGGCTTCCGCGAGCTCACCCAGCGCCACGGCATCACCGGCGTGGACAGCGTGGACGCCACCCACTACCCGCTCACCCTGATCGTGAACCCGGCAGAGACCGTCCACACCAAGCTGGAGTACCGGCCGGACCTGATCACCGACGAGCAGGCGGAGGCGATCCTGGAGCGCTTCCGCACCCTGGTCGCCCGCCTCGTCGGCGACCTCGGCGCCGCCACCGGCACCGTGGACCCGCTGCTGCCCGGCGAGCGCGCCGCCCTGGAGGACGCCTGGGCCGGCAGCGACCGGCCGGTGCCCGACGAGACCGTCGCCGACATGCTCGCTGCGCAAGCCGCCCGCACCCCCGACGCCACCGCCCTGGTCTTCGGCGAGGAGGTCCTCAGCTACGCCGAACTCGACGCCCGGATCAACCGGGCGGCCCGGCTGTTGCTGGCCCGCGGCGCCGGCCCCGAACGCACCGTGGCCCTCGCCCTGCCCCGCTCCACCGACATGGTCGTCGCCCTGTTCGCCGTCCTGCGCACCGGAGCCGCGTACCTGCCGCTCGACCTGGACCACCCCGCCGACCGGCTGCGCCTGATGGTCGAGGACACCGGCCCGCTGTGCCTGCTCACCACGACCGCCGTCGCGCCCGCGCTGCGCGGCCCGGACGGGCCGCTCGCCCCCGAGGTGGCCCTGGACGACCCGGCGGTCGCCGAGGCCCTCGCCGCGCTGCCCGGCACCCCGGTCACCGACGCCGAGCGGCCCGCCTTCGCGCACGGGACCCCCGGCCGGCTGGAGCACCCCGCGTACGTCATCTACACCTCCGGCTCCACCGGCAGGCCCAAGGGCGTCGTCACCCCCTACCGGGGCCTGACGAACATGCAGCTCAACCACCAGACCGAGGTGTTCGACCCGGCCATCGCCGCGGCCGGCGGACGGCGGCTGCGCATCGCGCACACCGTCTCCTTCGCCTTCGACATGTCCTGGGAGGAGCTGCTCTGGCTGGTCGAGGGCCACGAGGTGCACGTCTGCGACGAGCAGCTGCGCCGCGACGCCGAAGCCCTGGTCGCCTACTGCGACCGCAACCGCATCGACGTCGTCAACGTGACCCCCACCTACGCCCAGCTGCTCATCGAGGAGGGCCTCCTCGACCGCGACGAGCCCACCGGACGGCACCGGCCCGCACTGGTCCTGCTCGGCGGCGAGGCCGTCTCCGACACCGTGTGGACCCGCCTCGCCGAGACCGAGGACACCTACGGCTACAACCTGTACGGGCCCACCGAATACACCATCAACACCCTCGGCGGCTCCACCGCCGACAGCGCCACCCCGACCGTCGGCCGGCCCATCCGCAACACCCGCGGCTACGTGCTGGACGCGATGCTCCGTCCGGTCCCGCCCGGCTGCCCCGGTGAGCTGTACATCGCCGGCACCGGCCTGGCCCGTGGCTACCACGACCGGCCCGGCCTCACGGCGGAACGGTTCCTCGCCGACCCGTTCGGCGCCCCCGGCGGCCGCATGTACCGCACCGGAGACCTGGTCCGGCAGCGCCCCGACGGACTGATCGACTTCCTCGGCCGCACCGACGACCAGGTCAAGATCCGCGGCTACCGGATCGAGCTCGGCGAGATCTCCGCCGCCCTCGCCGACCACCCCGCCGTCGCCCATGCCGCCGTGCTCGTCCACGAGAGCGCGGGGACGAAGCGGCTCGTCGGCTACGCCGTCCCGGCCACCGGCGCCGGCGTACCAGGCTCTGAAGGTTCGGAGTCCGGCGCTGAGTCCGGCGCTGAGTTCGGTGCCGAGCCCGGTGAGGAGTTCGCCCGGGAACTGCGCGAGCACCTGAGGACCCGCCTGCCCGACTACATGGTCCCGGCCGCGCTGATGCCGGTCGCCACCCTGCCGCTCACCGTCAACGGCAAGCTCGACGTACGGGCCCTGCCCGCCCCCGAGTTCGCCGCCCCCGGCACCGGCCGCGCCCCCCGCACCCCGCAGGAGGAGACCCTCACCGCCCTCTACGCCGAGGTGCTCGGCCTGCCCGCCGGCAGCGTCGGCATCGACAGCGACTTCTTCGAGCTCGGCGGCCACTCGCTGCTCGCCACCCGGCTCATCGGCCGGGCCCGGGCCGCCCTCGACGCCGAACTCGCCATCCGCGACCTCTTCGAGGCCCCCACCGTCGCCGCCCTCGTGGAACGCGCCGGCCGCTCCGCCGGACCGGCCCGGCCCGCGCTCACCCCGGGGGAGCGGCCCGCGGAACTGCCGCTCTCCCACGCCCAGCAGCGGCTGTGGATGATCCAGCAGATCGAGTGCACCTCCGCCGCCTACAACTTCCCGCTGGTCATGCGGCTGCGCGGCAGCCTCGACCGGGACGCCTGGGCGGCCGCCCTCGGCGACGTCACCGACCGGCACGAGGCCCTCCGTACCGTGTTCGCCGACCGGGACGGCCAGGCCGTCCAGCGGGTCCTCCCCGCCGGCACGGCCCGCCCCGAGGTGGAACTGCTGCACGCCACCGAGGACGAGGTCCCGGCCCTGGTCGACGCCGCCGTCGCCCGTCCCTTCGACCTGGCCCGCGAACTCCCGCTCCGCGCCACCCTGATCGAGACCGCCCCGGACACCCACGTCGTCGTCCTGCTGCTGCACCACATCACCACCGACGAGTGGTCCGACCGGCCGTTCCTGCGGGACCTCGCCCAGGCGTACGCGGCCCGCCGCACCGGCGGCGCGCCCGCCTGGGAGCCGCTGCCCGTCCAGTACGCCGACTACGCGCTCTGGCAGCAGAAGCTCCTCGGCGACCCCGCCGACCCGGCCTCCCCGGCCGCCCGCCAGCTGGAGTACTGGAACACCGTGCTCGCCGGGGCGCCCGAGGAACTGGAACTCCCCGTGGACCGGCCCCGCCCGGCCCGCCCGGCCTTCACCGGCGCCGAACTCGACGTCGACTTCGACGCCACCGCCTACCGGAGCCTGAAGAAGCTGTCCCGGGAGACCGGCGCCAGCATGTTCATGGTGGTCCACGCCGCCGTCGCCGCGCTGCTGCACCGCATGGGCGCCGGCACCGACATCCCGCTCGGCGCACCCATCGCCGGCCGCGGCGAGGAGTCCCTGGAGGATCTGGTCGGCTTCTTCGTCAACACCCTCGTGCTGCGCACCGACCTGTCCGGCGACCCCAGCTTCACCGAACTGCTGGCCCGGGTCCGGGACACCGACCTGGCCGCGTTCTCGCACGCCGACGTGCCCTTCGAGGCCGTCGTGGAAAAGCTCAACCCCACCCGCTCGCTGGCCCGCAACCCGCTGTTCCAGGTGATGGTCGGCTACCACCAGCGCACCGACGGCGCCCTGGACCTGGCCGGACTGGAGGTCGAGGACGTCCCGTTCCGGATCGGGTCCGCCAAGTTCGACCTGGTGTTCAGCTTCACCGAGCACACCGGCGCCGAGGAGGAAGCCGGCTCCCTGGTGTGCCGGCTGGAATACGCCACCGAGCTCTTCGACCCCGAGACCGCCGACCGCCTCGCCGCCTGCCTGCGCCGCCTGATCGGCGCGGTCGCCGAAACCCCCGGCGCCCCGCTGTCCGCCGCCCGCGTCCTGGGCGAGGACGAGCGACGGCTGGTCCTGGAAGGGTTCAACGGCAGCCCGCGCGAGGTCGACGAACTGTCGATCCCCGCCCTGTTCGCCCGGCACGTGGCCGACCGCCCCGACGCGACCGCCCTGGTCGACCGGTCCGACCGGCTGACCTACGCCCGGCTGGACGCCCGCGCCAACCGGATCGCCCGCCTGCTCGCCGGGCACGGCGTCGGCCCCGAGAGCGTGGTCGGCGTCGCCGTACCGCGCTCCGCCGACATGATCGCCACCGTGCTCGCCGCCCTGAAGCTGGGCGCCGCCTTCCTCCCGCTCGACCTGGTCCACCCCGGGGACCGGCTCGCCTACATGACCGGTGACTCCGGGGCCGCGCTGGTCGTCGGCACCGAACCGGTCGCCGGGAAGATCCCCGCCGTGGACGGCGTCCCGGTACTGCTGCTCGACGACCCGGACACCGCGGCCCGCCTCGCCGCCCTCACCGACGCCCCGCTCGACCTGCCCGCGGTGCCGCTCGACCAGGCCGCGTACGTCATCTACACCTCGGGTTCCACCGGCCGCCCCAAGGGAGTGGTCGTCCCGCACGAGGGCATCTCCAGCCTGGTCGCCACCGCCGTGGACCGGATGGGACTGCGGCCCGACAGCACCGTGCTGCAGTTCGCCTCGATCGGCTTCGACGTCTTCGCGTTCGAACTGGTCATGGCCCTCTGCCACGGCGGCACCCTGGTCCTGATCACCGAGGAGGCGAGGGTCGCCGGACCGGTGCTCACCGACTTCCTCGCCGAGCACGCGATCACCCACATGATCCTGCCGCCCTCCCTGGTCTCCGCGCTGCCCCCGGGCTGCGCCCTGCCCGAGGGCTCCACCGTCCTCGTCGGCACCGAGACCGTGCCGCCGGACCTGTTCGAGCGGTTCGGCGCCACCGCCGACCTGATCTGCGCCTACGGACTGACCGAGGCCACCGTCAACTCCACCCTGTGGGACTCCCGGCGGGCGGTCACCCGCCCCGCCGGCCGGGTACCGATCGGACTCCCCGACCCCAACACCCTCTGCTACGTGCTGGACGAACGGCTCCAGCCGGTCCCGCCCGGCGTGGTCGGCGAACTGTACGTCTCCGGACGGGGTCTGGCCCGCGGCTACCTCGGCCGCCCCGCCCTGACCGCCGAGCGGTTCACCGCCGACCCCTTCGGCGCCCCCGGCACCCGCATGTACCGCACCGGCGACCGGGCCCGCTGGCGGGCCGACGGCAACCTGGACTTCCTCGGCCGGGCCGACACCCAGGTCAAGATCCGCGGCTTCCGCATCGAACTCGGCGAGATCGAGGCCGCGCTCGCCGCCCACCCCGGCGTCGCCCAGGCCGCCGTGCTGCCCGACCGGGACGGGGACATCGTCCGCCTCGTCGGCTACGTCGTGCCCGAGCGGGGCGCCGGCCTCGACCCGCGCGAGCTCCGCGCCCACGCCGCCGGCGCCCTCCCCGAGTACATGGTCCCGGCGCTGCTGGTGCCGCTCGACGGCCCGCTGCCGCTCACTCCCAACGGCAAACTGGACCACAAGGCGCTGCCCGCGCCGGACTGGACCGGCATGACCGGCGACGCCCGCCCGTCCGGACCGACCCAGACCCGGCTCGCCGCCCTCTTCGGGGAGATCCTCAAGCTGGACGCGGTCGGCGCGCACGACAGCTTCTTCGCCCTCGGCGGGCACTCCATGGCCGCCATGCGCCTGCTCGGGCGGATCCGCACCGAGTTCGGCGCCGAACTGACCATCCGCGACGTCTTCGACGCCCAGACCGTCGCCGGTATGGCCGACCGCCTCGACGGCGCGGCCGCCGCCCCGGCCGTGACGCGCCCCGCGCTCCGCGCGGCGGAGCCCGGCGAGGCCGGCGGGACGCCCGCCCCGGCGCCCGTACAGCGGTGGCAGTGGTCCGCCTACCGGCGGCACGCGGCCGAGGACCATGCCCTGGTGCTGCGCTCCCCGGGGCTGCTGGACCCGGCAGCCCTGGCCGCCGCGCTCGACGACGTCACGGCCCGGCACGAGCCGCTGCGCACCCGTTTCGCCGAACGGGACGGGGAGCTCCTCGCCCTGCCGACCGACCCGCCGGCCCTGGAGCGGGAGACCTGCGCCGACCTGGACGCCAGGCTCGCCGAACTCGCCCTGCGGGCACCGGACCTGACCTCCTCCGCACTGCTGCGGGCCACCCTGCTCAGCGCCCCGGACGGCACCCAGGCACTGCTGCTCAGGGCGCACTACCTCGCCGTGGACGAATGGTCCGTGGTGCCGCTGTTCCGCGACCTCACCGGCGCCTACGCGGCCCGGGAGCGCGGGAAGGCCCCCGACTGGCAGCCGCTGCCGGTCGGTTACGGCGACTACGCCCGCTGGGCCCGGGACGTACTCGGCGACCTCGCCGACGCCGGCTCGGCCGGTGGCCGCCAGCTCGCCTACTGGCGGCAGGCGCTGCACGGCGTACCGGCCGAACTGGCCCTGCCCGCGGACCGGCCGCGCTCCGAGGCCGGCTGCGGGGCCCCGCACACCGATCACGTCTCCTTCGTGCTCGACGAGCGGCTCCACGCGGACCTGGACCGCCTCGCCGCATCCACCGGCACCAGCCTGTTCATGGTGCTGCACGCCGCCCTGTCGGCGCTGCTCACCGCACACGGAGCCGGCACCGACCTGCCGATCGGCACCATGGTCGCCGGACGCACCGACGACAGGCTCGCCGACCTGGTCGGCTGCTTCTTCAACACGGTCGTCCTGCGCACCGACACGGCGGGCGACCCGGCCTTCACGGGGCTGCTGGAGCGGGTGAGGGAGACGACGCTGGCCGCGCTCGACCAGCAGGAGGTCCCCTTCGACGAGGTGGTCCGCGCCACCGGACTGCCCGAGGCGGGCCCGCAGGTCATGGTCGTCCACCACGAGCAGGCCGACTTCGCCGAACTCCAGGGCGGCATGGGCTCGTTCCACGCCGTCCCGACCGGCGCGGCACGGGGCGAGCTCACCCTGAGCTTCTACGAGCCGCGCGGCGACGGCCCGGTGCCCTGCGAACTGATCTTCGCGACGTCCCTGCTGGGCCGGGCCAAGGCGGCCCGTCTCGCCGACGAACTGCACGTGCTGCTGGGCACGGTGGCAGCAGATCCCGGACAGCCGCTTTCCGAGCTGTTCACCATCATGTCCACGAGGAGTGACAACGCATGAGCACCAACCCCTTCGAAGACCCGCAGGGCCGCTTCCTGGTCCTGGTCAACGAGGAGAACCAGCACTCGATCTGGCCCTCCTTCGCCGAGGTCCCGGCGGGCTGGCGGACCGTCTTCGGGGAGGACAGCCGTGACGCCTGCCTCACCTACGTGGAGCACAACTGGACCGACCTCCGGCCGGCGAGCCTGATCGCCGCCCAGGAGGGCTGACCGGTCCCGCCCGGGATGCGCCGAGCCCCCGTGCCCCGCCCGACGGCGGCGCACGGGGGCTCTCCTCGTTGCCGAGGGGGAGGGCCGGGATCAGCGGCCCGGGGAGGCGTCGATCTCACCCGCCGGCACGGCCGTCCGGTGCAGGTGCGTGAAGTACGCGGACAGGCCGTCGTCGTCGGCCAGGGAGGGCAGGACCCGCGCGAGGTGTGTTCTCCCGGTCGGTCTTCTCCTGGCCCATGCCGGCGATCCTGCCGCGTGGACGAGCGGCCCGCGAACGGATTTCCGCAGGGCCCGGGAACGCCGACGGCCCGGTCGCTCGGGGGAGAGGCCGGGCCGTCGGGTGCGAGCGGTGGGGTCAGGGGGAGGGGGCGCGGGTGGTGGACCAGGCGGACCAGAGCGCCGCGTAGCGGCCGTTCGCGGCGACCAGGGCGTCGTGGGTGCCCGTTTCGGCGATGCGGCCGTCGTCCAGGACCACGATCCGGTCGGCGGCGGCCGCCTGGGGGAGGCGATGGGCCACCAGCAGGGCGGTGCGGCCCCGGAGGGCGCGTTCGGCGGCCGCCTCCAGTTCGCGGGCGCCCGCGCTGCCCGCGTCGGCGGTGGCCTCGTCCAGGATGGCCACCGGCGGGTCGGCCAGGACGAGGCGGGCCAGGGCCAGTTGCTGGGCCTGGGCCACCGTCAGCGCGTGCCCGCCGTCGCCGACCACCGTGGCGAGCCCGTCGGGCAGGGCCGCCACCCAGTCGCCGGCGCCCACCACGGCGAGTGCGGCGTCGAGTTCACCGTCCTCGGCGCCGGGGCGGGCCAGGCGGAGGTCTTCCGCCAGGGGGCCCGCGAACACGTGCACCTCCTGGCTGATCAGCACCACCGCCCGGCGCAGCCCGTCCGGGCCCAGGTCCTCCGCGTCGACCCCGCCGAGGGCCACCGTGCCGGCGGCCGGGCGGTGCACCCCGGCCACCAGCTTGGCCAGGGTGGTCTTGCCGGCCCCGCTGGCGCCGACCAGGGCCACCCGTTCCCCGGAGTCCACCGTCAGGGAGACCTCCCGGAGCACCGGGTGCCCGTCCCGGTAGGAGTGGTGCAGGCCGGACACCCGCACGGAGCCGTCCGCCGGACGGGCCGGCCGCTCCGGGCCGGTCTCCGCCGGCAGGTCGGCCACGCCCACCAGGCGGGTCAGGCCGGCCCCGGCCGACTGCACGTCGTCGAGCAGGAACAGGGCGGCGTTGACCGGGTTGAAGAGGCTGTGGAAGTAGAGCGCGGCCGCGGTGGCCGTGCCGATGCTCACCTGCCCTTCGTCCACCAGTACGAAGCCGGTGACCAGGATCCCGCCGAGTCCGATGAACTCGGCCAGGTTGAGGCGCGAGAAGAAGCCCGTCACCACGTGGATGCCGCGTAGTGCCAGGTCCACCGCGGCCCGGGACCGGCGCTCGATGAGCGCCGAGTGCTCCTCGCCCAGCCGGAAGGCGCGTACGGTGCGGGCCCCGCCGACGCTGTCCAGGAGCTGGTGCTGGAGGGCGCCGTTGGCCACCCGGTGCGCCGTGTACACGGGGGCGGCGCCGCGCAGGTACCACCGTACGGAAAGGATCTGCACCGGCACGGCCGGCAGTACGGCGAGCGGGAACCGCCAGTCCAGGACGGCGAGTCCGGCCAGGGTGAGGACGATGGTCAGGACGGACCGGCTGAACTCGGGCAGGGCCTGCCGCACCGAGCGGGCGACCAGGGTGACGTCGCCGGTGACCCGGGAGACGAGGTCGCCCGAGCCGGCCAGCTCGACCCGCTCCAGCGGCAGCCGCAGGGCCCGTTCGACGAACCGTTCGCGCAGCGCGGCGAGGACCGTCTCGCCGAGCCGGGCGACCAGGGCGCTGCCGGCGGCGGTGGCGGCGCCGCGGGCCAGTGCGACCACTATCAGGAGGACCATCGGCACCGTGAGGGAGTCCGCGCCGCGGCGCTCCACCACGAGGTCGACGACGTGGCCGAGCAGCGGGGCGGTCAGCAGGCCGATGCCGGTGCCCAGGAGCAGGACGATCAGCGCGGACACGGCGAGCAGGCGGTGGCCGGCCAGCAGGCCGCGGAGCGCGGCCAGGGTGCGGGCGCCGGTCGCGACCGGCAGCAGGGCGGGATCGGGCTGCCCGGTGCCTCCGAGGTCCGCCGGACCGACGGGGTCCGCAGTGCTCGGGGCTGCGGGGTTCCGGTCCGCGGTGTTCCTGTCCGCCGGGCTCTGCTCCACTGGGGTCTCCTCCGGTTCGCGGGTCATGCCAGCACCGCCGCGCGGTACGCCGGGTCGGCACCGGCCAGTTCGTGGTGCGGGCCCTCGGCGGTGACGGTGCCGCCGTCGAGCACCACCACACGGTCGGTGACCGCCAGCAGCGCCGGGCTGGTGGTGACCAGGACGGTGGTCCGGCCCTTCCGCAGCTCGCGCAGCCGGCCGGCGATCAGCGCCTCGGTGAGTGCGTCCACGGCGGTGGTCGGGTCGTGCAGCACCAGCACCGGCGGGTCGCCGGCCAGGGCCCGGGCGAGCGCGACCCGCTGCCGCTGGCCGCCGGACAGGGACCGGCCGCGTTCGGCGAGCGGGGTGTCCACCCCGTCGGGCAGGGTCCGCGCCACCTCGTCGGCCGCCGCGGCGTGCAGCGCGGCCTCGATGCCGTCCGCGGTGAGCCGCGTCCCGGCGGGCCCGGCGCCGGCCCTTACGTTGTCGAGCAGGCTGGTCTCGAACAGGTCGGCCTCGTGGTGGGCGACCCGGATCGCCGTACGGACGTCCGCGGGATCCAGCCCGGTCAGCGGTACGCCGTCCAGCTCGACCGAGCCCTCCGCCGGATCGGCCTCGCGGGCCAGGCAGAGCAGCAGGTCGCGGGCGGCGGCCGGGTCCCGGGCGACCACGCCGACCGTCGACCCCGGGGCGATGTCCAGGTCCACGCCGAGCAGCGTGCCCAGGCGGACGCCGCGCAGCCGGAGTCCGCCGGCGAGGTGCTCGGGCAAGGCGGTGGGAGCTGCGGTGGCCACGGCGCCGGGCGCGTCCAGTACCTCGGCGATCCGCCGGGCCGAGGCACGGCCCTGGGCGAGTTCGGCGTTCACCCAGCCGAGGGTCTGGAACGGGCCGAGCAGGAACTGCGCCAGACCCACCGCGGCCACCAGCTCGCCGACGCTGATGGACCCGCGCATCGCCAGGTGGGCCCCGGCCATGCCGATGCCCGCGACGAGAAACCGACGGGTTCGTGGAATCCCGAAGGGGTTGCACCACGAACCCGAGGGGCAACGCGGCTCCTTAAGAGATAGTGGCCCTCGGGTTCGCTGGGGGGCACCAGTGCTCTGGGCTGCGACGACAAGGCTCCCACCTGTACATTCGCTGGCGCGACAACGGCAACGGAGCGTGGTCGAAGTCCCGAGCGTCCTGCGATTCAGCCCGTGGACTCCCTCGTCGTGCAGGCTTTCGACCAGTACATCGACGAGCGGTTCGAGCTCTTGGGCGCGGGTGGCAGCGACTTCCTGCTGGTGCTCTTCCGCGGAGTGCTGGGGCGCCGATGAGGCCGGAGGCGGTCTACGAGCTGTTCGAGCGGTTGACGCAGCGTGCGTGACTGTCCCGCCGGGGGGGTCCTCACATGGCCCGCCGGGCGTTCGGCAGCAACGTGGCCGATGCCGGCGGCCAGCTCGACGAGGTGCAGGCCCTGCTGGGGCAGGAGCACTCGGAGTCGGCGCGCCCGTACCTCATCCCGGACAGGCGCGTCTTCGCAAGGCGATCGAGCGGGTCCCCTCGCCCCGGGGAGCTCCACGCGCGGGGTGAGCGCTGATGGCGGCGATCGCTCTTCCTGTCCGGCCGACGGCGGGGGCGGCTCGCACCCGCCAGCTGGTGGAGACACTGCGGGTTCCGCTGCCCCAGCCTAGTCTGATCGTGTGGCCCGCTCCCCGTCGGAGGTGAGGCGATGTCCGGGTTCGCAGAGGTGGCGGTGGGCCTCGCGGTCCCGCAGGGGAACGGCACGAGGACGAGACGGGCGAGGCGTCGCGGACAAGGGCGGGGAGCGCTGTACGAAGACCGCTCCGGCCGCGTGCTGGCGCGGGTCGAGGACCCTGCGGGCAATTGGACTTCGGCTTCCACGTGGACGGCAACTGCGCGGGCGGCGTCGCGCTACCTCGCAACGCTGGCCGGGCGGACATCGTGAAGCGAGGTCGGGAAGTGTGTTGAAGCCGGACGCCGCATTCCTGAATGCCAGGCCCCCGGAACGGCCGCGGAGGACGCGATGGCCCTGATCAACGGCCGCTGGCTACACGGCAAGGCCGAGAACGCCATCCTGTGGGAGTTCAGCGACATCTGCGACCTGACCGGCTTCCAGCGCGGGTACGCGTCGGAGCCGGTCACCGAGAGCATGACGAAGGGCGGGAAAGCCGAGGTCGACGGCACCCCGACAATCACGGCTACCAGCCCTTCCGGGGCCGACCGGAGCGCGTACTACGTCGCCAAGGAAGGCGAGCCACGTCTGCTGCGCATAGAGGGCAGCCAGGGCGGCGATCGGGGCAGCGCCGACTTCTCCGACTACGACGTACCCGCGCCCGCGAAGACTCCATCGCCGTCGGAGTCCGTGGCCCGTCCAGCCTCCAGTAAGCGTCGGGGCACGACACCGTTCCAGCTCGCCGGTCCCGGGAGGCGTGATGGCACCGCTGGCTCGGATCCCATTGGAGGGCGGGGGCTGCATCCTGATCGAAGGCTCGGCCGCACTCGCTGGCCCCGTACAGGCCGGGCGCCTGGGCAACGCCGTGCACGACCTGCCGGTGAGCCTCCAAGGAGCCCTGGAACCGGTCACCCTGGCGGCCCGCGCCACCCTCGACCAGCACCGCAAGGCCGGCCCGGACGAGATCGCCGTCGAGTTCGGCGTCGACCTGGCGGTCGAGGCCGGCGCGGTGATCACCAAGACACAGGCCAACTGCCACCTGAAGGTGACCATGACGTGGACGCGCCCGGGCTGAGCCGATGAACGGCGCCGACAACAGCTTGCCCTCGGCCGTCGCCCAGGTCCTCGACCCCGACGGCACGGTGGCCGGAGCAGGCTTTCTGGTGGCCGAGGGGCTCCTGGCAACCTGTGCGCATGTCGTCCAGGCAGCGGGAGGCGGCCCCGGGACAAGCCTGCACCTGGCCTTCCCCCACCTCGCGGGCGCGCCCCGGGTTGAAGGGCAGGTCCTAGGCAGGGACGCGTGGCGTGCGCAAGAAGGAGAGGACGCGGCCTTCGTCCGCCTGGCCACCCTCCCGGCAGGCGTGCCGGTGCTTCCGTTGGGCTCGGCGGCCGGCTGCCGAGGCCACCCCGTCCGCTCGTTCGGGTTTCCCGCCCAGGCCCCGCCGGACGGCCACTACGGCCATGGCGAGGCCGGCGGGCTACTGCCGGCCACCGAGAACAGGAGCTCACACCTCCAGCTGACCAACGCCAACGACCTCACCACCGGCTTCAGCGGCGCACCCGTCCTGGACGAGGTGACGGGCCTGGTCATCGGCATGATCACCGAGATCACGGCCCCCGACAGGCACCAGCGGGGCCACGGCATCGCGTACGCCACTCCGACGCAGGTCCTGCGGGAGATCTTGCCGGCGCTCGCCGAGCAGGAGGTGTGCCCATACCAGGGGCTGGAGTCGTTCACCGCGGACCACGCCCGTTGGTTCGAGGGCCGCAAGGACGCGGTACGCCAGGTCGTGACCGGCCTGTCCGGGCATCGCAGACTGACGCTGCTGCTCGGCCCGTCCGGCTCGGGCAAGTCGTCCCTGATCCAGGCGGGTGTGCTCCGGGCACTGGCGGCGGGCGAGCTGCCCGGCAGCGACCGGTGGCTGCCGGTGATCGCGCGGCCGAGACATGACCTGCTGGCCGAGATCGAGCGCGCGGGCCTGCCCGGAGCTGCCGCCGACGGAATAGCGGCCGCGGTCACCCGCAGGCTCCGGGCGGAGGACTCCTACGAGCGGGTCCTGCTGGTCGTCGACCAGTTCGAGGAGCTCCTCACCGAGCCGGCCGAGGGGGACGGAGGGGACCGTTCGGCCGTCGTCGGCCAGCTCCAGGCGGCGGCCGAATCCGCAGCCAATCTCTCCGTGATCCTGATCATGCGCGACGACTTCTATCCGCAACTGGCCGCGCAAGCGCCCGGCCTGCTCGAAGCCGCCATGCCGGGACTCCTCAACATGCCGGGCACGCTGAGCCCGGAGGACCTGCGCGACATCATCACCCTGCCGGCCCGGGACGTGGGACTTCACTTCCAGCCCGGGCTGCCCGAGCAGATGCTCGCGGATGTCCTGGCCACCAGCCCCGAGGGCACCACGACCCGCCAGGCACCGGCCACGGTGCTGTCGATGCTGGAGCTGGCGCTCAGCCAGTTGTGGCAGCGGCGCCAGGACGGCTACCTCACGCACGAGGCCTACCAGCACATCGGGGCGGTGGGCGGAAGCCTGACCACGTGGTGCGAAACCGCGCTCAACCAGCTGCCCGACGGGCACCGGCCCATCGCCCGGCGCATCCTGACCTCCCTGGTCCGGCCAGCCGACCCCGTCCACCGCATTCCCCCCACGCGTGCGCAGGTCCCACTGGACGAACTCCGCGACCTAGCGGCCGGTCCCAAGGACGACCAAGCCGTCGACGAGGTCATCGCCGCCCTCACGCGCCACCGCATCATCACCACACAGCGCCCAGCCGAGCCTCCTGGGCGGCCAGTGGCCGAGCTGATCCACGACGCGCTCATCCGGGACTGGGGCACCCTGCGGGATTGGGTGAGCCAGGACCACCGCTTCCACGAATGGCTCGACCGCGCACGGGCACGACGAGCCAGCTGGGCCGCGAAGAACGACCCGGGAGACCTACTGGCGGGAACAGCACTGGCAGAGGGACTCGACTGGTCCCGCCAACGCGGCCTCCCCGGCGACATCCGGGCGTTCCTCACGGCAAGCAAGGAACGGCAGCAGGCCTTGATCCGGCGGAGCAAACGCCACACCAGGGTGCTTGCCGGGCTGCTGGTCCTGGCACTCATCGCGGTGGGCGGGGCTGTATGGGAATGGAGGGCAGCTGTGGAGGAACGTGAGGCGGCCCAGTCGCGGGCACTCGCCGCCGCGTCCAGCAACCTGATCTACACGAACCCCGAACTCGCTTCCCTGCTGGCCGTCCAGGCATACCGCACCAGCCCCACTCCCGAAGCCACCGAAAGCATCCGAAGCGCCGCAACCCTCCCGCTGCATCGACGCATGTCCGGTCATGCCCAAGGGGTGAGCTCCGTGGCGATCAGCCGCGACGGCCTCACCCTCGCCACCAGCAGTTTCGACCGGACCGTGCGGCTGTGGGACGCAACCACCGGCAAGACCCGCACCACCCTCACCGGACACACCAGCCAGGTGAATACAGTGACGTTCAGCCGCGACGGCAAATTCGTCGCCACCGCCAGCGCCGACGGAACCGCACGGCTGTGGGACGCAACCACCGGCAAGACCCGCGCCACCCTGACCGGACACACCAACGCGGTGTACTCGGTGGCATTCAGCCCCAACGGCAAAACCGTCGCCACCGCCAGCGCCGACGGAACCGCACGGCTGTGGGACACAACCACCGGCAAGACCCGCACCACCCTCACCGGACACACCAGCCAGGTGCTTTCGGTCGCATTCAGCCCCGACGGCAAAACCCTCGCCACCGCCGGCTTCGACCACACAGTGCGGCTGTGGGACGCGACCACCGGCAAGGCCCGCACCACCCTGACCGGACACACCAACGCGGTGTACTCGGTGGCATTCAGCCGTGACGGCAAAGCCCTAGCCACCGCGGGCGCCGACGGAACCGCACGGCTGTGGGACGCAGCCAACGGCAAGACCCGCACCACCCTCACCGGACACACCGGTCAGGTGACTTCGGCGAGGTTCAGCCCCGACGGCAAAACCCTCGCCACCGCCGGCTTCGACCACACGGTACGGCTGTGGGACGTGGCCACCGGTGCGACCCGCACCACCCTGCCAGGACACACCGACGCGGTACTTTCGGTGGCTTTCAGCCCCGACGGCAAGACTTTGGCTTCCGGCAGCAATGACCACATGGTGAGGCTGTGGGACCTGGCCGCCGGCAGCACCCGCACCACCCTGACCGGGCACACCAACTCGGTGGTCTCGGTGGACTTCAGCCCTGACGGTCGGACCCTCGCCACCGCCAGCACCGACAGGACTGCACGGCTGTGGGACCTGACCACCGGCAAGACCTTGACCACCCTGACCGGGCACACGGAGTGGGTGACTTCGGTGAGGTTTAGCCCCGACGGCAAGACCCTCGCCACCGCCAGCGCCGACGGAACTGCACGGCTGTGGGACCTGACCACCGGCAAGATCCGCAACACCCTGACCTGGCACGCCCAAGGGGTCGCTTCGGTGGCCTTCAGCCCCGACGGCAAAACCCTCGCCACCACCAGCAGCGGAAGCACCGCGCAACTGTGGGACGTGGCCACGGGCAAGGCTCGCAGCACCCTGACCGGGCACACGGAGGCGGTGCTCTCCGTGGCATTCAGCCCCGACGGCCACACCGTCGCCACTGCTGGCCTCGACGGGACGGCGCGGCTGTGGGACGTGGCCACGGGCAAGATCCGCACTACCCTGACCGGACACACCAACCAGGTGCTTTCGGTGGCATTCAGCCCCGACAGTAAAATCCTCGCCACCGCCAGCACCGACTTCACCGTGCGGCTGTGGGACCTGCAGACCGGCAGGACCCGCACCACCCTGACCGGGCACAAGGACCTGGTGAGTGCGGTGGCCTTCAGCCCCGACGGCAAAACCCTCGCCACCGCCAGCCACGACTTGGACGCGCGGCTATGGGACATGACCACCGGCAGAACCCGCACCATCCTGACCAGGCACAGCGATGCGGTGAGTGCGGTGGCTTTCAGCCTCAACGGCAAGACCCTTGCCACCGCCGGCATGGACAAGACAGTGCAGCTGTACGACGTCGCCCTCCCAGAACCCGCCGCGGCGATCGAGAAGATCTGTCGCACCGTCGACCGCGACCTCACTCCGGAAGAACGGACGGTGTACCTCCCAGGCGGGTCCGCCGGGCCCGTCTGCGGCTAATAGTAGGGTCGGGAACTGGCGCGGTGGCTTCCGCTCCGATTCCAGCCCCCGCCACTTCAAACCGTGCGTGCGGGGGTGTGGATCCCTTGAAGGGAAAAACTGTGGGGGACGACGGCACACGCCAAGTCGAGTCACCGCCGCTCACCCGATCCAGCGATAGCACCACACCTGTAGTGCACGCTATGGGCGTTCCCGTAGCTGCTGAGCTGCACCGTTCCTCACCGAACCGTGCTGTGCCACAGTCCTCCAAGCGACGATGCCGCCGTGGTCCGCGGTGTCGGCCTTCCTGACGGTGACGATGTCGCCGTCGCAGATGGCGGCCTCGATCATGCTGTCGCCGACGACCGACAGCCCGGTCAGGGCGAGAACGGCGCCCTCGTGCCCGGCCCGGCTGCGGGCGGCGCGCAGTGCGGCCGAGAGGGAGTCCTGGCTGGTGCGCCGGTAGCGGGCCACGGCCGCCGACTCGGCGCCGATGCCCTTGAGCACACGGAGGCCGGTGACCAGGTCGGCGGCGACGCCGGAGGCGTGCGCGGCGCGCTCCTGTTCGGTCTCGCTGCGCTGTTCCAGCGGCCCGCTGATGCGGTGGCCGAGCCAGAGCAGCGGGGGTATGCCGAGCAGGACGAGGAGGCCGAGCGGGACGGAGACGCGCAGCAGCGCCACCGCGCTGACGGCCAGTCCGGCCAGGGCGGCGATGCCGAAGGGCATCATGACGGCGACGGCCCCGACGCGTTTGGCGTCCTCGGTGGCGATGCTGGTGAGCTCGCCGGGGAGCCGGCCCGCCTCCGCGCCGCCCCGCGGTTCCAGGACCCGCGCGCCGAGTTCCAGCCGGAGGCCGTGGGCGGCCTCCTCGCCGGCCCGCTCGGCGAGCCGGGCCCCGATCCGGTAGCAGGTGGAGAGGACCAGGAACAGCACGGCGAGCAGCAGCAACCGGTTCAGCAGGGCGCCCGACGAACCGGTGGCCACGGCTTGGTCGATGACCACGCCGATGACCACGGGAACGAGTGCCTCGCAGCCCTGGTGGGCCGTTCCGAGCAGGGAAGCCCCGGCGATCAGGCGGCGCCTGCCGCCGATCGCACGCCGGAGGACATCGCCTCCGGCCGGACTCCGTTCACGCATGGGTGACCTCCGGAGGTCGTCCAATGGTTAGGTAAGGCTAGTCTAAGTGGTGAGGGTGTGGCGGATGGGGGATCCGTCGTCTACTCCCTTGCTGCGCAGTCGCGTTGACCCTGCGGGCGCAGCTCGGTTAGCCTCACCTAAGTTGCGAGGTCTTGGCGGGAACATCGCGTTTGTCGGGAAATGAGCGATGTGCGGGTTCGTGTCTTTGTTCGCACCCGCACCCGCACCCGTGCCTGTGTCTGTGCCTGTGCCTGTGCCTGTGTCCGTGTCCGTGTCCGTGTACGTGTCCGCGCCGTGTGGTGTGTGGCTGGGGGGAGTCTTCCGTTGGCGGTCGAGACGAAGGCGGCGGTCGCGGCCACCGCCGACGGTCCCGTACGGCCACCCGGGCGGCGGAGGACCGCGTCCGCCCTGCGCGGCGCCGGTCTGCCGGCCGCCCTGGCCGTCCTGGTGTTGGTCTGCCTCCTCAGCATCTGGTGGGGCACCAGGGACATCCCGTTCACCGACACCTGGCGCCTGCTCTGGGAGCCCGACGGATCACAGGCCTCCGTGATCATCCACGAGTACCGCATCCCCAGAACCCTCATCGGCGTGCTCGTCGGTGCGGCGCTGGGCCTGTCCGGCGCCCTCCAGCAGGCCCTCACCCGCAATCCGCTCGCCGATCCCGGCCTGCTCGGCGTCGGGCTCGGCGCCGCCACCGGAGTCGTCTTCGCCATCGGTTTCTTCGGGGTCGCCACCGCCCTCGGCTACGTGTGGTTCGCCTTCGCCGGCGCGGCCGCCGCCTCCGTCGTGGTCTACCTGCTCGGCTCCGCCGGGCGGAGCCTGGTCACCCCCGACCGCCTGGTCGTCGCCGGAGCGGCCGTCACCGCCGTGCTGTTCGCGTTCAACTCCGCCGTACTCCTGCTCAAGCCGCGTGCCTTCAACCAGTTCCGGTTCTGGACGGTCGGCTCCCTGGCGGGCCGTCAGATGGACGTGTTCTGGACCGTGCTGCCCTTCATCGCGGTCGGCCTGCTGCTCGCGCTCGCCCTGGCACCCTCCCTCAACGCCCTGGCCATGGGCGAGCAGATGGGCCGCGCCCTCGGCGTCAACGTGGGCCGCACCCGGGCCGCCGGCATGGTCGCCGTGATGCTGCTCTGCGGCGCGGCCACCGCCGCCGCCGGCCCCATCGCCTTCATCGGGCTCGTCGTCCCGCACATGGCCCGCTTCCTCGTCGGCCCCGACCAGCGCTGGCTGATGGCCTATTCCGCCGTACTCGCACCGATCCTGCTGATCGCCTCCGACGTCCTGGGCCGGGTGCTCGGCGCGCCCGGCGAGGTCCAGGTCGGCATCGTCACCGCGTTCGTCGGAGCGCCGCTGTTCCTCGCCCTGTGCCGCCGCCGAAAGCTGGTCATGCTGTGAACGACCCCGCCGCGACACCCGCCGTGACCCCCGCGCCGCAGCCGGGCACCGGCCCTCGTGTGGTCACCGGCACCGTCTGGGGCACCCCCGGCGGCCGTGCCTCGCTGCTCGTCCACGTCCGCACCGCCGCCGTGACCCTCACCCTGGCCGCACTCCTGCTCCTCGTCACGGTGATCACCCTCACCACCGGCGACTTCCAGCTGTCGGTGGGCGAGGTGGCGCAGGCGCTGGCCGGCACCGGATCAGGTGCCGCCGACTTCATCGTCAACACCCTGCGGATGCCCCGCCTGGTGACCGCCCTGTGCGTCGGCGCGGCCCTCGCGGTCAGCGGCGCCGTCCTGCAGAGCCTCACCCGCAACGCCCTGGGCAGCCCCGACATCATCGGCTTCACCAACGGCTCCGCCACCGGCGCCCTCGTGGTCATCGTCGTCTTCAACGGCAGCATGAACCAGATCGCGCTGGGCGCCCTGATCGGCGGCCTCGCCACCGCCCTCGTCGTCTACCTGCTGGTCTTCGGCGGCGGATCGCCCGGCTTCCGCCTCGTCGTCATGGGCATCGGGGTCAGCGCCCTGCTGCTCGCCGTCAACAGCTACCTGATCACCAAGGCCACCTGGCAGGAGGCCCTGGAGGCCCAGTCCTGGCTGCTCGGCACCCTGGGCAACCGCACCTGGGACCACGCCGCCGCGATCGGACTCGCCACCGCAGTGCTGCTGCCCGTCGCCTTCGGCCTCGGCCGGCGGCTCACCGTGATCGAGATGGGTGACGCCACGGCCACCGGGCTCGGCGTGAACGTGGCCGTCACCCGCGTCGTCCTGCTGTTCACCAGTGTGGCGCTCGCCGCCTTCGCCACCGCGGTGACCGGCCCGATCATGTTCGTCGCGCTCGCCGCCCCCCAGCTCGCCCGCACCCTGATCCGCTCCTCCGGCCCCGGACTCGTCCCCGCCGCACTGATGGGCGCCCTCCTGCTGGCCGTCAGTGACCTCGCCGTGCAACGGCTGTTCTCACCCGCCCTGCTGCCCGTGGGCGCCGGCACCGGCACCATCGGCGGCCTGTACCTCATCTGGCTGCTGGTCACCGAATCCCGAAAGAGCCGAGCATGACCGCGACACCCGCGTCCACCACCCCCTCGGCCCGGCTGCGCGCCGAAGGACTCACCCTCTCCTACGACCAGCGCACCGTGGCCACCGGCCTCGGCGTGGTCATCCCCGACCACTCCTTCACGGTCATCATCGGCCCGAACGCCTGCGGCAAGTCCACCCTGCTCAAGGCCCTGGCCCGGATGCTGAAACCGAAGGCCGGCGAGGTGTACCTGGACGGCGCGGCCATCTCCTCGTACCGCACCCGCGAGGTCGCCCGCCGGCTCGGCCTGCTTCCGCAGTCCTCCACCGCCCCCGGCGGCATCACCGTCGGCGACCTGGTGGCCCGCGGCCGCTACCCGCACCAGCGGATGCTCAGGCAGTGGTCCGCGGAGGACGAGGCCGCCGTGGCCGAGGCCATGCGGCAGACCGGCGTGCTCGACCTCGCCGGCCGGCCCGTCGACGACCTGTCCGGCGGCCAGCGCCAGCGCGTCTGGCTGTCCATGGTGCTCGCCCAGCAGACCGACATCCTGCTCCTGGACGAGCCCACCACCTACCTGGACATCGCCCACCAGGTCGAGGTCCTGAACCTCTGCGCCGACCTGCACGAACGCAAGGGTCAGACGATCGTCGCCGTCCTCCACGACCTCAACCAGGCCTGCCGCTACGCCAGTCACCTCGTGGTGCTCAAACCCGGCGGCACCGTCGCCGCCGAGGGCGACCCGTCCACCGTGATGACCGCCGAACTGGTCGAGGACGTGTTCGGCCTGCCCTGCCGGATCATCGACGACCCGGAGACCGGCACCCCGCTGATGGTGCCCACGGCCCGCACCCGGCACCACGCCGCCCCGGCCGCCCCCGCCCCGGCCTCTGCGACCCCCTGAAGCGCCGCCCCCTTCAAGCCCCGCCCCCTTCAAGCCCCGCCGCCCGAAGCGCCGCCATCCGACGGGCCTGCGCCGGGCCGCCCCCCGACGGCTCGCCCCCGCCCTCCGACGACCTGCGAGGACCGACACTCCATGCTCAGTACGAGGCTGACCAACGCCACCATCGTCACCATGGACCCGCGCCACCCCGTCGCCCGTGACCTGGGCATCTGGAACGGCCGGATCGTGGGGCTGGACGAGTCCGTCACCTCCCTCCCCGCGCGGGAGGTGATCGACCTCCAGGGCGCGACCGTCCTCCCCGGGTTCATCGACGCGCACGTCCACCTCGCCTGGACCGGCCTGAAGGCGGCCACCCCCACCGTGGCCCCGTGCACCCGCGCCGACGACGTGCTCGCCGTCGTCGCCGAGGCCGCCGCCCGCGCACCGCACGGCAGCTGGGTCGACGTCGCCGGATACGACCAGCGGGCCCTGGGCCGCCACCTCACCGCCGCCGAACTGGACAAGGTCACCGACGGCCGCAAGCTGTTCATGCTGCACGACTCCGGCCACGCCTGCGTGGTCAACAGCGCCGTCCTGGACCTGCTCCCCGCGGAGATCGCCGGACAGGGAGCCTTCCTCGCCGAGAGCGCCATGACCGCGGCCCGCCGACTGCGGCTGCCCTACGCCCAGACCGAGCTCGCCGACGCCATCGAGCGGGCCGGCCGCGCCTGCCTCGCCGAAGGCGTCACCGCCTGCGCCGAAGCCGGCATCGGAGGCGGCCTGCTCGGCCACAGCCCCGTCGAGCTCGGCGCGTACCAGCTGCTCCGCGACCAGGGCCGGCTGCCGCTGCGGGTCCAGCTCATGGCCGCCGCCGACACCCTGAACCCGGTCGCCGCCCACGCGGCCGACGGCATCCCGCGCGCCCTCGGCCTCGGCCTGCGCACCGGCTTCGGCGACGACTGGCTCTCCGTGGGCGCGCTGAAGGTCTACACCGACGGCGGCATGATGGCCCGGACCGCCGCCCTGACCCGCCCGTACGAGGGCATCGGGGCGAACGGCCACACCGGGGAGTTCCAGGACGACCCGGAACGGATCAAGGACACCGTGGTGGCCGGACACCTGGCCGGCTGGCAGCTCGCCGTACACGCCATCGGCGACCGGGCCGTCGACCTCGCCCTGGACGCCCTGGAAGCCGCCCAGCGGGCCCGGCCGAGGCCCGCCGCCCGGCACCGCATCGAGCACGCCGGACTGGTCCGCCCCGACCAGCTCGAACGCTTCGCCGCACTGGGCGTGGCCGCCGTGGTCCAGCCGAACTTCCTGCGCTACCTCGGCGACGACTACGCCACGATCATGGGGGAGGAACGCGCCCCCTGGCTGTACCGGGGCCGCGGCTTCCTCGACCACGGGGTCACCCTGGTCGGCAGCTCGGACCGGCCCGTCACCGACGGGGCACCCCTGCGCGCCGTCCAGTTCATGGTGGAGCGCGCCACGGTCTCGGGCCGGGTGGTCGGCCCCGACGAGGGCATCACCGTGGACCAGGCGCTCCGCGCGTACACCGTGGACGCCGCCCGCGCCTGCCACTGGGAGGACAGTGCGGGCAGCCTGGTCCCGGGCCACCGGGCCGACCTGGTGGTCCTCGGTGACGACCCGCGCCGGGTCGACCCCGGACGGATCGGTGCGATCGACGTGGTGCAGACATTTGTGGACGGCCGCGCTACCGTGAGGACGGCCGCATGAGCGCGCTCGCCGGACAGCACGGACAGCACGGACAGCACGACACCGATGTCGACGCCCTCGGCCCCTACACCCACCTCTGGCAGGAGTCCAGCCTGCCCGCCCGCTGGGTGCTGTGGCACACCCCCGACGACACGCTCGTCTTCGACACGGAGGTCAACTGCCCCGTGTTCATAGACGACGAGCCCACCCTCGGCCGGGTCCTGCACCGGATGCGCCGGGCGGGAGTGCCGGAGGGCCGGGAGTACCCCGGCCGGCCCTGCTCGTAGGACCCCGTGCCGGGCACGGGCCCCGGCCCGTCAGCCCGCCCCAGGAAGGAAGGTCAGCTCCTTGACCACGGTCACCACCCGGCGCCGCCCCGGCGTACTGCTGCGCTCCCCCCACGGACCGCGCCTTGTCCCGTCGCCGGTACGGCGCGGGCGCCGGGAGGACGCCACCGCCCTCCAGGGCCTGTCCCGGCCGTTCGTCCGCACGGGCGCGCTCCGCGACCGGCCGCTGTCCCTGTACGCCGCGGAGGCGTCCGACTTCCTGGTGTATCAGGCCCCGGACGGCACCCTGGGCGGGTGTCTGGGCCTGCGGCGGCACCCCGGGGAGGGCGGCCGGGGGCCCACCGGGGTGCTGTTCAACTTCTGTGTCGCGAGTCACATGCAGGGGCAGGGCGTGGGCGGCATGCTGCTGCGCGACGCGCTGTCCCGGGCCCACGCGGGCGAACTGTTCGCGCTGCTCGCTGCCACCACCGGCGGCGGGGCCCTGTTCCGGACGTACGGTTTCGCCCCCGAGGGCGCCGAGGCCCTGGCCCCGGCGGCCTGGCTGGCCTCCCTGGACCCGGGGCGCGGCGCACAGGTCCTGGCCAGGCGGCTGGCGCCGTAGCGGCTGCCGCCGGTCGCGCACGGCCGTCGGTCGCCTGCCGCCCGGCCGGGCGTGCCCGCCGTCGGCGGCCCGGGAGCGGGCCTGCCGCCCGTAGCCGCGGGGCGGGGTCCCGTCCCTGCTGCAGGGCCCGGCCGCCAGGCCCGTCAGCGGGAGGCGCCGGGGGCCGCGGCCGGGAGCGCGCCGGCGCCGGCGAGCGGCCGGTCCGGGAGGGCGGTGCCGTCGGCGAGGGTCTCGTCCGGGAGCACGGTGGTGCCGCCGGGTGCCCCGTCGAGCAGGGTCCGCAGGAGGGCGCCCGGCACCCGGCCGTCCAGGACCCGTGCCGAGCGCACCCCGGCCCGCACCGCCCGCAGACAGCCCTCCATCTTCGGGATCATGCCGCTGGTCAGCCCGGGCATCAGCCGCTCCAGCTCGGTGGCGGTGAGGCGGTCGATCACCTCGGTGTCGTACGGCCAGTTCGCGTACAGCCCGGCCACGTCGGTGAGCACCACCAGCTGCTCGGCGCCGAGGGCGGCCGCCAGGGCGGAGGCGGCGAGATCGGCGTTGATGTTGTAGACGTTCCCGTCGGCCCCGCGGGCGACGGGGGAGACCACCGGGATGCGGCCCTGCGCGAGCAGTTCGCGCAGGGTCTCCGCGTTGACCTCGGTGACGTCGCCGACCAGGCCGATGTCCACCGGTTCGCCGTCGACCCAGGCGCTCCGCCGGACCGCGGTCATGGTGTGCGCGTCCTCACCGGTCAGGCCCACGGCAAGGGGCCCGTGACGGTTGATCAGGCCGACCAGCTCCCGCTGGACCCCGCCCGCGAGGACCATCCGGACCACGTCCATGACCTCCGGTGTGGTCACCCGCAGTCCGGCCTCGAAGCGGACCTCCAGGTCGAGCCGGTCGAGCAGCGCGCTGATCTGGGGTCCGCCGCCGTGCACCACCACCGGGTGCAGTCCGGCCTCGCGGAGCGCCACCACATCACGGGCGAAACAGCGTTTCAACTCCTCGTCCACCATGGCGTTCCCGCCGAACTTGATCACGACGGTCCGGCTGCTGCGCCGCTGGTCGGCGGTCACGGGGCACTCCATTCACGGGGCGTTGATGACGGAACCTCAAACTCAGCGCCCATGGCGGTCATTGGGATTCCGGAGCGTGCACCCACCAGGATTTAGCTTAGGCTAACCTAAGTCAAGTCGGGTGGCGGCTCAGGCCCAGTCGTCCGGACCGGGATCGCCGCCCTCCGCCCAGGTCACCAGCCGGCGGACGTAGTGCGTCCAGACCTCCGCATGGGCCGAGCAGGCCTCGGGGGAGGGCAGGCCGTGGTGGGCCAGCCGGAACAGGGTGCCCTCCGCGGCCGGTTCGAAGGTGATCTCCACGGTGGTGGAACCCGGCGGCACGCCCGACCCGGCCCCGGCCCAGCCCCAGGTGAAGGCCAGCCGCCCGGGCGGGTCGATCTCGGTGAACCGTCCCTCGGCCATGTGCTCGCGGGTCACGGCGATCCGGTAGGCGCCTCCGGGTTCGAAGGCGAACTCGCCGGCCCGGCCCATCCAGGCGAGCCACTTGTCGTCCTCCGCGAAGAAGGAGAACACCGTCCGGGGGCGGGCGGCGATGCGCCGTTCCAGGGTCACCGGCTCCAGGGTCACCGGCTCCACCGCTTCAGGGGCCATCGCACCGTCCTTCCGAGCCGACCGCACCGCACCGACCGCACCGCACGACCGCACCGCGCAGACCACACCGCGCCGACCGCACCGCTGTCGCTGCCGCCGGCCGCGGCCCGCCGGCCTCATCGGGGAGCCTGCCCCGGCCGCCGGTCCCTGATGCCTCTGCCTCCCGGCCCCGATGGCAGGCTGTCCGTATGAAGATCGCCGCAGCCCAGCTCACCTGTGTGCCCGGAGACGTCCCGGCCAACGTACGCATCCTCGCGGCTCTCGCCGCACAGGCCCGCGAGCAAGACGCGGAACTGGTGGTCTTCCCCGAGTTCGCGCTCACCGGCTACGAGCTCGGGGCCCTGGCCGGCGACCCTGGCCTGTGGGTGCGCGACCCCGAGGCGGACGCCCGCCTCGACCCGGTCCGCGCGTCCGGCATCGCCACCGTGGTGAACTGCGCCGTGGCCACCGACGGCGAACGGCCCGCCATCGGCACCCTCGTGTTCGGCACCGACGGCCGACTGCTCACCACCTACCGCAAGCAGCACCTGTACGGGCAGGAGCGGGAGGTCTTCACCGCCGGCGACCGCGACGGCCGGTTCGACCTCGGCGGCCTGCGCTTCGCCCTGGCCACCTGTTACGACAACCACTTCCCGGCGCTGACCTCCCGCGGCGCCGCCGACGGCTGCAGCGTCCAGCTCGCCTCCTCCCTGTACGGCACCGGAGACGGCGTCAAGGAGCGCGCGTCCCTCTACCCGGCCATCGCCGCGGACTCCGGCATGTACGTGGCCCTGGCCAACCACGTGGGCCCGGCCGGGCCCTGGACCGGCTGCGGCCGCGCCGCCGTCTGGGCCCCGGACGGCACCCTGCTCGCCGAGGCCGACGACCGTACGGCCGGCGTGGTCACGGCCGAGGTCCCGGCCCCGGGACGGCGCTGACAGGAAACTGCCGGACCGGGTGCAGTTTCCTGAGCCGGACGTCCCTGGTGACGGCTTCGCGGCGGTGCGAGATTTCTTCCGTCGCCGCCGGGAGGGCACCCCCTTCCCGGTCAACGCCGAACCGGAGGCCCGCCGATGACCACCGCCGTCCCGCCCGGCACCGCCGCGGACCCGGACACCCGCACCCGGCTGCGGGCCCCGCTGCGCCGCCGCCGGTTCCGGCTGCTCTACGCCGGCCAGTGCCTGTCCCGCACCGGCGACTTCGTCTTCCAGGTCTCGCTGGCCGGATACGCGGTCACGGCGGGAGATCCGGCCCTGCTGGCCTACACCCTGTTCGGGCAGGCCACCGGCACCGTGCTGATGCTCCTCGTGGGCGGCGCGCTGGCCGACCGGTTCGGGGCCCGCTCGGTGATGCTCTGGGCCGACCTGGCCCGGGTGCTGGCCACCGCCGGGGTCGCCGCCCAGGTGGCGGCGGGCGGGCAGCACCTCTGGGCGATCGTCGCCTGCGGTCTGCTGCTCGGACTCGGCGACGGCGCCTTCGAGCCGGCCTTCACCCTCGCGTTCACCGAACTCCTGCCCAAGACGGAGCTGCTGGCGGCGAACGCCCTCCAGTCGGTCGCGCTGCGCACCGCGGGCATCGCGGGCGCGGCCCTCGGCGGGGTCCTGCTCGCGGCGGTCGGCGCCGCCGCCTCCCTGGCCCTGGGTACGGCCGGCTTCGGCCTCGCCCTGGCCCTCGTACTGGTCGCGGGCCGCTGGCCCACCGCGGACCGGCCCGCCTCGGGCGACGGGCTGCTGAAGGAGGCCACCGGAGGCATCCGGTACGTGTTGGCGCACCGCTGGCTGTGGGTGTCGATCGGCAGCTTCGGGGTGAGCGTGGCCCTGGTCATCGCCCCCGCGAAGGCCCTGCTGCCGCAGGTCTCCGCCGACCTGCTGGGCGGCGGCGCGAGCACGTACAGCCTGCTGGTCGGCAGCCAGGCGGCCGGCGCGCTGCTGGGCGGGCTGCTGGTGGGCCGGCTGCGGTGCGTCCCGCCCGGGGTACTGGTCTTCGGCGGGATGACGGTGGTCTGCGCGGGCTTCGCCGTGCTGGGTCTGTCGGCCTCGGCGGCCGCCTCCGTGTGCGTGGCCCTGCTGGTCGGGGCGGTGCTGTCGGCGGCGACCGTGGCCTGGGCCGCCACCCTGCAGAGCCGGGTGCCCGGCGCGCTGATCGGCCGGGTCGCCGGCGTCGACTGGCTGATCTCGCTGGGCGTTTCCCCGCTCGCCCTGGTGGCCGTACCGCACCTGCTGGCGTTCGGCGCCCCCGCCGGCCTCCTGGTCACGGCCTCCGTGATCGCCCTGGCCGTCAGCGCCGCCACGGTGCTGGTGCCGGACGTACGGCGGCTGGCCTGGCCGGGCGGCGAGACCTCGGCTTGACCTGCCAGACCCCGCCTGACCTCACCTGACCGTGCCCGGCTCCGCCGAGAGCCCCCTGCGCCCCTGGTTCCCCGCCCGGCGCACGCTTCCCACCGGCCAGCGAAGCCCCTCAAATTCCGAGATGCGGAAACACTTATCCGAAATCGACCCCCTGGGGTAGCATCGCGCCGGACCGAGCGGAGCCGTGCCAGGGGAGATCTGCATCGTGACCTTGACCAGCCTGGGCCTGAGCCAGCGTGAGGAAAGCGTCTACCGGCACTCGCTCCGCACCACGAGGGTGTGCCCCGAAACGGTCGGCCGGAGCCTGGGCATCAGCCGGGACGAAGCGGACCGGGCGATCCGCAGCCTGTGCCGGCACAAGCTCCTCCGGCCCGCCCGGGAAGGGCACGCGGTCGCGATCGACCCGGTCCTCGGCATCGAGCGCCTCATCGAGCGGAAGCTGCACGAACTCAACGACCAGCTCCGGCTGGTGGCCTCGGCCCGATCGCTGATCCCGGAACTCGTGGAAGAGGCCCGCGCCGGCGAAGGCCCGGGGGAGGCCCCCGGCGAGGGCCGGACGAGCGGGATCGAACGGCTCGACGGACTCGACGAGATCCGCGCCCGCCTCGACGAACTGGCCTTCTTCGCCCGCACCGAGATGTGCGCCCTCCAGCCCGACGGGCCGCTCACCCCCGCGTTCATCGAGGCCGCCCGGCCCCTGGACCTCCGGTGCCTCAGGCGCGGGATCACCCTGCGCACGGTGATCCTGCGCACCGCCCTGGACGACCCGCTCACCAGCGGCTACCTGCACGAGATGACCGACCTGGGAGCCGAGTTCAGGGTCGTCGACACGGTCATGGACCGGATGGTCATCTACGACCGCGCCACGGCGGTCGTCCCCCTGGACCCGTCGGACAGCGCCCGCGGCGCGCTCATCGTCCGCCAGGGCGGACTCGTCTCCAGCATGGTCACCCTCTTCGAGAAGGTGTGGACCTCCGCGGAACCGCTGCCCGGCCGGGAGGCGGAACCGCGGACCGAGGACATCACCGAGACCGACCGCCAAGTGCTCACCCTGCTGGCCCGGTTCGACAAGGACGAGATCGCCGCCCGCGAGATGGGCATCTCCATCCGCACCTTCCGCCGCCACGTCGCCGACCTGCTGCTCCGCCTCGGTGCCTCCAACCGCTTCCAGGCGGCCATGTCCGCCAAGGAACGCGGCTGGATGTAGCCGGGCGGAGGTGCCCGCGCTCTGCGACACCCCCCCCGGAGCGGCCGGCTCGTCGGCAACCACACCCCCGACACCCTCCACGACCTCGCGGTGCGCCTGGCCCGCCGGCCCGGCCTGCTGGACCGGGTGCCCGGTCAGAGCCAGGGGATCTGCTCGGCCGCGTACCGGTAGGCACGGAAGACGGCGTTCTGCGCGCCGGCGGAGGACTCCAGTCCCACCCCCTGCCCGAAGGAGCCGAACTCCGGCACCACGAACTCCCACACCACGTCCCCCTCGGGGGTCACCTCGAAGAGCCGGCCGAAGGAGCCCTCCGCGATGAAGGTGTTCCCGTTGGGCAGCCGCTGGGCGCTGGACATGTACGGGCTGTAGAAGTTCTGCGGCGGGTTGTCCTCGTACGACCAGACCTCCCGGCCCGTGTGCGGGTCCACCTCCACCGCCCGGGAGTACGGCACCGACGTGGTGTCCCGGTAGGTGCCGTTGTCGAAGACCAGGATGTTGCCGTTCTCCAGCTCGTGCGGGTAGTGGTGCTGGGAGTGCACGCCGGGGCCGAGGCTCCAGCGGACCGATCCGTCGGCGCGGTCCACGGCCACCGTCGTGGAGGCGCTGCGGAAGCCCACCACGATGCCGCCGTCGGCGAGTTCGTTGACGGTGTTCGCCATCGGCCAGTGGTTGCGGGCGAAGTGCTCGTTCAACGGCACCTCGGCCGGGTCGAGGTGCTCGACGGCGGCCCAGCGCCACACCACCTCGCCGTCCCAGGTCAGTTCGTACACCACGTCCCCGTAGATCGCCCCGCCCGGGGCCTCGGAGCCGGGGATGCCCCCCTGGATCCGGGCCGCGTCGGCCGGGTCCAGGGGCTCGACGCCCAGCACGATCAGGTTCCCGTTGCGCAGCACGGAGGCGTCGTGGTGGTGGAAGGGGTGCCGGGTCTCCCGCACCACCGTGGAGTCCGGCGCCAGCTCCTGGAAGACGCCGCCGTGGTAGACGTCCCAGATGGGGAACAGGGTCGGGCTGCTCAGGTCCTTGCCCTGGTTGAAGAGGTTCCCGTTCGGCAGCAGGCGGGCGTGCCGGCCGGGCGGCTGCGGCGGGTTCCAGGTGTGCACGGTCCGGCCCTCGATGTCGACGAGGTGGATCTCGCCGGAGCCGGCGATCGGGGTGTACAGGGTGTACCCCCCGAAGCTGCGCTCCGGGTCGTGGGCGCGCAGGCCGAGGCCGCGACGGCGCAGGGTGTTCTGGTCGATGGTCACGGGGTGTCTCCTGATCGGTGTGACGGTGGGTGGGTGACGAGTGGACGGGCGGGGAGCCGCCGGTCAGGGGGCCGCGTTCACGGCGGTCGGGTCGGCGGCCTTCAGCGGCCCGCCGTCCACGTGCTTCAGCAGGGCCGCCCGGTCGGCGGCGCCCGGCAGCTTCTGTGCGGCCTTGGCCCAGGCGGCCTCCTCGGTGAGCTGCGTGAGGAGCTGGGCGCTCAGCGTCGCGCCGTACTCGTACGCGGGCTGGAAGGTCTCGACGTGCTCGGCCTGGAGGGCGCCCTTGGCCTGGGCGAGGACGGCCCTTCGGGCACCGGCCGGGTCGGCCGCGGATTCCCGCTGGGCGCGGATCAGCGTCCGGAGCACGGCCGTGGTGGTCTTCGCGTCCGCCTTGGCGCCGGCCACCAGCAGGGTCCGGGCGGTGTAGCCGGTGAACGGGACCTCGGCGTACTTCTCGCCCAGGGCGGTGCGGGTGGGCCGGTAGAACCCGGGGAAGGTGACCCCGGCGTCGACGTCCCCACGGGCCAGGGCCGGACCGACCTGGTTCGGGGCGAGGTTGACCACGGTCACGTCCGCGGCCGTCAGCCCGGCCGAGGCCAGCATCCGGGACAGCGCGTACTCCACGTTGGTGCCCTGGGGGACCCCGACCTTGCGGCCCTTGAGCGCGGCGAAGCCGCCGATGCCCCGGTCGGTCCGGGTCAGCAGCCGCCAGTCGGAGAACCGCGACAGATCGGCGACGACCTTCACCTCGCGCCCGCCGAGGGCGGCCGTCACGGCCGGCAGGTCCCCGACCACGCCGAGCTGCGCCTGGCCGCCGAGTACGGCGTTCAGCGCGTCCCGGCCGGTGGGCAGGGTGGTCACCTTGGCGTCGATGCCCTCGGCGGACCACAGGCCGCGTTCCCGGGCGACGTAGACGGGTGCGCCGCCGAGGTGGTCGCTCGCGGCGAGGGACACGGTCCGGCTGCCGCCGTCGCCCCGGCCGGCGGGGGCGGCCCCGGAGCAGCCGGTGGCCAGGGCGGTGAGCAGGGCGGCCGCGAGGGCCGCGGCGGCCGCCGCGCGGCGGCCGAGGGCGAGTCCGGGCATGGGGGATCAGGTCCTGTCGGTGTGGTGGGTGCCGAGGGGAAGGGGCAGGGAGAAGGCGTCGGGGATCGGGCGTCGGGGACCAGGCGTCGGGGATCGGGCGTCGAGGATCAGGCGGGGCAGCCGAGCCGGCGGGCGATCAGGGCCCGCAGCTCCGGGTCGGGCGGCCCGGACGGCACGGGGTGGTCGGCCAGCACCCGGCCGGGCGAGCCGCCGAGGACGACGACCCGCTCGGCGAGGGCGAGCGCCTCGTCGATGTCGTGGGTGACGAACAGCACGGTCAGGCCGGTGCGTTGCCACACCTCCCGGAGCAACTGCTGCATACGGGACCGGGTCAGGGCGTCGAGCGCGCCGAACGGCTCGTCCATCAGCAGGATTTCGGGCTCGGCCGCCAGAGCCCGGGCCAGTGCCACGCGCTGCTGCATACCGCCGGACAGCTGGGCCGGGTACTTCTCGGTGCCGTCCGCGAGGCCGACCTCGGCGAGGGCGGCGAGCGCCCGCCGCCGGCGTTCGGCGCGCGGCAGCCCGAGCCGCTTGAGGGCGAACTCCACGTTGCCGCGGGCCGTGCGCCACGGGAAGAGCGCGTAGTGCTGGAAGACCACACCGCGCTCCGGGCCGGGGCCATCCACGGGGGCGGAGCCGGCCGTGACCAGCCCGGTGGTGGGCCGGACGAACCCGGCCACCGTGTTCAGCACCGTGGACTTGCCGCAGCCGCTGGGCCCGAGCAGTGCGGTGAAGGACCCGGGGGCGAATTCCAGGTCGGTCCGCTCCAGCACCGGCGCCGCGCCGGCCCCGTACCCGACGGACAGCCCATCCAGCCGTACGCCGAGGCTCATGGCGCGCTCCAGTGCACGAACCGGCGGCCGGCCGCGGCCAGCGCGAGGTCCACGACCACCCCGAGCAGACCCAGCACGATGAGCCCGGCGAACATCCGGTCCACCCGCAGGAACTGCCCGTCCACCTGGAGCCGGTACGCCAGGCCGCTGTCCGCGCCGCCGAGTTCCGCGGCGACCAGCGCCAGCAGGGCCACCGAGGCGCCGTAGCGCAGGGCGGCGAGCAGGGCCGGCGCGGCCGCCGGCAGCAGCACCTCGGTGAACCTCCGGTGCAGTGGCGCCCCCAGCGAACGGGCCGCCCGCAGGTGGCTCTCCGGCACCCGTGACACCCCGTCGTGCACGTACAGCCATACGGCGAGCAGGACGGCGTACGCGATCAGCAGCCGCTTCGCGGTCTCCCCGATGCCGAACCACGCGGTGGCCAGCGGCACCAGGGCGATGGCCGGGATCGGCCGCAGGAAGGAGACCACCGGGTTCACGGCGGCGGCCAGCCGTGGCAGGCAGCCGGTGGCGAAGCCCAGCGCACCGCCGATGACCGCGCCCAGCGCGAAACCCTGTCCGGCGCGGACCAGACTGGCGCCGAGGTCGGCGGCCAGGGTTCCGCTGCGTGCGCCGTCCGCCAGCGCGGCGGCGGTCTCGGCGGGGGAGGGCAGCAGGCCCGGAGCCACCGCGCCCGACCAGGCGGCCAGCGACCACAGCGCGAGCACGGCGGCGGCCGTGCCCAGGGCCGGGCCGGACCGCCCGGGGGCCCGGCCCCGGGCCGGCGGTGAGGGGGTGGCGTGCACGCGGGGACTCCTCGCTCATGGGCTGCGTTGATAAGCAGGATCAATAATTGACCAGGCTTATGAACCGCGTGTTGCAGCAGTGCGAAACGTTCCGGGGCTCCGGGCGGGTGATCGCGGATGGGGTACGTTCACCAGCGTGTCCCGCCCCGAACCCACCCCCGAAGCCATAGCGGTCGGGCAGGTGATCCGCGCGTGCCGCAAGCGGCGCGGCGTCTCCATGGCCGCCCTCGCCACCCGGTCCGGACTCTCCCAGCCGTTCCTCAGCCAGCTGGAACGCGGCCTCACCACCCCCAGCCTCAGCTCCATCTACCGGATCGCGGAGGCCCTCGACGTCCCGCCCGGCACCTTCCTGCGTCCTCCGGGCCGGCCCGGCACCGTCAGCCACGAGACCGACCCGCAGGTGATCCGGGTCAGCGAGACCGCCGGCCAGGTCGCCCGGGTCCTGATCCCCGGCGGCAGCAGCGCCCTGATGGAGGCCTACGAGCACCACTTCGAGCCCGGCCGCGGCGAGCGGGGCTGGTTCGAGCACCCCGGCGAGGACTTCCTCTACGTACTGGAGGGTGAGGTCGTGCTGGAGGTCGAGGGCGAGGAGCCGCTGACCCTGAGGGCCGGGCAGAGCGCCCACCACCGCGGCGAGGTCCCGCACCGGTGCCGCCTCGCGGGACCGGTGCCCGCGCGCACGCTGCTGGTGGTCGCGGGGGGCCGGTAGCGGGCCGGCCGGGGCCACGCCCGGTGCGGCGGCACGGGTCGGGGAAACACGAACGCCCCGGCCCCCGCAAGGGGAACCGGGACGTTCGCCGTTCTGCCCGCGCCTGCCCGACTGCTGCTGTGTTCCTGTGTTCCTGTGCTCCTGTGTTCCCGGGCTCATGCGTTCCCGGGGCCGGTCAGGACTCCTGGGCGGCGTCCTTCTCCTGCTGCTTCGCCTTGATCCGAGCGGCTTCCTTGCGGACCTCGGCCTGGGTGGCGCGCTCCTTCTGCAGCCACTCCGGCATCTCCTGCTTCAGCGCCTCGATCTGCTCGGTGGTGAGGGCCTCGGTGACCCCGCCGCGCGCGAGTCCGGCGATGGACACGCCCAGCTTCGCCGCGACCACCGGGCGGGGGTGCGGACCGTTGCGGCGCAGCTCGACCAGCCACGCGGGCGGCTCGCTCTGCAGCGCGTTCAGCTCGGCGCGCGAAACCACGCCCTCCTGGAAGTCGGCGGGGGTGGCAGGAAGGTACACACCCAGCTTCTTGGCCGCGGTCGCGGGCTTCATCGTCTGGGTGTTCTGGTGCGACGTCATGCCGTCAAGGGTATCGAGCGTGTGCACGGCCTCCGACCACGCCGGGTAACCTGGCCAGGTGACAGGCTCGGACACCTCCCCCTCGGCTCCCTCGGCCACCGCGGCACCCGCGGCAGCCGGGTCTTCCGCCCCCGGCTTCCGGCTGGCGTACGTCCCGGGCGTCACCCCGGGGAAGTGGGTCCGGATCTGGCACGAGCGGCTGCCGGAGATCCCCCTCACCCTGGTCCAGGTATCCGCCGCCGAAGCCCCCGGCGTCATGGCCGGCGGGGATGCGGACGCCGGCATCGTCCGGCTGCCGGTCGACCGGGACGTCTTCAGCGCCATCCCCCTCTACACCGAGACCACCGTCGTCGTGATCCCCAAGGACCACCTGGTGGCGGCCGCCGAAGAGGTGTCCACCGGCGACCTCGCCGACGAGATCGTGCTGCACCCGATGGACGACACCCTGGTCTGGGAGTCCCTTCCCGGCCGCCCGGCGATCGAGCGGCCCGCCACCACGGCGGACGCCATCGAGCTGGTCGCCGCCGGAATCGGCGTCCTCGTCGTCCCGCAGTCCCTGGCCCGCCTGCACCACCGCAAGGACCTCACCTACCGGCCGGTGACGGACGCCCCCGAGTCACGGGTCGCGCTCTCCTGGCCGGAGGCCCGGACCACCGACCTGGTCGAGCACTTCATCGGCATCGTCCGCGGCCGCACCGTCAACAGCACCCGCGGCCCGCAGACCCCGGCCGCCCAGCCGCAGTCCCGTCCCGCACCGGCGAAGAAGACCGGCAAGACCCCCGCGAAGGGCGCCGCCAGATCCGGCGGCACGGCGAAGGGGAACACGGGCAAGACGGCGGGCAGGAACCCGCGCTCCGGCGGGGCCGCCCCGAAGGCTGCCAAGGGCCGCAAGCCCCGCCGCCGCCCGTAGTCCCGGGTCCCCTCCGGCCCTCCCTTCCTCCTGCCCCTCCTCCGGCCCCTACTCCGGCCCTTCCTCCGGCCCGGCCGGTCCCGCCGGATTTCCTCCGGTGGACCGTCACCCGCGCCCCGGTCCCGTCGTTCATCCCCGGGGCGATCCGGCTTTCCGGGTCCGGTGCGCCGCCAGGTCGTCTCTTTCGGATCTTGCCGGTAAGCAAGATCCGAAAGAGACGGCCTAGGCTGGGGGCGCATCGATGGCGGCGAAGGGGAGAGCCGGAGCGATGGACGACCGGGCGCGCCGAGCGGCGCGGCGGGTGGCGGTGCTGGTCGGCGCGGTGGTGCTGTTCGCCGCCGGATGCAGCGGTGGCGGCGATGGCGGCGGAGACTCCGACGGGGACCGGGGCGCCAAGGAGAAGACCCGCCCCGGCGTCGTCCGGCTGCCCGAGCCGCACATGGCCTTCGACTACCAGATCGGCGGGGCGTACCGGCCCCCGGCCGCTGTACGGGCGGTCTCCCGCGACCGCGGGGACCAACCCGCCCCCGGCCTCTACAACGTCTGCTACGTCAACGCCTTCCAGGCCCAGCCCGACGCGACCGAGTGGTGGCAGAAGAACCACCCCGACCTGCTGCTCCGCGAGGGCGCCCGGGCGGACAGCCCGCCCGTGATGGACAAGGACTGGGACGAGGCCCTCCTCGACGTGTCCACACCCGCCAAGCGGGAACGGCTCGCCCGCATCGTGGGCGAGTGGATCGACGGCTGCGCCGCGGACGGCTTCCAGGCCGTCGAGGCCGACAACCTCGACTCCCACGAGCGGTCCGGCGGGCGTCTCACCGCCGAGCACGACCTGGCCTTCGCCGAGCTGCTCATCGACCGCGCCCACGCCGCGGGACTGGCCATCGGCCAGAAGAACGCCGCCGAGCTCACCGTCCGCGGCCGGAGCCTCGGCTTCGACTTCGCCGTCGCCGAGGAGTGCGGCCAGTACGACGAATGCGAGGCCTACGCCCGGCCCTACGACAACCGGGTCTTCGACGTCGAGTACGAGGCGGCCGGGCTCGCCGCCGCGTGCAAGGCCTACGGCGCCACCCTCTCGATCGTGCTGCGCGACACGGACGTCCGGCCCGCCGGGAAGGACGGCCACCGCCGCCGTACCTGCTGACTCCCCGAAGTGCGGGCAACGCGGAGAGTGCCGAGACTTGTGGCATGACCAAGATGATGGCAGCGCTGGAGGGCGGGCCCGACGACCTGCCGGACCGGACCGTCGAGATCACCACTCCGGGCGAGGACATCAAGATCCAGCACCAGGGCGGATACGAGCACTTCCGGCCGACGCCCCGGCGGCAGGACACCGCCGGGGGGTCGCTCCCGGTCTACGAGTGGTGGGAACGCACCAAGATCGCCGAGTGACGGCAGGACGGCCGGTCCGCATCACCGGGTGACGGCCGGACGGGACGGCGCGCACCGCCCCGCCCGGCCGCCGGCTCACACGGCCGCGGCCTCCGCCCGCGCCGCCGGACGCGGCGGTGCCAGCCGCCCCGCCCGGTGCAGCCCGTACACGGCCGCGGCGCACACCAGGCCGAGCGCGGACAGCGCGATCCACGGCAGGGCGGGCAGCCCCGCGTCACGGGCCGCGTCGAGCGCCACCCCGGTCAGCAGGTTGCCGAGGGTGATCCCGATCCCGCAGACCGTGTTGTACAGCCCGTAGTGCGTGGCCACGAGCCGGTCCTCGGCGAGCCGCACGATGGTGTCCATCTCGAACGGGTAGGCGATCATCGTGCCCAGTGCCAGCAGCAGTGCGGACAGCGCCGGCGCGCCCCCCGCCACCAGCCACCGCCCCGGTCCGCCCTCCGGCACCGGCAGCACCGCCGGCACCAGCAGCGGCACGAAGCCCGCGCCCATCACGAGCAGCCCCCAGGTGAGCGCCCGGCCGGGTTCGACACGGGCCTTGCACCACGCGGTGATCCGCGTCTGGAGGAGGATCGTGCCCAGGCCGGACACGGCGAACAGCACCGCCACCGCCGCCGTGCCGAACCGGCCCTCCCCGCCCAGCCGCCGTACCTCAAGCGGCAGCGCCAGGTAGACCTGGAACGACATCACGTACGAGCCGGTCATCGCCACGGAGAACAGCAGGAACGACCGGTTGGCCAGCATGCCCCGCCACTGCCCGAGCACCCCCCTCGCCGGACCGTCCGCCTCCGCCTTCGGGTCGGTGCCCCGCCGGGCCGGCAGGGCACGGATCTGGACCGCGCTCAGCACGGCGAAGGTGCCGGCCGCCACCAGGCAGGTGACACGGAAGTCGACCCCCGTCAGCACCATGCCGACCAGCGGACCGAGCAGGATCCCGGCCTGGTAGAAGACGTTGAACAGGGCGAACGCCTCCACCCGCCGCTCGCCCGCGTCCGTGGCCAGGTACGCGCGGGTGGCCGGGTTGAACAGTGCCCCCGCCAGCCCGGTGGCCGCGGAGGCGGCCAGCAGCGCGGGCACCGAGTCGACCAGCCCGAGCGTCGCGAAGCCGATGACGCGCAGCACCAGCCCCGCGATGATCATCGGCTTGTAGCCGAGGCGGTCGGCGAGCGTGCCGCCGATCAGGAACATGCCCTGCTGGCTGAAGTTGCGCACGCCGAGGATCAGTCCGACCAGCCAGCCCGCCAGCCCCAGCGGACCTGCCAGATGGGCCGCCAGGTAGGGCATCAGCATGTAGAAGCCCAGGTTGATGGTGAACTGGTTCAGCATCAGCAGCTGGACGCTGCGCTCGTACGTGCGGACCTGCGCGAAGGTGCTCCTCACCGGTCGGCGCCCTTCGTCTCACGGGTGTCACGGGTGTCGGTGGTGTCACGGGTGCCGTGGGCGTCGTCCGCGCTCTGCCCGCCGTCCCCGCCGTCCCCGCCATCCCCGCCGTCCCCGTCGGCCGCGTCGGCCAGGGTGAGCGGGTCGGCCACCGCGGTGCACCGGGTCCAGCGGCCGACCTCCTTCTCGTTCAGGCTGCCGATCACCTCGGGCTCCGCCGCGGGCGGCGCGTCCAGCAGCCCGTGCGCCGCGCAGTAGTCGTCGTCGTAGACCGTGCCGAGGTAGCGCTGCGGCCCGTCCGGGAAGACCGCCGCGATCCGCGTGTCCGCGGGCAGCGCACGGGCCAGCCAGCCCGCCACCAGCGCGACGGCGCCGACGCTCCAGCCGCCGGTCGCGTAGTGCGAGGAGGCCAGTCGGCGGCAGGTCCACACCGCTTCCGCCGGGGACACCCAGTGCACCTCGGAGAACTGGTCGTACGCCACGTTGCGGGGGTAGATGCTCGACCCGAGCCCACGCATCAGCCGGGGCCGGGCGGGCTGCCCGAAGATGGTGGAGCCGATGGTGTCCACACCCACGAGCCGGAGCCCGGGGTAGAGCTGCCGGAGCACCCGGGACACCCCCGCGGAGTGGCCGCCGGTGCCCACGCTGCACACCAGTACGTCGATGTGCCCGAGTTCGGCGGCCAGTTCGAGGGCGAGCGGGGTGTAGGCGGTCGTGTTGTCGGGGTTGTTGTACTGGTCCGGGCACCAGGAGCCGGGGTGCCGCGCCATCAGCTGCTGTACCCGGTCGCGGCGGGCCTGCTGCCAGCCGCCCGTCGGGTGGGGCTCCGACACCACGTTGACCTGCGCGCCGTAGGCGGTCAGCAGCCGGGTCATGGAGCTCTCCAGGCCCGGATCGGTGACCAGGGTGACCGGGTGGCCGTACACCATCCCGGCCAGGGCCAGCCCCAGCCCCAGGGTGCCGCTGGTGGACTCGATGATCCGCGCTCCGGGCCGGAGGTCGCCCCGGGCACGGGCCCGCTCCGCCATGTGCAGCCCGGGACGGTCCTTGATGCCGCCGGGGTTGAACCCCTCCAGCTTGGCCCAGAACCCGCGTCCGGCCGGAGCGAGGGGCTCGGAGATCCGCAGCAGCGGGGTGTTGCCGACCAGCCCTGACAGGGCGGATCGTGCGGATCCTGCGGATCCTGCGGAAGGGGTCGCGTCGGTGGTCGAGGAATGCATTGTTCCGCTCTCTATCGGTGAAGCGCTTCCGGAATTCGCTCGGATCGCATGCTTCTGCGCGCGCGGGCGGTCTATGACGCCCAGGACGGCGGGACGAGCATGCGGCGGCCGCTTCGTGGGCCGCTCGGCGAGCGGTCTAGATGCGCCACCGGCAGACGGCGGTGAGGGTGGACCGGCCCGTCGGGGAGGGGCGGGCCCTGGTCGCGTCGGGGGCGCCGGCCCCCGGCGTACGTGCGGTGGGACGGGCGGCCGTGTCGTACTCGGGCACCTCCGGGGCCGCCGGGACGGGCCGGTGGACGCTCTGCGCCTGCGGGACCAGGCCGGGGGTGGCGCAGGCGGCGCCCCCGTGGTCGTGCGCGTGGTCGTGCGGGGAGTGGTGGTGGCGGTCCGGCGGGGGCGGTACGTGCGGCCGTACGGGTCCGGCCACGGGGGCCGCCGCCACCACCGCCGCGGGTGCGGCAGTGGCGGCGGCGGGCGAGTCCGGTGCCGGGTCGAGGGGGGCGAGGCAGTGGAACGCGGTGAGCAGCAGCGTGCTCAGCAGCCCGGCGAGCAGCGCGCCGGACCTGCGGACCTGGGAAAGGGGCCGACGGGAAGGGAGCCGACGGGAAAGGAGCCGACGGGAAAGGAGCCGACGGGAAAGGAGCCCATGGGCAAGGGGCCGACGGGAAAGGGGTACGCGGGAACGGTGCGGCACAGTTCCTCCGTGCAGCGGTGAGCGGGATGGTCCGGCGGCAGCGGACCGCCGCTATACCCGCAGGACCCCCGTCGTTCTGGCCCCGCGCAGCGAGGTGCCGGAGCCGTCGCGGACGAGGTGACACTGCACCGCACCCGTCCGGGCCGCGGGTGTCGCGTCCGCCGCGGCCGGCGACAGCGGCGCGTGCGCCGGTTCCGCCGGCACCGCCTGGGGCGCCGCCGCAGGCGAACAGTCGTGGGCGGGCGACGCGGGCTCGTGCCCATCACCCTGCCCGTGCCCGTGCCCGTGCCCCTGGAGGGCACCCGCGTCCACGGCGATCGGGGCGGAGGCCGCGCTCCGGTGGCCGGGCGTGCTGCCCGAACCCGGGGCATCGATGCACAGGAAGCCCACGGCCACCAGACACAGCCCGAGCAGGCGCACCCCGAACAGCCGCAACAGGACCGCCCGGGAGCGGCCCGGGACGGCAGGACGGCGCGACCGGGCTGTGATCACACCGTGATCATAACCACCTCGGCTCCGCGCGAGGTGCACGGATCCGGTCAGTCGGGGAAGGAATCGCGTCGGTGTGCCCGGACGGCCCGTCCGGGTCAGCGCGAACGGGTCGCGGCGCCGTCCGTCGTGTCCGGCCCGTCCGGGTGAAGGGTGACCGTACCGTCCGGCTGCGGCCGCAATCGGGCCCCGAACTCGCGGCTGACCCGGTCCAGGGTGCCGCCCAGCCACCGGCAGTCCTCCGCCGAGGCGCGCCGCAGCCGCATGCGCCGGGCCTGCAACGGCACGATCCGCAGCTCGCGCAGCCGTCCCGTGGCGGCCTCCAGGGAGACCAGGTACAGCGGCCGGAGGTCGTCGCGGTACAGCTCGTAGCCGGTGATGCCCTCGTAGTCGTTGATCAGGTCCCCGCAGCCGTAGGCGATGAGACGTCCCCGGTACACCTCGACCGGCCGCGGGTGGTGCGAGGAGTGTCCGTGGACCACGTCCGCTCCGGCGTCGACGAGCGCGTGCGCGAACCGGATCTGGTCCCGGGGCACCCGGTATCCCCAATTGGAGCCCCAGTGCACCGAGATGACGCACACGTCGCCCGGCCGCTTCGCCTCCCGGATACGGGCGGCCAGCGCGGCCGCCGCGGAACCGGACGCCTCGGCGGCGAAGGCGACCCCGCTCCGGTCGGCCGTCGCCGCCCAGCCCGGCGGCACCCCGCTGGACGCCATGCCGAGCGAGAGCACCAGGACCCGCCGCCCGGAGCCCACGGGCACCGCCGCCGGCCGGGCGGCCTGCTCGGCGTCCCGGCCCGCCCCCGCCGTCCGCAGCCCCGCCACGGCCATCACGTCCAGGGTCTCCTCCAGCCCGCGCCGCCCG
The DNA here is from genome assembly GCF_056436025.1 of Streptomyces sp. NPDC043853. Classification (NCBI taxonomy): domain Bacteria; kingdom Bacillati; phylum Actinomycetota; class Actinomycetes; order Kitasatosporales; family Streptomycetaceae; genus Streptomyces; species Streptomyces sp. NPDC043853. The sequence continues at coordinate 184,812 of NZ_JBWKDJ010000006.1, forward strand.
TAGTCCAGCACGTGGTTGTTCGCGAGCACGCACACGTCGGGGCGGGCCGCCGCCAGACACGGCAGGTTGGCGGGGTGCATGCGGTAGTGCACCCCCTTGCCGGGCATCGCGTCGTCACTTCGCGTGACACTGGTCTCCAGGTTCAGCACCAGGGCGTCGGGCACCGTCCGGGCGAGCACGCGCAGCACGACTCCCCACGGCCAGGAGAAGTCCACCGGCCGCGGGATCGGCCCGTTCACCGCCTCGGCCAGCTCCACATACGTCCGGGCATCACGCACGTACGCCTCCGCCAGCTCCGGATCACCGGGATGCGGAAGGATCTGGTCCACGCCGCGCCCGAGCATCACGTCCCCGGTCAGGCACAGCGTGACGGCACCACCCTGCACAATCCCAGCCTAGGCCGCTCCGGCGGGGCCGGGATCGCCGCCGGTCACAGCGGGCGCCCCGAGCGCAGATCGGGGAGCGGCTCGACAGGGTCGTGGTCGCCGGCCCGGACCCAGCGGGTGTGGTCGTGGTGCTTGATCGGCTGTCTCCCTCCGTGCCGGCCCGGCTCGTACCTCGTGAGGCGCACGCTGGTGTAGCCCTCGGAGGGCGAGTCCCCTGCCACCCCCAAGGCGTAGGAGAAGAGGCGGTCGGCGGCGCCGGGGCCCAGGAGCAGGACGCCCCGCTCACGCAGCACCGGCGCTGCCTCGCGGAGGCGCCGCTGCCAGCTCTCGCCCGCCAGCCGGGCGATCAGGGCAGGCAGAACCCTCTTGCCCTCGACACGCGTGAAGAGCTCGACCAGTCGGTCGCGGGCACTACCCGGAGCAACGATCGCACGCTGGTCCGCGTAGGAGAGGTGCAGCAGGACGTTCTCCGGGAGCGGGTCGTGCCGGTGGAGCCACAGCACCTCGTCGCGCACTGTCAGTGCGCTGAGCCTCCGTGGGGCCCCGTCGACCATCTGCTCGGCCCGCAACCTCAACAGCCCCACGGACCAGCGGGACGACCTGTCGTCGGCGTGGACGAGCACCACGAGCCGGCCGTGCGCGGAGGGCGGAACGTCCCACTGCTGGGACAGCGACAGCTTGACGTCGAAGCCCACGGCCTCGTCGTGCAGGTTCCGGGCGAGCAGGATCAGGTCGGTCGAGCCGCCCGGCCCGAACGACTCCCAGCGCCGCAGACCGTGTTCGACTGCCAGTGCGGCCCTGGCACGTGCCGTGCGGCTCATCGACCTCGGGTCGAAGCTGTCCGGGAAACCCGCACGGGGCTGCACGTTCGCGTCAATGCTTTCGCGCAGCAACCGGGCGAGACGACTGCCGTCGGGGTCCGCTGCCTTCCAGGCCAGCGCGAGCCGGTACAACCCGCGGTCGCTCAGGGGCCAGGCCGGCTCCGCCGGCACCAGAAGGCGGTTCCCGGAGTCCGCTCCGGCAGGCGTCGCGTCCACGTACACTCGCTCGGCCGACGGGCTCGCCGCCATCACGGCATGGGCCTTCGCGGACATGTGGATGACGGGCCAGGTGCTGCTGCGGCGCGCGAGCGAGCGGAGTTCATGGGCGTGCAGCAGCAGCTCGACGCCGTGCGACGGTGTTCCGCTGAGCTCTGTGACGTTGACCGCCATGTGCACCCCGTAGGGGAATCCCGCGGCGGTCAGCGCCCGGGGCAGCTGCTCGGCCAGACCGTTCACCAGGTCCGCCGTGCCGATCGACGCGTCGCAGATCAGAACACAACCGCCCGCGATCACTTCGTTCTCGACGAGGCCGTTCGGCGCAATGTCCAGGCGGTGGATCACCTTTTCCGCCGCCCAGGACAGCTGCTCGGAACGGCGCTCGTCCTCCGCGTCGCCGGTCGGTTCGGCCGTCATCTCCAGACCGATCAGGGTCCTCAGTCCGAAGAGGGAGCGGGACGTCGCCCGGAGTCGGCCCGCCCGCTCGGGGTCGCGTCCGTCCATCAGGAACTGGGCATGTTCCAGAGCGAGCAGGGCTGCGCTCTCGTCGCCCGCGTGCCGGAGCAGCATGGCCTGGAGCTCCAGGGCATCCGCCTGTTCCCATTCGAGTCCCGGCCCCCGGAAACGGAGGACGGCCTCCTCGGCAGCTGCGAGGGCCTCCTGCGGCCGGCCCAGCTGGAGCAAGGTGTCCACCGTGTCGGTCAGGACCTCGCCCACGGCACGGTCGTCCCCCAGGACCTCGTGGACCCGGCCGAGTTCCGTCCGCACCTCCAGTGCCCGTTCGTGGCGGCCCGCCGCCGAGGCCGCGACGGCCAGGAAGCGCAGGGCCTCACGCGCGAGCGGCACCCGGACCGCATCGAGGCCCTCGTCCACCACCCCCTCGGCCCACTCCAAGGCCTCCGGGGTCCTGCCGAGCCGGAACTCCGCCCCGGCCAGGCCGAGATGGGCCGACGAGAGGGCGTAGGGGTCGGAATGCAAGGTGAACCCTTCGGCCGCCTCGTCGAAGAACTTCCGCGCCTGCGTCGGTTCACCCCGGTCCAGGGCCAGTGTTCCGGCCAGCAGCAGCACATGGGAGGACAGCAAGTCCCAGGGCGAGACCTCGGACGAGTGCAGCAGCGGACCCAGGTTCTCGGCGGCGGCCTGCGTCCGGCCGCCGGTGTGGTGGGCCCAGGCGAGCGCCAGCCGGGCGAACCCCTGGTCGCCGGACCGGATGAGGACGTTCGCCGCGCGTTCGAAAGCGTGCCGGTGACGGGCCGATCCGCCGGTGTCGCGCAGCAGGTACAGCAGTACGACCAGGGATTCCCGTACCCACTGGTCGTGCGTGAGGTCGCCGGCCTCGATCACCGACGCGAGCGCGTTCGAGATCCAGGTGTCCGCCAGCGGGCCGAGCAGTTCCCCGGCCACCGGAGGCTCCAGGTCCGGGTCGGGCACACCGAGCAGGTGGCCGAGGTGGGAGGCAGGGCGGGAGGCATCGTGCAGAAGGACCGCGGCAGACCGGTGGAAGGCGGCCAGACCGTCATCGACGTGCTCGCCGGTGCCGGGCCGCGAGACGCGGCGCAGGGCCGCGTGCAGAGCGGCGTGGAACCGGTACACCTCCCGGCTCCGCCGTTCCAGCACGCCCGCGCCGACGAGCTGTTCCACGGTCCTGCGCGCCCGGCCGGCCGTGAAGCCGAGCAGCGCCCGGGCCTCGTGGACCGTCAGCCGGCCCGTTCCCGCGACGGCCAGGCCGGTGGCCGCCTCGATCAGCTCGGGCGGGAGCGTCCGGGTCATCAGCCCGTAGAACGAGAAGTCGGACCTGGCACGCCCTCGCGCGAGGTCGGCGTGGATCAGCACCCTGATCAGGTCCTCGACCGAACGTGACGGGTCCGCCGCCAGCCAGGCGGCGCAGAGCCTCGCCTCCAGCGGGTACCACCTGCCGGTGCCCGCCAGGAAGGCGAGCAGAGCGGACCGGGACTGAAGGTCCAGCCGGGGGCCTGCGGCGACGGCCAGGATCGCCAGGAGGTCCTCCTGGGACAGCGGCAGGAGGCGACCGGTGGTGAACTCGGACGGCACCTGTTCCGGTTTTCGTACGGTCACCAGCCAGGCGCAGTCCGGGGTCGCTGCGCAGAGCCGGTCGAGGAAGCCGGTGTCGTGCGCATCGTCCAGGACGATGAGCACACGCCGCCCTTGGAGGGCGTCGACGGCGGTGGTCAGGAGCTCCCCGGTGGTCCACGGGCGGTTGTCCGGAGGCAGGCCCAGCGCGGTCAGCAGCATGAACAGCGAGGCATCGGTGTCGACGGGATGCGGGGTCGAGCCGCGCAGGTCGAGGAAGACCTGGCCGTCCGGGAAGGAGTCCCGTACCCGGTGCGCGATGTGCAGGGCCATGGCCGTGCGGCCCGCGCCGGGCTGGGCGCCCGTTTCGGTCAGGCACACCCGGCGGCGCCGGTCGCCCCGTGCGGAGAGCGTGTCCGCGAGGACGCGGACCATGTCGGCATGGCCGACGTACGGCTCCGGCGCGGGCGGCAGCCCGTAGGGGCCGGGCTCGGGCGCCACCGCGGAGGGATCTGCCTCGGCCGGCGGCGCGGTCCGCTCCGGTACGGCCACCCCGAGCAGCTCCAGTGTCTCCCGCGAGGCGCGGGCGAACGGCCGCAGTTCTGCCGGCAGTTCTTCGGCCGCCGCCGCATCGGGCAGGACCGAGGCGAGTCCGGTGGTGCCGACGCGATCGCCGATGTGACGGTCGAGGGCGTCGTGGAGGCGCCACACGTCGTCCGTCGTGAGCCGCTCCCGCAGGGCCGCCTGCGCGTCCGGGCCCAGCGAGAGCGTCACCGAGTCACCCTCGTCGGCGACCTCGAACAGGCCGCTGGTGATGACCTCCGCCACGGCCGCCGTGGCCGCCTCCGGCACCAGTGCCTCCCTGATCACCTGCAGTACGGGCAGGCCCAGCCGGTCGAAGGCGGAACACAGCACGGCGAGGCGCACCGCCGGCCGGCTCGCCGTGCGCAGGAACCCGTGCGCGCGGACCTGTGGCGGCACCGGCCTGGCGGCCGGTCCGGACCGGGCGGGCAGGCGGCCGGTCTGCGGGACCAGGACCGCACTGCAGCCGGCCGGATCGTTCCGCATCAGCGCGCGCGACCACCGTCCCAGGGAGTGCGCGGAGAGGGACAGGACGGGCACCGGCTGCGGGCGGAGGACCCCTCCGGTCGCCTCCGGGTCCCGGTCGAGCGGCGGCGGTGCGTCGTAGGGGAGCCGGGCGCCGTAGGGGCCCGGGACGGTCGGGGTGACCCGTACGAGCGGGAGGTCGAGCCCGGTGCTCCGCCACAGCCGGGTGGGCAGCGGGTTGAGCAGGGCGGTCGGGGTCGTCCCCGCCCACGCGTGCAGCTGCTGCCACACCGCGGGCCGCCGCCAGGCGTCCGCCGAGCAGTCGGACACGACGACCACCAGCATCCGGCCGTCGGGGGAGCCGGCCGGGCCCGGCGCGACGGGGCTGCCGTCCGGCCCGAACGACAGGTCGCGGGTCCTGAGCGTGCGGAAGGCGCCGAGCCGGGCGACGAGCGAGGTGAACTCGCGGACGGTCTCCTGCCACACCCGCATGCCGGGGGAGCGGTCGACGACGAAGGTCACGTCGAACCACCGCTCGGGTGCCGGGGCGAACACGGGGATGAGCCGTCCGCCGCGCGCGTACGCATCGACCGTCAGGTCCATGTCGAGTTCGCTCCGCCGTCCCGCCCGCCACCGCCGCTTCCACGGCCGCAGCGCGCGGGTGAGCTCCAGGCCGTGCGGGAGCCCGGACGCGCCGGGTGTGGACACCGCGCTGCCGCGGAGCCGGTCCGGTCCGCCCGACCGCCGCTCGTGCAGGGCGTGCCCGTCGGCACCGCCGGCTCCGTCGGCCCCCGCGGCCCGGTCGGTCGCGGAGGCCGGCTGCCCGCCCGCGGGCGGGGACGGCCGTCCGGCGGCAGCCGGGGGCGTCGGCGGCGCGGACGGCGTACCGGAGACGTCCCCCGCCCCCTCGGTCTCCCCGGGTCCGGGCCGTGTCCCGGCCGTGTCCGGCGGCCGCACGGGATCCGGACCCCTGGGTGCGGTCGCAGCGCCGTCGGCCATGCGCGCGGCGAGCCACAGCACCTCGGTCAGGGCCGTTCCGTCCAGGTCCGGCGCGGCCCCGCGCAACGCCGCCAGGACCCGGGACAGGTCCCCGGACCCGGCGGCCACCGCGGGCACGCCCGGCCCGACGGACACATCGGGCCCGCCGGACGCATCGGGCCCGCCGGACGCGTCAGGCACGGGACAGCTCGCGCAGCAGAAGCTCCTCGATCTCCCGCCGGCGGTCCTCGTCCGGGGCGTTCTCCGTGCTCAACAGGTGTACGGCGTTGAGCAGCTGGTCCACCGCCAGGTTCTCGCCCTCGCCCAGCCGGGCGACGAAGGAGGCGATCAGCCGCTGCGCGGCGTCGGCGCCGGCAGCTTCCGCGTCCAGGTGCGCTGCCACCACCCGGGTCAGCGACTCGACCGTGGGACGCGGCATGGTGAACCGTACGCAGCGCCGCAGGAACGCGGCCGGGAAATCGCGCTCCCCGTTGCTGGTCATCACGATGAAGGGGAACTCGACGCACTGCACCCGGCCCCGCTCGATGTCGTGCCTCATGTCGCCGTCCCACTCGCGGACCGACACCACGTCCTGCGCGTACCGGGCGAGTTCGGGGATCTCGAACTCGCCGCGCTCCAGTACGTCGAGCAGGTCGCTGGGCAGGTCGAGGTCGCTCTTGTCGATCTCGTCCACGAGCAGCGCCCGCGGGTGCGTGGCGGGCAGCAGAGCGGTGCCCAGCGGCCCCATCCGGAGGAACGGGGCGATGTCGTCGCTGCCGTCGCGTCCCTCCAGCCGCTGGGCGTGGATCCGGCCGAGGGCGTCGTACCGGTAGAGGGCTTCGCCCAGGTTGCTGCGTGAGGTGACGTGCCAGCGCAGCACCGGCCCCAGCGCGAGCTCGACGGCGACCTGCTCGATCACGGTCGACTTGCCCGATCCGGCCGGGCCGGTCAGCAGGAGCGGGCGGCGCAGCAGCAGGGCGGCGTTCACGGCCTCCACCAGACCGGGCGGCGGCACGAACTCCTCGTGCAGGGGACGGCGGGGGAAGTGCCGCCAGGGCGGGGCCGGGTCGAGCCGGCGGGGCTGCTCGGGGGCTCGGCCGTGCCCTGCGTAGAAGGGCTGCCAGGTCATCAGGGTGTCTCCCCCTCGGTCGGGAACCCGGTCGGGTGGTCGGTCGGGCGATCGGTCGGGTGGTCGGTCGTGTACTTCTGGAACCAGTCACAGAAATCGAGGTAGTCCAGGTCGGCCCAGACGGCGCGGAGCCGGTGCAGGTCCTCCCGGCCCAACCGGCCGGAGTCCTCGTCCGCCGGACCGGCCGGATCCGGTCGGCCGGTGCGCCGTCGCGCCCGGTAGGCCGTGCAGAACTTGCCGGGCAGCTGGTGCCAGCTCTCGTCGACGTAGCGGCGGGCGTCCTCGGAGACCCGGGCGTCCTCGTCCGGCCACAGCACGATCGGCGAGGCCTCCAGCAGGGTCGCCATGATGTCGCCCAGCCGGGCCGGGTGGTGGCCGAGGGCCACCGCCTTGCCTTCCGTGCGGCCCTCCAGTCGGGCGCGCAGTTCTCCGTCGGGGCGGGTGTCGCCCTCCTCCAGCCAGTGCAGGCGCTGCCCGCACCGCGCGGACTCCAGCACCCGCAGGTGTTCCCGGGCGTCGTCGTTGATCCACCACCGGTGCTCGGGCAGCTGGATCCGGTCGCTCCAGCGCAGCACCACGTCGTGCCGGTCGCCCAGCCGCCGGCCGTAGTCCGTCTCCTCGGGCCGCCACTGGACCAGCAGCAGGGCGGGGGCCGCGATCTCGACCCGCTTCAGCGGGAACCCGAGACGACCGGCCAGACCGGAGGCCCAGCGCAGGGCGGCCGCGATCTGCCGCTCCACCCCGGTGCGGTCCGGCCGGCAGGGGAACTCCCGGTGGCCGTGGTGGGTGTCGCCGTCGAGCAGCCAGGCCGTGAGGGACTCGGGCCATTCGTCGCAGACGGCCGCGTGCAGCGAGACGACGAGCCGGAGCCGCATGTCCCGGCTGCGTTCCGCCCAGCGTTCGAACGCGTCGTTGAGGTCGATGTCCGCGCCGATGTCGGCGGCCCACTGCCGCAGGGCGGGGTGTGCCGGGGGAACCCCCGTATCCATCGCCAGGGAAGCGACGAAACGCGCCAACGGCACCACCGGACTCTGGGCGACCAGGGGCGCGCTCAGCCGGAGGTATTCCACCGCGTCGCGCAGCAGGTCGTTGCCCGTGGCCGTGGGCAGCCCCTCGGCAGCCTGCGGTACGGCGGTGAACAAGGAGCGGTTGAGTACCTTCGAGGTCAGTTCGCTGCCGGGCCACGCGGCCAGCAGTGCGCGGGTGCGTGCGCAGTGCCGGACCGCTTCGAGGACCCTCCGCGCTCGCGCGCCCTCCCGGAGACCGAGCGCGGCCACCGCCCTTTCCAGGTCGTCGAGCCCTGCCGGGTCGTCGAGCCCCTCCAGGCCGTCGAGCACCTGCAGTTCGTCGATTCCGTCCGCGCCGGTGTGCGGGTGTGGACAGGCGAGCCCGCGCACGGTGTCGTACGGTCGCCGTACGCCGTCGGGGCCGTGCGCGGTGAGCCGGCCGGACAGTGCTCGGGCGAGGGCCTCACGGGCCAGCGGGCCCAGCTGCCGGCCGGCCAGGCGGGCCGCATGCCGCCGGTTGTATGCCAGCCACAGTCCGGAATCCTCGAACTGGGCGCCGTCCCAGTCCATCCGGTGGATGTCCTGGCCGACGGCGCCGCCGTCGAGGCGGACGGCGTCGACCACGGCCTCGGGGGACAGGCACGCGGCGGCCCGGTCCACGCCCCGGCGGACCACCCGGGTGACCGTCCGGACGAACTTCAGCTCGAACGCCGCCTCGGCGACGCCCGCACCCATCAGCAGGGACAGCCGCGTGTTGCCCTGCCGGACGCCCGAGACGACCGCCTTGACCTCGGGCACGGCGCCCGCCGCGTGACAGGTGTCCACCACCGTGACCACCCCGGACAGCCCCGGGGTCTCGACCACCTGCCGGAGCAGCGAGCCCACGTCGACCGTGGTGGTCAGCTCGTCGCGCCGGGAATCACCGGCCATGAAGTACAGGCTGCCACCGGATTCGATCCCGTGGCCCAGCAGGGCGAGGACCAGGACCGCACCCTGCCGCCCGGCCGCCCGCGCCGCCGCGCGTACCGCCTGCTCGACCTCGCCCTGGGCGACCTCGCCGTACAGCAGGGTCCTGGCCGGCTCGGAAGTCACGCAGGCTCCGGCCTCCGGGTCGGTCAGTACGGAGTGGAAGTCCTTCGCCGCGGCCTCCAGTTCGGTGAGGATGCCCAGATCGGGGCACTGGGCCGCGATCACCAGGGCGTGGCGGCCGCCGGTCACTGGTCCGCGAGGGTGTCCAGGGCCTCGACGACGGGCCCCGCGACCGCGCCCTGGGCGAGGTAGAGGGCGGCGGGGTGCACCCAGAGCCCGTCCGAGTCGACCCGGCCGCTGGCCGGGCGCACCCGGCCCGTGCTGGGGCGGACGAACTCCTCCAGCACCGGACGCGCCGCGATCACGTCGTCGCGGTCCCAGAAGTTCAGCCAGCGGCCGACGCATTCAGGGGTGCTCGGGGGCTGCGGCCTGGTCCGGGGGAGAACGGCCGTCCGGATGCCCAGGGGGGAGCCGAGGGTCACGAACAGCGGAACCTCGGCCTTGTGCTCGTGGAGGGCTTCCAGGGCGACCACCGTGCCGAGCGAATGCGCGATGACCACGGTCGGCCCGTCCTGGTCGAGGCAGTTCCGCACGCGGTCCCTGACCCGGCGGTCCAGCGGGACGCCCGCGGCGTCCGCCTCACCGCGGTTGAGGTAGCGGGCGACCTGTCCGAGCGCCGTCACGGTGAGCCGGGAACTGGTCAGTTCGCCGAGCCACCGCAGGCCCGGCACGGACGCGAGCGTGGTCAGCGCGTTCAGCGTCCGGCGACCCGCGGCACCGGCCCCCTGGGCCTGTCCGGTCGGTTCGAGCCTGGCCCGGGCGTGGGACAGCACCCGCTGCTCCCGGGAGTCCACCGCGGGGTCGGCGAGCCGACGGTCGATCACCTCCAGCAGGAGTTCGGCGACGACGGCCTCGTCGCCGGCGTCCCCGGTGCCCGGCGCGCCGCCCTGGCCTCCCGCCCGGTGGAAGAGGTCCCCGTAGTACGCGAACCGTGTCTCGACGCCCCAGCCACGTGTCAGCGCGGACACCTTCCGCGCGTGTCCGGCGGCCCGGGCACCCTCGGCGAGGGCGCGCAGCCACTCCGCCTGCTCGGCATCAGGGTCCCGCGGCCCGCCGATGCCGTGGACGAACACCAGACGCGGCGTCACCTTCCCACCCCCCAAGTCGGATTGCCAGCTTAGAGGACTCGTCGGGTCCGACCGCCCACGTCCGGCGCACGACCGCGCCGCGGACCGGACCGCCGGCCGGTGCTCCGGCCGCCCGCGGGGTCGCCCGGCACGGGGTCCGCGGTCGGGGTGTGCTCAACCCCGGGCGTACGACCGGAGGTTGAGCCAACCACCGGTATGGGCTCCCCCGCGCGGGGGAGTGCTCCGCGACTGTGGTCGGACGCGGGTGCGCGTGGGCCCCGGCTAGCGTCGGAGCCATGGTTGCTTCCACCTCTCGCAGGGCGGCCACGGCCGCCGTACTCGCACTCGCCCTCGCGCTGCCCGTCGCCGCGGGCGGTACGGCTTCCGCCGCCGCCCCGGCCCCCGCCTCGCCCTCTCCGGCCTCTCCGGCGCCGTCCGTCACGACGTCGGCGTGGGCCGCGCCGCTCTCGGGGACGTCGGCCGCCGCGGGCCGGCGCCTGACCGCGCCGCCCGCACTTCCGCGGCCCACCGGCGGGTTACCGGTCGGCAGTACCGTCCTCCACCTCGTCGACCGTTCCCGGCCGGACCCGTGGGTGCCGACCGCCGCCGGACGTGAGCTGATGGTCACCCTGCACTACCCGGCCGCCCGCTCCGGCACCGGCCGGCCGGCCCCCTACGCGACCACCGAGGAGGCCGCCCGGCTGATCGAGGGGGCCGGGCTGGGCGACGCCGTCGATCCGGCGGAGCTCAGTGCCACGCGCACGTACAGCAGGAGCGACGTCCGGCCCGCACCGGGCCGGCGCCCGCTCGTGGTGCTCTCACCCGGCTTCAGCCTCTCCCGCTACACCCTCACCGCGCTGGCCGAGGACCTCGCAAGCCGCGGCTACGTGGTGGCCTCACTGGACCACGCGTACGAGTCCTACGGCACGGCCGTGCCCGACGGGCGCGTGCTGGGCTGCGTGGCCTGCACGGAGGTGCTCGAGGGCCGGGCCAAGGGCAGCAAGGTCACGGCCGCGCGGGCGCGGGACGTGTCCTTCCTGCTGGACCGGCTGACCGGCCGTCACCCGGTGTGGAAGCACGCCGGGATCATCGACCGGAAGCGGATCGGGATGGCCGGCCACTCCATCGGCGGCGCCGCGGCGGCCACGGCGATGCTCGGCGACCCGCGCGTCCGGGCGGGCGTGAACATGGACGGCGCCTTCCACGACCAGCTCCCGGCCGGGGGACTCGGCGGGCGGCCGTTCCTGATGCTGGGCGCCGACGACGGGCACCGGCCGGGAGGCGAGGACACCACCTGGGACCCCACCTGGCGCGCGCTCGGCAGCGGCGAGAAGCGGTGGCTGACGGTGGCCGGGACGGACCACGGGTCCTTCACCGACGCGCCCGTCATCTTCGAGCACTTCGGCCTGCCCAGTGAGCCGATGACGGCGGACCGTGCGACGCACCTCACCCGCGCCTACGTCGCCGCGTTCTTCGACCGGCACCTGCGCGGCACGGAACAGCCCCTGCTGGACGGGCCGTCCCCGGCGAACCCGGAGGTCTCGTTCCACCACCCCTGACCGGGCCGGCACGCCGTCCGGTACCGCTCGGCGCGGTCCGGCCCGGGACGGGGGTCCGGGCCGGACCGGGGGCAGTCCGGTCCGGCCGCGGGGACGGGGCGGGCCTACCAGATGGCCTCGACCCACTCCGGGTGGTCGATGAACGGGTTCCGGTTGTGCTGGTAGGTGTCGAAGATGATCTGGTTGCGGCGCTGCTCGAAGGCGTCCGGCGGGTCGATCTCGTTCCACTGCTTCAGCACGCTGATCCGGCCGTGCCACGGTACCGAGCCGTTGCCGGAGGAGTCGTTGACCTCCAGGTCGGCGAAACCGTCACCGCCGTCGTAGCGCACGGCCATGTAGAGGATCATGCGCGCCACGTCGCCCTTGACGGCGTTGCGCGGCTCGAAGGAGTTGGAGTCGGTGTAGCTGCCGGCGGCCTCGCTGACCGGACTGCCGCCCAGGTCGAAGTCCTTGTTGCCACGGGTGCTGTTGACCGTCACGTCCTCGGGGCGGATGTGGTGCAGGTCGGTGCCCGGGCCGGCGGACGTACCGAAGCCGCCGTGGCTCTGGGCCCATACGTGCTCGCGGTTCCAGTCGTTGACCCCGCCGCCGTTCGTCGACTTGGACTGCGAGCGTCCGGAGTAGACGAGGATCACGTTCGCGGAGTTGTTCGGGTCCTGGTCGGTGACCTTCAGGGCGTCCCAGACGGCGGTGTACGAGATCTTGGACTGGTTCTTGATGATGCCGTGCAGCGCGGACTTGAGCTCGGCGCCCGTCTTGCCCTGGGCCGCGGCGTAGTAGTCGGCGGCGTAGGAGTCGGCCGCGGCAGCCGGGGCGGCCGGGGACTGGAGCAGGAGCAGGGTGGCCGCGGCGGCGCCCAGGGCGGCCCATCTCGAACGGCGAGGGAAGATCTTCACGTGGGGGAAACCTTTCGGCACGCACGACCCGCCGTCGGGCACGACGGGTGTCGGTCATTGAGGGGAGGTTCACACCGCGGCATGCCATTCAGGTGACGGCCGGAAGGCATGCACATGACGAAGGTGCACGGTGAACGTACACGTGCCCGGGCGGCCCCGGAACCCGGGGTGTGCGCCCGGGATTTCGGAGGATCGCACTCCGGTTTTCCCTGCTCGCGACGGGTGCCGGCAGGTGGGGCGGCGCCTGCGCGCGGCGCCGCCGCAGACGGCGATCGCCCCGCTAGAACCCGTCCACGCCGAGTTCGGTGATGCCGGCGAAAACGTGCTCCCAGACCTCGCCGGAGGGGTCGCCGTCGAGCGCGTCCGCGTCGAGGTCCCGCATCGAGCGGAGGAAACCGGTCCTGCCGCCCTCGGCCGCGTGGCCGTCCCAGCAGGAGCCCATGTGCCGGCGTACGCCTTCCAGGAAGCGCACGAACACCTCGGCGTCCCGGCACAGCGGGAACGGTTCCTCGCCGCCCGACCCGAACGTGGCGTCCGGCTGGCGCAGCAGGACGGCGCCGGTCGTCCCGTCGACGAGGACCTCGCCCTCGTCGCAGTACCCGAAGTCGAAGCCGCCGAGGCGCAGGAGCCCGTCCCGGCCGTCCGGCCGGGGGCCGCCGGGTTCGGCACGGAACGCGACCGAGCCGGCGCCCCAGCTCGTGGGCATTCCGGGTCCGGACAGCAGCGCCCGGGTGGCCGGGTGGCGGAGCGTCCCGGGGAGTTCGCCCGCCGGTACGCGCACCATCGAGTCGGCGCCGAACACCTCGTCCAGTCGGGCGGCGGTCAGCGGGCCGCGGCCGTCCCGGTCGGTCGCGAACCACGGCTCGGGGACGGGGGCTTCGCCGGGCGCCTCCGGCATCACCTCGCTGTCGCTGTCGCCTTCGGCGGCCCGTGCGCGGTCCCGGTTCTCCTCGACGAGGAACACGCCGCGGGCGACCACCAGGAGGTAGCGGCCGGGCGCCGCTTCGACCGGGTCCTCCCAGTCCTCCGGAGCGAAGGGTGCCGGCCCGTCCTCGGGGTCGAACAGCCAGGTGTCCGGCCACAGGTCCTCGGTCACCTCGGCGACGCCCTCCGGGGCGGCCCGAGACCGTTCGCCGGTGTCGAGGTCGATCCACGTCTCCGGGCACCACAGCGCGGACACCCGCACGAACCGGCGCCCGTCACCGGCCCGTTCGAACACGTCGGTCTGCCACCCGCCGCTCAGGTTCGGGTCGGCCTCGTACGCGCCGACCGGCCGCCACCAGGCCCACAGGGTCCGCCAGGGCAGGTGCGGCGCGGCGGCGGCGATCCCCTCGGCGTACCCGGTGTGGCCGAGCGCCTTCGCCGCGAAGTGCAGCCAGGAGGCGTACTCCGGGCGCGGGACGGCGGCCGTGCCGAGCAGCACCTCGGCCTGGGAGACGATCTCCCGGCCCGGGCCGCCCGCCCGCTCCGGGCCGGACGCGCAGGCGGCGAGGAGTTCGCGCAGCCGCGCCCGGCCGGTACGCAGGACGGCGGCGGGGTCGTCGAAGGCCGCGGCGGGGCCGGCCGGGGCCCCGGAACGGGCATGATCATCGCTCATGGGGCGTCATGCTGTCAGGCGTTGTGCGGCCCCCGCCGACCGCCCCTGTCCCCACCGGCCCCGCCGGTTCAGGTCTCGCAGGATTCGGCGAGGTAGGTCGCCGCCAGCTCGCCCGCCCGGCTGAACCAGTCCGTGAGGACGGCCACTTCGTCCGGGGTGTACTCCGCGAAGAGCGTTGCGAGGCGCGCGTAGTACGGCTCGTAGACCGCCCGGACGCGGTCGGCCGCCTCCGGGACGGCGGCCACGCGCACCCGCCGCCGGTCGGCCGGGTCCGGCTGCCGGGTCACGAACCCGCCGCGTTCCAGGCGATTGATGATGCCGGTGACCGCCCCGGTCGTGACGTGCGCGCGCACCGCCAGGTCTCCGGCCGTGACCGGGGCGTCCCCGGCCTCCAGGACGTACGCGAAACAGATCAGGTCGGTCACGCTGAGCCCCAGGTTCCGGGCGAACTCCTGCTGGCCGACCATGCTCGTCGCGATCAGGTGGTCCATCGCGGAGATCGCCTCCGCGGGCGAGGCTGCGGGGCGGATCGTGCCCTCCATTGATATTTCCTTAGTACCTAAGATAAATTCCTCAGTTGCTAAGACATCATAGGTCGGGGCGGCCCGGAAGGCGTGGAAGCATGAGTGCAGGCAAGGGAAGTGAAGGAAGCCGGGGGCACCAGTACGACGAGGGTCATACCGTCGCCGGATGGTCCGGGACCGCCGTCGCCACGGTCGGGGCGGCACTCGCCGGAGTGGGCGTGTGCGGCTGGACCCCCGGACTGTGGCTGGGGCTCGGCGTCCTCGTGGCGGCGGCCCTGCTCACCTGGGGCCTGCACCTGGCGGGCTGGGGCAAGGCCCCCGGGCCGCGGCCCGTCGGGCAGTGGGGCTTCGGGTCCCGTGACCACGCCGCACGCGCCGGGCACGCGGGCTGCCTCGGCTGCCGCCTGGCCGGCCGGCGCGCGACCGCTCCCGCGGCGGTCTCCGCGGCCGGCGCCACCGCCCCCGGATCCCGTACGGCCGGGGCCGCGGCGGATTCCACATCCTGAGACCCCATCGGGTATCGGGCGATCCTCGGCGAGACTGGCGATCGTCGAACACCGTTGCGTTCGACGTCAGTTCGCCAGATTCCCCCGTTCACTGGTTCGCCAGTCCACCCTGGATCAGGAGTCCCGATGAAGCGTACGTTCCGCACCCGCGCCACGGTCACCGCCGTCGCGGTGGCCGCCGCCGGCGCCCTCGCCTTGGGCACCGCTGCGGCCCAGGCGGGCGAGAAGGACGACCCGCGGCACGGCAAGGCAGGCAAGCGCGAGATCGCCGCACTGTTCGACCAGTGGAACGCGGCCCTGCAGACCGGCAGCGCCGCGAAGGTCGCCGACCGGTACGCCCGCGACGCGGTGCTGCTGCCCACCGCCTCACCGCAGATACGCACCAACCGTGCGGAGATCACCGACTACTTCGAGCACTTCCTGCAGAAGAAGCCGAAGGGCGAGAAGGTCCGCTCGGTGATCAACGTGCTGGACCGCAACTCGGCGATCGACGCGGGCATCTACCGGTTCCACCTCACCGACCCCAAGACCGGGGAGACCAAGCCGCTAGACGCCCGCTACACGTTCGAATACGAGAAGCGCAACGGCAAGTGGCTGATCGTCAACCACCACTCCTCGGTGATCCCGCCCGCGAGCTGATGCCGACGGGCTGATGCCGACGGGCTGATGTCCGTCGGCTGATGTCCGTCGACTGATCCAGGCTGTCCGACCCCGGCCGAGCGATCCCGGGACGGGTGCCGATGGCCGGTCCGCGGACGGGTCCGGTGGCCGGTCCGCGGGGCCCGGTCCCCGCTTTCCCTCCGGCGCGGGGTCGGGCACGTCCGGAACGGACCGGCTAGGCTCGCCCGCATGCCGGACCTGGTGATCCTGCGGCACGCGAAGAGCGCCTGGCCGCCGGGCGTGCCCGACCACGACCGACCCCTCGGCCCGCGCGGCCTGCGGGACGCGCCCGCCGCCGGGCGGCTGTTGGCGCGGTCCGTTCCGCGACCGGACCTCGTGCTGTGCTCCCCGGCCCGGCGCACCTGCCAGACCTGGGAGCTGGCCGCGGGCGCGTTCCCCGCCCCGCCGCCCGTCCGCCTCGAACCGCGCCTCTACGCGGCCGAGGCCGAGGAGATCCTCGACACCGTGCGGGAGACTCCGGACGAGGTCGGGACCCTCCTCGTCGTCGGGCACAACCCGGGCCTGCAGGACCTGGTACTGCTGCTCGCCGGCGGGGCAGCCGGCGATGACGCCCTGGACCGCCTGGAGGAGAAGTTCCCCACCGCCGCGGTCGCGGTGCTCGGCTGCCCCGGAACCTGGGCCGGCCTCGCCCCGGGCGGCGCACGGCTGGCCGCCTTCGAGATCCCGCGCGGCTGACCGCCCGGCCCCGTTCAGACCTCCCGGAACGCCGACGGCCGCCCCGGTGACCGGTCAGACCTCCGGGAACTCCGGGGCGATCCCGAGCACCGGAGCGATGGTCCCCCAGATCGTCGACCGGGCCGTGGCCAGGCCGACCCGCGGGTCCTCCAGCATCACGCGGATGCCGAGGCCGTCGCACAGGGCCAGCACCAGCGTGCCCAGCGCGGCGACGTCGCACGGCCGGAACTCCCCCGACGCGATGCCCCGTTCCACCGCTCCGGTGACCCACGCGTGCAACTGCTCGTACAGGTCGACGGCCAGGTGCCGGGCCGCCGGATCGCGCTGGGCGCGCACCCACAGCTCCTGCCAGAGCTTCCAGTCCTGCCGGAGCTCCTCGTCCGTCGGCAGCATGCTGCGCAGGATGCGGGCCAGGACCACGGCGGCCGGCACCGAGTCCGGGACCCCCTCGGTGTCCAGCCCGGTCTGGGAGAAGGAGTGCGTCATCGCCTCGGCGAAGAGCTTCTCCCGGGTGTCGAAGTGGTAGTGCAACAGGGCCTTCGACACCCCCGCGTGCTCGGCGACCTTCCGCATGCTGATGTTCTCGAAGCCGATGTCGGCGATCACTTCACACGCGGCCGTCAGGATTCGCTCACGCGTCTCCAGTGCGCGCTCGGCCTTGGTCACGTCGGCTGCTCCCCGTGTCGGCGCCCGTCGGCGGGTGAGTGGGTGGACGGCGGCGGTACGGCGGCCCGGCCCGCCGCACCCGTTCCCGTATCGGCTCCGGTACGGGCTCCGGTATCGGTTCCGGTGTCGGTGCGGGTACCCCCATCCTGGCCCATCGCGCTTCCGCCGCCCCCGTAGCCGTGGAAACCGCGGCCCGTCTTGCGGCCCAGCAGGCCCGCTTCCACCATCCGGGACAGCAGCGGCGGCGGGGCGTACAGCGGCTCCCGGTGCTCCGCGTACATCGACCGCGCGATGGACCGTACGGTGTCCAGGCCGATGAGGTCGGCCAGCGCGAGCGGACCCATCGGGTGGGCGCAGCCCAGGGTCATGCCGCGGTCGATGTCCTCGGCCGAGGCCGCTCCGGCCTCGGCCATCCGGACCGCGGCCAGCAGGTACGGCACGAGCAGGGCGTTCACGATGAAACCCGCCCGGTCCCGGGCGCGCACCACCTGTTTCCCCAGGGCACCCGAGGCGAACGCCTCCGCGCGGAGCACCGTCTCCTCCCCGGTGAGCAGGCAGGGCACGAGCTCCACCAGGGGGAGGACCGGCACCGGGTTGAAGAAGTGCAGGCCGATCACCTGCGCCGGCCGGGAGGTGGCCGCCGCAAGGCGGATGACCGGGATGGAGGAGGTGTTCGTCGCCAGCACGGCGTCGGGGCGTTCCACCACCGCGTCGAGCCGGGCGAAGACCTCCAGCTTCGCCCGCTCGTCCTCGGCCACCGCCTCGATGACCAGGTCCCGGTCCGCGATCCGCTCCAGGTCGGCGGTCACCGTGATCCGGGCGGCCGCGGCCCGCGCCGCCGCGGCGGTCAGTTTGCCGGCCGCCGCGGCCCGGCCCAGCGAGCGGGTGATCCGCCCCAGGCCGGCGTCCGCGGCCGCCCGGCTCGTCTCCACCACCACGACGTCCCGTCCGGCGCGGGCGCAGACCTCGGCGATGCCGGATCCCATCAGTCCGCAGCCCACCACCCCGACCCGGTCCGTGCCGGACCCGCCGTCGGTCACCGGGCCCCCGTGCCCTCGTCAGCCGGCATCTGCAGGACGCCCGTGCCCCGCTTGACGAGTTCACCCGCGATGATCAGGCGCTGGATCTCGGAGGTGCCCTCCCAGATGCGGTCGACGCGCAGCTCGCGGTAGAGGCGTTCGACCGGGTAGGAGCGGTCGTACCCGCGCCCACCGAAGATCTGCAGGCACCGGTCGACGACCCGGCCGGACGCCTCGCTCGCCGCCAGCTTGGCGATGGCCGCCTTGGCGTGCAGCGTCTTGCGGTCCACCCGGCCCTCGTCGACCTCCCAGGCCACCTGGTGGGTGTAGGCGCGGTTGACGGCGATGTCCACGGCGCAGTCGGCGAGCATGCCCTGCACCAGCTGGAAGTCGGCGATGGGGGAGCCGAACTGGCGCCGCTCGACCGCCCAGTCCCGGGCCAGCTCCAGGGCGCGCTCGGCGGCGCCGATGGTGCGCGCGGCGATCATCAGCCGCTCCTCGGTGAACCAGGAGCGGGTGATGTCGTAGCCGTTGCCCACCTCCCCGAGCACGGCGTCGTCCGGCACGTGCACGTCGGTGAAGGTGAACTCGGGGTGCTCGTAGACGAAGGTGTGCATCCAGCGCGGCACCCGGGTCATCTCCACGCCCGGGGTGTCCTTGTCGACGAGGAACAGGGTCGGTGCCCGCTCCTCCCCGGCCGCCGCGAGCACGATCATGAAGTCGGCGTGGTCGCCGACCGTGACGAACCACTTCTCGCCGTTCAGCACCCAGCCGCCGTCGGTCCGGGTCGCCGTGGTCCGGATGCTCTGCGGGTCGGAGCCGGCCTCGGGCTCGCTCACCGCGTAGCAGTCGCGGCGCCGGCCCCGGATCACCGGCACCAGGTAGCGCTCGCGCTGCTCGGGGGTGCAGTGGGACAGGGCGTTGGCGGGCCGCCACACCATGTCCCAGAGCGCGCCGGTGAGCCGGCCGAGCTCCGCCTGCACGAGGACCTGCTCCAGGATCGTGAGGCCGGCGCCGCCCCACTCCGCGGGCATGTTGACGGCCTGCAGGCCGCTGTCGAGGACGGCGTCGCGGATCTCGGTGTGGGCCTGCGGGGGCAGGCCGTTGTTCTCCTCGCAGTCGGCCTCGTACTTCATGATGAACTCGGTGAGTTCGCGGGCCGCGCCCTGGAGCTCCTGCTGGCGGGCGGTGAGTCGGAAGTCCATGGGGTCCTCGGGGTCCTTTCGGTGGCTGTGGCAGGTATCGCCGGTGTGGACGGCGTGGTCGTACGGGTGTGGACGGCGTGGTCGTACGGGTGTGGATGGCGTGGTCGTACGGGTGTGGGCGGGGTGGACGGCCCGGGGGCGCGGGTGGGGTCAGTGCGGGAGGGCCAGCACCCGGGTGCCCCGCTTGACGAGCTCGTTGGCGATGATCAGGCGCTGGATCTCGGAGGTGCCCTCCCAGATGCGGTCGACGCGCAGCTCGCGGTACATCCGCTCGACCGGGTAGGAGCGGTCGTAGCCGCGGCCGCCGAAGATCTGCACGCACCGGTCGATCACCCGCCCGGCGGCCTCGCTCGCCGCGAGCTTCGCGGTCGACGCCTTGGCGTGCAGGGTCTTGGGGTCGGTGTGGGGCTGGTCGGCCTCCCACGCGACCTGGTGCGCGTAGGCGCGGTTGACGGCGATGTCGGCCGCGCAGTCGGCGAGCATGCCCTGCACCAGCTGGAACTCGGCGATGGGGGAGCCGAACTGGCGCCGCTCGACCGCCCAGTCCCGGGCCAGCTCCAGGGCGCGTTCCGCGGCACCCACGGTACGGGCGGCGATCATCAGGCGCTCGTCGGTGAACCACTCCTTCGTCAGCTCGTAGCCGTTGCCGACCCCGCCGAGCACGTCCTCGTCGGCGACGAAGACATCGGTGAAGGTGAACTCGGGGTGCCCGTTCACCGCGGAGTGCATGAACCGCGGCACCCGGGTCATCTCCACGCCCGGCGCCTGCTTGTCCACGAAGAACAGGGTGGCCGCCCGCTCCGGGCCGGCATCGGCCTGCACCAGCAGGAAGTCGGCGATGTCACCGCAGGTCACGAACCACTTCTCGCCGTTGAGCAGCCAGCCGCCGTCGGTCCGGGTCGCGGTGCTCGTACCCGACCCGGGGTCCGATCCGGCACCCGGCTCGGTCACCGCGAACGCGTCGAACCGCTCGCCCCGGATCACCGGCAGCAGGTACTTCTCCCGCTGCGCCTCGGTGCCGTGGGCGAGGACGTTCGCAGGCCGCCAGGGGATGTCCCAGAGGCAGTTGGTGACCTTGCCGAACTCCTCCTCGACGATCACCTGGTCCAGCAGGGACAGGCCGGCCCCGCCCCACTCCGCGGGCATGTTGATGGCGTACACGCCGGCGTCGATCGCCGCCCGGGTGAGTTCCCGGACCGTGTCCGCGGGCAGCGGGCCGCCGGCCTCCTCGGACTGGTTCTCGTACCGCATGAGCAGCCGTGCGTAGGCGGCGGCACGGGCCTTGAGGGCGGTCTGTTCGGTGGTGTAGCGGAAGTCCATGGTGCTCTCGGTCTCCTTCGGGGGACGGGGAGGGGAGGTGGGGGTGAGAGGAGGTGGGGTGAGGGGAGGCGGTCCTCAGTCCAGGACGGCCCGGGCGTCCAGGGCCAGTGCGCCGTCCGGGCGCACCAGCAGCGGGTTGACCTCCAGTTCGGCGATCTCCGGATGGGCGGCGGCGACCTCGGTGATCCGCTCGATCACGGCGGCCGCGGCGGCCACGTCCACCGCCGGCCGGCCGCGTACGCCGTCCAGCAGCGCGCCCGTCCGCAGACCTCGGAGCAGCTCCCCGGCCCGCGCGGCCGGTACGGGCGCCAGGGCGAACGCCACGTCGCGCAGGGTCTCGGTGAGCACCCCGCCCAGCCCGACCATGGCCACCGGCCCGAACCGCGGGTCCCGGTTCACCCCGACGATCAGCTCGATGCCGTCGGAGAGGTCGGCCATCGCCTCCACCGAGTAGGCGGGGGCACCCAGCCGGGCGTGCATCTCCCGGTACGCGGCGAGCAGCGCGGTCCGGTCGGGCAGCCGCAGGGCCACCCCGCCCGCGTCGGACTTGTGCAGCAGGTGCAGCGCCTTGAGTACGTACGGGCCCTCGAACTCCTCGGCCGCGGCCAGCAGTCCCGCCTCGTCGGTGACCTCGCGGGCCGCCGGGAACGGCACCCCCGCGGCGGCCAGCAGCGCCCGCACCCCGTGGTACCCGGGGTCCCCGAGCGCTACGGCGGGGTCGGGCAGCGCGGCGATCCCGGGCGCGGGCGCCGCCGCGCGGCCGGTCATCGCGGCCAGGGCGCGGGCGGCGTCCTCGGTGGCGGCGAACACCGGGACCCCCGCCCCGGCCAGCACCCGGCAGCTCGGCGACTGCGGGTACATCGACTGGACCACCAGGGGCTTCGGCATGGCGCCGAGGTGCGCGACGATCTCCTTGGCCGCCCGGGTCTCACCCTCGGCGAGTACGGAGCCGCCGGCCGGGCCGCCGCCAAGGCCGCCCTCGGAGGCGGCGTACCCCCCGAAATAGCCGGTCATCAGCACGGCGTCGACGTCCTGCGCGGCGAGGAGTTCGGCGACGGTGGCGGCGTAGGAGAGCGGGTTCCGCTCGCCCATGCCCGCCAGGTCGACCGGATTGCCGACCGCGGACTGCTCCCACAGCACCGTCCGCAGCCGGTCCTGTGCCGCCCCGCCGAGCTCGGGCACGTCGAGCCCGGCGTCCTCGGCGGCGTCCGCGGCGACGGCGCCGTGGCCGCCGCCGTCGGTGAAGACCGCCGTACGCCGCCCGCTCCCGGACCGCCCGCCTCCGGACCGCCGGCCTCCGGACGGTCCTCCTCCGGCCGCGGCGGAGAGTCCGGCCAGGACCACGGTCATCTCCCGCGGCGTACGGACGAGTTCCACGCCGGCGTCGCGGCAGGCGGCGGCCACCACGTCGGCCGAGGTGGTGAGCGCCCCGGTGTGCGACCGGGCGCTCCGCGCGGAGGCGGTGCCCCGGCCCGCGGTGAGCAGCACCACCGGCTTGCCGGCCGCGGCGGCCGCGGTGGCGAAGGCCCGGCCGTCGCCGAAGTCCTCGGCGTACACGGCGATCACCGCGGTGGCCTCGTGGCGGCCGCAGTCCTCGACGAGGTCGACGAGGGTGACGTCGGCCTGGTTGCCGAGCGAGACGAACCGGGAGAAGCCGAGGCCGTGCGGCTCGCCGCGGAGCTGGAGTTCGAGGGCGAGGTTGCCGCTCTGGCTGAGCAGGGCGATCCCGCCGGGCGCGAACCGGTCGGAGGCGAGGTACAGCTCGGTGGTGTTGTCGGCGATGCCCAGGCAGTTGGGTCCGACGAGGACGGCCCCGGCGTCCCGGACTCGCTGGGCGACCGCCCGCTGCCGGGCCAGGCCCGCCGGGCCGGACTCCGCGAAACCCGCGGTGATCGCGACGATCGCCCTCGCGCCGCAGGCCAGGGCTTCGTCCACGGCGGCCTCGAAGCCGGCGCCCGGCACGGAGATCACCACGAGGTCGACGGGTTCGCCGAGCGCGGTGAGCGAGGGGGCGGCTGTGCGGCCCAGCACGGTGCCGCCGCGCCGGTTCACCAGGTGCACCGGCCGCCGGTCGGGGGCGCGGAGCGCCTGGGAGGCCACCGCGTGGCCGTACTTCGCGGGATCGTCGCTGGCCCCGATGACGGCGACGGAGCGGGGGTCGAACAGGGCGGTGAGGTCGCGTCGGTCACGTCCCATGTCAGCGCTCCACGCGGAGGGCGGAGTTGGGGCAGCTCTCGGCGCAGGCACTGGCGGTGCCCTCGGCGCCGGGCGGGACGGGCACGGCGATCACCTTCGCGTAGCCCCATTCGTCGAGTTCGACGAGCTCGGGCGCGTGCTCCTGGCACAGCCCGTAGCCCTGGCAGAGGGTGGAGTCGAGCAGGA
Organism: Streptomyces sp. NPDC043853; assembly: GCF_056436025.1. Classification (NCBI taxonomy): domain Bacteria; kingdom Bacillati; phylum Actinomycetota; class Actinomycetes; order Kitasatosporales; family Streptomycetaceae; genus Streptomyces; species Streptomyces sp. NPDC043853. Next base: position 207,613 of record NZ_JBWKDJ010000006.1, read on the forward strand.
GTTTCACGGCGTGTTCCTTTCGGTGGTGCGGTGCGTGTGGTGCGTGCGGTGCGGTTCGCGGGGGTGGTGGGCGGCGGGTGGAGGGCGTCCCGGGCACGGGATCGGGGTCAGTGACCGCCGTCGGACCGCGGGCGCCGGGCGGCAGGGCCCTGCGCCCGCGGCACGGCCGGACCGCGGGCCGGGAGGGAGCCGGCCACGGCACCCGGGGCGGGGTGGCCGATCGGACCGGTGACCTGACCCGGACGGCTGTCTGCCGGGGCAGGGCGGGTGCCGGGCACCGGCCGCGTACGGCCGGCTGCCGGGGCGGGACCCTCGGGCGGGTCCGTGCGGTCGTGCCGGTCGTCCGCCGTTGCCGGGGCGGGGGTGGGGCGGTGTGCCGGGGCCGGACGGGCGAGGGGGGAGGGCGGGGGAGAGGCGGCCGAGCCGACGGCCGCCGACAGGTCCGCGGCGCGGTGGTGCTGGTCGGCAGGGGCAGGGGCAGTCGCGACCGGGGCCGGGCCGTGCGCCGGGCCGGGACGTGCGGTGGCGGACGGCGGGAGCCGGCCGGCCGGGCCGACGGTCCGCCGTGGGTCGTCGGCGCGCTGGTGCCGGTCGGCCACGGGCGCTGTCCGGGTGTCGCCCGTCGCCGCCGCCGTCGTGGCTGTGGCCGTGGCCGTGGCCGTCGTGAGGGCGGGGTGCGGTGCGCGGCCGGGGCCGGGGCCGGTGGTGAGGGGCGGGTGGTGGCCGACGGGGGCCGTGTTCGCCGGCCGGTCCGCCGCGCGCCGGTCGCGGGTGTTCGCGGAAGCCGCCGTCCGGTTCGGGGCACTGTGCCCCCCGGGGCCGGGTACCTCCTGCTCCGGGGCGGCTTCGGCAGGGTGGGCGTACCCGGGCGCCGGTGCCGGCCCGGATACGGGGACCAGGGCCGGTTCGCGGTCGGTGAGGGTGCGCGGGTTCCCCGGCGGGCCCTCGCCGCGGGCTGAGGCCGGGAGCCCGGACCGCTCGGCGCCGGGGCCGAGGCCGGGGCCGGGGCCGGGGCCGGAGGAGTCCGGCATGACTGCGGCGCGAGGGCGTGGACCAGGGTCGGCGGGCTTCGCCGCCGGGGTGTCGGCCACCGATGGGACGGCCACGGTGAGGCCGGTCCGGGCGCCCCGGGGCGAGGAGGCAGCGGCCTGGCAGGCCGGGCACGGTGCGTCGAGGTGGGCGCGGGCCGCGGCGGGGAAGGCGCGCAGCAGGCTGCCCGCGATACCGGCGGCGGCGTCGAGGAGACCGCAGGCGCCGCGCCCGCGGAGGCCCCGGGACCAACGCTCCAGGTTCTCCAGGGTGCCCGGCCCGGCCGATCCGGCGGTGAGGGCCCGTACGGCGTCGCGGACCGCCGCCGTGCCCGAGACGCAGACGCCGCACTGGCGGGCGCTCTCGGCGGCGAGATGGTCCACGGCCTGGGCCGCGGCGGCCACCGGGCAGTCGCCGGGAGCGAGGAACCGTACGGCCCCGCAGCCCAGGGCGGTACCGGCGGCCGCGAGGGCCGCCGGCTCCAGCGGGAGGTCGAGGCCGTCGGGACCGACGAGCCCGCCGAACAACCCGCCCATCAGCGCCCCGGCCGCGTCCGCGCTGCCGTGGGCCGCCGCGAGGGTGCGCAGCGGGACGCCGTAGGGGACCTCGGTGAGGACCGGTGCGGCGCCGCCGCCGGACAGGGTGACCAGGGTGGTGCGGGCGATCCGGTCCGCCAGCCCGGGCCGGGCGGCGGTGAGCGCGATCCGGGCGAGGGTCTCGACGTTGGAGACCAGGGTCGGTGCGCCGCCGACGCCCCGCTCGAAGGGCCGGGGCGGCTTGGCCGTGGGCAGCGCCGGACCGCCGTCGATCCGGCGGACCACCGCGGTCTCCTCGCCGGCGACGTAGGCGTGGGGGGTCTCGACGACCTCGACCGGCAGGCCCGGGGGGTGCTCGGCCAGGGCGCGGCGGACCCGTACGGCCGCCTCCCGGTCCGAGAGGTAGACGTAGCCGCGTACGGCTCCGGTGATCGCGGCGGCGTGGGCGAGGCCGTCGAGGACCAGGTGGGGCCGGGCACGCAGCAGCCACCGGTCCTTGACCGAACCCGGCTCGCCCTCCTCGCCGTTCGCCACCACGACCGGGCCGCCGCCACCGGCACCGCCTGCGATCCCGATCCCGATCCCCGTCCCGGTTCCGTTTCCGGTCCCGTCGTGTCCGGCGCGCTCGCCCTGCTCGCGTACCGAGCGCAGCTTGACCGCGGCCGGGAAGCCGGCCCCGCCCCGGCCGCCCAGCCCGGAGGCGGCGAGGTGGCGCAGCAGCTCGTCCGGGGTGGTGGTGCCGGCGTAGCCGCCGGCGGCGCGGTACGCCCCGGCGTTCTCCGTCACGTCCGGTGCCGTTCCGAGCAGGGGGCCCGGCGGCAGTGCTCCCGGGTATCGGATCACGGTCACGGTCGGTCTCCTGTCGGGATGTGGGTCCGCAGCGTCCGTACGGCCTCTTCGAGCGCGGTGCGGTCCCTGGCGGTGCGGCCGTATCCCGCTCCGGGGAGGCCGATGAGCATGCGGTGGTGGTCGAGCACGACCTCTCCGGCGAGCAGGGCGGCGGCGGGGTCGCCGGGCCTCGACCCGGCGGCGACTGCGGTGACCAGGTCGGTGACCTCGGCGAGGTATCGGAGCCAGCTGTGCCGGCTGCCGCGCAGGATCAGGCGTTCCACGCGGCGCCGTTCGGCTGCCGCCATGTGGGCCGGAGCCGCGGGAGAGGGGGCCCGCGCGGGTTCCGGGTGGCCGGGGTGAGCCGGGGGCGGGCCGGGCGGGAACACCGGAGCCGCGCGCAGGGCCGCGACCGCAGCGGGCAGCTCCCGCTCCGGCTCGGGGGTGAGCCCCAGCCAGTCCAGACGCCGACGACCGCTCATGCGTGCCTCCGGGGAGGGGTGGGTGGCGCCGCCGCCCGGTTGGACCGGACGACGGGGCCAGGGGGAATGGGGGAGTGGGGAAAGGGGTGACGGGGTGGGAAGCGCCGCGCTGCCGGCCTGCCGGCCCATCGGGGCCTGTCGGCCTGCAGGCCCGATCGGCCCTGGGGCCTTTCTGTCGGCCCGGTGACCTGCCGTGCGCCGCCCGCCCGTGGGGCGTCGAGCGTGTTGCGGGCCTGACCGGGTTCGTCGGGTCCGTGTTCCGGCGGCCTCGGGAGTGCTGTCGTGTCGATTCCGCGCCGCGTCGCGGACGGATCGTGCAAGGACCGGTACGTACGGGAGCGGGCGGTGCGGTGTCTCGGCCGTGGGGTCGTCCGGGCGTACGGGTGTCCGTGCCCCCGTCGGGGACGGATCGTGCACGGACCGACCGGGTGCGGGCCACGCGGCGCCGGATGGATCGGGACGGGCCGCGAGGCGCGGATCGGATCGGCTGCGTACGGCCGGACGGCGGTGGCCGTACGCCGGCTGCTTCGGACCGGCGAGCAGGGAGAACAGCGGAAACACGCCGGCGCAGCGACGAAGGAACTCGCTTGCTGACCGATCGGTCAGCCTGTAATCAAGCTAGCTGACCGATCGGTCAGCGTACAAGTCTTGACCCGGCGGAATTCAGCCAGCAATCTGACTGTCCAATCGGTCAGCGTAGTTCCGGTTGTCCGCCGGACCCCTGCCTGTCCGCCGCCGGGACGACTCGACATCGAACGCCGACACCGATCGCCGCACGCGCGGCACGGAGGAGTCAACGATGCACTCCAGAGCACCTGCCACACCCCTGAACCAGCCGGTCGACCGGTCCGTCGACCAGCCCGTCGACCGGCCGCCCGGCCACCCCCTCCGGGACGCCCCCGCGCCCCCGCCCGCACTGGCGGCCCGCTACTACACCGATCCGGACACCGCCGCAGCGGAGACGGAAGCGGTCTTCGCCAAGTCGTGGCAGGTCGTCTGCCACGAGTCCGACCTGCCCGACCCGGGGGCCCGGCTCGCCGCCACCGTGGCCGGCCGCGAGGTCCTCGTCGTCCGCACCGAGGACGGCGGACTCGCCGCCCACCTCAACGTCTGCCGCCACCGCGGAACCCGCCTGGTCAGCGGCCCGGAACCGGCCGCCAAGGCCATCCGCTGCCCCTACCACGGCTGGACCTACCGCCTCGACGGAACCCTGGTCGGCGCCCCGGAAGCGCGCCAGATCCCCTGCCTGGACAAACCGAAACTCGGGCTCTTCCCGGCCCGCGTGGAGTCCTTCCTCGGGTTCGTCTTCGTCAACCTCGACCCCGACGCCGTACCGCTGGCCGAGAGCTGCGCCGGGCTCGCCCAGGCCGTCGGCCACTACGCCGACGCCGACCTGGTGCCGGTCGGCCGCGACCGGATCCACGACCTGGCCCGCGCCGAAGTCCAGGAAGCCAACTGGAAGGTGGCGGTCGACAACTATCTGGAGGGCTACCACGTCCCGGTGGCCCACCCCGGGCTGATGCGCCTGCTCGACTACCAGGGTTACACCTGCGAGATCGAGGACTCCTACGTCCTGTTCGCCTCACCGCTGCGCGACAAGCCGTCCTCGAACTGGGCGGAGCGCCTCTACCAGCGCATCGCCGCGCCCATGCCCGGTCTGGGCGAGGCCGACCGCCGTGTCTGGCGGTACGCGGTGATCTACCCGAACACCCTCATCGACTTCTACCCCGACCACGTACTGGCCTGGACCGCGATCCCGACGGCGGTGGACAAGGTGGCCGTGCCCGGCGCCTTCTACACCCGCCGGGGCACCGGCCTGCGCACCCGGCTGGCCCGCCGCCTGAACATCCACATCGGCTGGATCACCAACGACGAGGACGCCGAGCTCGTCGCCCGCGTGCAGAAGGGGCTCTCCACCCCCGGGTTCGAGCCAGGTCCCCTGTCCCGCCGTGAATCGGCGGTCGGCTGGTTCGCCGACCGCATCCGGGCAGCCCTCGGCCATACGGAGCGCTGAGCGCGGCATCCGCCCCGCGCCCGCCACCGTCGAGCCCCGCGCGGCCCCACCGGCCCCACCCCGCCCCACCCCGCACCCGTGCCACGCCGCCCGCCCCCTCGGCCCCGCCGTCCCCCCACCCGGCCGGCCCCTACGGAGAGGACCTCCATGTCCCCCGAGGCACTTCCCCTGTCCCGCCGCTCCCTCCTCCGCGCCGGCACCGCCGCGGCCCTCGGCCTCACCGCGGCCGGCTGCGGATTCGCGTCCTCCGACGACCCGGCCGCCGGAGCGACCGCCGAAGCACCGATCGACGTCAAGGTCGACGGCGACCTCGTCTACTTCAACTGGGCCGACTTCGTCGACCCGGCCGTCTTCGCCGGTTTCGAGAAGGAGTACGGCGTCAAGGTCGTCCAGTCCAACTACGACTCCATGGAGGGCATGGCCGCCAAACTCAACGCCGGCAACCGCTACGACATCGTCTTCCCCACCGCCAAGTGGGCGCAGCGCCTCGCGGCCGGCGGCAGGCTGCGCCGGATCGACCATTCCCGCCTGCGCAACGCCGAGGCCGTCTTCGGCGGTTACGACTACTTCGCCGACCCCTGGTACGACCCCGAGTCCGCCCACACCGTCCCGTTCACCATGTACAAGACCGGCATCGGCTGGCGCCGGGACCGCCTCGGCGATCTCACCGGCTCCTGGGACGACCTGTGGAACGCGAAGGCCAAGGGCAAGGTCTTCGTCCTCGACGACCGCGACGAGGTGCTCGGCCTGGGCGCCCTCAAGCTGGGCCTCGACCTCACCACGGGCGACCCGGCCGGCCTGGAACGCGTCACCGACACCCTGCGCTCGCTCCGCCCCCACCTGCGCGGCTTCTCCAGCGACAGCTACAACAACCTGCTCAACGGCAACGCCGACATGACCCAGGCGTGGAGCGGCGACATGGCCGCCATGCTCGCCCAGGCGGAGGACCCCAAGGTCTTCGGCTTCGAGGTCGCCCGCGAGGGCGCGCCGGTCAACTCCGACTGTTACGCCATCCCCGCCAACGCGCGGCATCCCGGCACCGCGATGCTCTTCATCGACTACATGCTCCGTCCGGAGAACGTGAAGAAGAACATCGAGTACATCGGCTACCCGATGCCGGTCCGCGGCACCGAGGACACCTACGCCGCGCTCGTCGAGCCGTTCCCCCAGTGCCGGGTCACCGAGGCCGACCTCAAGGCCGACCTCTTCTTCCGCAACGGCACCGCCAAGGGCGAACAGGCCCGCGACGCCGCCTGGACCAAGGTGAAGGCCGGCTGACATGCCACGACCCGAGAGTCCCTCCCGCCCCGGTGTCCCGGCCGGATCCGGCCCCGAAGACCCCCAGGTCTGTGGCAGCCCCGGCAGCCCCGGCAGCCCCGGCAGTGCCGACGACCCCGGCAGCCCCGACGGCAACGGTGCGGAGCGAAGGGGCAGTTCACCCCGGGCCGCGGAGGCCGGCCCCGGCCGGACCCGCCGCCCCCGGCCGCAGTCGCAGACCCGCCTGTGGACCTGGCTGCTGCTCCCCGGCACCCTCTGGATGACCGGGTTCCTCGTCGCCTCCCTGCTGCTGGTGGCCACCCTCGCCCTCGGCACCACCGACCCCCTCGGCAACCCCCGGTTCGGGTTCAACCCCGAGAACTTCACCGCCCTCGCCGACCCGGCCTACCGCACCGTCCTGTTGCGCTCCCTCGGCTACGCGCTGATCACCTGCCTCGTCTGCCTGGCCGTCGCGTACCCCGTCGCGTACGCCATCGCACTGCACGGCGGCCGCTTCAAGAACCTGCTGATCGCCGCGATCGTCGTCCCGTTCTTCGCCAACTACCTGGTGCGGATGTACGGCTGGTCCGTGGTCCTCTCCGACGACGGGCCGCTGCTGAAGGGCCTGCGCGCCATCGGCCTCGCCGACGAGGGCACCAGGATCCTCCAGACCGGCCCGGGCGTCATCGCGGGCCTCGTCTACGGCTTCGTCGTCTTCATGATCATCCCGCTGTACGCGGCCCTGGAGCGCATGGACACCTCCCTCATCGAGGCCGGACGCGACCTCTACGGCGGCCCGCTGCGGACCTTCCTCTACGTCACCGTGCCCGCCACCCGGCAGGGCGCCGCCGCCGGCTGCGTCCTCGTCTTCCTGCCCGCCATGGGCGACTTCGTCAGCGCCCAGCTCATGGGAGGCCCCGACCAGATCATGATCGGCAACCTGATCCAGGACAAGTTCTTCCAGGGGCAGAACTGGCCGCTCGGCTCCGCCCTGACCATGCTGCTGATGGCCGTGCTGTTCATCGGGATGCTCGGCTACCTGCGGCGCGCCCGCAAGGACGAGGCGGAGGCGGTCCGATGAGCCCGCAGAGCCCCCGCGGTCCACGCGCAGCCCGCCCCTCCCGCTCCTCCCGCCCCGGCCTGCGCGGGCCCCGCCGCGGAGCCTCCCGCCGCCCCCGCTTCGCCATCGCCGTCACCGCCCTCTTCTTCGCCCTGCTCTACCTCCCGGTCGGCGTCGTCGTCCTCTTCTCCTTCAACTCGCAGAAGTCCCTCACCGTCTTCGAGGACTTCAGCCTCCGCTGGTACTCCGCCTTCCTCCACGACGACCTGCTCCTCGACTCGCTCGGCATGAGCCTGCGGGTCTCCCTCGTCGCCATGGCCGGCTCCCTGGTCCTCGGCGTCGCCCTCGCCCTCGGCCTGGTCCGCAACCGCGGCCGCCTCGGCTCCCTCGCCGGCCTGATCATGCTCGTCCCGCTGATCACCCCGGAGATCGTCACCGGTGTCGCCGCGATGCTCCTCTTCAAGGGCACCGGCATCACCCTGTCCACCACCACCGTGATGCTCGCCGAGATCACCTTCTCCATCTCCTACGTGACGGTGATCCTCCGCTCCCGCATCGCCGCCCTCAATCCGGAGGTCGAGGAGGCCGCGATGGACCTCGGCGCCACCCGCGCACAGGCACTGCGGCTGGTCACCCTGCCCGCGCTGCTCCCGGGCATCCTCGCGTCAGCGGTGCTGATCTTCGCCCTGGTCTTCGACGACTTCGTCCTCGCCTACTTCACCACCGGCGTCGACCCGCAACCGCTCTCCGTGCGCATCTACTCGGCGATCCGGTTCGGCGTACAGCCCACCATCAACGCCGTCGGCACCCTGATGCTGGCCGGATCCATCGGACTCGTCCTCCTCGCGCTCGCCATCCCGCGCCTGTTCGGCCGCCGGGGCGGCCTCGACCTCCTCTCCGGGAAGTGAACCCATGCACGACCGGCACCCGCACCCCCACCCCGCCGTCCGGCTCGACCGGGTCGGCAAGCAGTACGACCGCACCGGCACCCACGCCGTCCACGACCTCGAACTCGACATCGCCCCGGGCGAGTTCTTCTCCCTGCTCGGGCCCTCCGGCTGCGGCAAGACCACCCTGCTGCGGATGATCGGCGGCTTCACCGACCCCACCGAGGGCCGCGTCCTGCTCGACGGCGAGGACGTCACCGGGCTCCCGCCGAACAAGCGCAACGTCAACACCGTCTTCCAGAGCTACGCCCTCTTCGACCACCTCTCCCTCGCCGACAACGTGGCCTTCGGCCTCAAGCGCAAGGGCGTCGCCCGGCCCGAGATCCGCGAGCGGGTCGGCGCCATGCTCGACCTCGTCCAGCTCGGCCACCTCGCCGACCGCAAACCGCCCACCCTCTCCGGCGGCCAGCGGCAGCGCGTGGCCCTGGCCCGCGCCCTGGTCAACCGGCCCCAGGTGCTGCTGCTCGACGAGCCGCTCGCCGCCCTCGACCTCAGCCTCCGCCGCCGCATGCAGGTCGAGCTCAAGCAGATCCAGCGGGAGATCGGCATCACCTTCGTCTTCGTCACCCACGACCAGGACGAGGCGCTGACGATGTCCGACCGGGTCGCCGTCATGAACCAGGGCCGGATCGAGCAGTGCGGCACGCCCGAGGACGTCTACGAACGCCCCACCAGCAGCTTCACCGCCTCCTTCATGGGCACCTCCAACCTCGTCCCCGGCACCTACCGCTCCGGTGAGGTCCTCGTCGACCAGGGCCCCGCGCTGCCCGTCGGCACCCGCGCCGGCCTCCCCGACGGCAGCCGCGTCAACCTCTCCATCCGTCCCGAGAAGATCTGGCTCTCCGACTTCGAACCGGGCATGGCCCAGGCCACCGGAACCGTCCGGGAGACCGTCTACTCCGGCCCCACCACCACCTACCTCATCGAACTGGCCCCGGGCGTCACGGTGTCCGTCCTGGAGCAGAACACCGTCCGCTCCCGCATGGAGGACCGGTGGAGCGGCGGCGAACGCGTCGAGATCGCCTGGAAGCCCGAACACTGCCTGGTCCTGGACTGACATACCGGCCCACCGGAGGAACACCGTGAACCACGACGTCATCGTGCTCGGCGCCGGCCTCGCCGGTCTCGCCGCCGCACGCGACCTGGCCGCGGGCGGCGCCGACGTGCTCGTCCTGGAGGCCCGCGACCGCGTCGGCGGACGGGTCGAACAGACCGCCCTCCCCGACGGCCGGCTGGTCCAGCTCGGCGGGGAAGTCGCCGGCCGCGCCCACACCGCCTACACCGCCCTGGCCGGCGAACTCGGCCTCACCCTCGTCCCCAGCTACGTCGCCGAGCCCGGCGCCCTCACCCGCGCCACCCCCGAGGAGGTCTCCGACGGCGATCCGCCCCACTGGTTCGGCCCCGGCGACGAGGCCTGCCACCGCAAGGCCACCGCCGCCTTCACCGCCCTCGCCCGGACCGTCGACCCCGAAGACCCCTGGTCCCACCCCGACGCCGCCGCCCTCGACCGTCTCTCCGTCGCCGCCTGGCTGCGTGCGCACGGCGCGACCCCCGCCGTCGTACGCCTCTGGGAGATCGGCCAACTGGCCCTCGCCGACGGCTCGTACGAGCGGACCTCGCTGCTCGCCGCCCTGCGCAAGCACGCCGCCGTACCGGGCACCGGCGACGGCCACTACGAGTACGAGGCCTGGGAGGGCCTGCGCGTGGCCGAGGGGTCCGCGACGGTCGCCCTGCGCATGGCCGACGGGCTCGGCGGGCGGATCCGCACCGGAGCCCCCGTCGAGGCCCTCACCGTACGCTCCGGCGGCCCCTGCTCCGTACGCCTCGCCGGCGGCGAGATCCTCACCGCCGGAGCCGTCGTCAGCGCCCTCCCCGTCGGCCCGCTCCGCAGGATCGCCGTCACCGGCGTCTCCGGGGAACGCCTCGCCTCACTGCACCGCCAGCGCCAGGCCGTCGCCGCCAAGTTCACCGCCGCGTACCGGGAACCCTTCTGGCGGTCCCGCGGCCGCAGCGGACTCTCCGAGAACGAAGGGATCCTCGGCAGCACCTGGCCGCAGAGCGAGGGGATCCTCTCGGCCCTCGTGCCGCCCGAACGCTACGGCGTCCTGCTCGGCATCCCCGAACCGCTGCGCGCCCCGGAACTGCTCGCCGAAACGGCCCGTCTCTACGGCGAGGAGGCACTCCGGCCGCTCGCCACCCACACCCGCCTGTGGGGCACCGACCCCTGGACCCAGGGCTACGTCACCCAGTGGACCCCCGGCGACGTCATGGCCGTCGGCCCGCTCCACGGCACCCACGAACCGCCCTTCTACGTCTGCGGATCCGACCAGTGGGTGGCCGGATACATGGAAGGCGCGGTGCGCACCGGCCGCGCCGCCGCGAAGGAGGCGCTCCGCCGTGGCTGACACCCCCCACGACCACCCCGGCCCCGCCGTGCTCCTGAACCACATAGGCGGAGCGGACCGTCCCGCCGCGTCCGGCGCGACCATGGACCTGGTGGACCCCACCACCGGAACCGTCCACGGCCGTGCACCGCGCTCCGGCCGCGCCGACACCGACGCCGCCTGCGCCGCGGCGGCAGCGGCGTACGGGACCTGGTCCAGGACCACCCCGGCCGGCCGGCAGCGCGCCCTGCTCGCCATCGCCGACGCCGTGGAGGAACACGCGGACGCCCTGGTCGCCGCGGAGACCGCGGACACCGGCAAGCCGGCCGAGCGGTTCCGGAACGACGAACTGCCCGCGTCACCGACACCCTGCGCTACTTCGCCGGCGCCGCCCGGAACCTCCCCGGTGCCGCCGCGGCCGAGTACACCGAGGGCCGTACCTCCCTGCTGCGCCGCGAACCCGTCGGGGTCTGCGCCCAGATCACCCCCTGGAACTACCCGCTGATGATGGCGGCCTGGAAGATCGCCCCGGCGCTCGCCGCCGGCAACACCACCGTGCTCAAACCCGCCGACACCACCCCCTCCTCGGCCGTGCTGCTGGCCGGGATCGCCGCCGCACACCTGCCGCCCGGGGTGCTCAACGTGGTCTGCGGCGACCGAGACACCGGCCGGGCCCTGACCGCCGACCCCCGCGTCGCCCTGATCGCGGTCACCGGCAGCGTCCGGGCGGGCCGGGAGATCGCGGCCGCCGCGGCGGACGGCCTCAAACGGGTCCACCTGGAACTGGGCGGCAACGCCCCCGTCATCGTCCACGAGGACGTGGACGTCGAGGCCACCGCCGCGGCCCTCGCCGAGGTGGCCTACTACAACGCCGGCCAGGACTGCACCGCCCCCACCAGGCTCCTGGTCCACCACCGCGTGCACGACGCCTTCCTCGCGGCCTTCGCCGCCTCGGCGCGGAAGCTGCGCCCGGACGCCGACCTCGGCCCGCTGAACAGCGCCGGCCAGCTCGCCTCGGTCCGCTCCCTGCTGGACCGGCTGCCCGGGCACGCCGGGATCGTCACCGGCGGCGCCGCCGTCCCCGGACCAGGCTGGTTCCACGAACCCACCGTGGTGGCCGGCGTCCGCCAGGACGACGAGATCGTGCAGGAGGAGATCTTCGGGCCGGTGGTGACCGTCCAGCCGTTCGCCGACGAGGCGGAGGCGCTCCATCTCGCCGACGACGTCCGTTACGGCTTGGCCGCGAGCGTGTGGACCGCCGACCACGACCGGGCGATGCGCGCCACCCGGGCCCTGCACACCGGCATCGTCTGGGTGAACACCCATGGCACCACCGTCTCGGAGATGCCCCACGGCGGGGTCAAGCACTCCGGCTACGGCAGCGACCTCTCCCTGTCCGGCCTGCTGGACTACACCCAGGTCAAGCACGTCATGCTGTGACCCGCGGCGTGCGGCGGTCAGCCGCCGCCGGGGCCCGTGGGGCCCGTGGGTCCGGTGGGGCCTGTCGCGCCGGTGGCTCCGATGGGGCCGGTGTCTCCGGTGGCTCCGGTGGCTCCTGTGGGGCCGGTGTCTCCTGTGGCTCCTGTGGGGCCGAAGTCTCCCGTGACTCCCGTGGGGCCGATGTTTCCCGTGGGTCCGGTGGCGCCGGTCGGGCCGGTGGCTCCCGTAGGCCCCGGGGAGCCGGTCTGGTTCCAGGTGATGGTGTTCTCAGAGGCACGGCACACCTGGCCCGCCTCGGCATCGATCACCCGGAGGTTACCGGTGGCGCGGGTGTAGCAGCCGGTGAAGACGCCGTTGGCGCCCGGGATGTCGGCGTGCGCCGGGCCGCCGAGCAGTACGGTGCTCAGGCTCAGTGCCGCGGCTGCGACCGCACCGGCCTTCGCGCTGGATGAAGAGGGGGACACGGGGACTCCTGGGGGACTCGGGACAGGACCGTTCCCAGGGTCGTGCCCGCCCCCCGCGGGACCGGGGATTTCGCCCGGCCCGCCGCCCGCGGTCGCCCGTCTGCCGCACCGGGTCCCCGGAAGGGCCCCGGGCCCCGCCTTGCGACGCACCCCGGCGCGGTCGGACCATGAAGGGGACACGTGGTCGTGCAGCGACCCGATCCGCCTCGTAGGGCGCTCCGCCCGCACCGGGCGTGCCGCACGAGCCGCGGCCGTACGTCCCCACGGACCGCCTCGGGTTGACACCCGCCGGCCCTGACACGTCGGGGAGACGTCATGGAACTCGGTTTTCTCAAGCCGCTCTTCAGCAGGCCGGGGCCCTGGGCCTCGGTCTACGTCGAGACCACCCGCGCCACCGAGGACGCGGCGAAGATCCAGGAACTGCGCGAGCGGGCCATCGCCGGCCAACTGGTCGACGCGGGCGCCGACGCCTACACCATCCGGGCCGTGATGGAGCACCTGGCGGGCGAGCCCGTCTCCGGGGCGCCGCCCGGACGGGCCCTGTTCGCGGCGGGTGCCGAGGTCGTCCTCGACGTGCCGCTGTCCGTACCGCCGCCGGCGGGCGAGGCCACCTGGTCCCCGCTGCCCCATGTGGCGCCGCTGGCCGGCCTGCGCGGTGACGCCCCGGCGTGCCTGGTGGCGTACATCGACCGCACGGGCGCGGACCTGGAGCTCCGCGACGGGTACCGGCGGGAGGCGCTCGGCCAGGCACAGGGCCCGGAGTGGCAGGCCCGCGGCCACCGCGGCGTCCCCGACGACCGCAACGAGTGGCACTACCGGAACAAGGTGGAGAACGCCTTGAACGAGACCGCCGACAGGATCGCGGAGGAGCTGGTCCGGCAGTGGCCGCAGACCGGCGCCGAGCTGCTGGTGCTCACCGGCGACGCCCGCGAGCGGCGGGCCGTGTACGGCCGGCTGCCCGAGCACATGCGGGCCGTGACCGTGGAGGCGGAGAACGGCAGCCGCTCCCCGGGCGCCTCGACCGCAGGACTCGACCAGGAGATCGCGCAGGTGTGCGAACGGTACGCGCGGGACCGCCTCCGCCGCACCCTCGAACGCTTCCGGGTCGGCCGGGGCAAGCCGGGGGAGCACCGGGAGGCCTCCGTCGACACCGGACCGGGCGAGGCGGCCGAAGGGATCCCGGCCGTGGTCGACGCCGCGCGCAAGCACCAGGTGGCCACCCTGCTGCTGACCCCCGATGCCTCCGACGCGGGCCGCCAGGTCTGGATCGGGCCGGGCGCCGACGACATCGCGGTCCAGCGCGGCGAGGCGCGGGCGATGGGAGTGCCCAGGCCGGAGCAGGCACGGGCGGACGACGCCGTGCTGCGGGCGGCCGCCGCGGCCGACTGCGAGGTGCTCCTGGTCCCCGCGGGGATGGGCGGCCCGGCGGGCGGCCTGGGCGCGGTGCTGCGCTGGAGCTCCTGACCACGGCCATCGCCGTCCACAGGTTCCGGCGGGCGGGCACGGGGTGTCGGCTGCTGCCGTTAGGCTTCTGGAATGGCCCTTCCGGACGCTTCCCCCGAGATCTCCGACGCTCTGCAGGCGCTGCACCGAGTCTTCGGATACAGCTCCTTCCGCGGCGAGCAGCAGGAGATCATCGACCAGGTCGTCGGCGGCGGCGACGCCCTGGTGCTGATGCCGACCGGCGGCGGCAAGTCGCTCTGCTACCAGATCCCGGCGCTCGTCAGAGACGGCACCGGGGTCGTGGTCTCGCCGCTGATCGCGCTCATGCAGGACCAGGTGGACGCGCTCACCGCGCTCGGGGTGCGGGCCGGTTTCCTCAATTCCACCCAGGACACGTACGAGCGGCAGGCCGTCGAGCAGGCCTTCCTCGCGGACGAGCTGGACCTGCTCTACCTGGCCCCGGAGCGGCTGCGGACCGAGGGCACCCAGCGGCTGCTCGACCGGGGCAAGGTGTCGCTCTTCGCGATCGACGAGGCGCACTGTGTCGCCCAGTGGGGCCACGACTTCCGGCCCGACTACCTCGCGCTGTCGATGCTGCACGAGCGCTGGCCCAAGGTGCCGCGGATCGCCCTGACCGCGACGGCCACCGAGGCCACCCACGCCGAGATCGCGAAGCGGCTCGGCCTGGAGGAGGCCCGGCACTTCGTCGCCAGCTTCGACCGGCCGAACATCCAGTACCGGATCGCATCCAAGAACAACCCGCTCAAGCAGCTGCTGGAGCTGATCCGCACCGAGCACGACGGGGACGCCGGAGTCGTCTACTGCCTCTCCCGCTCCTCGGTGGAGAAGACCGCGGCCTTCCTGGTGGAGCAGGGCATCGACGCCGTGCCGTACCACGCCGGCATGGACGCCCGGGCGCGCGCCGCGAACCAGGGCCGCTTCCTGCGCGAGGACGGGGTCGTGGTGGTCGCCACGATCGCCTTCGGCATGGGCATCGACAAGCCGGACGTGCGCTTCGTGGCCCACCTGGACCTGCCCAAGTCGGTCGAGGGGTACTACCAGGAGACCGGCCGCGCCGGCCGGGACGGCGAGCCGGCCACGGCCTGGCTGGCGTACGGCCTGCAGGACGTGGTCCAGCAGCGCAAGCTCATCGAGGGTTCCGAGGGCGACGAAGCGCACCGCCGGTCCCTGGCCATGCACCTGGACGCGATGCTCGCCCTGTGCGAGACGGTGGACTGCCGCCGGGTGCGGCTGCTGGCCTACTTCGGGCAGGCGGGCGAGCCCTGCGGCAACTGCGACACCTGCCTGACCCCGGTGGAGTCCTGGGACGGGACGGTCGCGGCACAGAAGCTGCTGTCCACGGTGTGGCGGCTGGCCCGGGAACGCCGCCAGAAGTTCGGCGCCGGCCAGATCATCGACATCCTCCAGGGCAAGAAGACGGCCAAGGTCATCCAGTTCGACCACGACGCCCTCTCGGTGTTCGGCGTCGGGGCGGACCTGGGCACCGCCGAATGGCGCGGCGTGATCCGCCAGCTGCTGGCGCTGCGGCTGCTGGCCGTCGAGGGCGAGTACGGCACGCTGGTGCTCACCGAGGAGAGCGGCGAGGTCCTCGGCGGCCGCCGCACCGTCCAGATGCGCAAGGAGAAGGCGGCCCCCGCGCCGTCCCGCAAGGATTCCGGGTCCCGCTCGGGGAAGGGCGCCCGCGTCCCGGTCGACCTGCCGGCCGCGGCCGTGCCGGTCTTCGAGGCCCTGCGGGCCTGGCGGGCCGCGACGGCGAAGGAGCAGGGCGTGCCGGCGTACGTCGTCTTCCACGACGCCACGCTGCGGGAGATCGCCACGCGCCTCCCCGCCACCGTCGCCGAGCTGGGCACGGTCGGCGGCGTCGGCGAGGCCAAGCTCGCCAAGTACGCCGAAGGCGTCCTGGAGGCCCTGGCGGAAAGCGGCGCATCGGCCGTGTCCGCGCCCGCCGCCGCCCCCGCCGCCGCGCCCGCCGCCGCCCCCGCCGGGGCGTCCGTGCCGGCCCCCCGGCAGGAGACGCGGTCCGAGGACGAGCCGCCGTTCGACTTCGACGACACCGAGCCGCCGTGGGACGACTGGGAATAGTCACCGGATAGGTCATGATGGGGCCCGGCACAGGGCCCCGTCACGACCTTCCAGGAGCGACCGGTATGGCTGTTGCGGCACCCCAGAAGATCACCACCTTCCTCATGTTCGAGGGCCGGGCCGAGGAGGCCATGGCCTTCTACACCTCGCTGTTCGACGACGGCCGGATCATCACCATGACCCGCTACGGAGCCGGCGAGGCCGGCCCCGAGGGCACCGTGCAGGTCGCCGTCTTCCAGCTCGCCGGCCAGCGGTTCATGTGCATCGACAGCCCGGCCAAGCACGAGTTCGGCTTCACCCCGGCCGTCTCGCTGTTCGTCGACTGCGCGGACGAGGCCGAACTCGACCGCCTCTACGCGGCCCTCTCCGACCAGGGCGCGGCACTGATGCCGCTGGGCTCCTACGGCTTCAGCCGCAGATTCGGCTGGGTCAACGACCGCTTCGGGGTCTCCTGGCAGCTGAACCTGCCCTGAGGAACGGTTCGTTCCGAGCGGAGCGCAAGACTTCGGTCAATGTCGTCGGCGCGGGGCACGGGTGGCCGGTACTGGTCCGAACCAACACTGGCGTTCGCGCTAGTGTGCGCACGTGAACCTTCATGTCGTCATTGGCTATGGACCCGCCGGGGCTGCGACGGCCCGCCTGCTCGCCCAACAGGGCCACTCCGTAAGGGTCATCACCGCGTCGGGCCGTGACCCGGAACCCGGCATCGAGCACCTCGCGCTGAACGCGACGGACAGTGCTCGGCTGACCGAAGCCGTGCGGGGCGCCACCGCCCTCCACAGTTGCGCCGCGCCGCCGTACCAGCACTGGGCGACCGGCTGGCCCCCGCTGGCCGAGTCCCTCTGCGCCGCGGCCGAGGAGACCGGGGCCGTGCTGGTGCTGCTGGGCAACCTCTACGGCTACGGCCCGGTGGACCGCCCCATGACCGAGGACCTGCCGCTCGCGGCGACCGGCCCCAAGGGGAGGGTGCGCGCCGCGGTCTGGGAGCAGGCCCGGACCCTGCACGAGCAGGGCCGCATCAAGGCGGTCGAGGTACGGTCCTCGGACTTCTTCGGGCCCGGAGTGACCGACGGCGGCCACCTCGCCGCCCGGGTCCTGCCCCCGCTCCTGCGCGGCAAGCCGGTCTCCACGCTCGGCGACCCGGACGCCCCGCACAGCTGGACCTACCTCCCCGACGTGGCCCGGGCCATGGTCGAGGTCGCCGGCGAGGAACGCGCCTGGGGCCGGGCCTGGCACGTCCCCACCGAGCCCCCGCTGTCCGTCCGGGAGATGACCGCCCGGCTCGCCGCCCAGGCGGGCACGGCACCGGTACCGGTCCGCCGGCTCCCCTCGGCCGTCCTGGCCGTGGCCTCCCTCTTCTCCCCGCTGATCCGCGAACTGAAGGAGATCCGCTACCAGTTCGACCGCCCGTTCGTCGTCGACACGAGCGCCTACGAGAAGGAGTTCGCCGTCCGGGCCACCCCCCTCGACGAACAGCTCAAGGCGACCGTGGACTGGTGGCGCGCACGCCTGGCGACCCCAGGGTCACCCCGGTGACCTCGACGAACTCCACAGAGGACCCGCGGGGAACACGGCGCGAGGACATCGCGGTGGTGGGCATGGCGTGCCGCTTCCCCGGGGCCCGGAACGTGAACGAGTACTGGCGGCTGCTGACGGCCCCACGGGCCCAGTTCTCCACCGTTCCGGACGAGCGCTGGCGCGGCGCCGCCTTCCTCAGCGAGGACTTCCGGGACGCGGCGTCCACGTACACGGACACCATGGCGCTGCTCCCGGACGTCGGCCACTTCGACGCGGCGCACTACGGCATCCCGCCGCGCCGGGCCAGGGCGATGGACCCGCAGCACCGGCTGCTGGTCGACCTCGCCCGCGAGGCGATCCAGGACGCGGGGTGGGAGGCCGACGGCTTCGACCGCGAGGAGACCTCGGTGATCACCGCGCTCACCGAGAGCGGCTACCGCGAGCTCAGCACCATGCGGATCCGCATGCGCCAGCTGGCCGGAGGCGAGTTCGGCGCGCCGGCGGCCGGCCTGCCCTGGCAGGAGACCGTCCGCGGGGTCGACGGACTGCACGGCACCTCCGTCGCCGGGCTCCTGCTCAACATGGGCCCGAACACCATCAGTTCGGTCTTCGACCTGCACGGCGAGAGCTACGCGCTGGACTCGGCGTGCTCCGGTGGACTCATGGCCGTGGCCAACGCCGTGTACGCCCTGCGCGCCGGACGCACCCGCATCGCCCTCGCGGGCGGCGCCCAGCTGGTCCTGACCCCCGACCTGCTGATCGGGCTGTGCCGGATCGGCGCCGTCTCGCGCAGCGGCAGGTGCCTGCCGTTCGGCGCGGAGGCCGACGGCTTCGTGCTCGGCGAAGGCGCCGGGGTACTCGTACTGCGGCCGCTGGCCGACGCGCTGGCCGCCGGGGACCGGGTCTACGCGGTGATCAGGGGTGTGGGAACGGCCAACGACGGGACCGTGCACGGCGGTCTGCACCCCCAGGCGGCCGGCCAGCTCCGCGCCCTGCGCCGGGCCTACCGCGACGCGGGCCTGGCGCCGGACGCGGTGGGCTATCTGGAGGCGCACGGCACCGGCACCACGGTCGGAGACCCCGTGGAGCTCGCGGTCCTGCGCGAACTCCGCGGCGAACGGGCCGCCCCCGCCTTCATCGGCGCGGTGAAGGCGGTGGTGGGGCATTCCCTCAACTCCGCCGGCGTCGCCGGGCTCATCAAGTCGGTCCTGGCCGTGCAGCGGGGAGTGGTCCCGCCGCAGCCCGCGTTCGAGCTCGGCGACCGTGCCGCACTCGACGCCGCGCACCTGACCGTCCCGACCGAGCCGGTCCCCTGGCCGGGCGGCGGCCTGCCGCGCCGGGCGGGAGTGAGCGCCTTCGGCTTCGGCGGCACCGGGGTCCACATGGTGGTGGAGGAGTGCCCCGCACCGTCGCGGGCCCGCCCGGAACCCGCCGGGGGACCGCACCTGCTGGTGCTGAGCGCCCGCGACCGGGCCGGACTGGCCCGCTACGCCGCGGACCTCGCGCGCACCCTCACCGAGGACCGGCCGTCGCTGTCCGCCGTGGCCGACACCCTGGCCCGCCGGACGCCCCTCGGCGAACGTCTCGCCGTACGGGCGGGGGACACCGCCGACGCGGCAGCCGCGCTGGCCGCCGCGGCCGAGGCGCTGGAGTCGGGCAGCCGGGGCACGGCCGGGGAACCGGAGGAGGCCGTCGCCGTCCCGGCGGCGGAGCGCACACCCCCGTGCACCCTGCCGCCGAGCCCGCTCGCCCCGCGCCGGCACTGGGTCGTGGACGAGTCGGCGCGCGAGCCGGCATCCGAGCCCGCACGCGGGCCGGTACCCGAGCGGGCCGCCGCCCCGGCCGTACCGGCGCAGCCGACGCCGGAGGCGGGCGTGCCCGGGCCGGTCCCCGTACCGGCGGCCGACGCCGCGCGGATCGTACGCGAAGAGGTGGCGCGGACCGGGGTCTATCCGGTCTCCGACCTGCACGAGCACATGCGGCTGGTCACCGACCTCGGCTTCGACTCCCTGATGCGGCACGAGCTTGAGGTCCGGCTCGGCGAGCGGATACCCGGCTTCCGCACCGAGGAGATGCACTCGCCGGAGCTCACCCTCGGCCGCCTGATCGCCCTCGTCGACCCCCACCGCACGGAACCGGTTCCGCAGCAGCGGGCTCCGGAACCGGCCCAGGACCGGGCTCCGGCCGTCGTCGTACCGCCGCCGCGGGAAGCCCGGCCGGAGTGGGAGGCGGGGACCGCGTGCGTCGACGACTTCCCGGAGGTGGCCCGCTTCGAGCGGCAGCTGGCCGCGGTCACCGGCAGCGGCGCGGACTACCCCTACTTCCGGGTCCACGAGGGCACCATCGGTGACACCACGGTCATCGGCGGCCGCCCGTACCTGTCCTTCGGCAGCTACAACTACCTCGGGATCTCCGGCCATCCGGCGGTCAACGAGGCCGTGAAGGAGGCGGTGGACCGCTACGGGACCTCCGTCTCCGCCAGCCGTGTGCTCTCCGGCGAACGGGAGGTTACGGTCCGCCTGGAGCGGGCACTGGCCGCCTTCCTCGGCGTCGGGGACTGTCTGACGCTGGTGAGCGGCCACGCCACCAACGTCACCGCGATCGGGCACCTGGTCGGCGCGGGCGACCTGGTGCTGCACGACGCCCTCGCCCACGACAGCATCCTGCAGGGCTGCGCCCTGTCGGGGGCGGCCCGGCGCCCCTTCGCCCACAACGACACCGATCAGCTGGAACACCTGCTGCGGCTCAACCGGTCCCGCTTCCGCCGGGTCCTGATCGCCGTCGAGGGCGCGTACAGCATGGACGGCGACCTCGTCGACCTGCCGGCCGTGATCGAGCTGAAGAAGCGTTACGGCGCCCTGCTGATGGTCGACGAGGCGCACAGCATCGGCACCGTGGGTGAACGCGGCCGCGGGGTCGGCGAGTTCTTCGGAGTGGACCGGTCCGGCGTGGACCTGTGGATGGGCACGTTGTCCAAGGCCTTCGCCAGCTGCGGCGGTTATCTCGGCGGCTCGGAGCGGATGGTGCGCTGGCTGCGCCACACGCTGCCGGGCTTCGTCTACAGCGTCGGCCTGACCCCGGCCAACGCGGCCGCGGCCCTGGCCGCCACCGAGCTGATCACCGCGGAACCGCAGCGGGTCCGGGCCCTGCGGCGGAACGCCGATCTCTTCCGCGGTCTGGTCGCCTCGGCCGGTCTGGCGACGGGCTCCAGCGCCGACACCCCGATCGTGCCGTGCATCCTCGGCGACTCGGAGAGGACCCTGCGGGTCGCCGACGGGCTGTTCCGCCGCGGGGTGATCGCCGACCCGATCTTCCATCCGGCCGTCGAGGAGGGACTGTCGAGGCTTCGGTTCTTCCTCACCGGCGAGCACCACGAGGAGGACATCCGGCGTGCCGTCGCGGTCCTGGCGGAGGTGGTGGCGTCCACCCGGGTCCGGGGGGTGTTCTAAGCGCTCCATCTCAGATCAGGGTGCGTTCGATGCGGTGGAGCAGGGCGCTCTTCCCGGGGTCGCCGGGCCGTTCCGCCTCCCCGGCCGGGGGAGTGGCGTGCAGCTGCTCGGCGTTGCCCAGCCGCTGGGAGAGCAGGTAGGCGATGATCTCCGCCTCCTGTTCCTGGACGTCGTCATACGTCGCGCGCAGGAGCATGTCGCGTACGAGTTCGGGGTCGAGGTCGGGGAACAGGAGGCGGGCGGCGGCCTCGTCCAGTCCTCCGGCCCCGCGATGGCAGCAGATGATGTGGCCCAGCTCGTGCAAGATGATGTGCTCCTGATGCGCGCTGGTGGTGTTGGCGTCGTAGAAGATGAGGTCCTCCTCGCGCGCGGCGACCCACATGCCGCACGGATGGGAGGAGGGCATCTGCATCGGGACCAGGAGGATGGGGCGGCCGCGCACCTCGCCGAGGTGGCGGCACAGTTCGGCGACGTCGGCCACCTCCGGCAGCCCGAGCTCGGCGAGCCGCTGGGCCCCGGCCTTCCGGAGCCTCTTCAGCTGGCTGCGCCGGTCCTGGCCGCCCGGCCGCTCCTTCCTGGAGCCCCAGAGTCCGGTCATTCCGGGTCGGTGGAGCCGGAGACGGAGCCGGAGACGGAGCCGGAGGGGGAGACGGAGTCGGTGGAGTCGGTGACCGGCGGAAGACCCTGCATCTGCCGGTACTGGTCCATGATGGCCGTGATGGCCTGGAGGTTCTCCTTCTTCATGCCGGCCGCGCGCATCGCCACCGCGCGGACGCCGGACTGCCGCAGCGCCTCGATGGCGGCGAGCTGGCTGGTCACCGACTCGGCGACCTTGTCGTCGAAGAAGTAGGCGACGGAGACCCCGAAGAAGCGCGCCAGGGCGGCCAGGAGGTCCGGTGAGGGGTTGCAGCGCTTCCCGGTCCGCAACTGCGACAGATAGACACCACCGACCTTGAGTTCGGGGTTGGCCCGCTTCAGTTCCTCCGCCACCTCGGCGTTGGTCCAGTGTCTGCCCTTGGGGCGGACCGTCCTGAAAAGGTCGTCCAGACGCACGGCGAGCAGGGGTCGGTCGTCGGTCTCGGTCATGGTGAAGCTCCCTCCCGTCACCTCCTCGGAATAGCCCTTGGCTATACGCCAGTTTCACAGATTAGCTGTCAGTTGACAATTGGCCTGAACTCCGCCACGGTTGGAGTCCGCCGATAGCTGGCAGCTAACTTGGCTCACGGGGGTCGCCAAGTTGGCTGTCTGTGACGTCGGTTGAAGTCGGGTATGCCGGACCGGCCCGGTCCTCGGGGGGATGGGCCGGGCCGGTCCGGACGGGGCCACCCGTCCGCCCGACGGAACGCGGGGGGAAACGGGGGATGCCCGCCCGGTTTGACGGGGGATGCAAACCGGGCGGGAGCTCTCAACTCGCGTTGCCGAGTTTACTGTAGGCGGATGCGACTTTGGTGAGCCAGGCCACCTCCGCCGTGAAGTTGTCGGTATCGCGGTCCTCGAAATCGCCCGCGTCCTTGTTGTCGTGCGGGATCGTTCCGGTCCGCTTCGCCCGCAGGGCCTGCTTGATCTGCGCGGCTTCGGTGAACGCCTGGCGCGACTCCTCGTTCCCCTCCGTGCCCGGACCGCCGGAACCGGGGGCGGCACGATCGATGTAGGGGCGCAAATCCCGCCACCCGTCCCGTATTTCGACCACCCGGCGGTGCAGCCGGTAGTCGAGGTCCGAGACCGACGGCCCCGGTGGCTCCAGCGCGATGTCCGGAGAGGCCTCGTACAGGTCCCGCCAGAGCGGGTAGAGGGCCCGGTACGACCGGTACGAACGGCTCCACCCCAGCAGCCGGGCGACCCCGGGCCCCCAGGAGGAGTTGGTCAGGCTCAGCGACAGGATGACGATGCCGGTCGCGCTGAAGAGGTTGGAGGCGAGCTTCCAGGCGCCGATGTCGGCCCCGGCCGCCGCCGTGAGGATGTTGACCGTCCTGGCCGTGCAGTAGAGGAACAGGACCACCGCGGCGACCGACAGCATCCGCAGGGCCTGCCGCAGCGAGGCGTTGTCCGTCATCTCGGCGTACGGCCCGCACTGCCGGAAGATGGTCACGCACGGCACCGCCTGGGAGACGATGAACGCCAGCAGGTAGACGAGGACCAGCGGCCGGCCGCTGCCCGTGTCGAAGTCCGAGGCGGGCCGCCCGGGACCGTCGGCGAGGAGGAAGAGCGCGGTCAGCGCCACGTTCAGCACGATGCCGGTGGTCAGCCACCAGCGCGTCTTGCGGACCGCGACCTCGTCGGAGGCGGCCCACCGCAGCAGGATGATCTGCGCGCTGACGCAGAAGGCGACCGCCGACAGGTGCATCAGGAGGATGGCGAGGTTGCCGACGCCCAGGAAGGTCCCGCCCCCCATCGCGACGGCACCCATCGTGAAGGTGAGGCACTGGAGCAGCAGGGTGACGATCAGCGCCCGGTAGGCGCTGTCCTTCCAGCTGCGCCGTGCCTGGGAGAGCCGGTACGCGAGCGCGGCGTACGAGGAGAGCGCGGCGATGCCGAAACAGAGTGTTCTGATGGTGTTCAAGGCCTGGGTTTCCTACGGGTCCTGCAGGACGTGGGGGGACGGTCCGGCCGGGCGGTACGTCCGGGGGAGGCCGGGGCGGGGAGGCCGGACCGGCGGTGACCGGGTCGGGGGAGGCTCAGCCGGTCTTCTCGTCGAGGGGGACGACGAGCCCGATGCTCTCGGCCGCCACGGCGATGGCGTAGTCGAAGAAGGCGGCCTCGTCCCGGACGCTGTCGTGCGTCCGGCTGAAGACCTGGAAGACCAGGAGTCCGATCAGATTGCTCCACAGCACGATGCCGCGTTCGACGATGTCCGAGAACGGTGCCTCGGGCACGCCGCCGAACGCCTCCACGGCAGCCGGCAGGAGCAGCGGCGGACCGGGCACCGCCCGTCGCGGCGGGGTCAGTTCACCGCCTTCGAGCGCAGCCCGGACGATGCCCGCGAGCACCGCGGGGGTCCGGGCGGCGGACGGCACCGTGTCCTGCGGGGCGTGGTAGCCGGGCACGGGGGAGCCGTAGATCAGCGTGAACTCGGCCGAGTGGGCGAAGGACCACTCCCGCAGCGCCCGCGTGACCGCGAGCAGCCGGGCACCCGCCGACGCCCCCGCCTCCCGTGCCGCCTCGTCGGCCCGCTCCATGGCGGCGCCCGAGGCGTCGTAAGCATCGATGATCAGTGCGGTCAGCAGACCGTCCCGGTCCGGGAACACGGCCTCCACCCCGGCGACGCCGAGCCCGGCCTCGCGCGCGACCCCGTCGAGGGAGAGCCCGCCGGCCCCCGTCTTCACCAGCAGCTGCCGCGCAGCACCCTTGACCGCGCTCGCGGCCGTCATGTCACCGTCATTCGAACTGATTGCGGAAAGATCCATGCCGGAACCGTACCCGCCGCATCTCCGGCCCGTGAGCGCGCCGTCCACGAACTCCCGGCCCGCCGGGCGGAATCCGGCCACCTCGTGCCGGACGGTCCGTGGGGGCCGGGGCGGCGGTGTCTACCAGCCGAAGCGGCGGTCGACCACGGCGGCGAACTCCTCGAAGGTCAGCACGCGGTCGCCGTTCTGGTCGGCCGCGTCGAAGAGGGCGGAGGAGTCCTCGGCGCCGCCGACGCCCCAGACGGGAATCACGCCCTGGGCGGCGAGGGTCGGGCCCTTGGCCAGGAGGGCACCGATGACCTCGGCGCGGGTCAGGGTGCCGTCGCGGTCGAGATCGAGCGCGTCGAAGAGTATCCGTGCCTTGTCGCTCATCGCGTGTCCTGTTCCCCGGAGCCGTACGCGCCGTGTCGGCCGGCGCGTCCTGTGGAGAGGGACGCCCGGCCCGCCGGGCTGGTTGCCTCCCGGGGAGGGGAGGGGAGGGGAGGGGAGGAGCGAGCCGAAGGGGAAGAGGGGGAGACGGGGGGAGGGGAGGGAACGACGCCGACGGGGGCGTACCGGCCGGGGGAACCGGTACGCCCCCGTCAGGGAGTGCGTGTGGTGCTGCGGGGCGGGGCCCCGTGCGGGTCGGTCAGGACCGGCCCGCGGTCTCCGGCTCGCGGTCGCCCGCCGCCGCGCGCGCCGCGATCTGCGGGTTGCGGGACTTCAGGACCGCCCAGCCGATCGCCAGGCAGGCCGCCCATCCGGCACCCACGTAGAGCGAGATGCGGCTGTCCGGGTCGATCGCGATCATCGCGGTGACCAGCAGCAGGAAGCCGACGGCGATCCAGCTGCACACCGTGCCGCCGGGGGCCGGGAAGGAGGAGGCCGGCAGCTTGCCGGCGACCACCGCGCGGCGGTAGCGGATGTGGCTGACCAGGATCATCAGCCAGGTCCAGATGCCCGCCGCGGTCGCCACCGAGGTGACGTAGCCGAAGGCCTTCTCCGGGACGACGTAGTTGAGGACCACGCCGATGCCCATCAGGGCGGCGGAGAGGGTGATGGCCACGGCCGGGGTCTTGGTGGAGCTCAGCTTGCCCAGCAGCTTGGGCGCCTCGGAGTTGGCCGCCAGGTCGCGCAGCATGCGGCCGGTGGAGTACATGCCCGAGTTGCAGGAGGACAGGGCCGCGGTGAGGACCACGAAGTTGACGATGGCCGCGCCCGCCGGGATGCCGATCTTGGCGAAGGCCGCCACGAAGGGGCTGACGCCGGGCTGGAACTCGGTCCACTTGACGACCATCAGGATCACGCTGAGGGCGCCGACGTAGAAGACGATGATGCGCCAGGGCAGGGTGTTGATGGCCTTGGGGAGCGTCTTCTCCGGGTTCTCCGACTCGCCCGCGGTGACGCCGACGAGCTCGACGGCCAGGTAGGCGAACATGACGCCCTGCAGGGTCATCAGGCTGGAGCCGACGCCCTTGGGGAAGATGCCGTCGAAGGCCCAGAGGTTCGACACGGCGGCGGTGTCACCGGCGGCGCTGAAGCCGAAGGTCACCACACCGATGCCGATCACGATCATGCCGATCAGGGCGGTGACCTTGACCATCGAGAACCAGAACTCGATCTCGCCGAAGATCTTCACCGAGATCAGGTTGGCGACGAACAGCACCACCAGGAAGATCAGGGCGGTGGTCCACTGGGGCACGCTGGGGAACCAGTAGTGCATGTAGATCGCCGCGGCGGTCAGCTCGGCCATGCCGGTGACCACCCACATCAGCCAGTACGTCCAGCCGGTCACGAACCCGAAGAACGGACCGAGGAACTCGCGGGCGTACTCCGCGAAGGAACCCGAGACGGGCCGGTAGAGCAGCAGCTCGCCGAGCGCCCGCATGATGAAGAAGACGATCACGCCGGCGAGGGCGTACATCAGGATGAGACTGGGTCCGGCCTTCGCGATGTTCGCGCCCGCGCCCAGGAAGAGGCCGACGCCGATGGCGCCGCCGATGGCGATCATCTGGACCTGGCGGCTGCCGAGCCCGCGCTCGTAGCCCTCCTCGGGCGCGCCGCCCGTGGTCCCGCTGTCGTCGCCCTTGTGCATGTCGACCTGCGTCGAGGTCATGTGTGGTGCGCCTTTCCGCTCCATGCCGACCCGCGCCGTTCTCGATCGCGGATCGGGTTCCGATCCCCCGGATGGTGATGGAGTTGCTGCCGGCGATCGGCCGGCCCCAGCGCCCCTGCTCGGACATGGGTGGTCCGGCAGGCGGTCGTGAAGATGTACCACGGCGTCCGGCAGGTGACTGTGGGGCACATCACCGGCAATTCGGCTATTCCGCCGTGACCAGGCCGAAAGACCCTTGTGTGGTGATCCGATCGTTATCCGGATCTGAGCCTCCGCTGAGCGAACACGGGATGACATCCAGGCAACACGTGCCGCCCCGGGCACCCGCCCGCTCGCTACCGGCGCGTAGCGTGAGGAAGGCGCTCGGTGAGCCCGCCCCGCGCCCGCACTCCGCGCCCCTCGCGCGCCCTTGCGCCGTCGCCGTGAGGTGGACGAAGGTACGACTTCCGAGAACGCCAGGGCCGTACGTACGCACGGGGAGAACGCGCGGTGACCGAACCGAACCGGGGAGACGCCGGCCGCCAGGAGCCGTCGGAAGGGCTCCGCGAGCTGCACGAGGAGTTACGGCGCCGCGATGCGGAGCTCCAGGGGCTCCGGGGACAGCTCGGCACCCTGTCCGGCGGCCTGGAGGAGCTGGGCGGCCAGACGGACCGGCTCACGGCCAGGGTGCGGAAGATAGGCACGGCCACCGAGGAGCTCCGGACGGGCCTGACGACCGCGCAGACCGAGATCGGCCGGATCCGGACCGACCTGGAGGCGTTCCGCGCGCGGTACGACCGCGACCAGGCCGTCCTGGCCGCCCACTTCGAGCTGGACCGGCTGACGGAGGAGTGGCGGGCCAGGTTCGGGAACCGGGACAGGGTGCGGTCCCTGGCCCGCGGCCTGGTCCGGCAGCTCACCCCGAAGCTCGTGGCCAGGGGGGTGCTGGGCACCGGCACCGTCCGGACCGCCCTGGAGGAGCACCTCGCGCACGACCCCGAGTTCTGGCTCGTCCACGCCGCCCTGTCGGTCGTGGCCCGGCTCGACGGCGACGACCTCGTCTTCGGGCACGAGAGCCACGCCCAGCTCCTGGACCCCGGCAAGGCGCACCTCTTCTTCGCGCTCGCCGCCGCCAGGACGGGCGACCACGGACGGGCCGGCACCTCGATGGACCGCTATCTGCAGAGCGCCGTGGACCCCGAACGCCTCGGCCGGGACTTCCTCGTCGTCCTGGACGCGGTGGCCAGCCAGGAGCTCGGTGACCAGGCCCACGGCTACGTCCGCCAGGTGATGGTCCACTGGGCCGGGGAGGCCGGGGTCGGCGGGAAGGTCTCCCGGGCGAGCACCCGGCGCTGGGGCGCCCAGCTGCAGACCCTGCTGGTCCCGCCGGACGACCGGTTCGACGCGCTGGGGGCGGCGTACGAGGGGGACTGGGCGGAGCTCCGGGAGGGGCTGCGGCTCGCCACCGTCACCACCGCCACCCTGGAGCACCTCGGCAGGGAGTTCCCGCCCCCGGGTCCCGCGGCCCCCTCCCGCTACGCGGAGGCGGCCATCGACCGCCTCATCCGCCACATGGAGCCCGACGAGGCAGCCCTGCACACCCGGATGGAAGCGCTGCGGCGGCTGATCGAGCACCGCGGCGACGAAGAGGCGGCCCTGCGGGACCACGCCCTGCGCCGGGAAGTGGACGCCGAGGTCATGGACTTCGCGACCCTGCTGGACAACGCGGTGTTCAAGCCCAGCCAGATCGAGCTCGGCGACGACGCCCGCCGCTTCGCGCTGCTGCAGGTGCTGCCCAACCTCGGTGCCGCGGCGGAGGAGATCGTCGCGGAGGCGCTGCGCCGCCGCCCGCGCGAGTTTCCCGTGGTCGTCGAAGGATGGCGGACCGTGCTGCCCGTGGACCCCCGGGCCGCGGTGGACGCCCCCGCGCTCTCCGCGGCCCTGGACGCCGACCTCCGGGCCCGGACCGAGGCGCAGGCCGACGCGGTGGACCGCAACCTCCCCCGCCGGGTCGGGGGCACGGCCGGCGGGCTGGCCGCCGCGGGTCTCGCCCCCGTCCTCGCGGCGGGCCCGCTGATGTGGCTCCTCGTGGTGCTCGGGGTCGCCGCCGGACTGTGGGGCCTGCTGGACCTCACGCGGGTCCCGGCCGAGCGCACCCGGATCCGTGCCGCGGGCGACGCGCGGCGCGAACGCGCCCGGCACCGCCTCGACGACGTCCTCAGCCGGCGCGTCCTCTTCTTCGCCGAGTGGAACGGGCACGAGGCCCGGCTGTCCGAGCTGCAGTCCTGGAAGCCGGCGGGCCGCTGAGATGACGCTGCATCCCGGCCGGGTCCTGGACCGGCGGTACCGGCTCGACGCCCGTCTCGGCAGTGGCGCGCAGGGGGCCGTGTGGCTCGGCCACGACCTGCGGCTCGACTGCCAGGTCGCGGTCAAGGTCGCCCTCCTCGACCGGGGTCCGGGGCGGTGCTCCGAAGAGCTCGCCCGCGCCGTCGAACGCTTCGGCAAGGAGGCCCGGGCCATGGCGCGGGTCCGCAAACACCCCCATGTCGCGGTCATCCACGACTACGGCGAGGACGGCGACACCCTCTACCACGTCATGGACTACATCGAGGGCACGCCCCTGTCGGCCCACACCGGCCAGGGGCGCCAGCTCACCCTGGAACAGACCGTGCGGTGGACCCGGCACATCTGTGCCGGCCTCGCCGAGGTGCACGCCGCCGGAGTGGTCCACCGGGACATCAAGCCGGACAACGTGGTCATCGACACCGCCGGATCCGCGCACGTGGTCGATTTCGGGCTGGCCCTGCTGCCCAGCGCCCCGCTCTCCCAGGGCCTGCCGATGGGCACCCCGCACTACACCGCGCCGGAACGCTTCGCCGGCCTGCGGGCGACGGTGCGCAGCGACCTGTACTCCCTGGGCTGCGTCCTCTACGAGATGCTGACGGGCTGGTCCCCCTTCGGCCACGTCCGTGAGCCGCTGGCCCTGGTGTGGCACCACGCGAGCCTGCCGCCGCAGCCGCCGCGGGCCGCCCGTCCCGGCATCCCCGCGGCCCTGGAGCGCCTGGTGATGGGCCTGCTGGAGAAGGCGCCGGAGCGGCGTCCGCCCGATGCCCCGGCCGTGGCGGAGGCGATCGGGGAGATCGCGTACTCCTCCGACCGGGGCGCCGACCCGTACGTGGACGCACGGCACGTCGCCGAGATCCAGGACCTGGAGCGGTTCATCCAGCGGAACGCCGAGGGGCCGCGCGCGGGGGACCCCGAGGTGCTCGACGCGCGCGCCAGGCACGCCCGGCTCACCGGGGAGTCCGGGGACCCGCGCGGAGCGGCCGCGCTCTACCAGCGGCTGGGGCAGGACTGCGTGCGCCTGTGCGGCCCGGGTGACGACCGGGCCTTCGAGGCGTACCGGGAGGCGTCCCGGTGGCAGGAGCGGACGGGTTGACCGGGGGGCGGGCCGCCGGGCCGTGCGCGGGAGCGGGGCGCGGGCCGGGCGGGTGAGCCGCGTCTCACCGGCGTGTCCGCGCTTGTCTATGCAACGAGTTGCATAGAGGATCGGGGTATGGCGCTCGAGCACGCGATCCTCGTCTCCCTGCTGGAGAAGCCGGGCTCCGGCTACGAACTGGCCCGGCGGTTCGAACGGTCCATCGGCTACTTCTGGACCGCCACCCACCAGCAGATCTACCGCGTCCTCAAGCGCATGGAGGGCGAGGGCCTGCTCGCTGTCCGCGAGGTCCCGCAGCAGGGCCGGCCGGACAAGAAGGAGTACTCCGTCGCCGGCCCCGGCCGTACGGCCCTCTCCGCATGGCTGCACGAGCCGATCGAGCCCGAGAGCCTGCGCCACGACCTGGCCGTCAAGATCCGCGGTGCCGCCTTCGACGACCCGGCCGCGCTGATCCGCGAGGTGGAGCGGCACCGGCAGGTGCACGCCGACCGGCTCGCCCACTACCTGGCGGGGGAGCTGCGCGACTTCACCGGGCCGCAGGCCCCCGTCCCCCTGGACCCCGGCCGGGAACTCCAGCACGTCGTGCTGCGCGGCGGCATCGCCTACGAGCGCATGTCGGTCGCCTGGCTCGACGACGTCCTCGCCACCCTCCGCCGGCTCGCCGCGGCCCGCTGACCGCGCCCGCCGCCGGCGACCCGTACGGCTCGTCACCCCTCATCCACCGACCCCCGGAAAGGCGGACCTCCATGGCCGACGCCCTGCTGTTCAACCCCCGCACCTACGACCCGGCGCACTTCGACCCGGAGACCCGCAGGCTGCTCCGCGCCACCGTCGACTGGTTCGAGGACCGCGGCAAGCGCAAGCTGATCGAGGACTACCGGGACCGCGCCTGGCTGGGCGACTTCCTCGCCTTCGCCGCCAAGGAGAACCTCTTCTCCACCTTCCTCACCCCGGCCTCCGCCGCCGGGCGCGAGGAGCAGCGCTGGGACACCGCCCGCATCGCCGCCCTCAACGAGATATTCGGCTTCTACGGCCTGGACTACTGGTACGCCTGGCAGGTGACCATCCTCGGCCTCGGCCCGGTCTGGCAGAGCGACAACGCCGCCGCCCGCGCCCGCGCCGCCGAGCTCCTCGCCCAGGGCGAGGTCTTCGCCTTCGGCCTGTCCGAGAAGACCCACGGCGCGGACATCTACTCCACCGACATGCTGCTGGAGCCGGACGGCGACGGCGGCTTCCGAGCCACCGGCTCCAAGTACTACATCGGCAACGGCAACAAGGCGGGGCTCGTGTCCGTCTTCGGCCGCCGCACCGACATGGAGGGACCGGACGCCTACGTCTTCTTCGCCGCCGACAGCCGCCACCCGGCCTACCACCTGGTCAAGAACGTCGTGGACTCCTCCAAGTACGTCAGCGAGTTCCGCCTGGAGGAGTACCCGGTCTCCGCCGAGGACGTCCTGCACACCGGCCGCGCCGCCTTCGACGCCGCCCTCAACACCGTCAACGTCGGCAAGTTCAACCTGTGCACCGCCTCGATCGGCATCTGCGAGCACGCGATGTACGAGGCCGTGACCCACGCCCACAACCGGGTCCTCTACGGCCGCCCGGTCACCGCCTTCCCGCACGTGCGCCGCGAACTGGCCGACGCCTACGTCCGCCTGGTCGGCATGAAGCTGTTCAGCGACCGCGCCGTGGACTACTTCCGCTCCGCCGGCCCCGATGACCGCCGCTACCTCCTCTTCAACCCGATGACGAAGATGAAGGTGACCACGGAGGGCGAGAGGGTCATCGACCTGATGTGGGACGTCATCGCCGCCAAGGGCTTCGAGAAGGACAACTACTTCGCCCAGGCCGCCGTGGAGATCCGCGGCCTGCCCAAGCTGGAGGGCACGGTCCACGTCAACCTCGCGCTGATCCTCAAGTTCATGCGCAACCACCTGCTGGAGCCGGTCGAGTACCCCGCCGTGCCGACCCGCCTGGACGCGGCCGACGACGACTTCCTGTTCCGCCAGGGTCCGGCCCGCGGCCTGGGCTCCGTACGCTTCCACGACTGGCGCCCCGCCTTCGACGCGTACGACGCGGTCCCGAACGTGGCCCGGTTCCGCGAGCAGGCGGACGCCCTGTGCGCGTTCGTCGCCACCATGGCCCCGGACGAGGCGCAGAGCCGGGACCTGGACTTCCTGCTCTCGGTCGGCCAGCTGTTCGCCCTGGTGGTCCACGGTCAGCTGATCCTGGAGCAGGCCGGTCTGACGGACCTGGACCGGGACGTCCTCGACGAGCTGTTCTCGGTCCTGGTCCGGGACTTCTCCGGCCACGCCGTCGAACTCCACGGCAAGGACTCCGCCACCGAGGAGCAGCAGGGCTGGGCCCTCGCCGCGGTCCGTCGCCCGGTCGTGGACGAGGCCCGCGCGGCCCGTGTCTGGGCCCGGGTGGAGGCCCTCTCCGGTGCGTACGAGATGGCGCCGTAGCGGAACGCCCGTGGTCCCGGAGGAGCAACCCGCCGGGACCACACGGGCGACTTGTGCGCTAAATGCGTAGAAAGTCCGTATTGCCTCCGTAGGGTGGGTCGGCAGCAGCCGGGCACGGAGGTGGCGCAGTGCGGCGATGGCGGGCTCTGATGGTGCTCGGCACCGCGCAGTTCCTGATGGTGCTGGACACCTCGGTCATGAACGTGTCCATCAGCGCCCTGGTGGAGGACTTCGACACCGATGTCACGGCCATCCAGGCAGTGATCACGCTGTACACCCTGGTGATGGCGGCTTTCATGATCACCGGCGGGAAGATCGGTGACATGATCGGGCGCCGCCGTGCGTTCACCCTGGGCCTCTGCGTCTACGGCGTCGGATCCGGCCTCACGGCGGTGTCGCCCGAGCTCTGGGTCCTCACGGTCGGCTGGTCCGTCATCGAGGGCCTGGGCGCCGCGCTGGTGCTGCCCGCGCTCGCGGCGCTCGTCGCCGGTGCCTACCAGGGCCGGGACCGGGCCGTGGCCTACGGTGTGATCGGCGGGCTGGCGGGCGCCGGCATCGCGATCGGCCCGCTGCTGGGCGGCTGGGTGACGACCTACCTCACCTGGCGCGTCGTCTTCGCGGGCGAGGTCGTGATCGTGCTCGCCATGCTCTGCGTGGTCCGCTGGATCACCGAGCCGCCGCCCCCGGACCGGCGCCCCCGTCTCGACGGCGTCGGCGTGGCCCTGTCCGCCCTCGGCCTGGGCGGTGTGGTGCTCGGCATCCTGCAGAGCTCGACCTGGGGGTG
The DNA here is from genome assembly GCF_056436025.1 of Streptomyces sp. NPDC043853. NCBI lineage: Bacteria > Bacillati > Actinomycetota > Actinomycetes > Kitasatosporales > Streptomycetaceae > Streptomyces > Streptomyces sp. NPDC043853. The sequence goes on from NZ_JBWKDJ010000006.1 coordinate 240,733, forward strand.
GCTGGAGCCGCGCGACGCGCCCTTCACCGTCCTCGGCTTCTCCCCGACCTTCTTCGTCATCGCCGCGGGCGGCGTGCTGCTGTGGCTGTTCCGCGTCTGGGAGCGGCGCCGTGAAGCCCGGGGTGAGGACCCGCTCGTCAGCTTCTCCCTGCTGGGCATCCCGCCGATGAGGGCCGGGCTCACCATGCTGCTCAGTCAGAACCTCATCCTGCTGGGCCTGTTCTTCGTCATCCCGCTCTACCTCCAGATCGTGCAGGGCCTCAACGCCTTCGAGACGGGCCTGCGGCTGCTGCCGGTCTCGGTCACGATGTTCGTCTCCGCGCTCAGCGGCCCTCTCCTCGGCCGGCTGGCCGGACCGCGGACGGTGGTCAGGGTGGGGCTGCTCGTCCTCCTCGCGGCGATCGTCTGGCTGCTGGCGGCGATCCAGCCGGAGCTCGACGACGCCCAGTTCGCGGCAGCGATGGCCGTGCTCGGCCTCGGCATGGGCCTGCTCGCCTCCCAGTTGGGCAACGTGGTGCAGTCCAGCGTCGAGGAAGGGCGGCGCAGCGAGGCCGGCGGACTCCAGTACACCGCCCAGAACCTGGGCTCCTCCCTGGGCACCGCGCTCATCGGATCGGTGCTGATCGGCGCGCTCGCCCTGGTCTTCGTCCGGGAGATCGAGGACAACCCGGCCATCTCCGACGCCGCGCGGGAGCAGACCGGGATCGCGATCGAGGGAGGGATCAGCTTCCTCTCCACCGACCAGGTACGGACGGCGGCCGAGGAGGCCGGAGTGCCCCCGGCGGAGGCTGACGCGTACGTGAACGAGTACGCGGAGGCGCAGCTCGGCGCACTCAAGGGGGCGATCCTGGTCGTCGGGGGCATCACCCTGGCCAGTTTCCCGTTCACCCGCCGGCTGCCCGCAGAGCCGCTCGGCAAGCCCGAGGCCGCCCCGGCGGGCACCTGACCCCGGCGGGCACCTGAGCTCGGTGCGACCGACCTCGGTGTGGCCTCGGTGTGACCGGCCTCAGTGCGACAGGGCCGTCTTCAGGCCCACGATCACCGCACCGAGCAGCAGGTTGACCACCGCCGCCAGGATGATCAGACGGCGTGGCGCACCCGCCCGGACCGCTCCCGTGACCGCCCAGCCGATCTGCCCGGCGAGGGCGACGCCGAGCGCGAACCACGCCGTCCCCTGGGGGCCGAGACCGAGCGGCTGACTCAGGGCGACCGCGACGGCCGGCGGCACGGCCGCTTTGATGAGGGGGTTCTCGTCCGCGCACACCGTGCGGAACTCGTGCCAGGTCAGCGGCTCGTTGGCCAGGGACGCGCCGAACAGGTGGGCGAAGACGTGCGCGGCCCAGAACACCACCCCGGTGCCGAGCAGCAGCACGATCAGCTCCACCTTCGGGAACTTGCCGAGCTCGCCCGCGCCCACGACCACGGAGCCGGCGAGCATCGACCCGTACACGGCACCGGAATAGTCGAACCGCCGGTCGGGATGCCGGCGCCGCCAGTGCCGGTGCGCTCCCGGGTGGTCGCGGCTCCCGCCCTGCACGGGCTGCCCGCCGACGGCGGCCCGGCCCATCGTCAGGGCGAGCCTGCGCACCGCGGCCCAGTTCATCGGCACCCCCGCCCGGACCCCGGGCCGGTGCCGGGGGAGCAGCACCCGCAGGGCGCGGGGCTCCACCCGGCAGCGCACCGGGGCGGGCATCGAGAGGAATTCGCCGTCCACCCCGACGCTGACGAGCGGGGCGTCCGAGTCCACCTCGACCTCCCGGGCCGTCAGCGCGGTCAGGCCGCTCGCCTGCCCGCCCCGCAGGATGCCGGCCGCCTGGGCGGCGTTGTTCACCTTCACGCCCAGCACGCCCAGGGTTCCGGTGTCCATGCGGGTCCGCCGCCCGAGCCCCGCCACGTCGCCGCGGCCGTACGGGTTGTTGCTCACCAGCACCGCCTGCGGCTCCTCGACGGTGGTCCCGTCGGCGCGCACGGTCAGCCGGGGCCCGGCGTGGCGGGCGAGCAGGTCCGGGAGCAGCGCCAGCGTCGTACGGATCTTGTCGTCGCGGTACGCCGGGCTCTGGACCACCTCCGCGTACGTCCCGAAGGAGGCGTTGTTGACGAAGGCGCGGTCCCCGATCCGGCCGAGGTCCACCCGCACCTCCACCCCGTCGGTCAGCGCGTCCAGACAGGTCGACGGGTCGTTCCGGTCCAGCCCGAGGTCCATCGCGAAGTGATTGCGGGTGCCTGCGCTGACCACCAGGAACGGCACGCCGCGCTCCGCGGCCACCCCGGCGACCAGGGCCTGGGTGCCGTCGCCGCCGGCGACCCCCACCAGGTCGGCGCCCCCGTCCACCGCCCGGCGGGCGAGTTCGGCGACGTCCTGGGGGTGGTCGGGGTCGAGGAGCACCACCTCGGCCCCCAAGGCCTCGGCCTTCTCCCGCAGGTGGAAGGTGCCCACCTTTCCGCCCCCGGAGCGCGGGTTCATGATCAGGAACGGGCGTTTCGGGGGCACCGCCCGGTGCTCGGGCATCCGGAACCGCCCCTCGTCGGCGAGCGCGGCCCGCCCGGCCGCCACGGCCAGGGCCCACAGCAGCACCGCGCTCAGCACGACCCACAGCAGGCCGGCGCGCGCGTACCAGACGATCACGGCCGCGGGCGCCGCCACGAAGAACAGCAGCGCCAGCCAGCGGACCGGGCCGCGGTGCGCCAGCACCAGCCACATGGCGGCGGCCGTGGCGGACACCCCGGCCAGCCCCACCACCAGCAGGATGATGCTCCGGAAGCCGGCGAACACCAGCATGACGACCAGAGCCGCCGCGCCGGACAGCAGCGCCAGCCGTGCCTTGGCGTGCATGCTCACGTGGTGGACCTCCGCTCGGCCGCGGGTTCCCGCAGGGAGGCCGTACGGCGCCCCTACGCGTCTGCCGTGTCTCCATTGAGCGCCGGACCGGGGCGGCGCGCATCGCCCGGCCCGGGCGACCTTCCCCCGGCTCCGGCGTGGCGATCACCGGCGGGGCCCGTGACCATGGAACGAGCCGCGCTCCCGACCAGGCCCGGCTCCGCCTCCCCTGGGGGGTTACCACCCATGACCCTGCCGATCACCCGCCTCCGAACGCCCCGCACGGACGTCGCCGACCTCGCGGACGCCCCCGGCGCCCCCGATGCCGCGGACGTCCGCGGAGGGCAGCCGCCCCCGCGTCCCGGAGCACAGCACCCGCGGTCCGGTCCGGATCCGTACGCCCCGCCCGACCCGCTGCTCGCCACCAAGCTCGCCGTGCCCTTCCCGGACCCCGGCCTGGTGCGCCGCCGGCGGCTGCTGGACCGGCTCACCCGGGCCACCCTGGGCCCGCTGACGGTCATCACCGGCGGCGCGGGCACCGGCAAGACCGCGCTCGCGGCGTCCTGGGTCCGGTCCGGGGCACCGCAGGGCCCGGTGGTCTGGCTGACGCTCGACGAGGACGACACTCCCGGCGTGTTCTGGGCGTACGTCCTGGAAGGGCTCCGGCGCGAGGGGCTCCTGACCGACGAGGCCATCGGCACCCCCGCCTGCCCCGACGGGGTCGACCGCGCCCTGCTGGTCAGGCTGGCCGCCGCACTCGAACGCCTGACCACACCCCTGGTGCTGGTCCTCGACGATCTGGACAAGCTGCCCGGCCGTGACGTCTTCACCGGCCTGCGGTTCGTCGCCGACCATGCCGGCCCGGCCCTCCGGCTGGTCCTCGTCGGCCGGGAGGACCCGCCGCTGCCGCTCCACCGCCACCGCGCCGAGGGCAGCGTCCACGAGATACGCGAGCAGGACCTGGCGTTCACCGGGCGCGAGGCGGCCGCACTGCTGCGGGGATCGGGCCCCGCTCCGGACGAGGAGGTCGTGGAACTGCTGCTCGGCCGCACCGAGGGCTGGGCGGCCGGGCTGCGCCTGTGCGCCCTGGCCATGGCCCGGTCCGAGGACCCGGCCGGCTTCGCCCGCTCGTTCACCGCCACCGAGCAGGCCGTCTCCGACTACCTCCTCACCGAGGTGCTCGCCGCCCAGCCGTTGCCCTCCCGGCGGCTGCTGCTGCGCACCGGCATCCTGCCCCGGGTCCACCCCGACCTCGCCGTCTTCCTGACCGGGCAGTCCGACGCCGAGCGGATCCTGCGGGACCTCGCCCGCGCCCACGCCTTCGTCGAGCCGGTCAACGGCACCCGGTGGTACCGCTTCCACCCCTTGTTCGCGGAGGTCCTGCGGGCCCACCTGCGCAGCGAGCGGCCCGAGCTGGAACCCCTCCTGCACCGTCGCGCGGCCCGCTGGTTCGCGGACCGGGGCCGGACCGCCGAGGCGGTGGACCAGGCCGCCGTCGGCGGCGACTGGCGCTACGCCTCCGCCCAGGCCGTGCAGCACCTGATGGTCGGCCCGCTGCTGGCCGGCCCCGGCGCCGCCCCGTCGGCCGAGACCTTCTCACACATGCCCGACGACACCCCCGGGACCGCGGCCGCCCTGGTCGCGGCGGCCTGCCGGCTGGCCCGCGAGGACACCGCCGGCTGCCGCGCCCGCCTGGCCCGGGCCGAACGCCGCATGATCCGCGAGGCCCCCCGCGCCGGCCCGGCGGAACTGCTCACCGCGGCCCTGCTGCGCCTCCTGTGCGCCCCCGACCACCTCACCGCAGAGGAGGCGGCCCACCGCGTCGCCGGACTCATGGCGCACGTGCCGCCCGAGGAACGCGTCCGGCACCCCGAGATCGAGCCGCTGCGCCTCTACGGCCTCGCGAGCGCCCTGCTGCGCGCCGGACGCCTGCGGCAGGCCCGGGCCGTGCTGGAGGAGACCGTCCGCTCCTGCACCGAGGACACCACGGCCCTGCTGCGCCACCGGTCGCTGGGGCGGCTCGCCCTGGCCGAGGCCGTCCAGGGGGCCCTGACCGACGCGAACGAGCACGCCACCGCCTCGCTGGAGGTCGCCGACCGGCACGGCATCCTCCAGGAGCACCGCTCGGCGGCGGCCGGGCTGGCCCTGGCCTCGGTGGCCCTCGACCGGAGCGAGGCCCACACGGCGACCCTCCGGCTCGACGAGGCGGAACTGCTGCCGGACGGATCCTCCGAGCCCGTCCTTCGCGCCGAACTCACCGTGCTGCGCGCGGAGGCCGATCTGGCCCTGGGCCGGTGGCAGGCCGCGCTCACCGCACTGGGGGAGCCGGGCGAGGCCGGTGCGCCCGGTCCGGCCGCCCGTTTCGCGGTCACGCGCGCCGCCGCCGCCCTGGCCCACGGGGATCCGGACGGGGCGGTCGCCGCCCTGGAACGCGTACCGGACGGCCCGCCGTCCTGCGCGGTGGCCCTCGCACAGGCCCACCTCGCGGCCGGACGCCCGGACCGGGCCCTGCCGTTGATCCGGGCCGCCGAGGACGCGGCGGAGGCGACCACGCCGGACCGGGTCCGGCTCGCCCTGCTGCGCGCCCATCACGCCCTGTTGGCGGGCGAGGAGGGCACCGCACGCGACCGCCTGGTCGAGGCCCTGGACGCCGCGCGTCCCGAGCGGCTCGTCCGCCCGTTCACCGAGGCCGGACCCTGGGTGCGGCACCTCGCCGGGGGGCTCGACGGGCGCCGCGAAGCCTGCAACTGGCTGGAGGCCGCCCCGCCGGACCGGGCCGGATCCCCCGTGGTGGAGGCGCTGAGCCCGCGCGAGCGGGAGGTGCTCGCCAAGGTCGCGCGGATGATGTCGACCGAGGAGATCGCCACCGAACTGCAGCTGTCCGTCAACACCGTGAAGACGCACCTGCGGGGCATCTACCGCAAGCTGTGCGTCTCGCGGCGGCGCGACGCCGTCGAACGCGCCCGCGAGCTGCACATCCTCTGACCTCCGCCGTTCCCTCCTCACCTCCCACGGGTGAGGCGCACGGCCCGCCCCCGCGGTCAGCATGGTGGAGGCCCCGCCCCGGGGCGTCGGCAGGCTCCGGCAGGGACGGAAGGACTGCTGCCCATGCGCTACGAATTCCGGATCACCGGTCTCGTCTCCGAGCCGATGTCCCACGCCTTTCCGGAACTCGACACGGCACCCGTGTACCGGCAGACCCTCTTCTTCGGCACCGTCACCGACGAGGCACATCTGTACGGCCTGCTCAGCCGGTTCCGGGACCTGGGCCTGCGCGTCGAGGAAATGCGGCGCCTTCCCGACTGACCCTTCCGGGCTCTCCGGACGGACCCTTCCGGACCAACCCCTTCCGGCTTGGCCGGCGGCCGACACCGCCGCAGCAGCAAGGAGGAAGCATGGACCCCACCGCCCCGGCCCCGGACAACCGCGGGGGCCGTGCCGAGGACCGCCCGCTGACCGCCCAGGAGCGTGCGGATTACGAGCGGCTGCGCAAGCACGCCGACGTACGCCACCGGCGCCTGCGCTACACCGGCGCATCGATCCTGCTCCTGCTGGCCCTCCTGCTCTCCCCGGTCGCCGTCGTTTCCGCCTGGCTGCACAACACGATCTCCGACCAGGACCGCTACGTGCAGACGGTCGCCCCGCTCGCGGAGGACCCCGCGGTGCAGAACGCGGTCACCGATCGGCTCACCAACCGGATCGTCTCCAACATCGACGTCAAAGCGATCACCGAGGCCCTCCAGCGCGCCCTCCAGCAGGCGGACGCGCCGCCGCTGATCGTGGAGAAGTCGGAGGCACTCGAAGGCCCCCTGAAGAGCGCCATCAGCTCGGCCGTGCGCTCCGTGGTGAACCGGCTGGTCACCAGTGACCAGTTCGAGACCGTGTGGATCGAGGCCAACCGGCGTGCCCAGGCCGCCGTGGAGAAGGTGCTGACCGGCGAGGGCTCCAGCGCCGTCCAGGCCAGCGGCGACACCATCGTCCTGAATATCGGCACCCTGACCGACGAGCTCAAGCAGCGCCTCGTCGACGCCGGCTTCGAGAAGGCCTCCGCCATCCCCGAGGTGGACAAGCAGATCCCGCTGCTGCAGACCGAAAAGCTCAACAAGGCCCAGGACGCCATGCGGCTGCTCAATGTCGTCGGCGTGTGGCTGCCCGTCGTGGTGCTCGTCCTGGCCGCCCTGGCCATCTGGGCTGCTCCGGCGCACCGCGTGTGGCTGATGGCCACCGCCATCGGCCTGTTCGTGATGATGCTGGTCCTGCTCGTCGCCCTGGCCGTGGCCCGGCGCATCTACCTCGACTCGGTGCCCCCGGCCACCCTGCCCCCGGACGCGGCCGCCGCCGTCTACGACACCCTCGTGCGCTTCCTGCGGCAGAGCACCCGTACGCTCCTGGTCCTCTCCGTGGTCACGTTCGTCGCCGCGTACCTCTACGGTCCCGGACGCGGCGCCCGGTTCGTACGCAAGGGCGCCACCCGCTCCACCGGTGCCGCCGGACGCTCCCTCGAACGCATCGGCCTGCGCACCGGAACCACCGGCCACTGGCTGGACGAGCACCGGAAGTGGACGACCGGCATCGTGATCGGAGCGGGCGCCCTCACCCTGCTGCTCTGGAACTACCCCACGCCGGGAGTCGTGGCCCTGGTCTTCGGCATCGTCATCGTCGTCCTGGTCATCCTGGGCATCCTCGCGGCCGCCCCGGGTGACACCCCCCGCCGCGGCACCGGCGGAGGCGAGCCGAAGCACGGACCCGGCGTCAGCGCCGGATGAACCTGCGCGGAGCGCGGGCCCGGCTGGAGCGCTTCACGGCGCCCTTGGAGCAATTCATGGCCCGCCTCCTCGAGGTGTACCTCTGGGAGAGCGCGATCAGGTTGGCCGCCCAGACCTTCCTGGCCGCACTCCCCCTTCTCATGGTGGTGGCGGCCTTCGCGCCGCCGAGCCTCCAGGACCTGATGGCCGACTCGCTCAGCGCGGTCCTCGGCATCAAGGGCCAGACCCTGCAGGAGGTGCGCACCACGTACAACGCGAGCGGCTCGGTCCGGGACGCGACGGGATCCGTCGGCATCCTGGTGGCGCTGCTCTCCGCGACGGCACTGAGCCGGGCACTCCAGCGGGTGTGCGAACGCTGCTGGAAGCTGCCCAAGGCCGGCCTCCGCAACGCGGCCTGGCGCTGGCTCGCCTGGCTGGTGGTGTGGCTGGTGGTGCTCTTCTGCCAGGCGCCGCTCCGCAGCGGCTTCGGGGTCGGCGGCGCACTGGGGGTCCCGCTCTCCGTGGTGGTGTCCGTCCTGCTGTGGTGGTGGACCCAGCACCTGATGCTGTGCGGGCGGATCGCCTGGGTCCAGCTGGTGCCCGGAGCCCTGATCACCGGCCTCGCGATGGTCGTGGTCGGATACGCCTCCGAACTCCTCATGCCGGCTGCCATGCAGCGCGGATACGAGGAGTTCGGCCCGCTCGGACCCGTCTTCACCCTGCTCAGCTGGCTGATCACGGTGTTCGTGGTGGTCGTGGTGGCGCTGACCCTCGGGCAGTGGGCGGGCACCTCGGCCTGGTACGGGCGGCTCTCCGGGCGGTTCACGGAGCGGTCCGCGGAGCGGCTCTCCGGGCGGTTCACCCGCCGGGGGTGATCCGGCCGCTGCGCTTCCACGGCACAGTCGAATCCGGCACCCGTGCGCGGTGCCCAGCCCTCAAGGAGGACGAGATGGACGGTCTCATGCCGCTGGCGTACGACTATCCGCTGCTCGGGGTGTTCTGGACCACCCTCGTGATCTTTCTCTGGGTCCTGTGGTTCTTCCTGCTGTTCAAGATCATCATGGACATCTTCCGTGACCATGAGATGGGCGGCTGGGGCAAGGCCGGCTGGCTGATCTTCGTGATCATCCTGCCCTTCCTCGGAGTCTTCGTGTACCTGCTGGCCAGGGGCAAGGGCATGGCCCAGCGCGACATGAAGGACATGAGGGACCAGCAGCAGATGATGGACTCCTATATCCGGCAGACCGCCGGAACGCCCGGGCAGAGCCAGGTGGACCAGCTCGCGAAGCTGTCCGAGATCCGCGCCAGGGGCGACATCACCGACGAGGAGTTCCAGGCGGCGAAGGCGCGCATCCTCTCGCAGTGACGAGGGGTACGTCCCGCCGACGGGGCCGGCGCGCCCCCGCTCCGTGAACCGCGCGCCACCGAACCGGAAAGCCGAGAGCCATGACATCGACGACACCGACGCGCAGCAGTGCCGAAGGGCGGCACCCCTTCGCCAGTGGCCTGGTCGTGTTCGCGGCCGTGCTGCTGATCGTCTTCGGAGCCCTGGACTTCTGCCGCGGCATCATGGGGATCGTCCGCGACGAAATCTTCGTCACCACCCCCAACTACGTGTTCAAGTTCGACCTGACGACCTGGGGCTGGCTGCACCTCATCTTCGGCGCGTTCGCGGTCGTCGTCGGCCTCGGGCTCCTGAGGCCCACGACATGGGCCCGGGTCGGAGGCATCGGCCTGTCGGCCCTTCTGATCATCATCAACTTCCTCTCCCTCCCCTACTACCCGTTCTGGGCCATCCTCTCCATCGTCATGTACGCGGTCATCATCTGGGCCCTGTGCGTGACGAAGGCCCCGGAGAGCTAGGCCGGGTCCGGACGGCCGGGCCGACCACGTCGCGGTGGAGGCAGCGATGGACGATTACCCCCTGCTCGACGCCTTCCTGACCATGCTGTGGTTCTTCCTCTGGATCCTGTGGCTCTTCCTGCTGTTCCGGATCCTCGGGGACATCTTTCGGGACGACACCATGGGCGGCTGGGGCAAGGCCGGCTGGACGGTGTTCGTCTGCGTGCTGCCCTTCCTGGGTTGCTTCGTCTACCTGATCGCCCGCGGCCGCGGGATGGGACAGCGGGAGATCCGCCGGGCGCGGGACCGGGAACTCGCGTTCCGGGCCTACGCCCGGCCGACGGCCGACGACCCCGTGGCGGCCGCCACCACCAAGGCGGAGCAGCTGGCCAGGCTCGCGGGAATGCACAACCACGGCGACCTCACGGACGCCGAGTACGAACAGGCCAAGGAGAGGATCCTGGCCCGCTGAGGAACGCCCGGCTGCCCCGGACGACGATCGACCGCCCGGGATGGAGTGAAACGGGACCGGTCCAGGCCCTGGCCGGAACCGGTGCGGATGCGCGAGGATCACGCCCGCACCTGCCACCGCTCCATCACGGGAGAATGCTTATGGCTCGCCGCATACCCCGCGGCCTCGTCGCCGCGGCCACCGCCACCGTGGCGCTCTGCACCCTCGCCGGCCCGGCCTCCGCGCAGCCCGCGGACACCGGCACCGGCACCGGCTCCGCCACCGCGGCGCCCCAGGCCCGGCTCTTCATGGTCAACCCCGTCCAGTCCTCCGGCGACCAGTCCCTGGCCGATGCCAAGGACGCGGACGGCGCGGTCCCGGCGTCCGCGTACACCGCGGCCGCGCTGCGGAACCTGGACGGCAGCGGCACGCTGTCGGGCAGGTGGGCGCAGGTCCGCTCGGACACGGGATCCTCGGCCCGCCTCGCCGACGCGGCCGGGTACGACCGCCACGACGACCAGTTCGAGCAGGTCATGGCCTACTTCTGGGTCAACGAGGCCCAGGAGTACCTGCAGGGCCTGGGCTTCGGCAGCGAGCTGCCCGGAGCCAACGACCGCGCACAGCCGGTCCGGATCAACCAGTGGGGCTCCGACAACTCCTTCTTCACCGACAAGAAGGCCGAGATCCGCTTCGGCAAGGGCGGGGTGGACGACGCCGAGGACGCCGAGGTCATCGTCCACGAGTACGGCCACGCCGTGCACCACGCCCAGGTGCCCGGCTTCGGCACCACCGCGGAGGCGGGCGCGATCGGCGAGGCGTTCGGCGACTACCTGGCCGTCGCCGTCGGCTCGCACGCCGCCGCACGCTACGGGTGGCCGGTCAAGGCCGACCCCGCCTGCGTCGCCGACTGGGACTCCGTCCCCTACAGCGAGGCCCCCCACTGCCTGCGGCGCATCGACGGGACCAAGGTGTACGCCGACCGCACCGGGGAGGTGCACGCGGACGGGGAGATCTGGTCCCGGGCGCTGCTCGACATCCGCGGGGCACTGGGTGCCCGGACCGCCGACCGAGTCATCGTGAACGCGCAGTTCGGCTTCCGCCCCGACACGAGCTTCCGGGACGCCGCGCTGACCACGATCGCCACCGCGCAGCGCATGTACGGCCCCGCCGCGGCCGCCGCCGTCCGCGAGGCGTTCAGGGCGCGGCAGATTCCCGGGATCGGGTAGGGCGGCGCGGCGGCGGTCCCGGACCGGTCAACACCCCCGTGCGGAAAGGCGGTTGCCCCGCACGGCCGACCGGGGGTCCGGGGCCGCCGGGGCCGGCCGAGCGCGTACCGGCGCGTTGCCGGTGCGCGGGTGCGCTGACCGGGTGAAACGTACGCCGGGCGCACCGGGCCCTCCGGCCGCCGGGCGGAGGGGAAAGGCCGAGCTGGGAGGGGGCGCGAGCGCTCCGGCGGGGCCGTACGGGCCCGTCCGGCGCGCCCGTCCGGCCCGTGTGCGGGCACTAGCCTCCCGGAGAGCTCGACGCCCCGCCGCCGACGGCGCGCACCCGTTCGACCGACCAGGAGCCACCACCGTGACGATCACCGCGACGACCTCCGAGACGTCCGTACTGACCCGCAAGCTCCGGCACATGTTCGGCCTGCTGGACGCCGACCGGGACGGCTTCCTCACGGCCGGTGACCTGCCCGCGGTCGCGGACCGGCTGGCGGAGGCCTTTCCCGCCGATCCGGAGAAGGTCCGGCGGTTCCGGACGGCGCTCCGGCGGATCTGGGACGAGCACCTCCGGCACATGGACGGGAGCGGAGCCGGCCGCATCGACCCGGAGGCGTACGAGCGCGGGGTGCGCGCGGCCACCGCCGCCACCCCGGAGGCGTTCCTCTCGGCCCTGCACGAGGCCGCGGCTGCCTGGCTGGCCCTCTGCGCCGCGGAGGGCAACGGCACGGTCGGCCTCGCCGAGTACACCCGGCTGGGGCAGGCCGCCAACGAGATCGCCCCGGAAGCACTGAAGGAGGCCTTCGAGCGGCTGGACCGCAACGGGGTCGGCTGGCTGGAACCGCAGGAGTTCCACGCGGCCGTCATCGAGTTCTTCACCAGTGACGACCCCGAGGCCGACGGGAACTGGCTGTACGGCCCGCTGCCGCCGTACGGGCCGCTGTAGTCGTACGGCCCGCTGCCGCCGTACGGGCCGCTGAGCCGTACGGGCCACCAAGAGAAGGCCGCCTCCGGACCCCGCTTCCAGCCGGGCCCCGGAGGCGGCCTTCGGCGTTCCCGGGAGCTCCGCCCGGTGCTTTTACCCGGCGCTTACGGGTGCGTCAAGTCCCGAGTTTCCGGCACATGACCCGGGTGTGCCCCCCGGGGCTTACTTGTGGTGCGGGCCTCACCGGAAAGGAAAACCCGAAAGGGAAATCCCGAAGGAACCCGGAAGGGAAATGAGGCTCAGCGAAATCCCGGAAAACCGGGGCAATGAATACTCACCATAGGTAGGAGAAAGTCATGAACCGCAAGATTGAGACCACGCAGGCCGTCCGTCCCGCCAAGCGCCGCGGGTTCCGCCTGGCGACGCTGGTCGCTTCGGCTGCTGTGATCGGCGGAGGAGTCCTCCTCCCGGCGTCCATGGCGACCGCGGCTCCCGTGCCGGCCCACGTGGCCACTGCTCTCCCGCAGGCCGGCGGTGCCGGTGGTGACGGTGGGGACGGCGGCGGCGGTGGCCTGGTCGGCGGCGGTGGCGGCTCCGGCGGCTCCGGTGGCGGCAGCGTCCTGGGCACCGGTGGTGCGGGTGGCAACGGCGGCAACGGCGGCGACGGCAAGCTCGCCGGCGGTGGTGGCGGCGGCGGTGGCGGCGGCGGCGAGGGCAAGATCGGCGGCGCCGGCGGCAACGGCGGCAACGGCGGCAAGGGCCTCTTCGGCGGCAACGGCGGCGGCGGCGGTGCCGGTGGCGACGGCTGGCTCATCGGCGGCAAGGGCGGCAACGGCGGCAAGGGCGGCTTCGGCGTCTTCGAAGGCGGCAGCGGCGGCAAGGGCGGCAAGGGCGGCTTCGGCGGACTCATCGGCGGCCTGGGCGGCAACGGCGGCGCCGGTGGCGGAAGCATCTTCTGATCCGCACCACGCCTGACGGGTGGAGGTCCTCGGGGGCCTCCACCCCCCACCCCCTCACTTCTCGTTCCCCATGCTCCATCCCGCACATCGACTTCTTTGCTCACGACAACGGAGAACCCCCATGTTCACGAATTCCTGGCAGCGTCCGCTCATCCTGGCGGCGGCCTCCCTGGCCTTCGTCGCCGGTACGGCCTGCGCCGCGAACGCTTCGGAATCCCACGCCCCGACGGGCACCGGCGCCTCGGCCATGGCCTCCTCGTTCTGCGGCAAGGGCGGCGAAGGCGGCAAGGGCGGAGAGGGCGGCAAGGGCGGACAGCCCGGCCAGCCGGGCGAGCCCGGCAAGCCCGGCGGGATCGGGTGCTTCCGATTCGGCGACCTGCCCGACAAACCGAAGGACAAGCTGACGCTGGCGGACAAGGTGCAGATGGTGATGATCATGCTGGCCGACGGTTCGGACGAGATGAAGGAACGGATCGCCGACAAGTACAAGGTCTCGACCGACCAGCTCGACACCTGGAAGCAGCAGTACATGGACGGCAACTGGTTCGCCCTGATGGACGACAGCAGCAACCCGTTCTGCCCCTGAGGCACCACGACGGAAGAACAGGCACAAGAAAGCTCGGGGACGGGGGCCCGACCGGTCGGTGACCGGCCGGGCCCCCGTATTTCACCACCACGTATCGACCGCAGTCCTCTTGCACATTCCGGAAAGGGAGAATCCCATGCGTGCGCGCTCTTGGAAGTTCCGTCTCGGTCTCGTCGTCTCCTCGGCCCTCATCGGTGCCGGCTCGATGGCATCCGTGGCCACCGCGGCGCCCGCCGCACCGGCCGTGACGGGGCAGGCGGCCCCCGCTGCCGCCGCGCCGCAGCTCGGCTCCGCGTTCGGCAGCGGTGACGGCAACTCCGCCGGGAAGTGGATCGGCGGCGGCAAGATCGGCAGCGCGGTCAGCGGTCTCAAGTCGGGCAAGGGCGGCGTCACGGTGGGCAACGGCACTGTCAACGTCGGCGACCGGGTCTGCGCGGGCAACTGCACCGGTTCCGTCAACGGCACCAACGGAAGCAGCGGCGGGGTCTGCGTGGGGCGGTGCGACGGCAGTGCCAACGGCGGCAACGGCACGAACGGCGTGCCGGGCGGCAACGGCACCAACGGCGGCAACGGCGGCGTGTGCGTGGGACGGTGCCACGGCAGCGTCAACGGCGGCAACGGGGGCAACGGCGGGAACGCGCTCCCCGGCGGCGACGGCGGCAACGGCGGCCGGGGCGGGGACGGCGGCATCTGCATCGGCTCCGGCTGCCAGACCAGCGGTCGCGGCGGCAACGGCGGCAGCGGCGGCAGCGACGAGGACTGACCCCCGTCTCCGCACGGCCCACGGGCCTGTCACACGACCGGCGCCCTTCGCGGGGCGCCGGTCCGCGTGGCCCGGCCCGTGCGGCCGTGCGCGCCCATAGACTTCAGGCAGGGAAGGGGGCGGCTGATGGCCACGGCATCGAACCCGAGCCGGCGCGCGGGCCGGCCCTCCGACCTGATCGGGAAGCAGATCGCGGGCTACCGGGTCGAGCACATGATCGGCCGCGGTGGCATGGCCGTCGTCTACCGGGCGAAGGACCTGCGACTGGACCGCACCGTGGCGCTCAAGCTGATCGCCCCGGAGCGTGCCCGCGACGACACCTTCCGGCAGCGCTTCACCCATGAGTCCCGGGTGGCCGCGAAGATCGACCACCCGCACATCGTGCCCATCTTCGAGGCCGGCGAGACCGACGGCATCCTTTACATCGCCATGCGCTACGTCTCCGGCCTGGACCTCCGCGCCCTGCTGGACCGGGAGGGACCGCTGCCCGTGGCCACCGCCCTGCGCATCGCCGGCCAGGTGGCCTCCGCGCTGGACGCCGCGCACGGCCACGACCTGGTGCACCGGGACGTCAAGCCGGGCAACATCCTGGTCGCCGCGGGCACCGACAGCGATCACCCCGAGCACGTCTACCTCACGGACTTCGGCCTGACGAAGAAGGCCCTGTCGCTCACCGGGTTCACCACCGCCGGCGAGTTCGTCGGCACCCTGGACTACATGGCGCCGGAGCAGATCTCCGGCCGCCCGGTCGACGGCAGGTGCGACCTCTACAGCCTCGCCTGCGTGGTCTACGAAACCCTGGCCGGCGGGCCGCCCTTCGAACGGGACGAGGACGTGGCGCTGCTGTGGGCGCACCAGTACGACCAGCCCCCGCCGCTGACCGGGCGGCGTCCGGACATCGCGGGCGCCGCCGACGGGGTGCTGGCGAAGGCCCTGTCGAAGGTCCCCGAGGACCGTTACGGCTCCTGCCTGGAATTCGTGGCCGCCCTGCGTGCCGCCACCGGGTACCGCAACGGCCGGTCCGCCGAACCGCCGCGTCCGCAGGCCCCGCCGCCGGACCCCCCGGCCTGGGCCGCCCCGGTCTTCCGCGGGTGAGGACCGGACCTCCGGCCCCTCCGAGCGCCGCGAACCCTCCGGACACCTCCCCTGTGACGCGCCTGTGACAGTCGACGGACACCGTCATGACGTCGCGCGGCCAGTCTTTTGAGCAAGGACATAAACGGACATTCCGTTACATGTCACTCTGCTTTCGAAGGCGCGAGCAGTGATGGCCGATCCGATCCGTCGGAGGATTCCCATGAGCCTCACCCTCACCACGCCGCAGGTCGAGACCCCCGCCACCCCGCTGGCTCCCCGCGAGCAGGAGGCCCTGCGACACATCGCCGCCGGGTGCACCTACCTGCAGACCGCCCGGAACATGGGCCTCTCGAAGCACACCGTCGACGCCTACCTCCGCCGCATCCGGACCAAGCTGGGCATCAACACCACGGCCGAAATGGTCCGCCTGGCCATCTCCCTCGGCCTCTGACGGCACCGGGCCCCCGACGGCACGACACGGGCCGGCGCCCGCTCCCCCCGGAGCGGGCGCCGGCCCGTGTCGTGCCTCGTCGTCCGGCGGTCAGAACCCCTTCAGGGACTGCTCGGCCCAGATGGTCTTGCCGATCGGGGCGTGCCGGGTGCCCCAGCGCTGGGCGAGCTGGGCGACCAGCAGCAGCCCCCGCCCTCCCTCGTCGAAGGTCCGGGCCCGCCGCATGTGCGGAGCGGTGCTGCTCGCGTCGGAGACCTCGCAGATCAGGGTGCTGTTCTCGTGGATCAGCCGCAGCTGGACCGGCGGCCGGCCGTACCGGATCGCATTGGTGACCAGCTCGCTCACCAGCAGCTCGGTGACGAAGGAGGCCTCCTCCAGCCCCCAGGCGGTGAGCTGGTCGGTGGTGTTCCGGCGGGCCTGGGCGACCTCGGACGGATCCGAGGACAGGTCCCAGACCACGACCCGGTCGGCGTGCAGGGCCCGGGTCCGGGCGACGAGCAGCGCCACGTCGTCCTCGGGACGGTGGGTCAGCAGGGCCGCCAGCACCCGGTCGCAGACCGTGTCCAGCGTGGCGGCGGGCCGGGTCAGCGCCGAGAACATGGTGTCCAGGGCCTCGTCGATGTCGTGGTCGCGGGCCTGGAGCAGGCCGTCGGTGTACAGGGCGAGGATGCTGCCCTCGTCGAGGTCGACGTCGACCGTTTCGAACGGCAGGCCGCCCAGACCCAGCGGCGGGCCGGCCGGGACGTCCAGGAAGTACACGGAGCCGTCCGGGGAGACCACCGCGGGCGGCGGGTGGCCGGCCCGGGCGACGGTGGCGCGCCGGGTGACCGGGTCGTACACCACGTACAGGCAGGTGGTGCCGATGCCGCCCGCGGCGTCCCCGGCGGTCTCCCGGTCCGCCTCGTCCGCGGACAGGTGGATGATGAGGTCGTCGAGGTGGGTGAGCAGTTCATCGGGTGGCAGGTCGACGTCGGCCAGGGTACGGACCGCCGTGCGCAGCCGGCCCATGGTGGCGGCGGCACGGATGCCGTGGCCCACGACGTCGCCCACGACCAGCGCCACCCGCGCCCCGGAGAGCGGGATCACGTCGAACCAGTCGCCGCCCACGCCCGCGTCGGTTCCGGCGGGCAGGTAGCGGTAGGCGATGTCCAGCGCCGACTGGTCGGGCAGCGTGTGCGGGAGCAGGCTGCGTTGCAGCGTCATGGTCGTGGTGTGCGACCGGTGGGTGCCGTGGGCGGCCGGGGTCTCCGCCGACTCCGCCGTCTCCTGGCCCGCGCGGGGGCTGTCCAGGGTGTTGACCCGGGCGTCGTCGCCCTCCTGCAGCAGCAGCTGCGGCCCGTTGCCCTCGGCCCCGGGCCGGTCGTGCGCGGTCAGGCACACGGCGTGCGCCCGTCCGTCCGTACCGCGCAGCGGGTCCAGCGAAGCCGTCCAGCCGTAGGCGCCCGTACCGGCGGGGCGAACGAAGGCCTCCATGTGCTGGGGCTCCCCGGTCTCCAGGGCCAGGCGCATCCTCCGCTCGGTCTCGTCGCTCACCGGATCCGGGGCGATCTCCGGAAGCCGCAGGCCGCGCATCTCGGCCTCGGTCAGCCCCAGCGTGTGCTCCATCCGGGAATTCGCCCGTACCAGCCGCAGATCGGTGTCGAAGATCGCCTGGAAGCAGGGGGACTGGGTGAACGCCCATTCCTTCAGCGGTTCGCCCGGGGGCGTTCCGGGCTCGCCCGTCACCGCGGACACCAGGAACCACTTGGCCGTGCCCCCGGAGGAGGTCCAGCGGTGGGCGAGCAGCGCCACTTCCACCCGGCGGCCGTCCCTGTGGCGCAGTGCCACCGTGCCGCTCCACCGCTCCTGTCCGGGCGGGACGGCGGGCTCCGGCCCCCCGGCGGGCCGCTCGCCGTCGACACCGTCGGCCAGCAGCCGGCCGGCGGGCAGGCCCACGACCTCGGAGGACTCGTAGCCGAGGAGGCGCCGGGCGTCATCGCTCCACTCGGTGACGATGCCCTGCTCGTTGACGGTGGCCGTGGCCGTGTACGCCGACCCGTGCGGGACGTCCGTCTCCTCCGGCCGCTCACCCGGAGAGGTGGGAAGTCGCTCCATCGCCGCTCATCTCGCCCTCGATCGTCTCCAGCCGCTGTCCCACGGGACCCGCACCGCCAGGGGCTCCACTCACCAGCATGATCCGGCGGGCCACGGAGCACCAACGCAGTGCTGCGCGAGGACGAGCGCCGGGACCGGTCCTCCCGCCCGCCACACCATCGCGCGGCGCCGTCCGCCCGGGGCCGGCCTGCCGCCAGGCGGGCAGGGCCCGAAGTGCCCGATCACCGTGACGTCGGTGGCGTGACCCGCGCGGACCGCTGTTCGGGGACGGCTGCGCCGTCGCCGCCGCTGTCGCTGTCGCCGTCGCCGTCTGCGAGGGCGCCGGCGATCACGGCCGGGGCATCGGGCCGGTGCGCGGGGAGGGTGGCGGCGAGGCCGCTGAGCAGGGTCACCTGCTGCTGGACCAGCCGGAGCAGCTCGTTCATCAGGCCGTTCACGGGGTGGCCCGCCCGAGGGCTCGCCGGATGGCTCACGGTGTCGTGCGTCGAGTGGTTCATCCGGTTGACCTCGTTGACGTGGCTGATGTGGCTGACGTGGTTGACCTGGTTGAGCTGGTTCATCGGGGTCTCCACGGAGGGGTCCTGCCGTGCGGCGCGAGCGTCGGGCACCCAGTAGGAGCGGCCGTCGAGGCCCGCGACCGGCAGGTCCAGCAGGCGGCGGTCGTCCTCGGGGACCAGGGCGCGCGGGTCGACGGGCACGCCGAGGACCGCCAGCCTGGCCAGGGCCCGGACGAAACCCAGGGCACCGTCCGGCGCCTCGTCGAGCGGGACCACCTGGACGTCCTCGTGGCCGTAGAGGATCCGCTGGACCGAGCTGAGCAGCGAGCCACCGCCGTTCACCTGGAGGAAGACCCGGGCTCCCTGGCCGTAGGCGGTGCGGACGGCATCGCCGAAGTGGACCGGCGCGGAGGCGTGCCGGGCCCACAGCTCGCGCAGTTCCTCGGGGTCCGTGCAGACCCGCGCGTTCACCGACGAGACGAACGGCAGGCCGGGAGTGCTGATCGGGCGTTCCGCCAGACCCGCACGCACGGTCTTCTCCACGGAGGCCAGCAGCGGCGAGTGGAACGCGCCCGACACCTCCAGCGCGGCGGTGACGATACCCGCCGCGGCGCAGACCTCCCGCAGGGCGGCCAGCCCCCGCGGGGTGCCGCTCACCACGACCTGCCGCTGCTGGTTGAAGCAGGCGAGCCACACGTCGTCGATGCCGTCGAGCAGCCGGCGGCAGGTCTCCTTGTCGGTCTGCACGGCGAGCATCCCGCCGCGCAGGCCGCTCTCGGCCTCGCGGAGGGCGGCGCCCCGGTGGACCAGCAGCCGGACGGTGTCCTCGCCGGTGAGTGCTCCGGCCGCCGCGGCCGCCGCGAACTCCCCGACGCTGTGGCCGAGGGTGAGGTCCGGGGTGACCCCGCAGTCGGCGAGGAGACGGGTGGCGGCGATCTGGACGGTGCCGAGCACCGGCTGGCACACGTCGGTGGCGGTGAGCCGCCGCCTGAGGTCGTCGGAGTCCCCGAAGGCGGCCGCCGCCCGGCTGTACAGCAGGTCGGCCGGGTCGAGTCCGGCGTCCCGCAGGGCCACCGCGCTCAGCGCGCCGACGGTCTGCCGGAACCCGGGGAACCGCTCGTACAGGTGCCGCATCATGCCCGGCCGTTGGCCGCCCTGGCCGGGGAAGAGGAAGGCGATGCGGCGCCGTGCGGCCGGCAGGGGGGCGTCGGCGGCGAAAGCGCCTTCGCCGAGGTCCCCCCGGGCGCCGTCCTGGAGCTGCCGGCGGGCGCGCCGCAGCCGTTCGGTGAACGCGGCGGTGCCGGTGGCCACGATCGCCAGCCGGGTCCTCAGCGGCTCGCGCGAGCCCAGGGTGTGGGCCAGCGCGGTCAGCGGCGTGCGGGCGTCCGCGTCCAGTACGTCGAGCAGCTCGCCGATGTGGCGGTCCAGCTGCTCCGCACTGCCGGCGGAGAGCAGGAGCAGCTGCGGCGCGGTCCCTGCCGTGCGCACCGGGGGTCGGGTGACGGCCGGGCCGGGCTCCTCCTCCAGGACCACGTGCACGTTGGTGCCGCCGAACCCGAACGCGCTGACGGCCGCGCGCCGCGGGGTGCGCCGGCCGGTGTCCGGCCAGGGCAGCACGGTCCCGGCGAAGCGCAGGCCGGCGGCGGAGACGCCCAAGTCCGGGTGGGGGACGGTGGCCGGCTGCGGCACGATCGTGCGGTGGTGGACGACCAGCGCCGCCTTGATCAGGCCGGCGATGCCCGCCGCGGACAGCGAGTGCCCGATGAGGGCCTTGCCCGCGCCCAGGTAGCACAGCGCCGGGTCGTCGTCCGGGTACTCGGTGCGCAGCCGGCGCAGCGCCTCGATCTCGGCCCGGTCGCCGACGGCGGTACCGGTGCCGTGGGCCTCCAGGAAGTCCACCGAGGAGGGGGCGACCCCGGCGTCCTCGTAGGCGCGGAGCATGGCGCGCAGCTGGCCCTCGGGGGTGGGGACCAGCGGTCCGGGGGAAGCGCCGTCGTTGGCCGAGCCGATGCCCTTGATCACGGCGTAGACGCGGTCCCCGGCGGCGAGCGCGTCGGCGAGCGGGCGGATGACGACGGTGCCCGCGCCCTCGCCGAGGACGAACCCGTCGGCCGCCTCGTCGAAGGGGCGGCACACCCCGTCGGCGGACAGCGCGCGGAGCCGGGAGAAGCCGACCAGGCCGTCGGCGGTGAGGCTGAGGTACACACCGCCGACCACGGCGATCCGGCAGCCGCCCTGGCGCAGCTGGGCCACCGCCTGGTCGAGGGCGACCAGGGAACCGGAGCAGGCCGAGTCCACGGCGAAACTGGGGCCGCCGAGGCCGAACCGCCGGCTGACCGAACCGGCCGCCATGTTGAGAAGGCTCCCCGGCAGGGTGAAGGTCTGGACGCTGCCGTACGGGCCCGCCTGCGCCCGGACGGCCTCGGCACCGCCCGGGTCGTCCGACGGGTGCACCGCGTCGGCCAGGGCCATGGCCCGCAGGGGCGCCGACATCAGGTCCTTGTAGTCGGAGACCGACACGCCGACGAAAACGCCGGTGCTCTCCCGGTCGAAGTCGCCACGCCCCAGCCCCGCGTCGTCGAGCGCCTCCCGGGTGACGTCGAGCATCAGCCGGTGCTGCGGGTCCATGGCCCGCGCGCGGGCGGGAGGGATCCCGTGGTGCAGGGCGTCGAAGCGGTCCACCTCGTCCAGGAAGGCGACCTGGTCGGTGTACGAGGCGTTGGCAGCCGACGGGTCGCCCGGCGCGTGGAAGGGCTCGTGGTTCCAGCGCTCGCGGGGAACGGCGGAGAACTGCCGCTCCCCGCTCTTCAGAAGCTCCCAGTAGGCGCGGACGTCGGGGGCCCCGGGGAAGCGGCAGCCGAGTCCGGTGATGGCGATGTCGCCGACGTTGCTGATCTCGCTCATGACGGGTCTTCCTTCGGGTCGTCGGCGGTGGCCGCCGGCCGTCAGCGGTGGGCGGGGGAGAGGACGGGCGGAGGCACGGAGAGCAGGGCCGAGGTCGGGCACGGTCCGGCGGCGGCCGACGGAGGGCCGGTGGCCGGGCGCGGCACCAGGGGGGTCGGCAGCAGCAGGCTGCGCGTGCACCAGAGCAGCACCGCGAACGCGGTGAGGGGGATCAGGGAGAGGGCGAGCTGCTGGGCGGTGCGCGACCAGGGCGCGGTCAGCGGCACGGCGGAGAGCAGCGCCGACTCGCCGTGCCGGAACCCGCCCTCGGGCCCGTGGATCACGGGCAGCGCCCGGTCGTCGGGGGTGGCGAAACCGGCGTGCGGGAACGGCAGGGTCGCGCGTGCGGCAGAGGCCGCCGCGGCGCTGAGGACGACGAGGAACACGAGCGCGGCCAGGAGCGCGGGCCGGGGACGACGGGTGGCGAAGCCGCCTGCGCGACGGAACATCGGGTGCCTCCGGAACGGGTGGCGAATCGGCCCTGCTCTTGCGCAGGACGGTCGATTTCCACCGTGCCGGGAGGTCGACCGGGGCCGTAGCCCCGGCTATTCGTCACTTGACACGCGCGTCGGGACTACTCGTTGCCCGGCTGCTGCTGGTCTTGCTGTTGGTCTTGTTGCTGGTCCTGCTGCTGTTGCTCCTGCTGTTGGTCTTGCTGCTGTTCCTGTTCCTGCTGCTGATCCTGCTGCTGGGGGGTTTCGGCGGGCGGCTCCGCCGGGGGCGCCTCGGTGCGCTGCTCCTCCGTGCGGGGGGCTTGCGGCGTGGGCGTCTGGCGGTCGGGAGCCTGCGTCGTGGGCGCCTGGGGCGCCGGGGTCTCGGCCGGTGCCTTGGTGGTGGCCGGCGCCTGGGTGCGCGGCACCTCGGAGGTGGGTGGCCGGTCCGTCGGCGCTTGGCTCGACGGTGCCTGGCTGGTGGGCGCCTGGCTCGTGGGCGGCGGGGCGGGGGAGGCGGGCCGGGATTCAGTGGGAGAGGGCTCCTCCGTGGGCTCCTTGGCGGGGGAGGACTCCTTCACCGGGGTCTCCGTTGCCGGGGTCTCGGTCTTTGGGGTCTCCGTCTTCGGGGTTTCGGCGGGGGAGGTCTCCTTCAGCGGGGTTTCGGTGCTGGGCTTCTTGGTGTCGGTGGGGGTTCTCGTGCTGGGCTTCTTGGTGTCGGTGGGGGTTCCCGTGCTGGGCTTCTTGGTGTCGGTGGGGGTTCCCGTGCTGGGCTTCTTGGTGTCGGTGGGGGTTCCCGTGCTGGGCTTCTTGGTGTCGGTGGGCGTTCCCGTGCTCGGCTTCCGGGTGTCGGTGGGGGTCCCCGTGCCCGGTGACTTCGTGTGCGTGGGGGATTCGGTGCCGGTCGGCCCGGTGTCCGTCGGCCTGGTGTGGGGCGGCCGGGTGGGCGTGGCGGGTTCCTCCGGCGGCCACTTCGTCGGCGGCAGCGGCCAGTGCTGTCGCGGCGGTGTCGTCTTCCTGTCGTGTGCGCCGTTGTGGTCACCCGCGTGCCGGCTGACCCACTGCTTGTCCTTCTGGTCGAGGATGACGAAGGTCTTGATCGGCTGGGGCGCGCGGTTCACCACCACGACGTTCTGCGGCCGGTACCCGGGCCAGGAGGTCCCCTTCTGCTCGGGCGTGCCCCGCTGCGCGACCGCCCGTGTCAGCGGGTTGCCGCAGGCGCACCGCACCTTCGGCTCCCCGTGGTTGTCCACCAGTACGGCCGTACCGGCCTGGAGCACCGACTGGTAGCTGGTCGCGGCGCCGTTGCGGAAGCCGTGGTTGGTGACCCTGGTGTCCGACCGCAGTTGTACGGGCGTCAGCGAGCGCAGATAGCCGGGAACGCCGGTCGCCTGGATGCCCAGGACCGCGGCGAACGCCCGGTTCTTCCCAGGATCGGCGTTCAGATAGCCGATCTGCTTCTCCACGTCGCAGCTGGCGGTGTTGCGGCTCCCGCCGTAGAGGCCGGGCTCCGATCCCGTGACGCTCGCGAGGGCGGCGGCCCTCGTCGGCACGGCGTGGGGCTGGGCAGCGGGCAGCGCCGACGTGGTGTTGGCCGTCGACGGGGTGAAGGCATCGGGCCCCGAGGTGTTCGTGGGCTGGAGGATGACCTCGCCGGCCACGGCCGGGCTGCCGTCCGGGCGGGTGAGGACGACGGCCAGGACCACGGCGGCCACCACCGCGGTGGTGACCGTGGCGATCCGGGGCACGGAACGCCACCAGCGGCCGTGCTCACCGTTTCCCGAAGGCCCCCCGGGCCCGCCCGCACCGCCGGATCGCCCGCCCGTACCGCCGCCGCCGGTGGGCGGCGGAGGTGGCGGTGGTGGCGGCGTCGCAGAGGGCGGGGGAGGCGGAGGCAGAGACCCGGTGTGATCGCCGGAAGGGCGGCCGGAAAGAGGGCCGGCGGGCGGGCCCGTAGGACGCTCTGAACGCGGTTCGGAACTCATCTTCGCCTCCCGCCAGGCTAGGTGCGGCTGACCATAAGACCTTCTTTATGCCGCTTTGTGAGAGGTTTCACACCTTTGGACCTCATTGTGTGCCCAGGTGGCGTAGATCCGCAGCATCTGGGTCCTCCCCGGGCCTCCCGCGCACACCCGGCGGGTGCCGCCGGGGGAGTGGGGCCACAAGACCCCTCTGGGCAACCCGCGATGCTCCGATAGCATGTTCGGATTCGCGACACGCCCTCGTCGCCCGCCCTTCATCGGGGGGAGCATGTCATCCGGTCGATGAGTGGCTTATTTGACCAAAACCTAACAAATCGGCCAAACAATTGATATCAAAAGCATCGCGGGTTTTTTCTCGAATAAGCGGCAGGACGACGATCGCCGGGGGGCTTCGAACAAGGGCGATCCTGTGGGCCGCGGCGGGTGTGGTGACCCTCGGATTCCTCATCGCGCTGGAATTCACCGCGCGCCACTACGGCCTACGGGGGCCGATGACCAACCAGGTGCGGGAGGTTGTGTTCGCCCCCAAGTCGGCCCCGCTGCTGTACGGCAGCATGGCGCTGATGATGACGGTGCTCACCTGGCGCCAGCGCTTCATCTCCATCGGCACCGCGATCGGCATCGACCTCGTCTTCTTCCTGGTGCGCTGGGTGGCCGACGCCAAGATGATGCCGGGCAACGGTGCGCTGTGGGTGGTGCTGGCCTGGGGGATCATCGCCCTCGCCCGCCGCACCGGCGCGGAACGCGTCCTGCTGCTGAAGGGCGTCGGGCTGGGCCTGCTGCTGGTGACCGGCCGCAAGGTCGGTGACATCTGGCTGCTCATCACGTCGAACAGCCGCCCGATGGTGCTCGACCAGTACGTCGCGACCGCCGACCACGCTCTCGGCAACCCGTCCTGGCTCGCGGGCCGGCTCGTCAACGCCACGGGTCCGGTCGGCTTCCACGTCCTCGACTGGGTCTACGCCCAGCTCGGTGTGGCCGCCGTCCTCGTCTCGCTGTACGGGCTGCGCAACGTGGCGGCCGAGCGCCGGTTCCCGCGCCACCACCTGGTGCGCACCTTCCTGGTGATCGGCCTCCTCGGGCCGGGTATCTACATGATCTTCCCGGTGGTCGGGCCGATCTACGCGTACGGAGCCGAGGGCGCGCACTGGGCGGTGGCCAACCTGTGGCCGGACGTCATGCCGCAGCCGTCCGACGCGCCCCGCCCCATGCCGTTCGACGGGGTCACCCCGCGCAACTGCATGCCCAGCCTGCACACGGCCTGGGCCACCGCGATATTCATCCATTCCCGCAAGGGCCCGCGCATTCTGCGTTTCTTCGGTACCTTCTGGCTGATCACCACGCTCGCCGCGACGCTGGGATTCGGCCTGCATTACGGCGCCGACATCATCGCGGGCGTGGTGTTCACGCTCACCATCGAGATGGCCCTGCGCTCGCAGGCGCGCGGCTGGGACCGGGCGGGAATCCGTTTCGTCGCCTGCGGAACGACCGTATTCCTGGCGTTCCTGCTGTCCTACCGCTATCTGCCGGTGGAGATGTCCCGCCTGCCGTGGGTGTTCGGACCGCTCCTGGTGCTGGCCACGGCCTCGGTCGTCCTCGGCTACGTACGGATCACGCGGGGCTGGGAGCAGAAGGCCACCCTGCCGGCGCAGCGGCAGCCCGAGAAGCAGCCCGAACTGGTCTGAAGCCCGCACCGGCCCGCGTCCCCGGACGCGGGCCGGTGGTCGAACGGCCGTGCTGCCGGGACACTGTCCGTAGGGGGTCTGCGGCGCGGTGCCCGGCAAGGCGGTGAGGAGCATGGCCAGACCGGTCTGGACCGGAGTGCTGAGCTTCGGGCTGGTGAGCGTCCCCATCGGTGTCTACACCGCCACCGACAGCCACACCGTCCACTTCCACCAGCTGCAGCGGGGCACCTCGGACCGGATCCGGAACCGGCGGGTCAACGAGCGCACCGGTGACGAAGTGCCCCTCGACGAGATCGTCAAGGGCTACGACGCGGGCGAGGAGTACGTCCTGGTGGAGCCCGCCGAGCTGGACGAGATCGCACCGGGGCGTTCCCGGGCCCTGGAGATCAGCGGCTTCGTGGACCTGGACGAGATCGACCCGATCTTCTTCGACCGCACCTACTACGTCGGCCCCAAGGGCCAGGAGTACGCCAAGGTCTACGCCCTGCTGGAACGGGCCCTCACCAAGAGCAACCGGGCCGGCGTCGCCACCTTCGTCATGCGCGGCCGCGAGTACCTCGTGGTGCTCAAGGCCGAGGACGGCATCCTGACCCTCCATACGCTGCACTGGGCCGACGAGATACGCGACCCGCGCTCGGAGGTCCCCGACCTGCCCACCGCGTCCGCCACGCGGACCTCCGCCAACGAGATGAGGATGGCGGAGCAGCTCATCTCCGCCCTCGGCGTGGACTGGGACCCGGAGGAGTACCACGACACCTACCAGGAGAAGATCACCGAGCTGATCCAGGCCAAACAGGCGGGTGAGACCGTGGAGAAGGCCGCGCTCCCGGCGGAGGCCACGAACGTCGTGGACCTGACGGAAGCACTGCGCGCGAGCGTCGAACGGGCCCGCGGCGGCCGGGAACCCGCCCGCAGGGGACGTGCCCGTACGGCGCCCAAGGCACCCAAGGCGCCCGAGGAGTCCAGCCCGCCCGGGGAGTCCGGGAGGTCCGAGGGCTCCGGGGCCGGTCTGGAGTCCCTCACCAAGGCCGAGCTGTACGAGAAGGCGGCCTCCGCGGGGATCCGGGGCCGCTCCGGGATGACCCGCGCCGAGCTGCTCGACGCGCTCACCCGCGGCGCCGCGGCCGCCTAGCCGCACCGGATTCCGGGTCCCGTCGATGCCACTCGTCCCACGGAGCCGGAGCAGGATCCGATTCCGGTTCCGGTTCCGGAGGCGGATCCGAGTCCGGAGGCGGATCGGCACCCGGACGGCCGTGGCACTCACCGTGGCCGTGCTGGCCGCCGCCAACCTGGCCGTCCACCGATGGCCCGGCTCGTTCGGCCTGGTGACCGCCGTCGCGGTCAGCGCGCTGCTGCTCGGCGTGCTCCGGTGGGCCGGGGGCACTCCGGCCGACGCGGGGCTGGCGCCCGGCAGCTACGCCCGCGGCGCCCGCTGGGCGCTGGTGCTGATCGGGTCGGTCGCCGCCGTCTACCTGGCCGGGGCGCTGCTGCCGGCCACCCGGGTGCTGTTCGAGGACCGCCGGTACGAGGCGATGACCGGGGGCGAGGTGCTCTTCCGTGCCTTCGTGCTCGTTCCGGTGGGCACCGTCCTGCTGGAGGAGACCGCCTTCCGCGGCGTGCTCTACGGGCTGGTGGACCGCGCCCGCGGCGCGGTGTGGGCGACCGCCGTGTCGAGCCTGCTGTTCGGCCTGTGGCACGTGCTGCCGTCCCTGCACCTGGCGACCGCGAAACCCGCCGTGAACTCGGTCTTCGGCGGCTCCGGGGCCGGTGCCGCCCTGACGGTCCTGGCGGCCGTGCTGTTCACGGCCGCGGCGGGCGTGCTGTTCTGCGAACTGCGCCGGCGCAGCGGCAGCCTGCTGGCCCCCATGGGCCTGCACTGGGCGGTCAACGGACTCGGCTACCTCGTCGGGTTCCTGCTCCGCTGACCGGCGGACCCAGCCGCTCCGCGGGCCGCCGCTACTGTCCGACGATCTCCTTCAGCCGTTCCAGGTCCTGTGCCGTGAATCCGTCCGGGCGCATGACCGCGTTCCAGCCGTCGACGTACGCCACCTTGTAGGTGTGACCGTGCCCGTCCGGCACCCCCGTGGAGAACGGCAGGTCGGCGGTGATCTGCCAGAACGTCACGAAGGGGATCCAGACCATGGACTCCAGCACGTCGTCGCCGGGTGCCTGTCCGATCCAGTCGGGTTCGGACAGGACCAGGTTCGGGCTCCACCAGACGATCGGATCGGAGGGGTTCATGAGGTAGAGCACCCGGGTGCCGTCCCACGGCGCGCCCGCCGGGGTGATCCCGGTGGCCGGGTCGTCGGTGAACCGCACGGTCCGGCCCTCCCGGTAGACGGGTTCCACCTCGGGACTGCCCGGGTCCCTCCCGTCGCTGAACTCGCGGAACAGCGTGTTGAAGTTGGGCGGGCCGGCGAACAGCGTCCCGGCGGTGCGGTTGCGCAGGTCGTACTCCCCGCTGAAGGCCGTCTCACCGCCGAACGACCCCAGGCTCTCACCCGCCACGAACAGCCGCGGGCGCTGGTCCGCGGGCAGCTTCGACCAGGTGTCGTACACCGCGTCGAAGAGTTCGCGGCCCGCCTCGCGCGCCTTGGACTGGTCGACGAGGTACGACAGCCACGACGGCAGGTAGGAGTACTGCATGGCCACGGTGGCCGCGTCGCCGTTGCCGAGGTACTCGAACGTCTCCACCGCGGCGGGATCCACCCAGCCGCTGCCCGTGGTGGTCATCACCAGCAGGTTCTCGCGCTGGAAGCCGCCGGCCCGCTGGAGGTCCGCGACGGCCTTCGCCGCCCGGCCCTCCGCGTCGTCGGCGGTCTCCAGCCCGGCGTAGGACCGGACCGGCTGCAGTGCCGGCCGGTGGGTGAACGCGCCGATCTCCTGCGCCGACGGCCCGCCGCCGGCGAAGGCCCGGCCCTCCCGGCCCAGCGTGTCCCAGGGCACGACGGAACCGGGCCCGCCCGAGCGCAGGCCCGTGGTGGGCTGGTGCACGCCTTCCGGAGTCTCCGTGTCGCGGAGCGAGAACGCCTCGTTGGCCGCGTTCACGAAGCCCTGCAGCAGCAGCCCGGAGAACGCCAGCCAGGCCAGGAGCGCCACCACCAGCCAGCCGGTCACCCGGGCCGCGCGCTCGCCGAACCAGCGGTCCAGCAGCCGGGCGCACCCGTGGTAGGCGGCCCGCAGGCCGCGCCCGGCCAGCAGGAGCAGGAAGAACACGGCCGCGGCCACGAACGGGCAGGCCACGGTGGTGAGGACGTTGTAGTCGGTGACCCCCATCAGCCGGCGGATCTCGTGCTGCCAGTACTGGCCCAGTCCGAAGAAGACGCCGAACAGCACGACGGCGGCCACCACCAGGACCAGCCACGACCGGCGTGCGGGGGTGCGTGCCCCGCGGTCGGCGAAGGCGCGCCACACGTAGGCCGCCACCACGCCGAGCCCGTACCCGATGGCCGCGCTGATGCCGCAGATCAGGCCCTGCAGGACGCCCCCGCGGGGGAGCAGTGACGGGGTGAAGGACAGACAGGCCAGGACGAGCGCGCCCCAGCAGCCGGGCAGGGTGAGGTGGAGGAGGCGGCGGAGCCTCCCCGGGGCAGCGGTCGTCGGCCCGGGCGTTGCCCGCCCTTCGGACGACGCCTGTTCTCGTGCGGGCTCCGGTTCTTCGGGCGGGGACGCCTGGGCCCGGTTCATCATGGCTGTCCTCCGGGGGCGTGCTCCCCGGGCCCGTCCGGCGGGGCGGTCCACTCCGCTCCGGTGCGCGTGCGGAACGCGGCGACGGCGGACTCCAGGGTGGGGAAGAAGTGACGGGGGTCGATGGTGCGGTCGAGTTCGTACCGCTGGATCTTCTGCCGCACGGGGTCCTTGAGCTCGGCGAACACCAGGTGCACGCCCGCCGCGTTGAGCTGCTCGTCGAGCTCCTCGAGCACGTCGGCGGCGGTGGTGTCCACGTCCGTCATGGGCTCTGCGGCGATCACGATCCAGCTCGGCCCCGGATCCGTGGCGGCCAGTCGCCTGACCTCGTCGCGGAAGGCCTTGGCGTTGGCGAAGAAGAGCGGCGCGTCGAACCGGTAGATCACCAGCCCGGGCAGCCGTCCGGCCCGCGGGTAGGAGCGGACGTCGTGGAAGCCCTCCAGCCCCGGCACCCGCCCCAGCACCGTGCTGTACGGCCACCAGGCGCGCCGGAACACGTTGAGGACGGACAGTGCCACGGCGATGGCGATCCCGGGCAGCACGCCCAGCAGCGCGACCCCGAGGAAGGCGGCGGTGCACAGCAGGAACTCGGTCCGGCGCTGCCGCCACAGCCGCACCGCCCCCGGGACGTCGGCCAGTGAGAGGGAGGCGGTGATGACCACGGCGGCCAGGGCGGGCTGGGGCAGGTTGCGGAACAGGCCGGGCACCAGCAGCAGCATCAGCACGATCAGGGCGGCTCCGACGACCCCGGTCAGCTGGGTCCGGGCACCGGCGCGCTCGGCCACCGCCGTCCGGGACCCACTGGTGCTGACCGGGAAGCCCTGGAAGAAGGCGGCCGCCAGGTTGGCGGCGCCGACGCCCGCCATCTCCGCGTTCCCCCGGACCTCCCCGCCCGTACGGGCCGCGAACGCCGAGGAGTTGGAGATCGTGTCGGCCAGGGACACCAGCGCGATGCCGAGCGCACCGCCGAGCAGCGGTGCGAGGTCGGAGAGCCCCACCCGGGGCACGGTGAACGGCGGGAACCCCTCCGGCAGTACCCCGACCAGGCCCACCCCGCGCTCGGCCAGGCCGAAGAGGCCGGCCGCGGCGATCGCCAGGACCACCATCACGAGCACCGCGGGGACCTTCGGCAGGAACCGCTGCAGGACCAGGATCAGGACGATCCCGCCGATACCGACCGCGGCGGCGGCCGGGACCACCGCCCCCTCGGCGATCTTCCGGACCAGGCCGGCGCACTCGCCGATGAGGCTGTCCGCGTCCACCGAGAAGCCGAGCAGCTTGGGCAGCTGGCCGATCAGGATGGTCAGGCTCAGCCCGTTCATGTAGCCGATCATCGTCGGTTTGGAGACCAGGTCGGCGACGAAGCCGAGCTTCGCCACCGAGGCGAGGATCATGATCGCCGCCACCATCAGTGCGAGCATCGAGGCCAGGGCGACCGCCCGGCCGGGATCCCCGCCCGCCGCCACCAGCGGCAGCACGGTGGCCGCGATCATCGGCCCCAGCGAGGAGTCCGGGCCCAGCACCAGGATCCGGGACGGCCCGCACACGGCGTACCCGAGCAGGCAGAGGATCGTCGTGTACAGGCCGGTGATCGCCGGCAGGCCCGCCAACTCGGCGTACGCCATGCCCTGCGGCACCAGCAGGGTGGTCAGCACCACCCCCGCGACGAGGTCCTTCACCAGCCACTCGCGCCGGTACGTGGACACCGCGCGGACCCCCGGCACGGCCCGGAGCCGGGCGAGGGCCACGGGGCCGCGGTACTCGGTCGTCACGGAGCCCTCCCGCTCAAGAGCTCCTCGACCTGCGGGCCAGGAGCTTGCCCAGCTCCCACAGGAGCAGGAGCACGACGGCGGACAGCAGCGCCCAGCCGAACTGCCGTGCGTTGATCCCGGTCGTCCCGAGGATGCGCCGGAAGCCGTCCAGCTGGGTCACCATCACGGCGAGCACGAACTGCGCCAGGGCGACCCAGTTCATCTGCTTGCTGTCGAACGTGGACGTGGTCAGCACGGAATCGGTCTCGCTGCGGCATTCGAACGCCGCCACGATCAGACAGAGGGAGAAGGCGGTGAAGGCGATCGACTGGCCGGTCGCGGTGCTGCCGAAGTGGTCCTGGCCGAGCCGGATCAGCCCGAGCAGGATGACGGTGATCGCCAGGCCGGCCAGGCCGACGGTGACCAGCACGGGCCGGGTGAGCACCGATTCCCCGCGGGGACGCGGTCTGCGCCGCATCAGTCCGGGGCTCTCCCGGTCGAAGCCGAGCGCGAAGCCGAAGGAGGCGTTGACGACGAAGTGGATCCACAGCACCTGGGGCGGCGTGAACGGCTCGCCGGCGGCGATGTTGAGGACGGTGGCCCCCAGGAACGTCAGGACGAAGGTGACCAGCAGGAGCAGCACGAAGCGGATGTACTTGGTGAGGTTGTCGTAGATCGTCCGGCCCTGCTCCACGGCGTAGACGATGGTGGCGAAGTTGTCGTCGGAGAGGATCATGCGTCCGGCGTTCTTCGCCACGTCCGTGCCGCTGCCCATGGCGATGCCGATGTCGGCGGCCTTGATGGCCGGGGCGTCGTTGACCCCGTCCCCGGTCATCGCGACCACCTCGCCCTTCTTCTTGAGGGTGTGGGCGAGCAGCACCTTGTGCTCCGGAGCGACCCGTCCCAGCACGCCGATGGCGTCGATGCGGTCCAGCCGCTCCTCCTCGCTCATGGCGGCGAAGTCGGCGCCGAGCACCGCCTCGCCCGGGATGCCGAGCTGCCGGGCGATCGCCGCCCCGGTCGTGACGTCGTCGCCGGTCACCAGGCGGACGGTGATGTGGGCGTCCCGGGCACTGGCCACCGCGGCCCCGGCCTCATCGCGGGGCGGGTCCACCATGGCGACGAGACTGGTCATCCGCAGGCCGGTGACGTACCCGAGGAGGTCGCCGTCCGGGTCGAACCCGTCCGGGTCCAGGTCACGGGTGGCGGCGGCCATCACCCGGCGGCCCTCGCCGCCCATCCGCGCGGTCTGGGCCTCGGCCCGGGCGGTCAGATCGGTGTCCCACGGGACGGTCCGGCCCGCCGCGAGCGCGGTGGCCGCCCGTGCCATCACCGCGGGGGCCGCGCCCTTGACGAAGCAGCGGACGACCGGCCGGCCGGCCTCGTCGACCGCCGAGTTGAAGGTGGCCATCAGTTTGTAGCCGGGGTCGAAGGGGAGGGTGGCCAGCCGGGGGAGGGCCGCCCGGGTGCCGTCGGTGTCCAGGCCGGCCTTGTGCGCGAGCACCAGCAGGGCGCCCTCGGTGGGGTCGCCCACCACCGCGCCGTCCACCAGCTTGGCGTCACTGGCCACCACGTACGGCAGGATCGCGTCCTCGATCCCCCCGGCCGCGGCCCCGGCCGCGTGGTGCACCTTCCCCTCCAGCCCGTAACCGGTACCCGAGACGGTGTACCGGTCGGTGGGGCTGATCACTTCGACGGCCGTCATCTGGTTCATCGTCAGGGTGCCGGTCTTGTCCGAGTTGATGGCCGAGGTGAAGGCGAGGGTCTCGACCGACGGCAGTTCCTTGACGATGGCGTTGCGCCGGGCGAGGTTGAGGCTGCCGACGGAGAGGATCGCCTGGGTGACCGTCGGCAGGGCCTCGGGGATGGCCGCGATGGCCAGCGAGACCGCGCTGACGAACAGCACGTCCCAGGCCTGGCCGCGACTGCGCCCCAGCGCGAACATCACGATCATGGTCAGGCCGGCGGCCCCGGTGATCCACAGCGTGAGGGTGTCGAGCTCCTTGGTGAGCGGCGGCACCTCCTTCTCGGTGGCCGACAGCATGCCGGAGATCTTGCCGAGTTCGGTGTCCTTGCCGGTCGCGGTGACGACGAGAACGCCGCTGCCGTGGGTGACCGGCGTGTTCATGAAGGCGGTGTTGGTCAGGTCGCCGGGAGAGGCATGGCCGGCCGGCAGGGCCTGGGTGTCCTTCGCGGAGGGAACGCTCTCGCCGGTGAGGGCCGACTCGTCGATCTGCAGGGCGCTGGCCTGCACCAGGCGCCCGTCCGCGGGCACCTGGTCCCCCGCGGAGACCAGCACCACGTCACCGACGACCAGCTGTTCGGCCGGGATCTCGGCCTCCGTACCGTCCCGGCGCACCCGGGCCGTCGCCTTCATCATCGACTTCAGCGCGTTCATCGCGCTCTCGGCCTTGCCCTCCTGCCGCAGCCCCACGACCGCGTTCAGCAGGGTCAGTACGATCAGCAGGACCGCGGTGGTCCACTCCCGGATGAGGAAGGAGACGATGGCCGCGGCCACCAGGACGATCTGCATGTAGCTGCGGTACTGGGCGAGGAACCGCTGCCAGCCGGGGGTGCGGGCCTCCTCGGGCAGCGCGTTCGGGCCGTGCGCCGCCAGGAGCCGCGCGGCCCGCGCCGCGGACAGACCGGCCGCCGGATCGACGCCGAACGCGGCCAGGACCTCCTCGGCAGAGCGCGCGTGCCAGCCCTCCTCCGGAGGCCGGGGGGCTCCTCCCGTGACATCCGACTCCACCGTCATCGTTCCGCCTTCGATCCGCGGCCCGCGGGGCCGGCCTAGTCCCGCCCCCTCTTCCCCTCCTTCCTCGGCTGGTCCTTCCTCGGCTTCTCCCTCGACTTCTCCCTCGACTTCTCCGCGTACGGATCGGGCGCGGCCCCGGCCGGGGCCTCCCGCTCCAGCTCCCGCCGCGCGGTGAGCAACTCCTCCCGAGCCGCGTCGCCCACGTCGGGGAACTGCGGATCGATGCCGATGAGGGTGTGGGCCAGGACCGCCGCCGCGCAGATCCGCGCGAACCACTTGTGGTCGGCCGGCACGACGTACCACGGCGCCCACCTGGTGCTCGTGGCCGACAGCATCTCGGAGAACGCCAGCTGGTAGTCGTCCCACCGGCGCCGCTCCCGGACGTCGGCGGCGGAGAACTTCCAGTTCTTCTCCCGCAGGTCGATCCGCTTCAGGAAGCGGGTGCGCTGCTCCTCCTCGGACAGGTTCAGGAAGATCTTCACGACCTTGAACCCGTTGTCCGTGAGGTACCGCTCCCAGTGGTTGATCTCCCGGTAGCGCCGCTCCCATACGTCGGGCCCGCGCGCGTGGGCCGGCAGTTTCTGCCGGACGAGGTTCTCGGGATGGACCCGCACCACGAGGACCTCCTCGTAGTGCGAACGGTTGAAGATGGCGATCTCGCCGCGCTCCGGGAGCCGCCGGGAGTAGCGCCACAGGTAGTCGTGGTCCAGTTCCTCGGCGGAGGGCACCTTGAAGCTGCTGACCCGCACGCCCTGCGGGTTGACCCCGCTCATCACGTGGCGGATCGTGCCGTCCTTGCCGCCGGCGTCGAGCGCCTGGAGACACATCACCACGCCGTAGGAGTCCGCTGCGGCCAGCCGCTCCTGGTACTCGGCGAGCAGTTGTACGCCCGTCCGCAGCAGCTGGACCCCCTCCTCCTTCGTCATGCCGCCCCGGTAGCCGGGGTCGAAGTCGCGGTGCAGCTTCACCGTCGACCCGGGTTCCACCCGCAGCGGCGCGATGAACTCCGCGATGCGCTCGGCCCTGTCGTCCGACATCACCGATCAGCCCTTCCCGGGTCCTGTGCCCTGGCGCTCATTCTCTGCTCGACCGGGCAAGATCGCTCCCCGAGCCGCTCCGGGCCGCCGCGCCCCGGTCAGGGCCCGCGCCAGATCCGCTCGTACGCCGCCCGGTAGCCCAGCGGATCCCATGACGTGGCCCCGCCGCTGTTCGCCGCCGTCACCACGTGGACGGGTGCGACGTAGCCGCTGGCCGGCCGGCCGGCGAAGGCGCGATTGAACTCGTCGACGATCTGCCAGCCCTGCTGGTTCAGCGGCTCGGGGACGGTGGCCGCCTGGTACTGCCCGCTGTTGATGCGCTGGAAGGCAGAGGGGTCGCCGTCGCCCGCACCGATGTTGAAGGGCGGCCCGGCGCCGGGCCGCCGGGCCGCCCGCAGGGCCGGGGCGGCATCGGCGAAGTACAGGTCGTTGATCGCCACGGAGTCCGTCCACCGGTCCCCGAACCGGGACAGCAGGGAGGAGACCTGCTGCGGGGTGCGCTCGGTCGCGTCCGGGATGGGGATGTTCTCGGTGGCCAGCAGCCGTACGCCGGGGCAGTCGGCCAGCCGCCGTTTGATCAGCTCCGACTTGTCGCGGGCGAACGGGATGGAGTCGTCGGTGAAGACCACGGTCCCGGAGTTCCCGCCGGACCGGGCGATCACCCAGTCCGCGCTGATCCCCGCCACCTCCTCCACCTTGGTCGTCACATTGGTGAAGAGCCGGGGCTTCGTGCTCGGGCCGGGGGAGCTGACGGCGTGCCAGCCGACCAGCGGAATGCCTGCCTCCGCCGCCCGCGCCGTCTGCTGCGCGGTGAGCAGGGGATCGAACCCGCCGATGACGATGCCCGAGGGCTTCAGGGTGACCGCCTGGCTCAGCGCCGCCTGGATGCCCGCCGGGGTGCCGCCCCCGTCGATCACCCGGACCTGCCAGCCGATGGCGGCCGCGGCCTCCCGGACGCCCTCGGCGACTCCGGCGACCCCGGGGTTGGTCATGGTCTGCGCCACGTACACCAGGCTCTTGCCAGGAACCGCCGCGGGCCCGGTCGTGGGCCCGTTCCAGGCGAGGTCGGTCCGTTCGGCCTGCGCCACCGCCGACTTCGCCCGCGCGAGCGCCGCCGGACAGCCCGCTCCGGGGGACGCGGCCGGGGCCCGGTCCTCGCCGCCCGCACAGCCCGTGACGACGACGGAGACGGCCGCCCACAGGGCCGCGGCCGCGAGGACGCTGGTGCGGTTGGGGTACACGGTGCTCCTGACGTGAGGTGCCTGCGGGCGGTCGGTGCGGGTGGTCAGGGCGGGCGGTCGGTGCGGGCGGTGGGTGCGGGGTGGTCAGGGCGGGTGGTCCGTGGCCCGCGCGCGCAGCCGCCGCCGGGACGCGTACCCGGCGAGGCCCACGGCCAGCAGCAGCGTGCAGCCGTTGAACAGCGGGGTGGCCCAGAACTCGGCGCCGAGCTGCCCGATCCCGGCGAGTCCGACCGCGAGCAGGCCGACGGCCACCAGGGTGCCCAGCGCGTTGGCGCGCCCCGGCCTGACCGTGGTGGAGCCGAGCAGCGCGCCGACGAACGCGGGCAGCAGGTAGTCCAGGCCCACGCTCGGGTTGCCGATCTGCTGCTGCGCGGCGAGCAGCACCCCGGCGACGCCCACCACCAGGCCCGACCCGGCGAAGGCGTAGACCGAGTACCTGCGGGTGCGGATGCCGAGGATGCCGGCTGCCCGCGGGTTGGAGCCGACCACGTACATGTACCGCCCCAGCGGCAGCCGTTCCAGCACCACCCAGAGGACGGCCACGGCGGCCGCCACGTAGAAGGCCGGCAGCGGCAGACCCAGGAACCGCCCGTCGTACAGGCCGGTGAACGCGGGCGGCAGACCCTCCGGGCCGGGCACGATCCGGCTGCCGTCGGTGAGCCAACCGGTGAACGCGTACATGATGCTGCCCGTGCCGAGGGTGGCGATGAGCGAGTCGATCCGGGCGAACTCGACGATCACCCCGTTCAGTACGCCCACCAGCGTCCCGCCGAGGACCACCACGAGAGCGGCGAGGGGCCAGGGGGTCCCCGCCTCGACGATCAGGTACATCACCAGTACGTGCCCCAGGCCCAGCCCGTAGCCGACGGACAGGTCGAACTTGCCGGTGGCGATGGGCAGCGTCACACCGAGCGCGAGGAGCGCCGGGATCGACTGGTTGGACAGGATCGAGGACACGTTGTCCCGGGTGGGGAACGTGTCCGGCAGCACGGCGGAGAAGACCGTGAACAGCACGACCGCCAGGGCCAGCAGGCCGTAGCTCCCGATGAGGTGGTGCCCGCGCGGGGACCGGCGCGTCACGGGGCCGTGTCCCCGGTGATCGCGGGCATCGCCGAGGCGGCACGGGTCAGTCCGGCGGGCGTCAGGGCAGCACCGGTGAGCTCGGTCCCCACCGAGCCCCGGACGAACACCAGCGCGCGGTGGCAGAGGTCCGCGACCTCCTCGAAGTCGGCGGACACCAGCAGCACCGCCAGCCCCTCGGCGGCGGCGCCGTCGAGCAGTCGGTGGATCGCCGCCTTGGCACCGACGTCCACGCTCGCCGTCGGCTCCTCCAGCACCAGCAGCTTCAGCCGCCCGCGCAGCGCCCGGCCGAGGACCACCTTCTGCTGGTTGCCGCCGGACAGCGTGGCGATGGGCACCTCGGTGTCCCGGGGGCGTACGGCGAACCGCTCGATCAGGGCCGCGGTCTCGCGCCGCTCGTGCCGGGGAACGAGCGGGCGCCACGCCCGCACCCCGGCCGCCCGGGGATTGGCAAGGAAGTTCTCCCGGACCGTCAGATCCAGGGCGCAGCCCTCCTCCTGGCGGTTGGCGGCCACGAAACCGACTCCGAGGCGGAGGGCGGCCGCCACCGTCCGCGGCCGGTACGGGCGCCCGTCGAGCAGCGCCCGCCCGCCCAGCGGCGGCAGCGCACCAGCCAGCGCGCGGCCCAGGTGCATGTGCCCGGCCCCGGTCAGCCCCACCATGCCGAGGATCTCCCCGGGCGCCAGGTCCAGGCTGACCGGCCCGGTTCGCTCCGTGGTCACCGCGTCCAGGCTCAGTACGGGAGGCCGGCCGCCGGGCACGGCGGCCGCCGGCCCGCGCCCGGCCGGGACGCCGCCCGCGATGTCCTGCACCAGCCGGGCGGGCGGGTACCCGGCGAGCCGCCCGCGGGCCACCAGGCGGCCGTCGCGCAGCACGGCGAACGCGTCGGCGACCCGGTACACCTCGTCGAGCCGGTGGCTGACGTAGAGGATGCCGTGCCCCCGGTCCCTCAGCGTGTGCAGGACCTCGAAGAGCCGGGCGCAGTCGGCGGCGGGGAGCGTGGCGGTCGGCTCGTCGAGGACGAACAGCTCCGCGCGGCGGGCCAGGGCCCGGGCGATGGCCACCAGCGAGCGTTCGGCGGGCGGGAGGTCCGCGATCCGGGCGCGGGGGTCCAGATGGCCCGCGACGACCGCCAGGGCCTCGGCGCAGAGCTCCCGGTTGCGCCGCCAGGAGATCAGGCCGCGGCGGCGCGGGTAGCCCGTGCCCAGGGCGATGTTCTCGGCGACCGTCATCCACTCGACCAGGCCGAGGTCCTGGTGGATGAAGGACATCCGCGCCGACGCCGCCTCGGAGCCGAGCGGGTGCCCGGCCACCGTCACCTCGCCCTCGTCGGGCCGGTACACCCCGGCGAGGACCTTGATGAGCGTGGACTTCCCGGCGCCGTTGGGGCCGAGGAGGGCCAGCACACTGCCGCCGTGGAGGTCGAGGCTGACCCGGTCCAGCGCCACGGTTCCGCCGAACCGCTTCCCCAGACCCCGCACCCGCACGAGCGGTTCCCCGCCGGAGCGCCCGGGCCGGTGGCCGGGCGGAGGGGGTGAAGGCTCATGGGCGTCAAGCACGGACGTCTCCGGGGCCGCCGCGGATCTCCCTCTCGGGAGCATGGGACAGAGAGGATGCTACTGGGATCAAAGGGGCATCCCCCTGCATTGTCGAACGCATACCGGATGTCACGCGGCGTCCAGGGCGCATTCGGCCCAGATCACCTTGCCCTCGGGGGTGTACCGGGTGCCCCACGCCTGGGACAGCTGGGCGACGAGGAACAGGCCGCGCCCGCCCTCGTCCGTGCTCGCCGACCGCCGCAGGTGCGGGGCGGTGCTGCTGCCGTCGGAGACCTCGCAGATCAGGGTGCGGTCCCGGATCAGCCGCACCCGGATGGGATCGCCGCCGTACCGGACCGCGTTGGTCACCAGCTCGCTCAGCATCAGCTCGGCGGCGAACGCGAGCTCGTCCAGGCCCCAGTCGGCCAGCCGGCGGGTGGCGGCGGCGCGGAGGTCGGAGACCTTCGCGGGATCGGCCGGCACCTCCCATACGGCGATCCGGTCCTCGGGCAGGGTGTGGGTCCGGGCCACCAGCAGGGCGATGTCGTCGGCGGGGTGCTCAGGCGCCATGGCGTCGATCACGGCCTCACAGGTGTCCTCGGGGGTGCGGTCCGGATGGGCCAGGGCGCGCCGCAGGTCGTCGAGGGCCAGGTCGATGTCGCGGTGGCGGTCCTCGACGAGACCGTCGGTGTAGAGGATCAGCGTGCTGTCCCGGGGCAGCACGATCTCGGCGGTCTCGAAGGGCAGGCCGCCCAGGCCCAGCGGAGGCCCGGCCGGCAGGTCGGGGAAGGTCACGGTCCCGTCGGGGCCGACCAGGGCCGGCGGGAGGTGGCCGGCCCGGGCCATGGTGCAGTGCCGCGAGGTCGGATCGTAGACGGCGTACAGGCAGGTGGCGCCCACGATGCCGTTGCTGCCGGTGGGGCCGTCGTCGCCCTCCTCCCGGTCCAGCCGCACCAGGAGGTTGTCCAGGTGGGTCAGGAGCTCGTCGGGGGCGAGTTCCAGTTCGGCGAAGTTGCGTGCCGCGGTCCGCAACCGCCCCATGGTGGCGGCCGCGTGCAGGCCGTGCCCGACGACGTCGCCCACCAGGAGGGCGACCCGGGTCCCGGACAGCGGGATGACGTCGAACCAGTCGCCGCCCACCCCGGATTCGGCCGGCAGGTAGCGGTGGGCGACCTCCACGGCGCCCTGCTCGGGCAGTCCGCGCGGGAGCAGGCTCCGCTGCAGGGCCAGGGCCAGGGTGTGCTCGCGGGTGTAGCGGCGGGCGTTGTCGATGCACAGGGCGGCCCGGGCGCAGAGCTCCTGCGCCAGCCGGCTGTCGTCCTCCCCGTAGGGGGAGGGGTCCCGCAGGCGGTAGAAGCTCGCGATGCCCAGCAGGGCGCCGCGGGCGAGCAGCGGTACGGCGACGAGCGAGTGCACGCCGTAGGCGAGGAGCCGGAGGGAACGCTCGGGACTCTGGGCGAACCAGCCCGCCGCGTCCTTCAGTCTCGGCTCCAGCACCGTCTGCCCGCTGCTCAGACCTCGCATGTGCGGGGTGCCGGGCCGGAAGTCCAGCTCCTGTCCGGTCGGGTAGAAGGGGGCGTCGTCGCTGATGCCGTGGAGCACCGTGCGGTGCAGGTCGGTCTCGGGGTCGAAGGTCTCGTCACCGCGCAGTACGGCCCCGGGCAGGTCGACGGTGACGTAGTCGGCCAGACCCGGTACCGCGAGCTCGGCGAGCTCCTCCGCGGTCCGGGTCACGTCGAGCGTGGTCCCGATCCGGGCGCTGGCCTCGGCCAGGAGCTCCAGCCGGCGCCGTGCCTGGACGGCGTACTTGCCGACCTCCGGCTCGCCGACGAGGACCAGGCCGCGGACCGAGCCGGAGCGCGTACCGGCGGTGCCGGTGCGGCTGCCGGGCGCGACCGGTGGTCCGGCGGGCGCCGGGCCGGCGCGGGGCGAGAGGGAGAGGTGGTGCACGGGCGGCGTGTTGCTGCCGATCAGGGCCTCGACGACCATGCCCTCCACCCCGGAGGGACTGGTCACCGGGTGGCTCAGCAGGGTCGCCCCGCGGCCGTGGGGCAGGGTCACGTCGACGGCGCCCCGCCGGGACAGGGCGATCAGCTCGGTGGCCTTCTCCTGGAGGATCCGCCGGTCGTGCGGGTCCAGCTCCAGACCGGCCGGCTCGACCAGTTCCTCCAGTCCGTCAGGCCCGGCCGGGACCGCAGGGCCGAGATGGCGCCCGTCCACGGCGGTCCCGCCCGGTGCGGCGCGCCGCCGTTCGGCGTCGAGGTAGGTCCGCAGCAGCCCGCGCTCCCGCGCCGAACTCTGCTCCATCAGCCGCTGCTCGATCGTCTCGGCCGCCCGCCGGACCAGGGCGGCCAGCGCGGGGCGTTCGTAGGCGTGCGGGTATCCCAAGCAGAGCACGCCCACGGTGTCCCCGCTGAGCTGGTCGCGGATGGGGACGGCGCAGCAGGCGCTCGTCTGGCTGCGTTCGGCGAAGTGCTCGGCGCCGTAGACCTGGACGAAGTCCCTTTCCGCCAGCGCGAGACCGATGCCGTTGGTGCCGGCGTACCGCTCGGCGAAGACGAAGCCCGGCACGCTCTGGATCGGGGGCAGGGTCCGGGCCAGGGCGGGATCGCCGAAACGGCGCTGCAGCACCGTGCCGTTCGCGTCGGCGACGGAGATGTTGATCTGGCTGCCGGAGAGCCGGGACTGCAGCTGGTCGAGCACGGGTCCGGCCGCCCGCACCAGGCGGCTGTCGGGGTCGAAATCGTCCCGGTAGGGCAGCTCGGTCTGCTCGGGGGAGAGCCCCAGCAGCCGGCAGCGCAGCCACGAGTTCAGGA
Organism: Streptomyces sp. NPDC043853; assembly: GCF_056436025.1. Taxonomy (NCBI): domain Bacteria; kingdom Bacillati; phylum Actinomycetota; class Actinomycetes; order Kitasatosporales; family Streptomycetaceae; genus Streptomyces; species Streptomyces sp. NPDC043853. The sequence goes on from NZ_JBWKDJ010000006.1 coordinate 282,104, forward strand.
TCGGGTTCCGCACCCCCGTCTCGACCGGCTCGCCCCCCAGGAACCGCTGACGGGAGCGCGCGGGGCCGATCTGTTCTCCCGTGACCCCCATCTGCATCACTTCCCCTTGCCGGGTGATGGGTGAAGTTGAATCGGCGCCTTTGAGTATATTCCCGGCGATTTGCCCCTTCACAGGAGAGCGACGGGATTGACCGGGGATCCCGTTCCGCCGGGGACGTTCAGGGGCGTGACGACGAGCATGAACTCGTGACGTCCCGCCGCGGCGCACGCGGCGGACAGCTCCTCCAGGTCCAGGTTGTCCAGCAGCGGCACCCCCATGGCCGCCACGGCCAGGGTGTGCACGGGGGAGTGCACGCCCTCGACCGGGGAGGGGCGCAGATCGCTGTCCCCGTCGGCGCCGAGCAGGCTGACGGCCCGCTCGGCCAGCAGCGGCACCGCGTCCACGTGGAAGCCGGCGCTCGCCGCGTCCACGTCCCACGGCCCCTTCTCGCGCAGACGCCGGAACCGGCCGGAGCGCAGCAGTACCGCGCACCCGTCGTCGACCGACACCCCGAGCGCCTCCTCGGCGGCCAGCACGTCGCGGGCGCGGACCGGCCGGCCCGGTTCGAGCCAGTCGGTTCCCAGGACGGCGGGCAGGTCGAGGAGGACTCCTCGGGTGACGAGCGGGCCGAGCGCCGACACCGAGCCGAAGCGGGCGCCGCCCGCGCCGATGACCTCGCGGGCCCGCTGCCCCCCGTAGAGCCGCCCCCGGTAGGCGACGTGCGAGAGGGCGTCGAGGTGAGTCACGGACTTGCCGTGGTAGTCCACGGCGAGGAAGTCCTTGTGGGTGGCCGGCTCCGGCGGTTCCACGTCGCCGAGGTCGGACATGTAGTGCAGGGCGGGCCGGGGGTTGCCGGGGCCCGGCCGGGTGTCCCAGGGCAACCCCAGGGACACCGCCGTACCGTCCCGGACCAGGGCGGCGGCCCGCCGCACGTGGTGGGGGGCGACCCGGTTCCAGGCGCCCCGGTCGGCCCGCTCCCAGCGGCCCCAGGTGCGGACCGCGGCGAACAGGGCGTCGAATTCCTGACGGGAGACCCGGGGAGCTTCCGCGGGGTCGGTGCTCATGACCCGCATGCCTACCCGGTCCGGGCGGTGGCCGGACACCCGGCGTGCGTACGGCACGCCTACGCCACGCCTAAAGCCACGTTTCACGCCGTCTGCGCCGCGTTCCCGGCCCGCCTGCGCCGCGTACCGTTCACGGCGCGCGAACGGTTCGCGCCCGCGGACCGCGCGGAGCCGTACCGGCCCGTGAAGAGTGGCGTGCGCGCATCCGGGGGAGGCAGGCTGGATGCATGAGAGCGCCGCTGCGCGCGCCCCGGGAACCAGGGGCCGGCGGGCACCACCAGGTCCTCTACCGCCTCGCGGAGGCCCTGCCCTTCGCGATCGCCCTGCTGGTGCTCGTGATCGAGCTCACGCCCCTGCACGTCGTGTACACCGGACCGATGCTGGTCGCGACCCCCGCCCTCGCGGCGGTGACGATGGGCCCCAGGGGCACGCTCGCCGCGGTGGGGCTGGCGCTCGTGGTCAGCGTGATCACCGCCACCCACAACCAGGCCTGGGGCGGGCAGCAGGTCTACACGAACCTGTTCGCCCTGGCCCTGGTCTCTTCCGCGAGCTTCATCACCAGCCGGGCGGCGCAGTTGCGCCGGGAGAGCGAGCTCAGCCAGATCCGGCGGATCGCCGCGGCCGCCCAGGAGGTGCTGTTGCGGCCCGTGCCGGCCCGGCTGGGACCCGTGCGGGCGGCCAGTATGTACCTGGCGGCCGAGACGGGCGCGCAGATCGGCGGCGACCTCTACGACGCGGTCCAGACCCGCTACGGGGTCCGGATGATCGTCGGGGACGTCCGCGGCAAGGGGCTGCCCGCCGTCCGGGCGGCCGCGGTCGTGCTCGGGGCGTTCCGCGAGGCCGTGCACTACGAGGACGATCTCGTGGAGGTCATCAACCACTGCGGCGAGGCCCTGCGGCGGGACGCGGCCCTCGCGGGTGCGAGCCGGCCCGACGGCGAGGACTCCCTCCTGGAGGCGTTCGTCACGGTGCTCGTGGTCCAGGTGCCGGAAGGCCACGAGGTGGAGGTGATCAACCGCGGGCATCCGGCACCCCTGCTGCTGCGCGAGGACTCGGTATGGCCCCTGACGCCGACCGTCCCCCTGCCGCCCCTCGGCCTGGAGGAGTTCATCAGCGGGCCGCCCGGGCGGCTGGACAGCTACTCCTTCGAGCCGGGGGACCGGCTGCTGCTGCACACCGACGGGGTGATCGAGGCCCGGGACGGCGGGAACACCTTCTTCGACCTGGCCGGGGCCATGCAGCGGATGCGCAGCCACACCCGGAAGGCGTTCCTGGAGGGACTGCGCCAGGCCCTGATCCGCCACACCCAGGGCAGCCTGTCGGACGACGTGGCGATCATCCTGGTGGACCGGCTCGACGCGTAGCCGGACGACGCGGAGGCCCGACTCGCAGGCACGGCCAAGACGCACGGATCACGGCCCGCAGGCGCACGAAAGCGACCTACGAAGTGGGCTCCCTGCGCCGGCATTGCCCGGATCAGGTGGTGGGGGTCGCCTTCGGGTCATGCGACCGTCGGGCCTCTCAGCCCTACCGCCACAGTCGGCCACGGCGGCGAACCTGCTTCCGCCACAGTCGGCTACTCCGGTCGGGCTCCCTCGCTCGCTTCGTAGGTCTTACATACATCATTACCGGTCGACGGCAACCGGAAACCTTTTCATCCGGTTTTATCCAGATTTTTTTGGGGATCTTTCGCGGGTCGTCCGGCGTGTCAGCCGGCCTGCGGCTGCGGCGCGGCCGACCGGGACTGGGCCAGGAGGCCGTCCACGAAGGCGCGCAGGGCCGGGGCGTAGGTGTCCTGTGCGGCCAGTTCGATCCACCGGTCGCTGACAGCGGCCAGGTGCGGCAGCCGTGACGTGTCGCCGAGGTGCGCGAAGTCCGCGGCGGTGGGCAGTTCGGCGGCCGCCCGCGCACGGGCGGAGTGCGCGCGGACGAGGATCTCGCCGACCGTGTAGTACCAGATGCTGCGGAACACGTAGACGGACTGTGCGGGCGTACAGCCGTGCTCGACGGCTCCGGACAGGATCGCTTCGACCAGCCACAGGGACGGGTCGCCGAGGCGGGCGATGAACCCGTCGGTGGTGAGGACCTCCGCCGCCCACGGCCAGGCCGTGAGGGAGTCGTGGATCACCGTGGCGGCCGCGACGATGCGCTCCCGCGGCTCCTCGGGCAGCTCGGGCCGCGGGATCTGCTCGGCGTATTCGCGCATCAGCAGGAGGAGCAGGTCCTCCTTGTCGCGGACGTGGTGGTACAGCGTCGTCGCCCCGATGCCGATCTCGGCCGCCAGCCGCCGGATCGTCAGTTTGTCCCAGCCGTCACGGTCGATGAGCCGCCGGGCCGCCGCCAGGATCTGCGCCCGGGATGTGACGGGGGGTCGGCCGACGCGGCCGTGGGGGGTGTTCGCAGGCATCGTCCCATCATGCCCCAGCCGAACGGGACGGTCGGCCCCCGCCCGAACCGCCGGAACCGCTCGTGCCGCCCGAACCCGCTCGGACTCCCGGCCGGCGGTCGGCCGCTCGACACCGTGACGTCCCGGTGTTAATTTCAGAACTCGTTCCGAAATTGCCGTTCGAGGCCTCCGTTCGGGGACTCCCGTTCGAGAACTCCGTTCTGGGACTGCGTTCGGACAGGCCACGGAGCACGAGAGTGCAGACGACCGGAGAGGACTGGCTCGTTGTGAAGAAGAACACGGACTTAACCGGGGGATCGGCCGTCACCGGCAGGGACGCCCGCCCAGGGCTCACCCTCGCCGCGGTGGCCGTCGTCCAGTTCATGGTGTCCCTCGACCTTTCGGTGGTGAACGTCGCACTGCCGGAGATCAGGACCAGCCTCGGTTTCGGCGAAGTCGGCCTGACCTGGGTGATCCACGCCTACGCCCTCACCTTCGGCGGACTGCTGCTGCTCGGCGGCAAGATCGCCGACCTCTTCGGCCGCAAACGCCTGGTGATGCTCGGGCTCCCGCTGTTCGGCCTCGCCTCCCTGGCCGGCGGCTTCGCCACCGAACCCGGCCACCTGGTGGCCGCCCGCGCCGTGCAGGGGATCGGCGCGGCGGCCCTGGCGCCGGCCGCGCTGGCCCTGCTGACCGCGGCGTTCCCCGCCGGGCGGGAACGCGTCAAGGCGTTCGGCGTGTGGAGCGCGATGAACGCCGCCGGAGGTGCCTTCGGGGTCCTCGTCGGAGGCCTGCTCACCGAGTACGCCGGCTGGGAATGGGTCATGTTCGTCAACGTCCCGATGGCCGTCGTCGCCCTGGCCCTGGCCTGGCGCGTCGCCCCCGACGGCCCCTCCGTACGCCGCGGACGCCCGGACGTGGCGGGCGCCGTCCTCGCCACCGCCGGCACGGGCCTGCTCGTGTTCGGTGTGATCCGCACCGACCGGCACCCGTGGACCTCCGTGCAGACCCTGACCACCCTGACCGTCGCCGTCCTGCTGCTGGCTGCGTTCGTCCGCGTGGAGAGGACCACCTCCCGCGATCCGCTGATCCGGCTCGGGCTGTTCGCCAACCGCTCGGTCGCCGGCGCCAACGCCTTCGTCCTGTTCCTCGGCGGCGGCATGGCCTCCGCCTTCTACTTCGTCTCCCTCTACCTGCAGCGCGTGCTGGGGACGGGCCCGGCCAAGTCCGGTGTGGAGTTCCTGCCGTTCGCGATCGGGGTGGTCGTCGGCTCGGTCCTCGCCGTCAAGTTCGGCCTCAAGGTCGCCCCCCGGACCATCCTGGTCGCCGGCGGCCTGCTGACCGCGGCCGGGTTCGCCTGGTTCGGACTGATCAGCGCCGACGGCTCGTTCACCGCAGACGTCCTGGGCCCGTCGGTCCTCGCGAGCACCGGGATCGGTCTCTGCCTCGCACCGGCCGTCTCCCTCGCGACCGCCGGTGTCGAGCCGCACGAGTCGGGTGCTGCATCGGGCCTGCTCAACAGCACGCGCCAGATCGGCGCCGCACTCGGACTGGCCGCCCTCGGCACGGCCGCGAACGAGCGCACCGGCGACCGTGCCACGCTCGCCGCCCTGAACGACGGGTACGCGCTCGCCATGACCATCGGTGCCGTGATCGTGCTCGGCGCCGTCCTCGTCGCCCTCGTCGTCCTGCCCCGTTCCGTACCGGCGGCCACGGAGGAAGGGGAAGCCCGCGACGACAGAACACCGGAACCCTCGATCAACTGAGTGACGCACAGGGTCAGGGCCCCCGAAGGCTGCGACCATGTACGGCAGTTGACGGCAGTCGACGGCAGGGACTGGGCAGTCCCACCCCCGCTCCCCGGGCTGAGGAGACACGCGTCATGGCCGAGGACCTGAAGCCGGCGTACGACGAGGACACGGAGCCGGCCCCCGGGACGCGCTCCCGCCCCCGGCACGTCTACGTGCTCCTGGCACTGCTCCCGGCCGTCCTCGTGCCGGTCGTGCTGCAGTACGGCAGCAGGATCACCGGCACCGGCACCGGCACGGGCACGGGTTCGGCCATGGGCACGGGAGCGGGGGCGGGCGGTGGAGCCGAGGGGGCGTCCGCCGCCTCCGGAAGCTTCGCCGCGCTGCTGCTCGCCCTGCCGGTGCTCCTCCTCGTCTGCCGGCTGATGGCGGGCCTCTTCCGGCGGATGGGCCAGCCCGCCGTCATCGGCGAGATCTTCGCCGGGGTCGTCCTCGGCCCCTCGCTGCTGGGGCTGTTCTGGCCCGGCGGGTACCACCGGCTGTTCCCCGCCGAACTGTCGGGGACCGTCAACGTCCTCGCCCAACTCGGCCTGGTCTGCTTCATGTTCGTCGTGGGCTACGAGCTCGACCTCGGCGCGGTCCGCGGCCGCGGGCAGGCCGTCCTGGCCATCAGCCACGTCGGCGTGGCCGTGCCCGCGCTCGCCGGCTCGCTCCTGGCCCTCGGCATGTACGACACGTACGCCCCGGACGGCCCGGGCTTCACCGCCTTCGGGCTGTTCATCGCGGTCGCCATGAGCATCACGGCCTTCCCGGTCCTGGCCCGCATCATCGCCGAACGCCGCCCCGGCGAGCTGCGCGTCGGATCCGTCGCGCTCTCCTGCGCCGCCGTGGGCGACGTCACCGCCTGGTGCCTCCTCGCCGTGGTCGTCGCCACGGCCGCGGGCTCCTCACTGACCGGCGTGGGCTGGATCCTGCTCCTCACCGTCCTGTTCGGCGCGCTGCTGCACTTCGTCGTCCGCCCCCTGCTGCGGCACCTGCTCAGCGGCCCCGCCGAGGCCCGGGAGTCCTCCGTGCTGCCGGTCCTCTTCTCGGGCATCCTGCTGTGCGCCCTGGCCACCGAGGAGATCGGCATCCACGCCATCTTCGGGCCCTTCCTGCTCGGCGTGGTCACGCCCCGGGGCTCGGCCCCCCTGGAACGGGCTCTGGACCGGCTGCGGACGGTCACCGAGACCCTGCTGCTGCCGCTGTTCTTCGTCTTCTCCGGGATGCGGACCTCGCTGGGGCTGCTCGGCGACCGGCAGGCCTGGCTCTGGTGCCTGGCCGTCGTGGCGGTCGCGACGGCCGCGAAATGGGGCAGCACCACCCTCGCCGCCCGGGGCTGCGGCATGGGGCGGGAGGACGCCATGGCCATGGGTGCCCTGATGAACTGCCGCGGACTGACCGAGTTGGTCGTCCTCAACGTCGGCCTGGACCTCGGGGTCATCACCCCAACGGTGTTCACGATGTTCGTCCTCATGGCCCTGGTCTCGACCGCCCTCACCGCCCCCGCCCTGACACTGGTCAAGCGGCGCTACGCCGGGAGGTGAGCCGCCCGGCCCCGCCCGGCCTCGCCCGGCCCCGCCGGGGCGCGCCCCCGCATGGGGCGTGGTCAGGCGGCCGGCTTGCCGGGCTGGTCGTGGGTCGAGCAGTGGATGCCGCCGCCGCCCGAGGCGATCGTGTCGATCGTGACCGGGACGACGTCCCGCTCGGGGAAGTGCTCCTGCAGGATGCCGCGGGCGCGGTCGTCTGCCTTGCGGTCGCCGAACCGGGGCATGAACACGGCGTCGTTGGCGATGTAGAAGTTGGCGTAGGTGGAGACGAACTCCTCGCCCTCACCCGTGATCCGGTTCAGGTCGGGCTGCGGCAGGTCGATGACCTCGAAACGCCGGCCGCGGGCGTCGGTCGCCTTCGACAGGACGGACTTCGCCTGGTCGGCGGAGCGGGACCAGGAGTCCGGCGGGGTGCTCGGGTGCGCCCGGTCCAGCAGGACCACGCCCGGTTCGGTGAACCGTACGAGGCTGTCCACGTGGGCGTCGGTGATGTCCTCGCCGCGGACACCGGCCAGCCAGATCACCTTCTCCACGCCCAGGGTCCGCTTGAGCTCGGCCTCGATCGTGTCCCGCGACTTCCCCCGGTTTCGGTTGTCGTTGACGATCGAGCTCTCGGTGATGAGCAGGGTGCCCTCGCCGTCGGGCTCGAAGGAACCGCCCTCCGCGACCAGCGGCGCCTGCACCCGGGGGATCCCGTACTTCTTGAGCAGCGTCCGCCCGACCAGGGCGTCGTTCCCGTGCTGCTGTTTGTTGCCCCAGCCGTTGAAGTTGAAGTCGACGCCGATGACCTTGCCGGCCTCCTCGACGAACACCGGGACGGTGTCCCGGGCCCAGAGGTCGTCCGCGGCCATCGGGATCACCTCCACCTGGTTGCCGCAGGCCCGCTGGGCGGCGGCCACCTGCTCGGGGCGGGCCATCATGACGACCGCCTCGTACTCGCCGATGGCCCGGGCGATGCGTGCGATGTCCTCGCGGACGTCGGGGAGGTCCTCCTCCCACACTCCCGCGGCCAGGGCCGGCCAGGACATGAACGTACGGGTGTGGCTCTCCCACTCGGCACCGAGGCGCCGCTTCGGGCCGGCCGAAGGTGACTGGGCGGAGCCGGCCGGAGTGCCGGACCGCAGCGCCGTCTCGGCGGGGCCACAGGCCGCGGCGCCGAAAGCGAGGGCACCGAGCCCGGCGAGGGCGCGGAGGGTGGTCCGGCGGGTGGGAGGCAGGTGCGACACGGGAGGACTCCGATCGTGGACCGGCGGGACGGGGCCGTCCGGCCGGGGCGGGCGCAGGGGCGCGACGAGGCGGCGTGACGAGGCGGCGTGACGAGGGGCGCGGGCCCCGGGCTCCTGTGACAAGGGTGCGCGTCGACCCCGCGATCGGCCGTCCAGCGGGAAAGCGGAACGGCCGCGTGTCGCCCACTGTGACACTGACTGGATTTTCAGTCAAACCCGCCGGCCGGGGTGTCAGGGGTCCGGCGTCAGCCGGCCGACCTCCACCCGAACGGCCTCCCGCAGCAGGTTCCGGGCGTGCTCCAGGGGGAGCAGCCCGCTGAGCCAGCGCGCGCTCAGCCCCTCCAGCAGGGCGGTCAACCGCTCGGCGGCGGCCGTCACCGAGCCGCCGGGTGCGGCCGGGTGGATCGCGCCCAGCAGTTCCGCCACCTCGGCCACCCAGGCGGCCCCGGCCGCGGCGAGTTCCTCCCGCAGCTCAGGGTCGAAGACCGAGTGGGCCCGCAGCTCCCCCCAGGCCGTGCTGTTCTCGCGGACCTCGTGCAGGTCCTGGAATTCGAGCAGCAGCATCCGCTCCAGCAGTTCCCGGGGGTCGGCCGGGCCGGAGACCGGGGGAGTGTCCTGGAGCGTCCGGGTGTAGCGGTCCGCCCGGTCCCCGATGAAGGCGAGGGCGTGCCGCAGGATGCCCGGCCGGTCCCGGAAGTGGTAGTAGACCAGGGCGGTGGACACGCCCGCCTCCGCCGCCAGCTCCGTCACCCGCAGCCCCCGGACGCCCCGCCGTGCGATGACCCGGGCGGCGCTTTCGAGGATGTCCCGCCTGCGGTCCGTCACTGTGTGATCCCTCCTGCCGATCCCTCCCGGTGAGGTCGCATCTCGCATTGTCACACATTGACTGAAAATCCAGTTAGGGCGACGATGCGATCAGGTCATTGCCGCGACGTCGAAAGAGCCACCCATGTCCGCCCACCACATGTCCCGCCGGCTGTCCGGTCCGCAGCCGGCCCCCGCGGCACTGTCCGCCGACGACCCGCACGAGATCGGCGGCTACCGCCTCCACGCCCGGCTCGGCTCCGGCGGCATGGGCGTGGTCTACCTGGCCTACACGCCCGGTGGCCGCCCGATCGCCCTGAAGGCCGTCCGCGGGGAGTTCGCGGCCGACCCCGTGTTCCGGGAGCGGTTCGCCCGGGAGGTGGCCGGCGCCCGCCGGATCCACGGCCTCTTCACGGCCCAGGTGGTCGACTTCGGGGTGGACGAACGCACGCCCTGGCTGGCCACCGCCTACGTGCCGGGCCCTTCGCTGCACGAGGTGGTGCGGCGGCACGGCCCGCTGCCGGCCCGCACGGTCCTGCTGCTGGTCGCGGGCATCGCCGAGGCGCTCCAGGCCATCCACGGCGCGGGCATCGTCCACCGCGACCTCAAACCGGCCAACGTGCTGCTCGCGGGCGACGGCCCGCGGGTGATCGACTTCGGCATCGCCCACGCGGCCGGCTCCTCCTCCCTGACCGGAACCGGACTGCGGATCGGTACCGCCGCCTTCATGGCCCCCGAGCAGGCACTGGGGCACCCGGTGACACCGGCCACCGACGTCTTCGCCCTCGGGGCGCTCGCCGCGTACGTGGCGGGCGGCGAGCCGCCGTTCGGCGGCGGGCCGGAGTCCACCGCCCTGTACCGGGTGGTCCACGAGCAGCCCGATCTCACGCGGCTCCCCGGCGACCTGGAGGCACTGGTCCGCTGGTGCCTGGCCAAGCAGCCGGCGGACCGCCCCACCACCGCCGAACTGATCGCGTACGTCCACGCCCACCCGGGCGTCGGACCGCGGCCGGAATTCACCGAAGGCTGGCTGCCCGGACCGGTCGGGGAGGAGGTCGGGGCGGAGCGCGACAGCGGGTGGCCCGCCCCGGCCGCGTCATCCCACGCGCCGACGGCCCTCGCCGCGCCGACGGCCCTCGCCGCGCCGACGGCCCTCGCCGCACCGGCGTCCTCGTCCGCCGTCCCCGGCCCCGTGTCCGCGCCCGTCGTCCCCCTGCCCGCCGTTCCCGGCGCCGGCCCCTCCCCGGGCGGGCCGCCGCCCGCCGCCGGGCCGGGCCCGGCGGCGCGGGACGGCCGCCGCCCGCAGCGGCGCGCCCGCCGGCGCCTGCCGGCTGTGGCCGTGGCGGTCGCCGCGACCCTGTCGGTCTGCGCCGCCGCCGTGTACTGGTTCGACGTCCCGGATGCGGGCGCGGACGGCGGGGAGGCCGCCTTCCGGCCCGGCTACACCCGGACGACGCTCACCGCCCCCGACTCCGGCTACGAGTTCGACCTGGAGGAGGGGAAGGTGGTGCCCGCCGACACCGCCGACTGGTACCTCGCCCGGGAAGGGGACGCGTTCGTGCCCTCCGAGGCCTCGGACGTGCACCTGGCCGACGCCGCGGAGGGCACGCCGACGGCCGCCGCGTGCGAGCGGGGCATCGGGACGAGGCCGACGACCGTCCTGCCCTTCTCCGCGCCGGCCGACCGGCGCCCGTTCTGCGTCCGAAGCCCCGACGGGAACCGGATCGCCGTCGTCCGGCTGGAGCGGGCGGCGGCCGACGGGTCCGTCACGGTCCTGGTCGACCAGTACATCCGCGGGTGAGTGCCGGAGGCGGGGACGGCCGGCGGCCCGGGCGGCGGCATTGCCGCGGCCTTTGCCCATCCGCACGCCCGACAGCTTGACTGAATTTTCAGTAAACGCAAAGATGCCGGTCATCCCCGCCCCTTCCGCATCAGGGAGCACCATGGATACGCCTCGCACCACCCGCCGCACCCTCCTCCGGTTCGGCGCCGCAGCCCTGCCGCTGACCGCCCTCGGGCCGGTCCTCCCGCCCTCCACCGCGCGGGCGGCCACCGGCCCGTACGCCGCCAAGTCCGCACTGACCGTCCCGGCGGAGACCGACCCGCACCTCCGTACGTACATGGCATGGCCCGCGCTCTCCTCGGTGTGGGGGAGCTCGCTCGACCGGGTGCGGAGCGACATCGCCGAGGTCGCGCACGCGATATCGCGGTTCGAGCCGGTGGTGGTACTGGCCCGCCCGGGCCAGGCCGCCGACGCCCGGTACCTCTGCGGGCGCGGTGCCCGGTACGCCGTCGACGTGATCGAGATCCCCGTGGACGACCTGTGGATCCGGGACTTCGGCCCCACCTTCGTGGTCGGTCCGGGCGCCGTCGCCGGTGTGGACACCAATTTCAACGGCTGGGGCAAGACGGGCACGAAGTACGCCCAGCCCTTCGCCATCGACGGCATCGCCGGCGGGGGCGGCGGCATCCACTGCGCCACGCAGTCGCATCCGGCAGCGCCCCCGGCGCTCTGATGCCGACCGCGGCTCCCCGGCGGCCGGGGAGCGTCCCGGCCGCCGGGCCGGCCCCCGCCCGGACTCCCGGTAACGGGCCGCTTACCGCTGCCCGCGAGCGCCCCGGTAAGGTTCGGACCATGGCGTCTCGCAGCACTCAGATCCTCGAAGCGGCCGCCCGGGTCATCGCCCGGCGCGGGGTGCGCGGGCTGCGCGTGGAGGAACTGGCGGCGGAGGCCGGGGTGTCCACCGCCCTGATCTACTACCACTTCAAGGACCGCACCGGGGTCCTTCGCCACACCCTCGAATTCATCAACGACCGCGCCGAGCGCTACACCACCGACCGCGATCCTTCCGACCCCCCGCTCAGCCCCCGTGAGGAGCTGGAGGAGACCCTCCTGCTGGAGCTGCAGGACACCGTGGAAGTGCGGGAGAACAGCTCGGCCTGGGGCGAACTGCGGGCGAGCGCCGTCTTCGACGAGGTGCTGCGCGAGGACCTGGCCCGGGCCACCCTGGTGTGGGTCCAGGAGGTCGCCGCCCTGCTGGGCCAGGTCCAGCCGATGGCGCCGGCTTCTTCCCTGGCCGCCGCCGCCGAACGGCTCACCGCCCTGTTGGAGGGGCTCAGCATGCGCTGGCTCAGCGGTGGCATCCGGATCGACCACGCCCGTGAGCTGATGCGCGGCGCGATCGACGCCGAGCTGGCCGGCCTCCGCCAGGGCTGATTCCCGCCCGCCCGCCCGGTCGGGTGGGCACTCCTTTCCCCTGCCCGTTTCCCGGGCTTCTCCTGTCCGTGCCGGGGCGGGGACCTTTCGCCGTCCTATCCATTGACTGAATTTTCAGTCAGTGCCAGAGTGGGGCTGAGAGCGGGTGCTCGGCCGCCGGAGAGCCCGTTCGGGCGTGCGCCGCACCCGGCTTCCTGAAGACAGAACGAAGGAACCACCTTGAAGATCCCCGACTCCAGGTGGGCGTCATGCCCCTGACCCCCACCGAACGCGACCGGCTCCTGCTGTTCAGCGCCGCCGAGCTGGCCCGGGCCCGGTACGCGCGCGGCCTGCGCCTCAACGTTCCGGAGGCGACCGCGCTGATCGCGGACACGGTCTGCGAGGCGGCCCGCGACGGCCTCCGCCTTGCCGAGGCCCTCGAACGAGGCCGGTCCGTCCTCGGCCCGGACGACCTGCTGCCGGGCGTGGCCGACATCGTCACCGAGGTCATGGTGGAGGCGGTGTTCGAGGACGGGACCCGGCTGGCGGCGATCAGCGATCCCTTCGGGACCCACTCCCGGGACGCCGAAGCGCCGGGAGCCGTCCTGCCCGGCTCGGACACCGTCGACGCGCCGGTCCCCGCGGTGCTCCTCACCGTCCGCAACACCGCGACCGTCCCGGTGAGCGTGACCTCGCACTTCCACTTCTTCGAGGCGAACCCGCGGCTGGACTTCGACCGGGCCGCCGCCTACGGCATGCGCCTGGCCGTCGCGGCCGGCTCGTCCACCCGGTTCGACGCCGGGGCCACCGTCGAGGTCGGTCTCCTCCCCATCGGGGGCGATCGCATCGCCATCGGCTTCGCCGGACTGGTCGACGGCCCCCTGGACGCGCCCGGCGCGAAGGAGGAAGCCCTGCGCAGGGCGGCCGCCTGCGGATACCTCGGCGCGGCAGTCCCGGAAGGGGTCCCCGCATGAGCAGGCCCACCAGGCACAGTGACCACTGCGCCCCCGGCAGCCGGCACATCGACCCGCACGAGTACGCCGCAGTGCACGGCCCGCGGGCCGGCGACCGGGTCCGGCTGGGCGACTCGGGGCTCGTCGTGCGGGTGGAGTCCGACGCCCAGAAGCCGGGGGAGGAGTTCCTGGCCGGCTTCGGCAAGACCGCCCGCGACGGACTGCACCTGAAGGCCGCGGCGGTCCGGGACACCTGCGACGTGGTGATCAGCAACGTGCTGGTGATCGACGCGGTGCTGGGCATCCGCAAGGTGTCCATCGGCATCCGTGAGGGCCGGATCCACGCCATCGGCCGGGCCGGGAACCCCGACACCCTCGACGGTGTCGACGTGGTCGTCGGCACCGGTACGACCATGATCTCGGGCGAGGGCCTGATCGCGACGGCCGGAGCCGTGGACACCCACGTGCACCTGCTCTCCCCGCGGATCATGGAAGCCTCGCTCGCGAGCGGCGTGACCACGGTCATCGGGCAGGAGATCGGGCCGAGCTGGGGCGTGGGCGTGAACTCGCCCTGGGCCCTCAGGCACGGGTTCTCCGCCTTCGACGCCTGGCCGGTCAACATCGGCTTCCTGGCCCGGGGTTCCTCCTCGGACCGGGCGCCCCTGGTGGAGGCGCTGGCCGAGGGCGGCGCCTGCGGCTTCAAGGTGCACGAGGACATGGGTGCCCACACCCGCGCCCTGGACACCGCGCTGCGGGTGGCCGAGGAGCACGACGTCCAGGTCGCCCTGCACAGCGACGGGTTGAACGAGTGCCTGTCGGTGGAGGACACGCTGCGCGTGCTGGAGGGCCGGACGATCCACGCCTTCCACATCGAGGGCTGCGGCGGCGGGCACGTCCCGAACGTGTTGAAGATGGCGGGCGTGCCGAACGTGATCGGCTCCTCCACCAACCCCACCCTGCCCTTCGGCCGGGACGCGGTCGCCGAGCACTACGGCATGATCGTCTCCGTCCACGCCCTGAAGACCGACCTGCCCGGCGACGCCGCCATGGCCCGCGACCGCATCCGTGCCGGGACGATGGGAGCCGAGGACGTCCTGCACGATCTGGGCGCCATCGCGATCACCTCATCCGATGCCCAGGGCATGGGCCGGGCGGGGGAGACGGTCCGTCGTACCTTCGCTATGGCGGGGAAGATGAAGGCCGAGCTCGGGCCCCTTCGTCCCGGTGACGGTCAGGCCGGTGACGGGGAGGGCGACGACAACGCCCGTGTGCTGCGGTACGTGGCCAAGTTGACCATCAACCCGGCCGTCGCCCACGGCCTGGCCCACGAGATCGGCTCCATCGAGGTCGGCAAGCTCGCCGACATCGTCCTGTGGCGCCCCCAGTTCTTCGGCGCCAAGCCCCAGCTGGTCCTCAAGTCCGGCTTCCCCGCCTACGGCGTCACCGGCGACCCCAACGCCGCCACCGACACCTGCGAACCCCTCGTCCTCGGCCCGCTCTTCGGCGCCCACGGGGCGGCCCCCGCGGACCTCTCCGTGGCGTTCGTCAGCCGCGCCGCCGCCGAGTCGGGCTCCGCCGGTGCCCCGTACGACGCCCTGACCACCCGGCGCCGCCGGGTCGCCGTCCGCAGCACCCGCGGGATCGGGCCGGCGGACATGGTCGGCAACGCCCGCCTGGGGGAGGTCCACGTGGACCCCCGGACCGGCCTGGTCAGGCTCGACGGGGAGCCCCTGCGCTCCGAACCCGCGCAGCAGGTCTCCCTCAACCGCCTCTACTTCCTCTGACCCTCTCCTCGCCGAGCTCTCCCGGCTTCCGTTCGCCCTCGCTCTTGACTGAATTTTCAGTCGAATGCGAGACTCCGCCCACCCGAGAAATGAGACACCTGATGGCCGAATACCGTATGCCCGCCGAATGGACCGAGCACGAGGGCTGCCTGATGGCCTGGCCCACCCGCCCGGACCTCTGGGGCAGCGTGCTGGCCGACGTCAAGCACGAGTACGCCGATGTCGCCCGTGCCATCGCCGCCTTCGAACCCGTCACGATGGTCGCCCCGCCCGGCCACGGCGAGGACGCCCGCGCCCACTGCGGCGACTCCGTCACCGTCATCGAGCTGCCGCTGGACGACTCCTGGTTCCGCGACTCCGCCCCCCTCTTCGTCCTCGACGGGGAGGGCCGGCGGGCCGGCGTGGACTTCCGCTTCAACGCCTGGGGCGGCAAGCACCACCCCTACGACGCCGACGACCGGGTCAGCGCCCTGCTGCTGGAACACCTCGGGACCGACCGCATCCCCTCCGGGATGATCCTCGAAGGCGGCGCGATCACCGTCGACGGCGAGGGCACGCTGATCACCACCGAGCAGTGCCTGCTGCACCCCAACCGCAACCCGGGCATGAGCCGTGACGAGATCGAGGCCGAGCTCAAGTCCAGGCTCGGGGTCACCAAGGTGATCTGGCTGCCGTACGGCGGCCTGCTCGACACCGAGACCGACGGCCATGTGGACGGCGTCTGCGCCTTCGCCGCACCCGGCACGGTCGTCGTCTCCCTCCCCTCCGACCCGGCCCACCCCGACCACGCCCGGATGCGCGCCAACCGGGCCGTACTGGAGGCCGTCACCGACGCCCGCGGCCGCCGCCTGGAGATCATCGAGGTGCCGCAGACGGCCTTCACCGACCTCGCCGACGGCATGGTCGAGGTGTCGTACCTCAACTACTACGTCGCCAACGGCGGCGTCGTCGTCCCGGTGGCCGGCGTGCCCCAGGACGAGCAGGCCCTGGCCGTCATCGCCTCCGCCCACCCCGGCCGCAAGGTCGTCGGCGTCCGGGCGCTCGCCATCGCCTTCGGCGGCGGCGGAGTCCACTGCATCACCCAGCAGATCCCCGTCGCGCGCACCACCGACACCGATGCCACCCCGGGCACCGCCCCCGTCCCCGCCGCCACTGGCTGACCCGGCCCGGCAGCTCACGGCGGACCGCCCCGGCGGTCCGCCCGCTCCTCCCCACCGCATCCGCCACGGAAAAGAGAGCGCGACGATGACCACCTCCCCACCGCGTACGAGCAGACGCCCCAGCCCCAGCCCCAGCCCCAGCCCCGACGCCGGTCCCGCCCGCGGCCGCCGCCCCGGCCGCATCCGCACCACCACCACCGCCGCCGTCACCGCGGTCCTGACCTCCTTCGCCCTGCTCGCGGCCTGCGCCGGACCACCGAAGGACGGCCCCGGCGGCGTCAGCGACGTCAAGCTGGCCGCCTCCACCCCGGAGGCCAAGGGCGAGATCGACTCCTTCAGCTGGGCGGTCTACGCCGAACCGCCCACCCTCGACTACACGGTGGCCTTCGACTACCCGCAGAACACCGTCCTGTCCAACGTGTGCGAGAGCCTGATGCGCTGGACCCCGGGCCTCACCACCGAGCCCGGCCTCGCCCGCCAGGCCACCAACCCCGACCCCACCACCTGGGTCTACGACCTCCGCCCCGGGGTGCGCTTCCACGACGGCGGGGAAATGACCGCCGACGACGTGGTCTTCAGCCTCGGCCGGCAGATGGACCCCGAGAACGCCGCCGCCTGGGCCCAGGTGTTCCAGAACGTCGCCTCCGTCGCCAAGACCGGCCCGCTCCAGGTCACCGTCAAACTCAAGAAGCCCGACTCCCAGTTCCCGCAGTACATGGCCACCGCCGCCGGGGTCGTCGCCTCCAAGGCCGGGATCGAGGCCGCGGGCAAGGACTACGGAACCGCCGGCGGCCTCTCCTGCACCGGCCCCTTCGCGCTCGGCACCTGGACCAAGGGCCAGTCCATCGAGCTCAACCGGTTCGACGGCTACTGGGGCACCAGGGCCAAGGCCAAGAAGGCCGTCTTCCGCGTCCTGACCGACCCCTCCGCCCGCACCAACGCCCTGCTCAGCGGGGAGGTCGACGGCGGATACCTGATCCCCACCGAGAGCTACGCCCGGCTGCGCGACAGCGGCACCGGAACCCTCTGGTTCGGCGAGGGCCTCAGCACCGTCAACGTCAACGTCACCAACATCAAGGGCCCGCTCGGCGACGTCCGCGTCCGCCGTGCCCTGTCCCTGGCCCTGGACCGCACCGGCTTCGTCAAGGCCGGACTCGGCGGCGCCGGAACCGTCACCCACTCCCTCACCACCCGCGCCGCCTGGGCCGCCGCACCCGAGCAGACCCTCAAGACCGCCTTCGACGGCCTGCCGCCCACCGGCCAGGACATCGAGAAGGCCAAGGCCCTGGTGAAGGAAGCCGGCGCCTCCGGCAAGACCCTGACCGTGGCCACCAGCTCGATCGGCCAGGACGTCTCCCTCCTCGCCACCGCCGTCCAGGCCGCCGGGACGCAGATCGGCCTGGACATCCGCCTGAAGACCATCGCGCCCAATGCCTTCACCGCGCTGTTCACCGATCCCCAGGCACGCGAGGGCATCGACATGTTCCCGCTCACGTACTACGACTCGATCACCGACCCGCTCGACCTGCTGACGAACTTCAGGACCGGCGCGTACATGAACTTCGCCGGTTACAGCGACCCCGCATACGACCGGCTCGTCGACCGGGCCACCGCCGCCTACCAGCCCGGGCCGCGGATGGAGATCACCGCCGAACTCCAGCGCCACGCCGCGGAACGGCTGCTGTGGATCCCCGTCGCCGAGTGGCCCACCTCGCTGTTCATGAACAAGCGGATCACCGGCGCCCCCACCACGATCTCGTACATGTACCACCCGTGGGCCGCCGCCGTGGGGGCCGCGCAGTGAGCTTCGTCCGATTCGCCGCACGACGCCTGGCGGAGATGGCCGCCACCCTCCTCGTCGCCTCGTTCGTCGTCTACGGAGCCATGGACCTGGCACCCGGCAACCCCGCGAGCTTCCTGCTCTCCGGCCGGTCCGCCTCACCCGAGGCGCTCGCCGCGATCAACGCGCAGTACCACCTCGACGACCCGTTCCTCGTCCGGTACGCCCACTGGCTCGGCGACGTGCTCCAGGGCGACTTCGGGCGGTCCCTCACCTACCGCACCGACGTGTCCCGGCTGCTGGCCGACCGACTCCCCACCACCCTGCTGCTCGTCACCATGGCGCTCGCCGTGGTGGTGGCCGTCGGCCTGTTCCTCGGCCGCCTCGCGGCGGTCCGCGGCGGGGCCGCCGACTCCGCCGTGCTCTTCACCACGACCCTCGCCGTCGGGACCCCGTCCTTCGTGGCGGCCGTCCTGCTCCAGGGCCTGTTCGCCGTGGAACTGGGCTGGTTCCCCAGCAGCGGCGCCGGCGAGGGCTTCCCGGACCGGCTGTGGCACCTCGCGCTCCCCGCCACCGCCCTCGCCCTCTACCTGATCGGCATGCTCGCCCGGGTCACCCGGTCCGCGATGCTCGAAGCGCTCGACAGCGAGCACGTCACCGTCGCCCGCAGCCGCGGAGTCCCCGAGCGACAGGTCATCCGCCGCCACGTCTTCCGCAACTCCCTGGGCACCGTGCTGACCACCGGCGGTCTGATCGTCTCCACCCTGCTGGTGTGCACCATCCTGGTGGAGACCGCGTTCAGCGTCGGCGGCATCGGCCAGCTCCTCGAACTGTCCACCACCACCAAGGACTTCCCGACGGTCCAGGCCATCTCGCTGATCATCGTCGCCCTCTTCATGGCCGTGAACCTGGTGGTGGACCTGCTGCTGCCCCTCGTCGACCCCCGGGTCACCCTCGGCACGAGAGGGGCCGCCGTATGACCGCCGTCCTCACCCGGCGTCCCGGCCTCGCCCGGATCCGCACCGCACGTTCCCCGCTCCACCTCCTCTGTCTGGCGGCCGTGGCCCTGGTCGTCCTGGCCGCGCTGCTCGCGCCCTGGCTCCTCCCCCACGACCCCAACGCCGTGGACCTGGGCAACGCCCTCGCCGGACCCTCCGCCGAACACCCCCTCGGCGTGGACGCCGCGGGCCGGGACACCTTCTCCCGGCTGCTGCTCGGCGCCCGGACCTCCCTGCTCGGCCCGCTCGGCGTGGTCGTCTTCTCCACCCTCGCCGGAGTGGCCGTCGGCACCGCCGCGGCCTGGCGGGGCGGCTGGCTCGACTCGGTCCTCTCCCGTGGCACCGAGCTGGTCTTCGCCTTCCCCGGCATGCTCCTCGCGATCCTGATCATCTCGGTGTACGGGGAGGGACTGCTCGCCCCGGTGGTCGCCCTCGCCGTCGCCTACCTGCCCTACGTCAGCCGCCTCACCCGCTCGCTGGTCCTCACCGAGCGGTCCCGCCCCTACGTCAGCGCCTACCGGGTCCAGGGCCACTCCGCCCTGCAGATCTGCCTGCGCCACGTCCTGCCCAACATCGCGCCCGTCGTCCTCGCCCAATCCACCATCAACTTCGGCTACGCCCTGATGGACCTCGCCGGACTGTCGTTCCTCGGGCTCGGCGTCCCCGCGCTCACCCCCGACTGGGGCCGCATGGTCTTCGACGGGCAGACCGCGATCCAGCACGGGTACCCCCTGTCCGCGGTCCTGCCCTGCGCCTCCATCGTGCTGACCGTGGTCGCCTTCAACGTGGCCGGCGAACGCTGGGCCGACCGGGTCGCCAGGAGGGACCGATGAGCACAGCCGCACTCGACATCCGGGGGCTGACGGTCACCCTGCCCCCCGGAACCGCCCGCCCCGTGCGCCCCGTCATCGACGGGGTCGACCTCACCGTCGCCGCCGGTGAGACCGTCGCCCTCGTCGGCGAGTCAGGTTCCGGCAAGAGCATCACCTCCCGCAGCGCGCTCGGCCTGCTGCCGCCCGGCGCGGCCGCCGAGGGCACGGTCCGGGTAGGCGGCGGAGACGTCCTGGCGATGGACGCCGCCGCCCTGCGCGCCGTACGGGCCGGCACCGCGGCCATGGTCTTCCAGGACCCGCGCGCCGCCGTCAACCCGCTCCGCCGCATCGGCGACTTCCTCACCGAGAGCGTCACCCTGACCGGGGCCATGAGGCCGGCCGACGCCCGCTCCCGGGCCCTGGACCTGCTCGGGGCCGTAGGCCTGGACGCCTCCGTCCTGGGCAAGTACCCCGGCCAGGTCTCCGGCGGAATGCTGCAACGGGTGGTGATCGCCGCCGCCCTCATGGGGGACCCCGCGCTGCTGCTGGCCGACGAGCCCACCACGGCCCTGGACGTCACCAGCCAGGCCGAGGTTATCGCCCTGCTGGCCGGACTCCGCCGGCGCTTCGGCACCGGCCTGCTGTTCGTCACCCACGACCTCGACCTCGCCGCCGCCATCGCCGACCGGGTCTACGTCATGTACGCCGGACGGATCGCCGAAACCGGCCCCGCCGAGGCCCTGTTCGCGCGCCCCCGGCACCCGTACACGGCTGCGCTCCTGGCCGCCACCCCGCGGATGGACGGTCCCCGCGGCAGGCTCGCCGCCATCGACGGGCAGCCGCCGGAGCTGCGGGAACCCCTCCCCGGCTGCGCCTTCGCCGTCCGCTGCCCCCTCGCCACGGAGGTCTGCGACCGCACCGCGCCGCTGCCGTCGGAGGTCCCGGAACGGCCCGGCCACGCGGCCGCCTGCCACCACAGCGACCGGCTCGAAGGGAGCCCCGCCGATGCCCGACAGCACTGACCGGACCGGGCGGGCCACGCCCCATGTCCTGGAGGTCCGGGGACTGCGCCGCGCCTACGGGGACGTCCGCGCGGTGGACCAGGTGTCCTTCGCCCTCCCCGAAGGCGGATCGCTGGGCATCGTCGGCGGGTCCGGCTCCGGCAAGACGACCACCGCCCGCATCGTCGTCGGCCTGGAACGGGCCGACGCGGGCGAGGT
This sequence comes from Streptomyces sp. NPDC043853, assembly GCF_056436025.1. NCBI lineage: Bacteria > Bacillati > Actinomycetota > Actinomycetes > Kitasatosporales > Streptomycetaceae > Streptomyces > Streptomyces sp. NPDC043853. The sequence goes on from NZ_JBWKDJ010000006.1 coordinate 302,864, forward strand.
ACTGGTCCGCGGCCGGCCCCGGGACGGGCGCAGCCGCGGGCGGGCCGCGCGGCTGGCCCGCGCCCGGGAGGTCCAGATGGTCTTCCAGGACCCCTACCTCTCCCTCGACCCGCGCACCGGGGTCGGGGCGGCCCTGCGCGAGACCCTCGGCCTGCACTTCCCGGGGCGCGACCACGCGCGGCGGGTACGGGAACTGCTCGACCAGGTGGGCCTGGGGACCCGGGCGGCCGAAGCCCTGCCCCGGCACCTCTCGGGCGGCCAGCGCCAGCGGGTCGCCATCGCACGGGCGCTGGCCGTCGAACCGGCCGTCCTCGTCCTGGACGAGGCGGTCGCCGCCCTCGACGTCTCCGTCCAGGCCCAGATCCTCAACCTGCTGGCCGACATCAGGGAGCAGACCGGGATCGGCTACCTGTTCATCACCCACGACCTCGGGGTCGTCCGGTGCGTCACCGACGAGATCGTGGTGATGCGCCACGGCGCCGTGGTCGAACAGGGCGCCACGGAGGAAGTGCTGGCGGCACCCCGGCACCCGTACACCCGGCTGCTGCTGGAATCCGTACCCCGCCCCGGATGGGACCCCGAGGCGATCGCCGCGGCCCGCCGGGCCCTGTGAGCCGGGCACCCCACGGCCCGGCCGGGCGGGACCGCCCCGCCCGTTCTCCCCTTCCAGCCAACTCCCCTTATGCGTGAGCGGAGTTGTACCAGATCGAAGGAGACCCCTCATGAACGACCACGACCACGCAGTGAACCCGCCGCGCGCGGGCATGGACAGACGCGGATTCCTGGCGGCGGCCGGGCTCACCGCCGTGGCCGCCGCCCTCGCCACGGCCGAAGGCCGGGCCGGGGCCGCGACCCGACCCGCCCCGGCCGCCGGTGCCTTCCGTGTCCCGATCGAGGACGTCCGCCACACCCGCACCTGGATGGCCTGGCCGGACAGCACCTCCATCTGGGGCGGCAAGCTCTCCGGCGTCCAGGCGGACATCGCCCTGATCGCCCGCACCATCGCCAGGTACGAGCCGGTCTACCTGTGCGCCAACTCCGGCAGCGCCGCCCGCGCCCGCTCCCTGTGCGGTCCGGCCGTCACCGTCCTCACCTCCATCCCCGTAGACGACTGCTGGATGCGGGACTCCGGTCCGGTCTTCCGCACCGACGGGGCGGGCGGCCTGGACGCGGTCGGCCTGAACTTCAACGGCTGGGGCAACCGCCAGACCCACACCAGGGACGCCCTGGTCGCCGGCCGCGTCGCCGCCTACGCGGGTGTCCCGTTCACCTCCGCCGCCCTCGTGGGCGAGGGCGGCGCCGTCGAACAGGACGGCGCGGGCACCCTCATGGCCACCCGCAGCAGCCTGGTCAACGGCAACCGCAACCCCGGCATGTCACAGGCGCAGATCGAGGCGGCCCTGCGCACCGCCTACGGCGCCTCCAAGGTCATCTGGTTCGACGGCGTCCGGGGCCATGACATCACCGACGACCACGTGGACGCCACCTCCCGGTTCCTCGCCCCCGGCCGGGCCCTCGTCCAGATGCCGTTGGCCACGGACAACGACGTCTACGCCAAGGACGCCCGGCAGCAGTACCAGATCCTGTCCTCCGCGACCGCCGCGAACGGCACCCGCATGACGGTCGACCAGCTCCAGGGCCCCGACTACTACCGGATCCGTTCCTCCAACCCGGACTTCCTCGCCTCCTACGCCAACTACTACGTCTGCAACGGCGCCGTGATCTCCGCCCACTTCGGCGACACCCGCGCGGACACCGCCGCCAAGGCCACCCTCACCCGTCTCTTCCCCGGCCGCGTCGTCGAACAGCTGAACATCGACCGCCTCGGCACCGGCGGCGGCGGAATCCACTGCGTCACCCAGCAGCAGCCGGTCCCGTAACGGGGCACGGCGCACCGGTGTCTGCGCACCGGTGCCTTCACCCGGCACCACCGCAGCGGCCGCCCGGCACGATCCGTGCCGGGCGGCCGTGCCCAGGGCGGAATGCGCCACGATGACCGGGAATCCACGGCGCGTGCCGGGGCGGGACGGCCCGTTCCCCCGGGTCGTACGTCGGGTGTGCGCCAAAGCGTCCCGAGGGGTGCGCGGGGCCGGACGTTCCGGCGGCGCACGGCCCGCACGCCCCGTATGCTGGCGCGTACGTTCCGTGATCTTCCTTCACACCTTCATCACGGGACCTTCACACGGGGACCACTTCCGGCCGATCCGCCGTCGCGCCCTTCCCGGCGGGGCAGACGGCGCGCTCGTGTTCTGCCTAGCCTCCCGGGCCATGAGATCACCTCTGACGGGCCGTCTCGGCCTCGCCGCCGCCCTCGCCTTCGTCCTCGCCCTCTTCGGCTTCGCCCCCGCCGCGAGCGCCGACCCCGCGCCGGCCGCGCTCTCATTTAGCACCAGCAGCGCCACCACCACCCCCGGTGGCACGGTGAACCTGTCGATGACGATCACCAACAACAAGACCTACGACATCTGGTTCGTCTACCAGACCATCGACCCGACGTGGCTCACCACCCAGCGCCCCGACCTGAAGTACAGCTTCACCGGGTGCAGTCTGGCCACCGCCTCCGGCAGCACCCCCTGTTCCGGCACCGGACCGGCCAACCTCGGGGGGAACTACGGCGCCACCATCCCGCCCGGCCAGAGTCGCACCGTCACGCTGACCCTCCAGGTGGCCGCCGACTCCGGCTGCAACGGAAACATCGGCTTCTACAGCTACTACTACGCAGAGTTCAGCGACTCCACCAGCACCACCGGTGGCCCGGTGTTCACTCCCGAAACGCGCGTCGCCTGCGCCTGACGTACCGTCAAGCCGCCACGCCGAGATGGCCGGAAATGGGCGAAGGCCCGGCGCCCCGCGTGGTCTCTACAACGGAATCCCGCCCCGGTGGACCGCTGCGGTCCACCGGGGCGCGTCGTGGGGCCCGGACCAGCGCGCACTGCCCCCCGCGCGCTCCCGGGTCCCCGCGGGCGAACCGGCCCCGGTTGTACGCAGCCGCCAACTATGCCTGGTGGCAGGCGAGTTGTGCGCCTCCTGTGCGCCTGCTCTTTTCCGCCGGTTTTCGCAACATCACCACAAAGGCTACACAGAGACACCACCATGTGACGCGACGGATGCGTCGACGACTGGCTTCTGAGGGGGTGCCGGCGTCGCGCAAGGGGGGACGTCCGCTCCGCGCGAGCTGTGCTCACCCCTGTCTGGGAGGGGACTACACCGCATGAAGCGGACCATACGCACCGCCATGCTCACGGCGGGCGCACTCATCGCCGCGCTGGGCCTGCCCGCCGGAACGGCGCAGGCCGACACCCCGGCACCCCGCACCGACCTGAGGGTGCTGGTCGTGAGCGACGGAGGGCCGGCCACCGCGGCCATCGCGGCCGAACTGGCCTCGACCGGCACCCCGTACACCGAGATCGACCTGACCGGATCGGGCCGCCCCACCATCGACGCGGCCTTCCTCGCCGACACCGTGGACGGCCGGCCGCGCGCCAAGTACCAGGCCGTCGTCCTGCCCAACGACAACCCCTTCCCGGCCGGCTCCGCCGAGATGGCGGCGCTCGCCGCCTACGAGCGGACCTACGGCATCCCGCAGGTCGACGCGTACACCTACTCCCGGCCCCAGGTCGGTCTCCAGTACTTCGCCGTCGGCGGCTACGCGGGCAGCCTCGACGGGGTGTCCGCCTCGGTCACCCAGGCAGGCCGCGGCGGCCCGTTCGGCTACCTCGACGGCTCCGTGCCCTTCGAGAACAATTCGCCGACGGTCAACGAGAGTTACGCCTATCTCGCGCAGCCGGCGCCGGGCGCCGACTTCACCACCTACGTCGACGCGCCCATCCCCGGTACGCCGCGACGGGGCTCGCTGGTGGGCGAGTACCGGCACGACGGCCGTCGCGAACTCGTCGTCACCTTCGTCTACAGCCAGTACCAGCAGCAGTTCCGGCTGCTGGCCCGCGGCATCGTCGAGTGGATGACCGGAGGGGTGCACCTGGGCGCCTCCCGCAACCACTTCTCCGTGCACGTCGACGACGTGTTCGCCGCCGACGCCCGCTGGAACACCGAACTCGACTGCACGCCGGGCGCCATGGACTGCGAGGACGGCGCGGGCAGCACCAGTGTGATCCGCATGACGGCCGCCGACGCCGAACACGCCGCGGACTGGCAGGCCCGCCGGGGCTTCACCCTCGACCTGGCCTACAACGCTGAGGGCACGCTCGACCACCGGGAGGGCGGCGACGGCGTCGACCACCTCGCCGCCAAGCTGGTCGCCGACCGAGACCGCTTCCGCTGGATCAACCACACCTACACGCACGCCTACCTCGGCTGCGAGCAGGAGACCAGCGTCGTGCCGTGGAAATGCGCCACGAACCCGGACGGCTCCACCAAGTGGGTCAGCCGGCAGGACATCAGCGACGAGATCGCCCTCAACCGCGTCTGGGGCCAGACCAACGGACTGCCCCTGCACAACGACGAACTGATCACCGGCGAGCACTCGGGAATGAAGATCCTGCCGCAGCAGCCCGAGGACAACCCGAACCTGGCGCCCGCCCTGGCCGACAACGGCGTCACCTGGCTGGGCTCGGACAACTCCCGCGACCCCGAGCAGCGCCGCATCGGCCAGGCCGCAACGGTCGCCCGCTACCCCATGAACATCTACTACAACGTGGGCCGCGCCGCCGAACTGGTCGACGAATACAACTGGATCTACACCAGCCGGTCCCAGGGCGGCAGCGGTATCTGTGAGGACCACCCCGACACCACCACCTGCCTGACCACGCCCCTGAACACGGCCACCGGGTACGCCGAGAAGATCGTGCCGCAGGAGATCGGCATGGCCCTCCGCCACGTCCTCGCGGGCGACCCGAAGCCGCACTACATCCACCAGGCCAACCTCGCCGAGGAACGCATCGCCTACCCGGTGCTCGACGGGGTCCTGGACACGTACGCCGGCCTCTTCGCGGACAACACCCCGCTGGAGAACCCGCGGATGAGCGATGTCGGAGCCGAACTCCGGCGCCGCGCCGCCTGGAAGAACGCCGTCCGGTCCGGTCAGGTCACCGCGTACCGGATCGGCGCCACCGTCACGGTCGAGGCTCCGGACGGCCTCGCGGTCCCCGCCACCCTGCAGCCCGGCAGCCGCCAGGGTGCCGCGGCCTTCGGCAGCCCTTACGCCGGCCGGGTCTCCGGCTGGGCGGACTCGACGGGGACACCGCTCGCCTTCACCCTTCCCGCGGATGCCCCGGCAGCGGCCGATGGCGTGGACGACGCGGCCATGCTCACCGGGCCGGCCCCGGCCACCGCTCCCGCCCCGCGCACCCACGTCCCCGCCGCCGTGCGCGAACGCAGCTCCGACGCTCCTCTGGGCTGACCGGCGTACGCGAGTCCCGGCCGCCCCTGCGGCCGGGACGGCCGACCGGCCCGACCACCCCACATCCCGGCTGTGGAGCCCACCCATGCACGTTCACCACGGCACGCGACGCCCTGCGGCCACGCGTGTCACCCTGCTCACCGAAGGCACCTACCCGCACAGTCACGGCGGGGTCAGCGTCTGGTGCGACCAGCTCGTCCAGGGCATGCCCGACCTCGACTTCGACGTCATCGCGGTCACCGGCACGGGCCGGGAAGCCGTGGCCTGGGACCTGCCCGGCCACGTCCAGAGCGTGCGTTCGGTGCCGATGTGGGGGGCCCCGCCCGAGGGGCGGCAGCCCCGCGGGCGCGCCCTGCGCCGGCTGACCGAGGCGTACGACCAGTTCCTCACCGCACTCCTCGACCCGTGCGCCGAGACCGGGTTCCCGCCCGCCCTCTACACGATGGCGCGCGCCGCGGCGGACGGAGCCCTGAGCCCCTACCTGCGCGGCGACCACGCGATCACCGTCCTCGCCTCGGTCTGGAACCGGCCCGGACTCGCCGTCCGGGAGGCCCGGCCGACCCTCCGCGACGCACTCACCGCCACCACCCTGCTGGAACACGCGCTGCGCCCGCTCGCCACACCGCCCCCGCAGCACGGTGTCGCGCACGCGGTCAGCGGCGGTGTCGCCGTCCTCCCGGGGCTCGCCGGACTCGAACGGCACGACGTCCCGCTGCTGCTCACTGAGCACGGGGTCTACCTGCGCGAGCGCTACATCGGCTACCGCACCGCGCCCTACCGGTGGCCGGTGAAGGCCCTCGTCCTGGGCTTCTTCCGGCTGCTGGCGGAGGAGAGCTACCGCCGGGCGGCCCTGATCACCCCCGGCAACCGCTACAACCGGCTGTGGGAGGAACAGGGCGGCGCCGACCCGGGAGCCATCCGCACCGTCTACAACGGCGTCGACCCGGCCGCGTTCCCGCCCGCCGGGCCCGAACCGGAGGTGCCCACGCTCAGCTGGGCCGGCCGGGTCGACCCCATCAAGGACCTGGAGACCCTCATACGCGCCTTCGACCTGGTCAGACGCGAGGTGCCGGAGGCCCGGCTACGCCTGTTCGGCGGCACCCCGCGGGGCGGCGAGGCCTACCGGGAACGCTGCGAGGCCCTGGCCGCGGAGCTCGGGCACGCGGACGCCGTCGCCTTCGAGGGCCGGGTCGAGGACATCAAGGACGCCTACGCGGCGGGCAACCTCGTGATGCTGTCCAGCATCAGCGAAGGCTTCCCGTTCACCCTCATCGAGGCCATGTCCTGCGGACGGGCCACCGTCTCCACCGACGTGGGCGGCGTACGCGAGGCCGTCGGCGAGGCGGGTCTCGTCGTACCGCCGCGGGACCCGGCCGCCATGGCCGCCGCCGCCGTGGAACTGCTGGGTGACGCCCCCCGCCGCGCCGCGATGGGCGAGGCGGCCCGGCTGCGCGTCATCGAGCAGTTCACCCTGCGCCAGACCATCGACACCTTCCGCTCCATCTACCTGGAACTGGGCTCGCCCGCCCGCGAGCGGGCCGACGGATCCCGCCCGGCCGCGCAGGCGGCGGCCGCACCGGCCGCAGCGGCGGCACCCGCCCTCATCCCCGGACCGGGCATGGCCGCGCGGCGCGCCGCCGCGGCGTCGACACCGCCCGCGGCGCGCGCCGCCGTACCGGCCGCCGGGCCCGCGGCACCGCCGGCCGTCGCCGTCGCCCTCGCCACGGCCGAGCGCCCGGCGGGCGACGCGTCCGGTAACGCCGGTTCGCGGAGCCGCCGGCACGTTCCCTCCTGGGCACTGCCGGACGACGGGGACGACCCGGTCGGCCCGGGCACCCCGCAGGACCGGAGCGGCCGGGGCACCGGCACCGCGGTCGCGCCCCTCGCCCCCGGGGAGCCGGACTCCCCGGCCGTGAGCGGGAGTTCCTCCTCCGTCGGCGCAGAGAGCCTGGCCGGATGAGCGGGCCCATGGACCTCGAACCGCGCGGCCGTCAGGAGGACACCCTGATGCTGCGGCTGGCCGTGCCCAAGCGTCCCGCCCACACCGCCGGGACGCACACCCGTGCCGGCGAGGGCGAGACCCTGGCGCTGCGGCTGCCCGACCCGGTGACCCTCGGGCTGCGGCTGCCCGGACCCGTCCGGGACGAGGAGGCCGTCGACCGGCTCGCCGCGGAGATGGCCGACCGGGTCGGCCCCGCCGTCCACCCCTACGAGGTGGCCGCCCTGCTGGAGGCGGACGGCCTGTCCGCCGACACCATCCGGCAGCGCTACGGGCACCCCGACATCTTCTCCCTCGCCGCCGCCCTCTACGCACGGGTGCCCCGGGTCTTCACCGAGCCCGACCCGGTCCCCGATCCCTGGAAGCCGGACACCCTGCGCTGCCTGCTGCGCGGCGTGCTGTTCGCCCTGCCCGCCCTCGCCTACCCGCTCACCGCCCCGCTGTGGCACCCCGGCGAGCACGCCGCCGCCCTCGTCGTCGCGGGGATCCTGTCCTGGGCCTGGGGACAGGCGCTCGGCCACCGGGCCTACGCCTGGATGGCGGTGGGCCGGCGCGAAGCGGGCCGCAGCCTGCTCCGCGGCGCCCCGCTCGGCGCCCTCCTCGCCACCGCGGCCGCCGCCGTACCCGCCCAGGGCTCGCCGGTGACCTGGGCGGCGGCCGCGCAGTCGCTGTACCTGGCCGCCGCGGGCGTGCTCCTCGTCCTCGGCAAGGAGTTCCTGCTGCTCGCCGCGCTGTCACCGCTCCTCGCGGGCGCCGCCGTGCTGCCCTGGTGGGAGCCCGGGCCGCTGTTCCGTGCCGGACTCCCCGCGCTCGCCCTGGCCGCCACGGTGGCCGTGGCGGGCCGGTCCCTGCGCGCCCGTCTCGGCCTCCCGGCCGCCGCCGGCGAGGCCGCCGGCCCGCCGCCGCTGCGCTCCCTGCCCTACGGGCTGTTCGGCCTGGCCGCCGGCGTACTGGTGCTGCTGGAGGGCGTACGGGAGCCGTACGCGGTGATCGTCCTGACGGTGAGCATGGGACCCGCCGAATGGCTGCTGTACCGCTACCGGAGCCTGTCGGGCGCCGCGCTCGCCGCCTCCGCGACCCCCCGTGGCTTCCTTTTGCGGTCGACCGGAGTGCTCGCCCTGTGCCTGCTCGCCTACACCGTTCCCCTGGTGCCCGCCGCCCTGCTCACCGGGGCCGCCCCCGCCACGCTGCCGCTGCTCGCGGCCACGCTGTGGACGGCCCTGCTGCTCCAGGCCTTCGGGGCGGCCTGGCCCCCGGCCCTCGTCTGCCTGGCGGCAGCGGGAACCGCCGGGGCGGTCACCCTGGCCGGGCCCGCCCCGCAGCCCTACGTCCTGGCGGTGTGCAGCGGCGCCGCCGCACTCTGCCTGACCGGGTGCGTGCTGTGGCTCCTCGGCCGCCCCGCCCCGCACGCCTGACCTCCCGGCCGGACCCGCCACCCCGCCGGTCCGGCCCGCCCTGCGGAACCCGCACTCCGCACCGCACGCGTCACCCACCGAAAAGGAAAGGAGAGGTCGGTTGACCTCCACCCCGCTCGCCGCCGTCACCGGAGCCGAAGGCTTCATCGGCTCGCACCTCACCGAGGCCCTGGTCGCCTCCGGCCACCGGGTCAGGGCCATGGCCCAGTACAACTCCTTCTCCTCGTACGGCTGGCTGGAGACACTGGCCCCCGAGGTCCTCGACCAGGTGGAGATCGTCCTGGGCGACGTCCGCGACCCCGGTTCCGTCCGGGGCCTGCTCGAAGGCGCCGACTGCGCCTACCACCTGGCCGCCCTCATCGCGATCCCGTACTCCTACCGGGCGCCGCACAGCTACGTGGACACCAACGTCACCGGCACCCTCAACGTGCTGGAGGCCGTCCGCGCCCTCGGCACCCCCCGCCTGGTGCACACCTCCACCAGCGAGACCTACGGCACCGCGCAGACGGTCCCCATCACCGAGGACCACCCGATCAACACCCAGTCCCCGTACGCCGCTTCGAAGGCGGGCGGCGATCGGCTCGCCGACAGCTACCACGCCAGCTTCGGCACCCCCGTGGTGACCCTGCGGCCCTTCAACACCTTCGGCCCCCGCCAGTCGATGCGCGCGGTGATCCCCACCGTCATCGGGCAGGTGGCGGCCGGGGAACGGACCATCACCCTCGGCGACCTGCGGCCCACCCGCGACTTCAGCTACGTCAAGGACACCGCCGCCGCCTTCCTGGCCGTCGGCACCGCGCCCGCCGAGCAGGTGGTCGGCCGCACCTTCAACTCCGGTACCGGCACCGAGATCTCCGTCGGCGACCTGGTCGCCCTCATCGGCAAGGTCATGGACGCCCCGCTCGACGTGCGCGAGGACACCCAACGGCTGCGGCCGGCCGCCTCCGAGGTCATGCGGCTCGTCGCGGACGCGGCCAGGCTCACCGCCGCCACCGGCTGGGAGCCCGCCCACACCCTGGAGCGGGGACTCGCGCACACCGCGGACTTCTTCCGCGACCCGGCCAACCTGGCCCGCTACAAGACCGGCATCTACAACGTCTGACCCCGGCCGCACGACATCAGGAGGAACCACCGTGTACGCAGTGATCCTGGCGGGCGGCAAGGGTGTGCGCCTGCGCCCCTACACCACCGCCCTGCCCAAGCCCCTCGTCCCGATCGGCGACCAGCACGCCATCCTGGAGATCGTGCTGCGCCAGCTGTCGGCGGCCGGCTTCACCCGCTGCACCATCGCCATCGGCCACCTGGGCGAGATCATCCGCGCCTACGTCGGCGACGGCTCCCAGTGGGGCATGCACATCGACTACGCCACCGAGGAGAGCCCGCTGGGCACCATGGGCCCCCTGCTCAACCTCAAGGACCGGCTCCCGGAAAGATTCCTGGTGATGAACGGCGACGTCCTCACCGACCTCGACTACGCGGACGTGCTGCACCGCCACGAGGCATCGGGAGCGCCGCTGACCATAGCCACGTACCCGCGCAAGGTGCACATCGACTTCGGCGTGCTCACCACCGACGCCAGCAGGGTCGTCGGCTTCACCGAGAAGCCCAGCATGGACTACCGGGTCTCCATGGGCGTGTACGGGCTGAGCCGGGCGACCCTGGAGGGCTACACCGCCGGGCTGCCGCTCGGTTTCGACGAGCTCGTCCTGGACCTGCTGAAGGACGGGAACCCGCCGCACGCCTACGAGTTCGACGGCTACTGGCTGGACATCGGCCGGCCCGACGACTACGACCGCGCCAACGCCGAGTTCACCAGCCGCAAGTCGCTGTTGCTGAAGGGGGCCTGAGCACGTCATGCGCATCCTCGTCCTGGGCAGCACCGGCTACCTGGGCGCCCACGTCGCGGACCGGCTCGGCGCCCTGCCCGGCGCCCGGATCCTCGACGGCGGCCGGTCGCCGGGCGCCGAGTTCGCCATCGACCTCGCCGCCGACCCCCCCGATCGGCTGGCGAAGACCCTGGCTGCGGCGGCGCCCGACGCCGTGGTGAACTGCGCGGGCGCGACCGGCGGCGACCCGGTCACGCTCGCCGAGGTCAACGCCCGCGGCCCCGCCGCCCTGTGCGCGGCACTGCGGGAGGCGGCCCCGGCGGCGCGGCTGGTCCACCTGGGCTCGGCCGCCGAGTACGGCCCGGGCGTCCCCGGAACCCGGGTGGCGGAGACGGACCCCGCCTGCCCGGTGACCCCGTACGGCGCGACGAAACTGGCCGGGACCGTCGCGGTCACGGCCTCCGGCCTGGACGCGGTGGTGCTGAGGGTGGGCAATCCGGTGGGGCCCGGTGCACCGGCCACCGGGCTGCCCGGCCGGCTCACCGCCCTGCTGCGCGGGACCGCCGCGGACCCGGCCGCGGTGCTGCGGCTGGGCGACCTGTCCGCGTACCGCGACTTCGTGGACGTCCGCGACCTGGCCCACGCGGCCGAGCTCGCCGTCACCGCCCGGGGGCCGCTGCCGCCGGTGCTGAACGTCTCCTCCGGCGAGGCCGTGCCGGTCCGGGAGCTGGTGCGCGCCCTGGTCCTCCGGGCCGGCTTCCGGGGCGGGATCGAGGAGAACGCCGGCGGCGGGGCCGGTTCGGCCCGCTCGGCCGACGTGTCGTGGCAGTGCTCCGACGTCACCGCCGCGGCACGGGCGCTGGGCTGGCGTCCGGAACACCGGCTGGACGACATGGCCGGCTCACTGTGGGAGGCGTCGGCCCGCGACGACGGCGCGGCCGCGTGAGCCTCCTGGTGCCGTTGTACGTGCACCCGGCCGAGGATCCCGGAGCCTGGGCCCGGCTGATCGGGGCCGCGGCCCGGACCCACGCGGTGGTGCTCAACCCCGCGAACGGTCCGGGCCCGCGGCCCGATCCCGCGTACCGGGCGGCGGCCGAGGCCCTGCACGCGGCCGGCGCCCGGCTGCTGGGCTACGTCGACAGTGCCTACGGTGCCAGGTCGGCGGCGGAGAACACCGCCGAGTTCCTCCGGCACCGCGACTGGTACGGCGTCGACGGCTGCTTCCTGGACCGGACTTCGCCGACGGGGGAGGGGCTGCGGTCCTGCCGCCGGCTGGTCCGCTCGATGCGGCGCCTGGGTGCGGGGACCGTGGTCCTCAACCCGGGCGTCCACCCGGCGCCCGGCTATCTCAAGATCGCCGACCTGGTCGTCACCTTCGAGGGCCACTGGTCCACGTACGTCTCCTCGTTCAGCAGACCCGAGTGGACCCGTCGGCACCCGCCCGAGCGGTTCTGCCACCTGGTCTACGGCGTCCCCGAACCCCTCGCCAGCCTCGCCGTACGGACCGCCCGCGACCGCGGCGCGGCCGTCGCGGGCCCGGTCACCGGCGACCTCCCCAACCCCTGGACCGCGCCGACCCCGGCCCTCCGGCTGCCGGCCGACGCCTCCGGCCCGGACCGGAAGGAGGCGTGAGGCGGCTGCCGGAGAGCGGCTACCGGCCGGTGACACGCGCATGTCCGCAGGTGCGGCCTCGTCACACTTTCACGTCCCGGGGTCCCCGCCGGTCCAAGAGGACGTACGGTACGGCCACGGCCCACAACGGACCTTTTTGCTCACACTCGTTCACCGGATTGAGGAACTCGCGTGTCCAAGCATTTCGACGTCGTCGTACTCGGAGCCGGCCCCGGCGGCTATGTCGCCGCCATCCGCGCGGCCCAGCTGGGCAAGCAGGTCGCGGTCGTCGAGGAGAAGTACTGGGGCGGCGTCTGTCTGAACGTCGGCTGCATCCCGACCAAGGCCCTGCTGCGCAACGCCGAGCTCGCCCACATCTTCCACCACGAGGCGAAGACCTTCGGCATCCAGGTCGACGGCACCGTCACCTTCGACTACGGCCAGGCCTTCCGCCGCAGCCGCACGGTCGCGGACGGCCGCGTCAAGGGCGTCCACTACCTGATGAAGAAGAACGGGATCACCGAGTTCGACGGCCGGGGCACCTTCCTCGACGCGCACACCCTCCAGGTCGCCCACGCCGACGGCACCGCGCAGACGGTCACCTTCGACCACTGCATCATCGCCACCGGCGCCACGCCCCGGCTGCTGCCCGGCACCGCCCGCAGCGAGCGCGTCGTGACGTTCGAGGAGCAGATCCTCGCCGAGGACCTCCCGGGGTCGGTCGTCATCGCCGGCGCCGGCGCGATCGGCATCGAGTTCGCGTACGTGCTGCACAACTACGGCGTGAAGGTCACCATCGTCGAGTTCCTGGACCGCATCGCCCCGCTGGAGGACGAGGAGGTCTCCAAGGAGCTGGCCAAGCAGTACCGCCGGCTCGGCATCGACGTGCTCACCTCGACCCGCGTCGAGTCCATCGACGAGTCCGGCCCGCAGGTCCGGGTGACCGTCACCGGCAAGGACGGCGGCCCGCGGGTGCTGGAGGCGGACAAGGTCCTGCAGGCCATCGGCTTCGCGCCGAACGTCGCCGGCTACGGTCTGGAGAAAACCGGCGTCGCCCTCACCGAGCGCGGCGCGATCGAGGTCGACGGCCGCTGCCGCACCTCCGTTCCGCACATCCACGCCATCGGCGACGTCACGGCGAAGCTGATGCTCGCGCACACCGCCGAGGCCATGGGCGTCGTCGCCGCCGAGACCATCGCGAACGCGGAGACGATGGAGCTCGACTACCCGATGATCCCGCGCGCCACCTACTGCCAGCCGCAGATCGCCAGCTTCGGCTGGACCGAGAGCCAGGCCCGCGAGAAGGGCTACGACGTCAAGGTCGCCAAGTTCCCGTTCACCGCGAACGGCAAGGCGCACGGCCTCGGCGACTCCACCGGCTTCGTGAAGATCATCGCCGACGCCGAGCACGGCGAGATCATCGGCGCCCACCTGATCGGCCCGGACGTCACCGAGCTGCTGCCCGAGCTGACCCTGGCCCAGCAGTGGGACCTCACGGTCCACGAGGTGGCGCGCAACATCCACGCGCACCCGACGCTGGGGGAGGCCGTGAAGGAAGCGGTCCACGGCATCGCCGGACACATGATCAATTTCTGACGATCCTCGACCGCGCCGGACACCTCCACGCATCCGTCCGCGCCGTCACGCCCGCCGGCACCGTCGCGCACCCGGTACGGGAGTCTCCCGTACCGGGTGTACGGGAGACTCCCGCCAGCGGGTGTCCGCGAGGGACGCCCGGATCACTGCGAGGGTGTCGTCGCCGCCTCGAAGTGGTTCTTGACCTGGGCGGGGGTGAGCACCTTCGGGTAGACGGCCGTCTCGTCCACCTGACCCGCGAACCGGTCACTCGTCGGACGGCCCGGCCACCCGGCGAGGTTGTCGCCGCCGACGTGCCAGTAGCCCGTGTAGTCCCCGTGACCGGCGACGTTCAGCGTGCCCTTGCTCTGCCCGTCGACGTAGAGCGTCATTCCGGCCGGTCCCTGGGTCGCGACCACGTGGTGCCACCGGTTGTCGTTGTACGTGTCGAACCACTGCGTGGCGAGGGTGTAGGGCGATCCGGCGTACACGCCGAACACCAGGCGACCGGTGTCGGTCATGTAGAGCTGTGCGTCGTACTGGCTGCTGAGCCATGTGGTGTGGCTGCCGAACCCGATCAGCTTGCCGCCGCGCGTGGTGCCGGTCCTGAACCACGTCTCGAGGGTGTAGGAGCTGCCCACGGTCTGGCGGTGGTCGCTGTGGACCTGCTGGCTCGTGCCGTTGAAGCCCATGGCCGTGCTGCTGCCGGTGACCGCGCCGGGGGTCTGCCGCAGGGCGGGCGCGCCCACCTGGACGCCGCTGGTGTTGCCGCCGCTGGAGGAGTCCGCCACGTACGGGCTGACGGTGTCGTCGTAGCGCCAGTACAGGGTGGCGCCGTCCGCTCGGACCTGGTTCGGGTACGTCTGCACCGAGGACGGGACCGTCACGGAGACGGTGGCCGACCGGGCGCTCGTGTTGCCCGCGGCGTCGGTGGCCGTGAGCCGGTAGGTGTAGGTCTGGCCCGCCGTGACCGCGGTGTCGGTCCAGGAAGCCTGCCGCCGCTCGAACTCCACGGAGTCGGCGGTCACCGTGCGGACGGGCGTGGCCGCGCCGTTGCGGTAGATCCGGTAGGTCAGCCTGCTGTCGTCGGCGTCGAAGCTGGTGCGCCAGCGGACCTGCACCTCGCCGGGTTTGACGCTGCTCGCGCTCGCGACCGGGGTGGTCGGCACGCCGACGTCGCCGGTGGACGCGAAACGGGTCAGGCCCTGCTGGGGCCCGCTGTTGACGGTGGTGAACTCACCGCCGACCCACATGTACGCCGTGTCGCCCTTCGTCGCGACGGCCATGACGCGCGGGCCGACACCCTCGCCGATACCGCCGTTGACAGCGGGGAACCAGCCGAGCTTGCGGGTGCCGGGGACGAACCCGTCCACCGGAGCCGGCGTGACCTTGTGGTGGGTGGGCTGCGCCATCAGGTAGCGGCGCTTCCCGTCGTCCGGGAACTCGCCTTCGGTGGCGCAGTTGTGCGCGTGGGACGAGATGTAGAGCACCCCGTCGTACGGCAGCACGTTCTGGGTCGCCCCCAGGCAGCGGTCGCGCCACCGCTCGCTGAAGTCGCCCAGGTCGAAGGCGGTGCGCCCGTCGAACACGCCTCCGGCGTTCCCCTGGTTGCCCGTGTAGAAGCTGGTCCCGTCGGTGGCGATGTCCATGACGACCGAGAGGGGGTGGAAGGTGTTGTACGTCTTCTTCACCGCACCGGACGCCGCGTCCGCCACCGCGAGCGCATGGCTGTTCGAACCGTTGACCGTGAAGAAGTCGCCGCCGAGCAGCACGCTCTTGCCGTCCGGGGTGAGCTCGATGGCCCGGCCCGACTCGTCGGCGTTCGCGGTGAAGGGCCGCAGGGCCCCCGTGGAGGCGTCGACCGCGGCGAACTTCTGGCGGGACTGGCCCTGGACGGTGCCGAAGTCGCCTGCCGCGTACAGCGTGTTGTCCGATACGGCCAGGGCCCGCACGGTGGCGGAGAAGCCCGGGTGGAAGGCCGCCTTCGGGGTGCAGCCCGCTATGTCGATCGCGGCGACGTTGGAGACCTTGACGCCGTTGACGGCGCCGAACCGTCCACCCGCGTAGAGGGTCTTCTTGTCCTTCGAGACGACGAGGGAGCGCACGGTCGCGGTACTGCTGGTGGCGGTGAAGGACAGCTTGCACGAGGTGGGGTTCCCCGTGGCGGCGTCCAGCGCGGCGAAGTTCACGGCCTGCTGCGGAGTGCCGGCCGCGCCGGCGGGCGGCCGGAGCTCGGAGAAGGTTCCGCCGGTGAACACGGTTCCGTTCGCCTGGGCCATCGCCCATACGATCCCGTTGGTCTGCCAGGTGGGCAGGTTGTCGGCGGTGAAGGACACCGGCGGCGTGACGGCCGAGGCGTGCGGCGTCACGACCACGGCGATCCCGGCGCCGGCACCCGCCAGCGACAGGACGAGGGCAGCCGTCAGCCCCCTGGATCTGCGCCGGGTGCGCCCTGCGGAATCACCCGGCCGGCGGCGCTGTGCACGCCTCTCGCGACGTCTTTCGGTCACCATCAGCACCTCGGGATCAAGGGTTGGAGGAGGGGATGGCGAAAGGGTGCCAGAGGGAACCGCAGGAAAATTCGGGCAAATGGAAACCGGCGCGGCGATATCTGACTGTTACATCCTGACTACACTTGATGATCAGTCAACTTGCTTGTAGACCAAGCGAGTTGCCCGGCCGGGCGGGCGGCGGGCCGGGCTTCGCCGCAGGGTCTGTTATCGAATCGAAATGAAATCTCGGCGCGTGATGGTGTATTGACGAAAAGTCAGCCGGGCGGCCCTTTCCGTTCATTGCGGTGATCATCAGGCCGCCGAGTGACCCCTCCTCACCCGAGAGCATCCTCGGCGGACCCGCCGGGCGGACGGGGCGGGCGCCCGAACCGGACGGGGACTCCCGGGGAGTACAGCACGCTGACAGGCGCCCCGACCGGGGCCGGCAGGCCCGCCGCGGCGATGAGGTTCTCCTCGCAGTGGAGCAGCTCGGCACGGTGCAGGGGCCAGCGGGGGTGGGAGTTCGGGAGGTAGAGCGGGCGCTCCCGGAGCGCGGTGTGCATGCCCCAACGGGCGGTCAGGAAGTGCTCGAGCTCCGACGGCTCCGCAGCCTGCTCGCCGACCCTTATCGCGATCCTGCTGTACGCGCCGCGCGGTCCGGGCCCGCGTCGGCTGCTCGTGTAGGCGACCGTGTCGCCCTCCCTGCGGACCTCCATCCGGGACCAGACGTACGGGAGGCGGAAGGCCGCTCGTCCGACGGCCACGGGAATCAGGCGGGACGCGTCGAGGGAACGGAAGACCACACCGCGCCGGCCATGGGCGTCCACGGAGTACAGGCGGACGTTGGTCTCGGGGAAGGAGCCGAGATAGGGCACGCCCGGGAGACGGAACCATCCCACGCGGTGCATCCGGAAGGCGACGAGACCTATGTACGTCACCCCGTCCAGCGTGTCCGGCCGGGTGCCGGCCGGCAGCAGCGGGGCTACGGCGTCGGGTTCCGCAGCCCAGTGCAGGAAGGCCAGATCCAGCCAGGACTGTGTGAGCAGGGGGCGGTCCGGGGTGTGGGGCGGGTCGGCCGTTATGGGTTCGGGATTCCGGGCGAGCGGTGGCTGCGGCATCGCGCCAGTATTCCGGAGCGCCCCCGAGCGGCTCGCGCCGACCGCGCCGACCGGCCGCTGCCGGCGACGTACGCCGCAGCGGCACCCACAGCCCTGCTCCCCTCGCCCGCAGGGTCCGCTCCCGTACTCCCCCGGGAGTAGTCCCCGCGGTCCGCCGCCCCCGGCAGTAGCTCCCGACTCGGCCGCCAGAGCGACGAACCGGCCTCCCGGTGGGGAGAGTCTGGAACCGACCCGATCAGGACCGACGAAGGGAAGGCCGATGGAGGGCCGTAAGAGGATCTTCGGCTGGGGGGTGCTGGCCCTGTGGGTGATCGTGATCGCCCTCGCCGCGCCCCTCGCCGGAAAGCTCGGCGACGTACAGCGTGACCGCGCGGTCGACTACCTGCCCGCGAGCGCCGACTCGACCCGGGTCGCGAAGATCACCGAGCAGATGCCGGGCGGCGACTCGACCGACCTCGTGCTGGTCTACCACCGCGAGGGCGGCCTGACCCCGCAGGACAGGGCGACCGCCGCCCGGGAGGTGGGCCGGGTCGCCGCCGACCACCCGCTCACCTCGCCGCCGCAGGCCGTGCCCTCCGAGGACGGCACCACGCTCCTGTACGCCGTGTCCAGCACGGAGCCCGGTACGGACGAGGAGGCCAGGGACGCCTTCGTCCACGACATCCGCGAGACCGTGAGCGGCGAGGTGGGCGGCCCCGGCGCGCTCGCCACGGACGCGAGCGAGGTCTACGAGTCCCTCGACGGGCCGCTCCTCTACACCACCGTCGCCGTGGTCGCCGTCCTGCTGATCGTCATCTACCGCAGCCCCTTCCTCTGGCTCGTCCCGCTGGCCGTCGCCGGCATCGCCGACTACCTCTCCATGGCCGTGACCTACGCCCTCCACCAGGGCTTCGACATCAGCGTCTCCGGCCAGAGCACAGGCGTCATGACCATCCTGGTCTTCGGTGCGGGCACCGACTACGCACTCCTCCTCGTCTCCCGCTACCGCGAGGAACTGCGCCGCACCCCGCGCCCCCACGACGCGATGGCGGCCGCCCTGCGCGGCTGCGGTCCCGCCGTCCTCGCCTCCTCCGGGACCGTCGCCCTCGGCATGCTCTGCCTGCTCGCCGCCGACATGAACAGCAGCCGGGGGATGGGGCCCACGGCCGCCGTCGGTGTGCTGTGCGCACTCCTCGCGATGATGACCCTCCTCCCCGCTCTGCTCGTCGTCCTCGGCCGGCGGGTGTTCTGGCCCCTGATCCCGGCGTACGGAAGCGAGCCGAAGACCGCGCGCCGTTCCCTCTTCGCCGCCATGGGCTCCTCGGCCGGCCGACGGCCCCTCGCCGTCCTCGTCGCCGGCGCCGCCGCCCTGGCCGCCCTCGCCCTCGGCGTGCTGAACCTGCCCGGCGCCCTCAAGCAGGAGGATTCCTTCAGCTCCACCCCGGAGGCGGTCGCCGCGATGAAGACCCTGGCCGCCGCGTACCCGGAGATGGGGACCCAGCCCATCACCGTCGTCGCCCCGACAGCCACCTCCTCCCGCGCGCTGGAGACGGCGCGCGCCACGGACGGGGTCGCGAAGGCCGAGCCGGGCCGCAGCGGGGACGGGTGGACGGAGATCTCGGTCACCGCGGCGCACCCGCCGCAGTCACCGGCCGAGACCGCGACCATCGACGGGCTGCGCTCCGCGCTCGGTGACGGCGTGTACGTCGGCGGGCCCAGCGCCGAGCAGCTCGACCTGACGGACACCAACGCCCGCGACCGGAACATCGTCGTCCCGCTCGTCATCGCCGTCGTCCTGCTCGTCCTGATCGTGCTGCTGCGGAGCCTCGTCGCCCCCCTGATCCTGGTCGCCGCGGTCGTCGCCGTCTGGGGCGCGGCCCTCGGTATCGGCGGTCTCGTCTTCGAGTCCCTCTTCGGCTTCGAGGGAACCGACCCGGGTCTGGCTCTGCTCTCGTTCGTCTTCCTCGTCGCCCTCGGCGTCGACTACGGCATCTTCCTGATGCACCGGATGCGCGAGGAGTGCCTGGACGGTGCGGAGCCGGCCGCCGCCGCCCTGACCGCCCTGCGCACGACCGGCGCGGTGATCGCCTCGGCGGGGCTCGTCCTCGCCGCCACCTTCGCCGTCCTGGTCAACATGCCCATGGTGCAGCTGGCCGAACTCGGCTTCGTGATCGCGGTCGGCGTCCTGCTCGACACCTTCCTGGTCCGCACGTACCTCGTCACCAGCGCGAGCGTGCTGCTCGGCCGGAAGGTGTGGTGGCCGGGCCCGTTGGCCAAGAAGCCCGTACCGAGGGCCGGTTCGGGCGCCGAGCGCGAGCCCGTACGGATCTGAACGGGGCCGGACGGGGGCTCCCCGGACTGTCAGGAGCCCCCGCCCTCAGGGAGGATGGACACCATGGACTTCGCCGCGGCCTTCACCCGCGACCCGCAGGCCGCACCGTACCCGGTGCGCTGTGACGCCTCGGTCGCGGCCGTCTTCGCGGTCCTCGCGGCGGTGCTCGCGCTGACCGTCGACGACGGCCGTCGTCCGGACGCCCTCGGCTGGGCGCTGCTGTTCGCCGCGCACGTCCCGCTGGCATGGCGGCGCAAGGCGCCCATGCCGGTGCTGCTCGCCGTGGTGGCCTGTGTCGCCCCGTACCACGCGCTCGACTACATGCACCTGGCGCCGATCCCGGCCTCGATGACCGCGCTGTACACCGTCGCGTCCACCGGCCGGCCGAGGCGCACGATGATCGTGGGGCTCTCGGTCACGTCCGTCACCCTCACCATCCAGCTCCTCGTCAACCCCCACGAGACGGTGGAGCTGCTGAGGGTCTCCGGCTGGGTGATCGCCATGCTCGTCTTCGGCGCCAGCATCCGGCTCTACCGGCAGCTGGTCGCGGGAGTGCTGGAGCGCGCGGAGCGCGAGGCGGAGCGCAAGGTCGCCGAAGAGCGGCTGCGGATAGCCAGGGACCTGCACGACCTCCTCGCGCACTCGATCACCCTCATCGGTGTGCAGACCTCGGTCGCCGCGCACGTCCTGGTCGCCGACCCCGACCGGCTCGACCGGGAGGCCCTCGCCCGGGCGCTCGACGGCATCGCCGAGACCTGCCGCGAAGCCCGCTCCGAGGTGCGCACGACGTTGGACGTACTGCGGGCCTCACCGGAGGGCCCGCTGCCGGACCTGGCCTCGCTGCCCGATCTCGTACGGCCCTCGGGCGCGGACCTGACGGTACGGACGGGAGCGGCGAAGGTCCCGGCGGCGGTGGGCGCGGCGGCGTACCGGATCGTGCAGGAGTCCCTGACCAACGCCGTGCGGCACGGGGCACCCGGTGCGGAGGTGCGGGTCGACGTCGGGCTGGAGGAGGAGGTGCTGACGGTACGGGTGACCAACGGCGGTACCACGCCCGGCGGAACGGCCGGCTCCGGGTACGGGATCCTCGGGATGCGGGAGCGGGCCAGGAGCGTGGGCGGCACACTGAGCGCGGGGCCGCGCGACGGCGGGGGTTTCGAGGTCACGGCGGCGCTGCCGCTCGTGGCGGGAGAGGTGACGGTGTGATCCGGGTTCTGCTCGCGGACGACCAGACGCTCGTCCGGGCGTCGTTCGCCATGCTCGTCGAATCGGCGCCGGACATGGAGGTCGTGGGTCAGGCGGCCAACGGCAGGGAGGCCGTGGAGCTGGCCCGTTCGGCCAGGGCGGACCTGGTGGTCATGGACGTCCGGATGCCCGAGCTCGACGGCATCGGAGCCACCCGGCTGATCGCCGCCGACGAGGACCTGGCCGGGGTGAAGGTGCTGGTCCTCACCACCTACGACACCGACGAACACGTGATGCAGGCGCTACGGGCGGGTGCGTCGGGCTTCGTCGTCAAGGACATCCATCCGGCGGAACTCCTCGCCGCGATCCGCACGGTCGCGGCCGGGGAGGCCCTGCTGTCGCCCGGTCCGACGTCCCGGCTGATAGCCCGTGCCCTGGCGCTCCCCGAAGCCCCGGCGACGGGCGGCCCGGACGGTCTCTCGGACCGCGAACGCGAGGTCCTCGTCCTGGTGGGCCGGGGGCTGAACAACAGCGAGATCGCGGAGGCACTGGGCCTCTCGCCCCTCACGGCGAAGACTCACGTCAGCCGGA
Source organism: Streptomyces sp. NPDC043853 (assembly GCF_056436025.1). NCBI lineage: Bacteria > Bacillati > Actinomycetota > Actinomycetes > Kitasatosporales > Streptomycetaceae > Streptomyces > Streptomyces sp. NPDC043853. The sequence goes on from NZ_JBWKDJ010000006.1 coordinate 324,346, forward strand.
TCATGGGAAAGCTGGCCGCCCGGGACCGGGCCCAACTGGTCATCATCGCCTACGAGTCGGGACTGGTCCGACCGGGCGGCTGACCGCCTTCCCGCCGCGCCGGCCGAGTCCGGCGGGCAGCGGCAGCCCCGCCGGGCCGCCGACGACCGGGTGGACCGGCCCGTGGCGCGTCGCCCCGTGGCCGACACTCCTCGGGTGCGCTCGGCCGGATCAGCCTCCCGCCCGTGGCGCTTCCGCCGTCCACGGTGATCGACGAACGGCGCCCTGCGGCCGTACCGCGCGCCCCGGACCGGGTCGGTCCCGACCCCGGCGCCCTGATCACGCCCGGGGCCGCTTCCGGCAGCGGCCCCGGCCCCGTTCGACCTCTGTGGAGGCGTGCGGCAGCGGAGCGGCTAGGGTGAGGTGAGGAGGCTGCGGGAGAGCCAGGAGCCGTCATGCCCGGACCCCGTCCTGAGCCGCCCGACAGTGTCGAGGAACTCCTGGGCGCACTCGGACAGCTCGTCGACCAGGCCCTGGAACGGATCGAGTACCAGCGGGCCAGGGTCGAGCTGGCCGTGGCCCTGCAGCGGCACATGCTGCCGCCCCGGCTGCCGAGGCTGCCCGGGCTGCATCTGGCAGCCAGGTACGCGCCGTCCCGGGGCGGTCTGGACGTGGGCGGCGACTGGTACGACGCCTTCGTCATGCACGACGGGTCACTGGGGCTCACCGTCGGCGATGTGCAGGGCCACGATGTGGAGGCGATCGCCTTCATGGGGCAGGTGCGTACCAGCCTGCGCGCCCTCGCACAGGCGACGAGCGACACCCGTCAGGTGCTGGGCCGCGCCAACGATCTGCTGATCGCCATGGGGTGCGGCCGCTTCGCGACGTGCTCCTTCCTGCGCTTCGACCTGGTCAGTCGCGATCTGACGGACTCCAGGGCCGGCCATGTCCCGATGGTCTGGGCCACCGCCGGAGGCCGCTACGGCATAGCACTCGACCGCGGCGGGCCGCCGCTCGGCATCGTGCCGGGTGAGCGGTATCCGGTGACCCACCGGCGGCTGACGGAGGCAGGGGTTCTCGTGCTGCTCACCGACGGAGTGGTGGAAGGCCCGCAGTACCCGATGGATTCGGGTCTGGCCGAGGTGGTCAAACTGGTGCGCGCCGGCTTCGACGCCGATCCCGACGTACTGGCCTCCGCCGTCGTCAAAGTGGCCGACCTGACGGGACACCGCGACGATGCCGCAGTCCTCGTCCTCCGTTGGGACGGCCCGCAGGAGCCGGCCTGACCGGTGAGCCCCGCTGCGGTCGCCGGTGGCCGGATCCGAGCGCACACTGCTGTCGTGCGCAGCACGGAAGCGGGTCGTTACGGGTCCACCGTTCTGTGCCTTCTCGCCCTCGCAGCCGCCTACTACGGGGCCGCCCGGATCGGCCTTCAGCTGCAGCTGGTGCGTGACCAGGTCACCCCCCTGTGGCCGCCGACCGGCGTTGCGCTGGCCGGTCTGCTCGTGCTGGGGCTGCGCGTCTGGCCGGGCATCGCGCTGGGTGCGTTCCTGGTCAACGTGTTCCTCGGGCCGTCGTTGATCTCCGTACTGGCCATCACCGCGAGCAACACCCTGGCGCCGGTCTGCGCCTGTCTGATGCTGCGCGGAGCCGCCTTCAGAACCGAGCTGGACCGCCTGCGGGACGTCCTGGCACTGGTCTTCCTCGGCGCGCTCGCCGGGATGTTGATCAGTTCAACCATCGGAAGCGGCGTACTGGTCCTCTCCGGAGCACTGGATACCAGCGACTTCTGGCCGACCTGGTCGGTGTGGTGGACCGGTGACGCGATGGGAATCCTCGTCGTCACCCCCTTCCTGCTCGTGCTGCGCAAGGCCCGGTGGCCGTCGTCGGCCGGACCCGGCCGATGGTTCGAGGCGGCGGTGCTGGCGCTCGGTACGGTTCTCGTCACGCTCTGGGTGACGCGCACGCCCGATTCGAACCTGCTCTTCCTCGTCTCGCCGTTCTTGATCTGGGCGGCCTTCCGTTTCCGGCTGCCCGGCGCTGCGCCGTGCGCGCTCGCGGTGTCGACGCTGGCGATCCTGGCGGCCGCCGGCGACAGGGGCCCGTTCGTCGGCGAGGACGTCTTCGCCACCATGGTCACGCTCCAGGCCTTCAACGGCACGACGGCGCTGACGGCCCTCCTCCTCGCGGCCGTCATCACCGAACGCGACAGAACGTACGAGGAGATCAAACTGGTCTGTGCGCGGCTCGCGGAGATGGTGGCCCGGATGGAGCCGCGGCCCGAGTCCTACGACGACCCGCCCGAGGACCGTCCCCCGCCCTGACACCCCGGTGGGGCACTTCCGGCGGTCGCGGAAACGAGCCGGGTGCATCCGGCCGTCATCCAGTGATTTCCGGCCGTCAAGAGGTGGTCAAGGGTTTGTCATAGGGGTTCAACGTAGGGGTACTGGCCGCCTGATCACTCTGCTAGACATGGGGCAACGGAACGCGCGTGCGGAAGCAGCGAATGGGTCCGGATTCCCGAACCCGTCGGCTGCGTCCGGACCGGAACACGGAGTTTTCATCCCCTTGATCGACAAGCAGAATGCCGATGGCTGGATCCGCCGCTATCACGCCGCGGACGAAAGCCCGATACGACTGGTCTGCCTGCCGCACGCCGGCGGATCCGCCTCCTTCTACTTCCCGGTGTCCCGGGCCCTGGCGCCGGAGGTGGACGTCCTCGCCGTGCAGTACCCGGGGCGGCAGGACCGCCGGCACGAACCCGGGATCACCGACATCCATGTCTACGCCGACGCCCTCACCAGCGCACTCGTGCCCTGGCTGGACCGGCCGACCGCGCTTTTCGGCCACAGCATGGGCGCCGTCCTCGCCTTCGAGGTGACGCGTCGTCTCGAACGCGACCACGGCATCACCCCCGTCCGTGTCTTCGCGTCCGGGCGGCGTTCACCGTCGAGCTTCCGCCCCGAAACCGTGCACCTGCGCGACGACGACGGCATCGTGGCCGAAATGCGCGAGCTCAGTGGAACGGACGCGGCGATTCTCGGCGACGAGGAGATCCTCCGCATGGTGCTCCCCGCCATCCGGAGCGACTACACCGCGATCGAGAATTACCGTGCCGCGGCCGACGACACCGTGAATGCCCCGATCACCGTGCTCACGGGTGAGTCGGACCCGCGAACCAGCCGGGAAGAAGCGGAAGCCTGGGAAGGACACACCCTGGGCGAGTTCGACATCCGCGGTTTCCCTGGTGGTCATTTCTTCCTCGCCCAGCAACAGGCGCAGATCCTGAAGATCATTTCCGAGAAGCTCGCGGCGGCAGCCCACCGGGGCTGAGCCGCGCGCCTGGCCCGCCGCATGACCGACGGCGGGCCCGGCGGCGAACGGACACCAGGGTTTTCCGGGGCCGGGCCGGCCACCTTCCCGCACGGAGGGGCCGGCCCCGCCCGGACCGCCCCAGAACCACCCCGCCCGCCCGGCGGAGCGCGAGGAGGCACGACGCAGTGCAGTGCAGGGCAAGCTCAGGCAGCCAGGGGGAAGGAAACGCCGCAGTGGCAACACTGGTCGAGCGTGAGAAGGAGTGGGACACGCTGGGCGGACTGCTCGGCAGCGCCCACCGGGGCCGCGGACGCGTCGCCGTCATCAGCGGGCCCATCGCCGGCGGGAAGACGACCCTGCTGGCACGCTTCACCGAACACGCGCTCTCCGAAGGGACGCTGGTCCTGGAAGCGGCGGGATCCCGCGCCGAACGCCGACTCCCCTTCGGCATCCTGCGCCGGATCCTGGACAGCGCCGCACCCCTGGACCCCGCCGTCCACGCCGAGGCCACCGCACTGCTCGACGCCGTGAGTGCCCCCGCCCTCACCCCCGACCCGGCCGCGGGCCACCAGGCCGGATTCCGGCCCCCCGGACATCCGGCCACCGGCTACGAGCTCCCCGGATACCCGGCACCCGGATACCAGCCCCCCGGACACCCGGCCGCCGGACACCCCGGCAGCCACCCGTACACCGGTGGCGACACGGTGGACGCGGACACCGCGGCCGGCCTCGAGGCGGGCATGCGGGTGCTGCCGCACGTCTGCGCCTCGCTGCTGCGCATAGCCCGCGACCGCACCCTCGTCATCGCGGTCGACGACGTCCACCTCGGCGACGAACTCTCCCGCGCCTTCCTGCTCTGCCTCGCCCGGCGGGTCCGCCAGGCCGGCGTCCTGATCGTGCTCACCGAGGCGGTACGCCTGCAGCCGGCCCAGCTCGCCTTCCACGCCGAGCTGCAGCGCCAGCCCAACTGCACCAGCATCCGGCTCCCCCTGCTCAGCGCCGACGGCACCGGCCGGATCCTCGCCGAACGCTTCTCCACCGCAGCCGCCCAGCGGCTGTCCGCCGACTGCCAGGCGGCCACCGGCGGAAACCCGCTGCTGGTCAAGGCCCTGCTGGAGGACGGCGTGACCGCCCTCGGCGACAGCGAGCCGTTCCAGCCGCTGGTCCCCGCCGAGACCTTCGAACGCGCCGCGCTGGACTGCCTCCACCGGGGCGACCCCGAGACGGTGGCCGTCGCCCGGGGCATCGCCGTCCTCGGTGACGCCTCCGTGCCCGCCCTGCTCAGCCGGGTGAGCGGCATCCACGTCAAGACCGTCGAACTGGCCGTCCAGGACCTGAACCGGTGCGGCCTCCTGCAGGACGGCGCCTTCCGGCAGACCGCCACCCGCGACGCCGTCCTGGCCGCCACCCCGCCCGGCGAGCTCTCCGCCCTCCACCGGCGTGCCGCCGGTCTGCTGCACCAGGAGGGGGCGGCCGCGCTCGACGTGGCCCGGCACCTGCTCGCCACCCGTACTTCCGCGGAGGACTGGGCGATCCCCGTCCTGCAGGACGCCGCCGAGTACGCCCTCGTCGACGACGACCCCGAACTCGCCCTGCGCTGCGGGGAACTGGCCGTCGACTCCTGCCCCGACGGCTCCCGCCGCACGGCGCTCAAATCCCGCCTGGTGAGCATCGTCTGGCGCAGCAGCCCGGTCGCCGCGGAGAGCCATCTGCGCCAGCTGTCCCGGGAGTTCCGCGCCGGCCGGCTCACCGACCGCGACCTCCTCCACGCCGTGACCTGCCTGGCCTGGATGGGAGAGGCACGGCAGGCCGCCGAGGCGGTGCGCGGCCTGCAGACCGCAGCCCGCCAGGCCCGCGCCGCCGACCAGCCGTTCGCCTACGACACCGGCACCCTCGCCGCCGCACAGAACTGGTTGTCGGCGGTGAGCCCCCCGGTCGCGGCCGTGTTCACCACTTCCGGACGACCCGAACACCTCCGGGACGGTGACCCGCACCCGCCGGCCGCCGGCGCGCCCGCCCACGGCACCGGTGCCGCAGCCCCCTACGACCTGCCCGACGACGCGCACGTACCCGCCGCCGAGGCGGTACGGACCGCGCTGCGCGGAGGCCAGGGCGAGGCGGCCGTCGCCGAAGCCACCCGGGTGCTGCAGCGCTACCACCTCAGCGACCGCACCCTCACCCCCCTCGTCATGGCCGTGCTCGCCCTCGTCTACGCCGGCCGCCTCGACCTCGCCCTGACCTGGACCGACCGGCTGCTCGGCGAGTGCGCCACCCGCAACGCGCCGACCTGGCAGGCCGTCCTCGGCGCGGTCCGGGCCGAGACGGCCCTCCGGCAGGGCGATCTGCCGGGCGCGGCCGCCCAGGCGCGCCGGGCCATGTCACTGATCTCCGTCCCGTGCTGGGGCGTGGGGATCGCCCTGCCGCTGGCCGTCCTGATCGAGGCCGAGACCCGGATGGGCAACCTCGACGAGGCGATGAGCCTGCTCGAACAGCCGGTTCCCGAGACGATGCTGGAATCGCAGATAGGGCTGCACTACCTCCGGGCCCGCGGCCGCGCCCACCTCGCCACCGGGCGCTTCCACGCCGCCCTGCGCGATTTCCTCACCTGCGGGGAGCTGATGCAGGCCTGGGGCATGGACGGAGTGGAGCTGGTGCCGTGGCGGCTGGACGCCGCCGAGGCCTGGCTGGCCCTGGGCAACGTGCCCCGCGCCCGGGAGTACGTCGAGCAGCAGCGGCAGCGCGAGGCGGGCCCGGCCGGCAGCCGGCCGCGGGGGTCGCTGCTGTACGCGCTGGCCCGCACCAGCGGTGACCTCGCCTACCGGATGAAGCGGCTCACCGAGGCCGTGGAGATCCTGGAACAGGGCGATGACCGCCTGCAACTGGCCAGGGCGCTGGGGGAGCTGGGCAGCGCACACCGTGCCGCCGGCGACTTCAACCGGGCCCGGATGCTCGTGCGCAAGGCCTGGCACGTCGCCAAGTCCTGCGGGGCGCAGCCGTTGTGCCAGGAGTTCACCCCCGGCCAGGGCGACGGCGAGCCGGTCGCGGTCGCCGTGCCCGGCCGTGAGACGGAAGCGCCCCGCGAGGCCGAGGTGCTGTCCGAGGCGGAAGCCCGGGTCGCCCTGCTCGCCGCACGCGGCCACACCAACCGGGAGATCGCCACCAAGCTGTACGTCACCGTCTCCACGGTCGAGCAGCACCTGACCCGGATCTACCGCAAGCTCCAGGTCAAGCGGCGCCGCGACCTGCCCGCCCGGCTGTGGGACCTGAGCCTGCCGGGCATCGCGTAGGGGTGCGCAGGGGGTGCGGCCGGGGTCCGGGCCGGCCCGGCCGGGGCAGGGTGGGGCGGGCCGGGGTCCGTCCCGGACGGGCCTGCTCCTTCGTGCCGGCCCCGGCCCGCCGCCCCCGTCCGCCGCCCCTGCCCGCGGCCCCGCCGCCCCGCCGGCCTCAGGACAGCAGCCCGCGCTCCAGAGCCGCCATCACGGCGGCGGTCCGGTCCGACACCGACAGCTTCTTGAACGACCGCAGCAGGTGCGTCTTCACCGTGGCCTCGCCGATGAACAGCCGGCGCCCGATGTCCGCGTTGGTCAGGCCCTGCCGTACGAGCTGGAGCACCTCCCGCTCCCGCTCGGACAGCACCGGCGGTTCCGCCACCCGGGCCCGGAACAGCTTGGGCGCCAGCGACGGCGTCAGGACCGTCTCTCCGCGCGCCGCCGCCTTCACCGCGTGCACCAGTTCCTCCCGCGAACTGCCCTTGAGCAGGTAGCCCGCCGCGCCGGCCTCCACCGCGCGCAGGATGTCGGCGTCGTCCTCGTAGGTGGTGACGATGACCACCTTCGTCCGCGGCAGTTCCCGCAGGATGTGCCCGGTCGCGGCCACCCCGTCCATCGCGCCCATGCGCAGGTCCAGGAGGACGATGTCCGGCCTCAGCCGGGCGGCCTGGAGCACGGCCTCCTCGCCCGAGCCGGCCTGTCCCACGACCTCGATGTCCCGGTCCAGTTCCAGCATGGCGGACAGGCCCTCGCGGACCACCGGGTGGTCGTCGGCGAGCAGTACCCGCACCGGCACGTGCTCAGCCATCGGCCGGCTCCTGCGTCCCGGCACCCGTGCCGCCCCCGCACGGCACCATCACCTCGATGAGCGTGCCCTCTCCGGGGCCGCTGCTGACCTGCGCCATTCCGCCGATCTCCTCCACCCGGGCCCGCATTCCACGGAGCCCGAATCCGTCCCACTCGCCGTCCGTGTCGAAGCCCGCGCCGTCGTCGCGGACCACGAGCCGTACCGCGTCCGGCACGTACGCCACCAGCACCTCCACCCTACGGGCGTCCCGGGCGTGCTTGCGCACGTTGGCGAACGCCTCCTGTGCCGTCCGCAGCAGCACCACGCTCACCGCCATCGGCAGCGGCTGCTCCTCGCCCCGTGCCGTGCACCGCACCGCGAGCCCGGTCTCCTCCTGCAGCAGGTCCGCCTGCCGCCGTACGGCCTGCACCAGCGAACTCTCCCGGAGGGCGGGCGGGGTGAGGGCGGAGACGAAGCCGCGGGCCTCGGCGAGGCTGTCCTTGGCGACCCGGCCGGCCAGTCCGAGCCGGCTGCGCGCCCGTTCGGGGTTGTCCTCCACTTCCGACTCGGCGGCCTGCACCAGGCCGATGATGCTGGTGAGGCTCTGGGCCAGGGTGTCGTGGATCTCCCGGGCCAGCCGCTCCCGCTCGGCGGACACGCCCGCCTGGTGGGACAGCAGGGCCTCGCGCTCCCGGCTGCGCCGCAGTTCGGTGATCAGCTCGGCCCGGTCGGCGCTCTGCTGCACCACCCGGGTGATCCACAGCCCGAGCAGCACCGAGAGGGCGATGCCGAGCAGCGAGATCGGCAGCACCGAGAGGATGTGCGGGTCGAACTCGCCTCCGCGCAGCCACACCACCGTCACCGGCCACAGGTTGGCGACGACCACGAGGACGATCGCCGGCGGCATCGGCATGCTCATCATGAGCATGGGGACCACCGCGAACAGGGCGAAGGAACCCGCGAGGTCGAGGGTGCTGGAGACGGCGAAGAGCAGGAACAGGCCCGCGGAGAAGACGGTGTTGCGCCGGCCCTTGGTCCGCAGGACCATCGGTCTCCGGCCGACACCGGCGTACCAGGGCACGATCAGCGTCAGCGCGCCGATGGCGAAGGCCCGGTGGCCCTGGTCCTCGTCCGAGGTGAACAGCAGGATGACGGTGACGAGGTAGGAGATGGCGAAGTAGCCGTCCCACAGGCCGAACCAGCGGCTCCCCGAGTCGGGTCCGTGGTGTGCGGCCGTGCGCGGGTCCTCCACCTCCTCCTCAGTGTGTATGTGCACGGCACCAGTCCTACCACGAGGTCCGCCGGTGTCCGTCGATCGGTGGACAGCCGGTCCCACCGATCGGTCGGCACCCGCGTCCTCCCCGCGGACCTACGTTGGAGTCAGCGGAAGGAGAACCGCGAACGGAACCCGGGGAGTACCGGGAGGATGTGGAAAGGGGCAGGTCAGGGCACGTGGGTCAGTTCACGGCGGCACTCATCACCTGTGGGTCGGTCCTGGTGTCCGTCCTCGCGACGGATTCCGGCAACCGCCGCGTCACCGCGGTGAGGACGGCAACCCCCATGCTGGTGGCTGTCGCCGCCGCCCTGGGGTGCGTAGACTCCTTCCCCACGGCGGGGAACGACCCGTCGCTGCACCTCGCCGGCATCGGTGTGGGCGGCATCTGCGGACTCGTGGCGGGCTCCCTGCTCTCCGTCCACCGGGACGGAGCGGGAGAGGCCCGCAGCACCGGCGGACCCGCCCACGCGGCGGCGTGGGTCCTCCTCTCCACCGTCCAGGTCCTCTTCGCGTACGGCAGCGAGCACTGGTACGCCGCGCGCCTCGACCGGTTCACCTCCGACTACCAACTCAGCGGCGCTGACGTGCTCGTGAGCGCACTCGCCCTGATGTCGGTGTCGGCGGTGGCGGCCCGTACGGCGGTCCTGCTGTCCCGGTCGCACGGGGTGCGCGCGGCCGGCCGTACGGCCGGCGGCCCGGCCCGCGGCACGACGGACGAGACGGCCGGGGAGACGCCCCGCCGCACGGCCGGCCTGCCGTGACGCCGGGCAGGTCCGACCGAAGCCGGTCCAAGATCATCAACGAACTAGGGTGAAGCAGTGGTACACAACACAGAACTGAGGCTCCGTCCGCCTCGCAACCGGGTCGAGAAGCGTGCGATCGGCTGGTGGACCCTCCAGTCCTCCCTGTTCGCCCTGCCGCTGCCGCTCGTGTTCGGCATCCTCTACCTGTCCATCCCCCCGGCCCGGTTCGTCTTCGTCTGGCTGTTCCTCGGCACGCTCGTGCCGGGACTGCTGTACATGGGCGTCATGCCCCTCTGGCGCTACCGCGTGCACCGCTGGGAGACGACCGACGAGGCCGTCTACGCCGCCTCGGGCTGGCTCTGGCAGCGCTGGCGGGTGGTACCCCTCTCCCGCATCCAGACCGTGGACCTCCTCCGCGGCCCCCTCCAGCAGATGTTCGGCCTCTCCGGGATCACCGTCACCAGCGCATCCTCCTCCGGCGCCGTGAAGATCAAGGGCCTGGAGCACCGGACGGCCGCCGAACTCGTGGAGCAGCTCACCACGTCCACCCAGGCCGTACCGGGAGACGCCACATGACCTCGGACACCGCCGTGCCCGCCCGGACCGGCACACCGGACGACGAGTGGGGACGCCTCAACCCCCGCCTGCTCCTGGTCAACCTGAGTGTGATCGGTACGCCGCTGGCCACCTTCGGCGCGGCCCTCCTCCTCAACGGCGGCCGGATCAACCTCCAGATCCTGATCACGCTGGGCTCGCTCCTGATCACCTGCCTGGCCATCGCCGGCATCAGCCTGATGCGGCTCGCCACCACCCGCTACCGGGTCACCGCCGACCGGGTGGAGGTCCACAAGGGCCGGTTCTTCCGCAGCGAGCGCTCCGTTCCCGCCGACCGCATCCGCAGCGTCGACCTGACCGCCAAACCCCTGCACAGGATCTTCGGCCTGACCTCCCTCAAGGTCAGCACCGGCGACCAGGGCAGCTCCGACGGCGGCCTGTCCCTGGACGGCCTGAGCACGGCGGACGCGGCCGAGCTGGGCCGCCGGCTGACCGAACTCCGGCGGGCCGCACAGGGCGTGCGGCACTCCGGAGCGGACACCGACCCCACCCTCGCCGAACTCGACTGGGCCTGGCTGCGGTACGCGCCGCTGACCCTCTGGGGCGTCGGCGGCGTCTTCATCGCCGTCGGCAGCGTCTACCGCACCCTGCACGAGATGAAGATCGACCCCCTGGAACTCGGCATCGTCAAGGACCTCCAGGACCGCTTCGGCTCCGTGCCCCTGTGGTACGGCATCCTCGTCACCGTCCTCGTCATCGTCCTCGTCGGAGTCGCCGGCTCGACCGCCACCTTCATCGAGGGCTGGGGCGGCTACCGCCTGGACCGGGAGGAGCCGGGCATGCTGCGGGTCCGCCGCGGCCTGCTGATCACCCGCTCCGTCAGCATCGAGGAACAGCGGCTGCGCGGCGCCGAGGTGGCCGAGCCGATGCTGCTGCGCTGGGCCGGCGGCGCCCGCCTGAAGGCCGTCGCGAGCGGCCTCGGGGACGAGGACGAGAACAGCAGCCGCAGCAGGCTCACTCCGCCCGTACCGCTGGCGCTGGCCCGCCGGGTCGCCGCCGACGTCCTGGGCGAGACCACCGCCCCGACCACCGCCGCCGTGCTCGCCCCGCACCCCCGCGTGGCCCTGCGCCGCAGGATCAACCGCGCCCTCCTCTGGTCGGCCCTGGCCGCGGCGCCGCTCGTCGGTACCGGCCTGTGGCTCACCCCCGTGCTGGTGCACGCCGGCTGGATCACCGGGCTGCTCCTGCTCGCCGCGGGCACGGCCCTGGCGTTCGACGCCTACCGCAACCTCGGGCACGCCGTGCACGGCCGCTACCTGGTCACCCGGTCCGGCACCTTCACCCGCCGTACCGCCGCCCTCCAGCGCGACGGCATCATCGGCTGGTCGATCACCCGCTCGTTCTTCCAGCGCCGGGCCGGCCTGCTCACCCTGGGCGCAGCCACCGCCGCCGGGAACGGCGTCTACAAGGTGCGGGACGTGTCGGTCACGGACGGCCTGGCGCTCGCGGAAGAAGCGGTCCCGGACCTGCTCGCCCCGTTCCTCGAACGGCATCCCCGCACCACGGCCGGCAGCCGGTAGCCCGGCCCGCACAGTCCTGCTCCCCCCCCGGCGGAGGGGCGCTCCCACGGGACCGCCCCTCCGCTTCTTCCGTTTCCCCTTTGCTTCCCCGTACTGTCTTGACAGGCCACCGGGAGGCGAGCACACCGACGACCTGGACACCACCGTGGAGCGGATCCGGGAACTCCTCGACGACACCGTCGCCCGGCAGCTCGTCGCCGACGTCCCACCTGCGTCCTGCTGTCCGGCGGCCTCGACTCAAGCGCCATCACCGGGCTCGCCGCCCGGCACCGCGCCACCGAGGGCCTGCCCTTGTACACCTTCGCCGCACCGCCTCGTCGAGTACGTCTACAACACGCGTGGTCGATGAAGACGTACGACGGCCGGGAGAAGAGCCTCCTGCGCGGAGCCACCGCGGACCTCCTGCCGCGGTCCGTGCGGGAACGCACCAAGAGCCCCTACCCCGTCGTCCGGGACTGGCGCTACGCCGAGGCGCTCCAGGAGAGCGCCAAGCACCTGATCGGCGAGGACGGCCCCGTCTTCGGGATCGTCAGCCGGGACTGGCTGGCCGAGACCGTCACCGCCGCCCCCGAGAGCCTGACCCCGGCCGCCCGCAACGGCCTGGAACGGACCCTCGACACCGCGATCCGGCTGGACGTCTACCGGCCCGACATCCGCATGTAGCGGCACGCCCGGCCCCGTGCGGGCCGGCGGGGACGACCCCGCCGGCCCGCATCGCGCTTTCCGCGGCAGGTCGCGAAGTCCCGCGAGGTCCCGCGAAGTCCCCGCGAGTCCGGGGATGTTCCAGGAAGTTCCGGGAAGTCCCCCGGAATTCTTGCCGATTCCGCATTCCGAGGCCATTATGATGCGGTCGCACCCGCCTGTGCAGTGGATTATCGGGTGTTATCGGAATAGGGGCTCCTAGGGGGCCGATAGGGGTTTCTGCCGGGACATCTCCGTGCCAGGGTCATGACCGATCCCCGGTTTTCTCTGCACGGATTGATGGAGCGCGCGATGTTGAACGAGTCCCCGGATTTCGCAGCCGAGACCGACGGCGCCTCTCCGGCCGGCGGAACCCGGGACGTTCGCGGCGAGGACACCCCGGACGGATGGCGCGGGCTCCTCGCCGGCCTGACCGACGGCGAGCAGCACGCCGTACTGCTCGACCGGATCTCCGCACTGGTCACCGCCTCCCTGCGCGACGCCGCCCCCGAGGTCCTCGACCCGCACCGCTCCTTCCTCGACCTGGGGTTCGACTCCCTCGCGGCCGTCGACCTGCACGCCCGTCTCGTCGCCGCCACCGGCCTGCGCCTGCCCGTCACCCTGGCTTTCGACCACCCCAGCCCGGCCCGCCTCGCCGCACACGTCCACACCCTGCTGCTGGGCGGGACGGCCCCCGCCGAGGCCCCCGTCGCCGCCGCCGTCGGAAGCGACGAGCCCATTGCCATCGTCGGTATCGGCTGCCGGTTCCCCGGCGGCGTGCATTCCCCCGAATCCCTCTGGGACCTCGTCGCCGCAGGCACCGACGCGATCACCGAATTCCCCACCGGCCGCGGCTGGAACCTCGACGCGCTCTACGACCCGGACCCCGACCGGGCGGGCACCACCTACACCCGTGAAGGCGGATTCCTCCACGACGCCGACGAATTCGACGCGGCGTTCTTCGGTATTTCGCCGCGCGAGGCCCTGGCGATGGACCCGCAGCAGCGCCTCCTGCTGGAAACCTCCTGGGAGGCCTTCGACCGGGCCGGTGTCGACCCGAACGCGCTCCGCGGCGGCCGGATAGGCGTCTTCGTCGGTGCCGAGACCCAGGAGTACGGCCCCCGGCTCGAGGACGCCGCCGACGGGTTCGAGGGCTACCTCGTCACCGGCAACGCCGCCAGCGTCGCCTCCGGCCGCATCGCCTACACCTTCGGCTTCGAAGGCCCCACGGTCACCGTCGACACGGCCTGCTCCTCCTCCCTGGCCGCCCTGCACCTGGCCGTCCAGGCCCTGCGCGCGGGGGAGTGCTCCCTGGCCCTCGCCGGCGGCGTCGCGATCATGGCGAGCCCCGGTTCCTTCGTCTCCTTCAGCCGCCAGCGCGGCCTCGCCCCCGACGGCCGCTGCAAGCCCTTCGCCGCCGCCGCCGACGGCACCGCCTGGGGTGAAGGTGCCGGCATGCTGCTCGTCGAGCGGCTGTCCGACGCGCGCGCCAACGGCCACCGGGTGCTGGCCGTCGTACGCGGCACCGCCATCAACCAGGACGGCGCCAGCAACGGCCTGACCGCCCCCAGCGGCCCCGCCCAGCAGCGGGTCATCCGGCAGGCGCTGGCCAACGCCGGGCTGACCGTCGCGGACGTGGACGCGGTCGAGGCCCACGGCACCGGCACCCGGCTCGGCGACCCGATCGAGGCGCAGGCGCTGCTGGCCACGTACGGCCAGGACCGGCCGGAGGGCCGGCCGCTGTGGCTGGGCTCGCTGAAGTCGAACCTCGGGCACACCCAGGCCGCCGCCGGCGTCGCCGGCGTCATCAAGATGGTCATGGCCATGCGGCACGGGCTCCTGCCGCAGACCCTCCACGTCGACGCGCCGACCCCGCACGTCGACTGGGAGGCCGGAGCCGTCTCCCTGCTCACCGAGCCCGTTGACTGGCCCGCCGCGGACGCCCCGCGCCGGGCGGGCGTCTCCTCCTTCGGAATGAGCGGCACCAACGCCCACGCCATCATCGAGGAGCCGCCCGCCGAGGACCGCGCCGAGGACCGCGCCGAGGACCGCGCCGAGGACCGCGCCGACGGCGGCACCGGAGAGGGCACCGGAGAGGGAGCCGAAGGCGACGCCGCGGACCTGCAGACCGGCCGGGCCGACGGTACGGTCCCGGGCAGCCTCCCCGCACCGCTGCCCTGGGCCCTGTCCGCCAAGACCCCCGAAGCCCTGCGCGCCACCGCCCGGCGCCTCGGCGACTGGCTCGACGCCCGCCCGGACGCCACCGCACACGACATCGGCCACTCCCTCGCCACCACCCGCAGCCGCTTCGATCACCGGGCCGTCGCCCTGGGCGACGACCGCACCGCCCTCCGCCGGGCCCTGCACGCCCTCGCCGACGGCACCGACACCCCCGCAGTCGTCCACGGCGAACCCACCGCGGGACGCACCGCCTTCCTGTTCACCGGCCAGGGCAGCCAGCGCCCCGGTATGGGCCGCGAACTGTACGACGCCTTCCCCGTGTTCGCCGACGCCCTCGACGACGCCTGCTGGTACCTCGACGAGCAGCTCGAACACCCCCTGCTCGACGTCCTCTTCGCCGACGAGGGCACCCCCGCGGCCGCACTCCTCCACCAGACCGCCTACACGCAGCCGGCGCTGTTCGCGTTCGAGGTGGCGCTGTTCCGGCTGGTGGAGTCGTGGGGTGTGCGGCCGGACTTCGTCGCCGGTCACTCCGTCGGTGAGATCGCTGCCGCGCATGTGGCGGGTGTGCTGTCGCTGGATGACGCGTGTGCGCTGGTCGCGGCCCGTGGCCGGCTGATGCAGGCGCTGCCGGCGGGTGGCGTGATGCTCGCGGTGCAGGCGTCGGAGGGCGAGGTCCTGCCGCTGGTCGGCGAAGGCGACCGGGTGAGCATCGCGGCGGTCAACGGTCCGGAGTCGGTGGTCGTCGCCGGTGACGAGGACGCCGCGGTCGCGGTCGCCGAGCACTTCCGGGCGCTGGGCCGGAAGACCAAGCGGCTGACGGTGAGCCACGCGTTCCACTCGCCGCACATGGACGGCATGCTGGACGACTTCCGCCGGGTGGCCCAGGTCCTCGACTACCGCACCCCCACCCTGCCCCTCGTCTCCCTCCTCACCGGAACCACCGCCACCGCCGCCGAACTCGCCTCCCCCGAACACTGGGTCCGGCACGTCCGTGACGGCGTCCGCTTCCTCGACGGCGTACGCACCCTCCACGCGCGCGGCGCCGACTCCTTCCTCGAACTCGGTCCTGACCCCGTCCTCACGGCCATGGCCCAGGACTGCCTCGCCGCCGCCCCGCAGGACACCGCGACCGCGGCCGCGCCCCCCGCCTTCGCCGCCGTGCTGCGCGCGGGCCGCCCGGAGACCGGCACCCTCCTCGACGCCGTAGCCCGCATGTTCGTCCGCGGCACGGACGTGGACTGGGCCGCCTGCTACGCCGGAACGGGTGCCGCGCGCGTCGAGCTGCCGACGTACGCCTTCCAGCGGCAGCGCTTCTGGATGGACGCGCGCACCCCCGCCTCCGCCGGCCCGTCCACGGCTGCCGGCCACCGGACCGACCCGGCCGACAGCGACTTCTGGGACGCGGTCGAGCACCAGGACGTGGCCGCGCTCGCCGCCGCCCTCGAACTCGACGCCCACGGCGAACAGCCGCTGAGCGAGGTCGTCCCGGCCCTCTCGGCCTGGCGCCGCCGCGTACGCACGCGGTCCGAGGTGGACGGCTGGCGTTACCGGGCCGCATGGCAGCCGCTGTCGGATGCGGCGGCCGGCGGTGCCCGGCTGTCGGGCACGTGGCTCGTCGTGACCCCCGCCGCTGCCGCGGACGTGGACGACACGGACCTGGTGGGCGGACTGGCCGGGCGCGGTGCCGAGGTGCGCCGTGTCGTGGTCGGGGCCGGTGCCGATCGTGGTGCCGTGGCCGCTCTGCTGTCCGGGGCCGGTTCGGTTGCCGGTGTGGTGTCGCTGCTCGCGCTGGACGAGGCTGCGGGTGTCGTCGCGACCGCCGTACTGGTGCAGGCGCTGGGTGATGCCGGGGTGGAGGCGCCGTTGTGGTGCCTGACCCGTGGTGCGGTGAGCGTGGGCCGCTCGGACCGGCTCGTCTCCGCCGTTCAGGCCCAGGTGTGGGGTCTGGGCCGGGTGGCCGCCCTGGAGCTGCCCGGGCGCTGGGGCGGTCTGGTGGACCTGCCCGAGGTGTGGGACGAGCGGGCCGTGGGTCGGCTGGTGGGCGTGCTGGCCGGTGGTGGTGTGGCCGGTGAGGACCAGGTGGCGGTCCGGTCGTCCGGGGTCTTCGGGCGTCGGCTCGTGCGTGCTGCGGCTGGTGCCTCCGAGTCCTGGGCGCCGTCCGGGACGGTGCTGGTGACCGGGGGTACGGGTGCCCTGGGTGGCCGCGTGGCCCGGTGGCTGGCCGGCGCGGGTGCGGAGCGGCTGGTGCTGACCAGCCGCCGGGGGCCGGATGCTCCGGGTGCCGCCGAGCTGGCGGCCGAGCTGGTGGAGCTGGGTGTCGAGGCGTCGGTGGTGGCGTGTGACGCCGCCGACCGGGACGCCCTCCGTACGCTGCTGGCCGCCGAGGCCGAGGGCCTCACCGGGGTCGTGCACACCGCCGGTGTCCTCGACGACGGCGTCCTGGACGCCCTGACGCCCGACCGTTTCGACGGAGTCCTCCGGGCGAAGGCCACCTCCGCGCTCAACCTGCACGAGCTGACGGGCGAACTCGGCATCGAGCTCTCCGCCTTCGTGCTGTTCTCCTCCATGAGCGGCACCATCGGTGCGGCCGGGCAGGCCAACTACGCCGCCGCCAACGCCTGCCTGGACGCGCTCGCCGAGCAGCGCCGGGCCGCCGGGCTGGCCGCGACGTCGATCGCGTGGGGTCCGTGGGCGGAGAGCGGCATGGCCGCCGACGAGGCGATGGACGCCCGCATGCGCCGCGAGGGCGTGCCCCCCATGGCCCCCGACGCGGCCCTCGCGGCGCTCGCCCAGGCCGTCGGCGCCGGCGAGGCCGCCCTCACCGTCGCCGACCTCGCCTGGGACCGCTACGCGTCCGTCGTGGCGGCCGTCCGCCCCAACCCGTCGGTCGCCGGGTTCATCACCCGTACGTCGGCGGCCGACGCGGCGGCCACCGGCCACGGAACCGTCGTGACGGGCGCCGACGTCGCCGGCGCCGGATTCGCGAAGCTGGCCGGGCTGCCCCGCGCCGAGCAGGAGCGGGAGCTGCTCGGCCTCGTCCGGACGCACGTCGCCGCCGTCCTCGGACACGACGGAGCGGACGCGGTGGGCGCGGAGCGTGCCTTCAAGGACCTCGGGTTCGACTCGCTGGCCGCCGTCGACCTCCGCAACCGTCTCGGCGCGGCCACCGCGCTGAAGCTGCCCACCACCCTCGTCTACGACCACCCGACCTCGGCCGCGCTCGCCGAGTACCTGCGCGGGGAGCTGGTCGGCGGCGAGCAGGCCGCGGACACCGCCGCGCCGGCCGCCGCCGTCGCCGTGGCCGCCGACGAGGACCCGATCGCCATCGTGGCGATGAGCTGCCGATTCCCCGGCGGCGTCCGGACCCCGGAGGACCTCTGGCGACTGCTCGTGGAGGGCTCGGACGCGGTCGCCGGATTCCCGGCCGACCGCGGCTGGGACCTGGAGCGCCTCTACAGTGCCGACCCGGACCGGCCCGGAACCTCGTACACCCGTGAGGGCGGCTTCCTCTACGACGTCGCCGACTTCGACGCCGACTTCTTCGGTATCTCGCCGCGCGAGGCCCTGGCCATGGACCCGCAGCAGCGGCTGCTGCTGGAGACGACCTGGGAGGCCTTCGAACGCGCCGGAATCGACCCGACCGCCCTGCGCGGAAACCGGGCCGGTGTGTTCGTCGGCACCAACGGCCAGGACTACCTCTCCCTGGTCGCCGGGGCCGCCGACGGCCTTGAAGGCCACGTCGGCACCGGCAACGCGGCGAGCGTCGTCTCCGGCCGCCTCTCCTACGTGTTCGGGCTCGAAGGCCCCGCGATCACCGTGGACACGGCCTGTTCCTCGTCGCTGGTCGCCCTCCACCTGGCCGTTCAGGCACTGCGCCAGGGCGAGTGCGAGATGGCCCTCGCCGGCGGCGTCACCGTCATGTCCACCCCCGACGCCTTCATCGACTTCAGTCGTCAGCGGGGGCTGGCGGAGGACGGCCGGATCAAGGCGTTCGCTGCTGCGGCGGATGGCACCGGGTGGGGTGAGGGTGTCGGCATGCTGCTGGTGGAGCGGCTCTCGGACGCCCGCCGGAACGGGCACCCGGTGCTGGCGGTGGTGCGCGGCTCGGCGATCAACCAGGACGGTGCGAGCAATGGTCTGACGGCGCCGAACGGGCCCTCGCAGCAGCGGGTGATCCGTCAGGCCCTGGCGAGCGCCGGCCTGTCGGCCGCTGACGTGGATGCGGTGGAGGCGCACGGTACGGGTACCCGGCTGGGTGACCCGATCGAGGCGCAGGCGCTGCTGGCGACGTACGGGCAGGAGCGGGCGGCCGACCGTCCGCTGCTGCTGGGTTCGGTGAAGTCGAACATCGGGCACACGCAGGCCGCGGCCGGTGTGGCCGGTGTGATCAAGATGGTGCTGGCCATGCAGCACGGGGTGCTGCCGCAGACCCTGCACGTGGACGCGCCGACCCCGCACGTCGACTGGTCGGCCGGAGACGTGGAACTGCTCACCGAGCAGCGGGCATGGCCGCAGGGCGACCGCCCGCGCCGGGCCGGCATCTCCTCCTTCGGCCTGAGCGGCACCAACGCCCACACGATCATCGAGGAAGCACCGGCCGAGGACGGCGACGGCACCGCGCCCGAGCCCCTGGCCGCCGACGCCGCGCCCGTCGTGCCGTTCGTCGTCTCGGGCAGGAACGCGGCCGGGCTGCGCGCCCAGGCCGAGCAACTCGTGAGCTGGCTGACCGCGAACCTGCACGTCGCCACCGCCGACACCGCCCACTCACTCTCCGCCGGGCGCCCGGCCTTCGAGTCGCGCGCGGTCCTCGTCGCCGACGCGGCGAACCGGGACGCGGTCGTCGGTGGTCTCCGCGGACTCGCGGCCGGCGAGCCGCTGCCCGGCCTGGTGCAGGGCACCGTTTCCGAGGGCGGGCCGGCCTTCCTCTTCACGGGGCAGGGCAGCCAGCGCCTCGGCATGGGCCGTGAACTGTACGACGCCTTCCCGGTGTTCGCGGACGCACTCGACGGGGCGTGCGCACGGTTCGACGCCCAGCTCGAACTCCCGCTGAAGGACGTCCTGTTCGGGGCGGACACTGCTCTTCTGGACCGGACCGAGTACACGCAGCCCGCGCTGTTCGCCGTCGAGGTGGCGCTGTTCCGGCTCGTGGCGAGCTGGGGCGTGAAGCCGGACTTCGTCTCCGGTCACTCCATCGGCGAGATCGCCGCCGCGCACGTCGCGGGCGTCCTGTCGCTGGACGACGCGTGCACGCTGGTCGCCGCCCGTGGCCGCCTGATGCAGGCGCTCCCGACGGGTGGCGTGATGATCGCCGTGCAGGCGTCGGAGGACGAGGTCCTGCCGCTGCTCGGCGAAGGCGACCGGGTGGGCATCGCCGCCGTCAACGGCCCGCAGTCGGTCGTGGTCGCCGGTGACGAGGACGCGGCCGTCGCGGTCGCCGAGCACTTCCGGGCGCAGGGCCGGAAGACCAAGCGGCTGACGGTGAGCCATGCGTTCCACTCGCCGCACATGGACGGCATGCTGGACGATTTCCGTGAGGTGGTGTCCGGACTTTCCTTCGCCGCCCCGCAGATTCCGGTCGTCTCCAACCTGACCGGTGCTCTCGTCTCGGACGAGATGGGGTCGGCGGACTTCTGGGTGCGGCACGTCCGGGAGGCCGTGCGATTCCTCGACGGCATCCGGGCCCTGGAGGCCGCGGGCGTCACGACGTACGTCGAGCTCGGGCCGGACGGCGTGCTGTCCGCCCTCGCCCAGGACTGCCTGACGGGCACCGCCGACGTCGCCTTCGTGCCCGCGCTGCGCGCCGGGCGGGTCGAGGCGGAGACCGCCGTCACCGCTGTGGCCCAGGCGTTCGTACGGGGTGTGGCGGTGGACTGGTCCGCCTTCTTCCCCGGCACCGGCACCCGGCGGGTCGCGCTGCCGACGTACGCCTTCCAGCGGCAGCGGTTCTGGCCGGAGACGGCCCCGTCGGACGGCGGCACCGCCCCGGCCCGGGCCGCCGACGCGGTCGACGTCCGGTTCTGGGACGCGGTGGAGCGCGGCGACCTGGCCGCACTGCTGGCCGAGCTGGAGGTGGACGACGAGGCGAGCTTCGGCGAGTTCGTCCCCGCCCTGTCGGCCTGGCGCCGGCAGAACCAGGAGCAGGCACAGGTCGACGCCTGGCGCTACCGGGTGCAGTGGAAGCCGCTCACGGCCGCAGTGCCGGCCGAGCTGCCGGCCGGCGAGTGGATCGTCGTCGTCCCCGGCGCCGGCGCTGACGACGCCATGGTCGACTCCGTGGCGGGTGCGCTGGCCGGGCGTGACACAGAGGTCCGCCGGGTCGTCGTCGAGGCGGGTACGGACCGGGCCGCGCTGGCCGGGATGCTGTCCGGCACGGCGTCCGTCGCGGGTGTCGTCTCGCTGCTCGCGCTGGACGAGGCTGCCGGTGTGGTGGCGGCGGCTGTGTTGGTGCAGGCGTTGGGTGATGCCGGGGTGGGGGCGCCGTTGTGGTGCCTGACCCGTGGTGCGGTGAGTGTGGGCCGCTCGGACCGGCTCGTCTCGGCGGTGCAGGCCCAGACGTGGGGTCTGGGCCGGGTGGCCGCGCTGGAGCTGCCCGGGCGCTGGGGCGGTCTGGTGGACCTGCCGGAGGTGTGGGACGAGCGGGCGATGGGCCGGCTGGCCGGCGTACTGGCCGGTGGTACGGCGGGTGAGGACCAGGTCGCGGTCCGGTCGTCGGGTGTCTTCGGGCGACGGCTCGTACGGGCGGCCCGGGGTGACGGCGCCGCGTCCTGGGCGCCGTCCGGCACGGTGCTCGTGACCGGTGGCACCGGTGCTCTGGGCGGTCGGGTGGCGCGTTGGCTGGCCGGTGCGGGTGCCGGGCGGCTGCTGCTGACCAGTCGCCGGGGCGCTGACGCTCCGGGTGCCGCCGAGCTGGTGGCCGAGCTGTCGGAGCTGGGCGCCGAAGTGTCGGTCGTGGCGTGCGACGCCGCCGACCGCGAAGCCCTCCGTGGCCTGCTGGCGGCCGAGGCCGAGACCCTCACCGCGGTCGTCCACACCGCAGGCGTCCTCGACGACGGCACGATCGACGCCCTCACGTCCGAGCGGTTCGAGAGCGTGCTGCGGGCGAAGGCGACGTCGGCGCTCCACCTGCACGAGCTGACCGTCGAGCTCGGCATCGAGCTGTCGGCGTTCGTGCTGTTCTCCTCCATGACCGGCACGATCGGCACCGCCGGGCAGGCCAACTACGCCGCCGCCAACGCCTACCTCGACGCGCTCGCCGAGCAGCGCCGGGCCGCCGGCCTGGCCGCGACCTCCCTCGCCTGGGGTCCGTGGGCCGAGGGCGGTATGGCCGCCGACGAGGCCCTCGAAGCCCGCATGCGCCGGGACGGCGTGCCCCCGATGAAGGCGCAGCCGGCGATCCGCGCCCTCCGCCAGTCCGTCGGCGCCGATGCCGCCGCCCTGACCGTGGCCGACATCGAATGGGACCGGTACCTCGCCGGCCACACCGCCGTACGCCGCACCGAACTGTTCAGTGAGATCGCCGAGGTACGTGCGACCCGCACGGCGACCGAAGCCCGCGCCGACCAGACCGCCGGGCACGCGGACAGCCCCGCCACCCTTGCCGGACGGCTCGCCGGGCTCGCGCCCGCAGAGCAGGAGCGGGAGCTCCTCGACCTCGTTCGTACGCACGTCGCCGCCGTGCTCGGGCACGGCACCAGGGACGCGGTCGGCGCGGACCGCGCCTTCAAGGAGCTCGGGTTCGACTCGCTGACGGCCGTCGAGCTCCGCAACCGCCTGAGCGCGGCCACCGAAC
Organism: Streptomyces sp. NPDC043853; assembly: GCF_056436025.1. Classification (NCBI taxonomy): domain Bacteria; kingdom Bacillati; phylum Actinomycetota; class Actinomycetes; order Kitasatosporales; family Streptomycetaceae; genus Streptomyces; species Streptomyces sp. NPDC043853. Next base: position 346,504 of record NZ_JBWKDJ010000006.1, read on the forward strand.
TGCGGCTGCCCGCCACCCTCGTCTACGACTACCCGACCTCCGCCGCACTGGCCGACCACCTCCGCGAGGAGCTCGTCGGCAGCGTCCCCGTCTCCGTCTCCGGCACCCTGCTGCCCGTCGCCGCGGCCGTCGACGGCGACCCGATCGCCATCGTCGCCATGAGCTGCCGCTTCCCCGGCGGCGTCCGCACCCCCGAGGACCTGTGGCAGCTGCTCACGGACGGCACGGACGCGGTCGCCGCGTTCCCCGCCGACCGCGGCTGGAACCTCGACCGCCTCTACAGCCCCGACCCGGACCGGTCGGGAACCTCGTACACCCGCGAGGGCGGATTCGTCACCGGAGCAGCCGACTTCGACGCCGACTTCTTCGGTATCTCGCCGCGCGAGGCCCTGGCCATGGACCCGCAGCAGCGGCTGCTGCTGGAGACCTCCTGGGAGGCCTTCGAACGGGCCGGAATCGACCCGACCGCCCTGCGCGGAAACCGGGCCGGTGTGTTCGTCGGCACCAACGGCCAGGACTACCTCTCCCTGGTCGCCGGGGCCGCCGACGGTCTGGAAGGCCACGTCGGCACGGGCAACGCCGGCAGCGTCATGTCCGGCCGCGTCTCGTACGTCTTCGGGCTGGAGGGTCCGGCGGTCACCGTCGACACGGCCTGCTCGTCGTCGTTGGTGGCGCTGCACTGGGCGATCCAGGCGCTGCGCAACGGCGAGTGCGAGATGGCCCTCGCCGGCGGTGTCACGGTCATGTCGACGCCCGAGAACTTCATCGACTTCAGTCGTCAGCGGGGGTTGGCGGAGGACGGCCGGATCAAGGCGTTCGCGGCTGCGGCGGATGGTACCGGGTGGGGTGAGGGTGTCGGCATGCTGCTGGTGGAGCGGCTGTCGGACGCCCGCCGGAACGGGCATCCGGTGCTGGCGGTGGTGCGTGGTTCGGCGATCAACCAGGACGGTGCGAGCAATGGTCTGACGGCGCCTAACGGTCCTTCGCAGCAGCGGGTGATCCGTCAGGCCCTGGCGAGCGCCGGCCTGTCGGCTGCCGATGTGGATGCGGTGGAGGCGCACGGTACGGGTACCCGGCTGGGTGACCCGATCGAGGCGCAGGCGCTGCTGGCGACGTACGGGCAGGAGCGGGCGGCCGACCGTCCGCTGTTCCTGGGTTCGGTGAAGTCGAACATCGGGCACACGCAGGCCGCCGCCGGTGTGGCCGGTGTGATCAAGATGGTGCTGGCGATGCAGCACGGGGTGCTGCCGCGGACCCTGCACGTGGACCAGCCCACGCCGCACGTCGACTGGACGGCAGGCGAGGTGGAACTGCTCACCGAGTCCGTGGACTGGCCGGAGACCGGCCGTCCGCGCCGGGCCGGCGTCTCCTCCTTCGGTATCAGCGGCACCAACGCGCACACCATCATCGAGCAGGCGCCCGACGCCGAGCCGCCGGTGGACGCCGACGCGCGCCCGGCCGACCGGCCCGCCGCCGCCCGCGTCCTCCCGTACCTCCTCTCCGGCAAGACCAAGGAAGCCCTCCAGGCGCAGGCGGCGGCCCTGGCCGCCCACCTCGACACCGCCGGCATCAACGCCGCGGACGCGGCCGACGTGGCCTACTCCCTCGCCACGAGCCGCGCCCACCTCGACCACCGCGCCGCCACCGTCCTGACCGTAGGCAACGGCGAGGATCTGCGGGACGTGCTGACCCGGCTCGCCGCCGGCGAGTCCGCCTCCCGGACGGTCACGGGCTCGGTCGGTGACGGCCGTACCGCCTTCCTGTTCACCGGGCAGGGCAGCCAGCGCCTCGGCGCGGGCCGCGAGCTGTACGAGGTCTTCCCGGTGTTCGCGGACGCGCTGGACGCGGTCTGCGCCCACCTGGACGCCGTGCTCGACAGGCCGCTGAAGGACGTGCTGTTCGGTTCCGATGCGGCCGTTCTGGACCGGACGGAGTTCACGCAGCCGGCGCTGTTCGCGATCGAGGTGGCGCTGTTCCGGCTGGTGGAGAGCTGGGGCGTCCGCCCGGACTTCGTGGCCGGCCACTCGATCGGTGAGATCGCGGCCGCGCACGTGGCGGGCGTGCTGTCGCTGGACGACGCGTGTGCGCTGGTCGCGGCACGCGGCCGGTTGATGCAGGCGCTCCCGACCGGCGGCGTGATGATCGCGCTGCAGGCGGCGGAGGCCGAGGTCCTGCCGCTGATCGGCGAGGGCGTGAGCATCGCCGCGGTCAACGGCCCGCAGTCGGTGGTCGTCGCCGGTGACCAGGACGCGGCCGTCGCCATCGCCGAGCACTTCCGGGCTCAGGGCCGGAAGACGAAGCGGCTGACGGTGAGCCACGCGTTCCACTCCCCGCACATGGACGGCATGGTGGACGACTTCCACCAGGTGGTGGCCGGGCTGTCCTTCGCCGCCCCGAGGATCCCGATCGTGTCGTGCCTCACCGGCGCCGTCATCACCGACGAGATGGCCTCGGCCGAATTCTGGGTGCGGCACGTCCGCGAGGCCGTCCGCTTCCTCGACGGCATCCGCGCCCTCGAAGCCGCCGGCGTGACCACGTTCGTCGAGCTCGGGCCGGACGGCGTGCTGTCCGCGCTCGCCCAGGACTGCCTCACCGACACCCCGCACGCCGTCTTCGCCGCCGTGCTCCGTTCCGGCCGCCCCGAGGCCGAGACCCTCGTCACCGCCCTCGCGCAGGCCCATGTCCACGGTGTCGCCGTCGACTGGGAGGCGTTCTTCGCGGGCACGGGTGCGCGCCGGGTCGATCTGCCGACGTACGCGTTCCAGCGGCAGCGGTTCTGGCCGAGTGCGGCGGCGTTCGTCGCCGGAGACCCGGAGTCGATCGGTCTGGGCGATGCCGCGCACCCGCTGCTCGGCGCCGCCGTGGCTCTCGCCGACTCGGAGGGTGTGCTGCTCGCCGGCCGGCTGTCGCTGGACACCCACCCCTGGCTCGCCGATCACACCATCCACGGTTCCGCCCTGCTGCCGGGAACGGCCTTCGTCGACCTGGCGATCCGTGCCGGTGACCAGGTCGGGTGCGACGTGGTGGAGGAGCTGACGCTGGAGGCGCCGCTCGTCCTTCCCGAGCGCGGCGGCGTACAGCTCCAGCTGGTGGTCGAGGCGCCGGACGGTGCCGGACGGCGGTCGTTCGCGGTGTACTCGCGCCGCCAGGACGCGGTCGCGGAGGAGCCGTGGACCCGCCACGGGTCCGGTGCCCTCGCGGCGGGTGCCCGCGCCGAGTCCGAGCAGGGCTTCGGCGAGCTGGCCGCCTGGCCCCCGGCCGACGCCGAGCCGGTCGACGTGCGCGGGCTCTACGCGGAGCTGGCCCAGGAGGGCGTCTCCTACGGGCCGCTGTTCCAGGGCTTGAAGGCGGCCTGGCGCCGCGGCAACGAGCTGTTCACCGAAGTGGCGCTGCCGGAGGACGGCCGTCGTGACGCGGCCCGGTTCGGGCTCCACCCGGCCCTGCTCGACGCCGGTCTGCACGCCATCGGACACGGTGACCCCGCCGGACAGGCGGACGCAGGTGCCCTGCTGCCGTTCTTCTGGTCGGGTGTCTCGCTCCACGCGGTGGGCGCCTCCGCCCTCCGGATGCGCCTGACCCCGGCGTCGTCGGAAGACCCGCACACGCTGGCCCTGCTGGTCGCCGACGAGACCGGACGCCCGGTGGCGGCCGTCGAGTCGCTGACCCTGCGCCCGGCCTCCGCCGACCAGGTCCAGGCGGCCGGCGGCAACCTGGAGTCGCTGTTCCGGGTGGAGTGGCTGCCCGTGTCCGCGGCCCCCGCCACGGCCTCCACCGGCGAACTCCGCTGGGCCGTACTGGGGCGGGACGAGATCGGGCTGGGCGGGCCGGCGGGCTCCGGCGCCCGGGTCACCGAGTACGCCGACCTCGCCGAGCTCGGTGTCGCGCTCGCGGCCGGCGAACCGGCCCCGGACGCCGTCTTCCTTCTCCCGGCGGCCGCCGAGCGGCCCGAGGAGATGGTCGGCCGCGTCCACGGCACCGTGACCGAGGCGCTGACGGTCGTACAGGAGTGGCTGGCGGACGAGCGGTACGCGGCCACGCCCCTGGTGTGGCTCACGTCCGGCGCCGCGGCCGTCGAGCGCGGTGCGGGGGTGCAGGACCTGCCGGGCAGCGCGGTGCGCGGCCTGGTGCGCTCGGCCCAGTCGGAGAACCCGGGCCAGCTCGTCATGCTGGACCTCGGTTCGGAGGCCGACGGGGCGTCGCTGGCGGCGGTTCCCGCCGCGCTGGCGGCCGGGGAGCCGGAACTCGCCATCCGCCGCGGTGTCGTCACCGCCCCGCGCCTGGTCCGCGTGGCGTCATCCGAGAGCGTGGCCGCCGAGTCCTCGGCCGTGGTGCTGGGGGACCCGTCCGGGACGGTGCTGGTCACGGGTGCGACGGGTGGTCTGGGCCGGCTGTTCGCCCGGCATCTGGTGACGGCTTACGGGGTGCGGCGGCTGCTGCTCACCAGCCGGCGCGGTACGGCCGCGGCGGGTGCGGTCGAACTGGTCGCGGAGCTGGAGGAGTTGGGCGCTCACGTCGACCTCGTCGCTTGCGACGTCGCGGATCGGGAGGCGCTGGCCGGGCTGCTGGCGTCCGTTCCGGCCGAGCACCCGCTGACCGCCGTGGTCCATACGGCGGGAGTGCTGGACGACGGCGTTCTGGCGTCGCTGACCCCGGAGCGGGTGGCGGCCGTGCTGCGTCCGAAGGTGGACGCGGCATGGAACCTCCACGAGCTCACGCGGGATCTCGACCTCTCGGCCTTCGTCCTGTTCTCGGGCGCGGCTGCCGCGTTCGGTGCGGGCGGGCAGGCGAACTACGCCGCCGCGAACGCGTTCCTGGAGGCGCTCGCCGAGCAGCGGCGCGCCGAGGGCCTGGCTGCGACCGCGCTCGCCTGGGGCCTGTGGGCCCCGCAGGAGGGCGTCGACGGAGGCATGGCGGGGCAGCTCGACGAAGTCGACCTGCGCCGTATCGCCAGGGACGGTGTCGCCGCTCTCGTCGCGAGCGAAGGCCTCGCGCTCTTCGACACGGCGATGACGGTGGATGCGGCGGTGCTGCTGCCGATGCACCTCGACGTCGCCGTGCTGCGCGCCCAGGCCGCGTCCGCGGGCTCGACGCCGGCGCTGCTGCGGGCCCTGGTACGGGTGCCCGCGCGCCGCACGGTGGAGCGGCGTGACGGCGGCGCTGCGGACGCCGGTTCGCCGCTGGTGGCGCGTCTGTCGGCCCTGCCGGCGGCGGAGCAGGAGGGTGTGCTGTTGGACCTGGTGTGCGGCCGGGTCGCGGCCGTTCTCGGCCACTCCGGTGCCGACGCGGTCGACGCCGAGCGTGCTTTCCGTGACCTCGGATTCGATTCCCTCACCGCCGTCGAACTGCGCAACGTTCTGAAGTCGGAGACGGGCCTGCGCCTGCCCCCGACCCTGATCTTCGACTACCCGACCCCGACCGCGCTGGCCCGGCACCTGCTGGCCGAGCTCACGCTGACCGCCGGCCTCGCCGGCCTCGACGGCCGGGACGGCGCACGCGGGCAGCTGACGGCGCCCGTACGGCCGACCACCACCGCCCTCACCGACGACCCGATCGTGATCGTCGGCATGGGCTGCCGCTTCCCCGGCGGCATCCGGACTCCCGAGGACCTGTGGCAGCTCGTCGCCACCGGCGGCGACGGCATCACCACCTTCCCGACCGACCGCGGCTGGAACGCGGAGGCCCTCTACCACCCCGACCCGGACCACGCGGGCACGTCCTACACGCGTGAGGGCGGATTCCTGCTCGACGCCGCCGAGTTCGACCCGGGGTTCTTCGGGATCTCCCCGCGCGAGGCCCTGGCCATGGACCCGCAGCAGCGGCTCCTGCTGGAGACCTCCTGGGAGGCCTTCGAGCGCGCGGGCATCGACCCGACGGGCGTGCGGGGCACCCGGACCGGCGTCTTCGCCGGCGTCATGTACCACGACTACGTGTCGGGCATCGGCATCGGCGAGGGTGCAGGATCCGGCGAGGAGCTGCCCGAGGGCGTCGAGGGCTACCTCGGCACCGGCAACGCGGGCAGCATCGCCTCCGGCCGGATCGCCTACACGTTTGGTCTGGAAGGCCCGGCGGTCACGGTCGACACGGCGTGCTCGTCGTCGCTCGTCGCGCTGCACTGGGCGATCCAGGCGCTGCGCAACGGCGAGTGCGACATGGCGCTCGCCGGCGGTGTCGCGATCATGGCGACCCCGGAGACCTTCATCGACTTCAGCCGCCAGCGCGGGCTCGCCGTGGACGGCCGCTGCAAGTCCTTCGCCGAGGGCGCGGACGGTACGGGTTGGGCCGAGGGCGCGGGCATGCTGCTCGTGGAGCGGCAGTCGGACGCCGTGCGCAACGGCCACCCGATCCTCGCCGTCGTGCGCGGTTCGGCGGTCAACCAGGACGGCGCGAGCAACGGGCTCACCGCCCCCAACGGCCCGTCGCAGCAGCGGGTGATCCGCGAGGCCCTGGCGACCGCGGGTCTGTCGACGGCCGATGTGGACGCGGTGGAGGCGCACGGCACGGGTACCCGTCTCGGTGACCCGATCGAGGCGCAGGCGCTGCTGGCCACCTACGGCCAGGACCGCCCCGAGGGCCGGCCGCTGCTGCTGGGTTCGATCAAGTCGAACATCGGTCACACGCAGGCCGCGGCCGGTGTGGCCGGCGTGATCAAGATGATCATGGCGATGCGGCACGGAGTACTGCCGCAGACCCTGCACGTCGACGCGCCGTCGAGCCACATCGACTGGGAGGCCGGCGACGTCAGCCTCCTGACGAAGGCCGTGGAGTGGCCGGAGACCGGCCGTCCGCGCCGGGCCGGTGTCTCCTCGTTCGGTATCAGCGGCACCAACGCGCACACGATCATCGAGCAGCCGCCGGCCGCAGCACCGGTGGAGCTGCCCGAGACGGACGCGGCGCTGCCGGTCCTCCCGTGGGTGCTCTCGGCGAAGGGCGAGGAAGCCCTTCGTGCGCAGGCCCGTCAGCTCCAGGACTTCGTGCTCTCCGCCCCGGACGCGCTGCACCCGGTCGACGTCGCCTGGTCCCTGACGGCGGGCCGCGCGCAGTTCGAGGACCGCGCAGCGGTCGTCGCCGCCGACCGTGCGGGTCTGCTGGCCGGTCTGGCGGCGCTGGCCGAGGGCGGCTCGGCGGCGGGCCTGGTCACGGGCTCGCCGGTGGGCGGGAAGGTCGCCTTCCTGTTCACCGGGCAGGGCAGCCAGCGCCTCGGCATGGGCCGGGAGCTGTACGACTCCTTCCCCGTGTACGCGGACGCGCTGGGCGCGGTGTGCGAGCGTCTCGATGCGCTCCTAGAACTGCCCCTGAAAGACGTCCTGTTCGGGGCGGACGCCGCTCTGTTGGACCGGACGGAGTACACCCAGCCGGCGCTGTTCGCTGTCGAGGTGGCCCTGTTCCGGCTCGTGGAGAGCTGGGGTCTGCGGCCCGACTTCCTGGCGGGCCACTCGATCGGCGAGATCGCTGCCGCCCATGTGGCGGGTGTGCTGTCGCTGGACGACGCGTGTGCGCTGGTCGCGGCACGCGGCCGGCTGATGCAGGCCCTGCCGGCCGGTGGCGTGATGATTGCCGTGCAGGCGTCGGAGGACGAGGTCCTGCCGCTGATCGGCGAGGGTGTGAGCATCGCCGCGGTCAACGGGCCGCAGTCGGTCGTCGTCGCGGGTGACGAGGACGCGGCCCTCGCGGTCGCGGAGGCCTTCGAGGCCCAGGGCCGGAAGACCAAGCGGCTGACGGTGAGCCACGCGTTCCACTCGCCGCACATGGACGGAATGCTGGATGACTTCCGTCAGGTGGTGGCCGGGCTGTCCTTCGCCTCCCCGCGGATCCCGGTCGTATCGAACCTGACCGGTGCCCTCGTCACCGACGAGATGGCCTCCGCCGAGTTCTGGGTGCGGCACGTCCGGGAAGCCGTCCGCTTCCTCGACGGCATGCGGGCCCTGGAGGACGCGGGCGTCACGACGTACCTCGAACTCGGCCCGGGCGGTGTGCTCTCGGCCATGGGCCAGGAGTGCGTCACCGGCGAGGGTGCCGCCTTCCTGCCGGTGCTGCGGAGCGGGCGCTCCGAGGCAGAGACGGCGGTCGCTTCGCTGGCACAGGCCCATCTGCGCGGCCTGGACGTGAACTGGCAGGCGTTCTACGCCGGTTCCGGGGCCCGGCGGATCGAGCTGCCCACGTACGCCTTCCAGCGGCAGCGCTACTGGCTGCAGTTGACGGGCGCGGCTAGGAACGGTGCCGGCCATGACGTCGACGCCCGCTTCTGGGACGCGGTCGAGCGCGAGGACCTGGAGTCGCTCGCCGGCACCCTGGACGTGGCCGACGAGAACGCCTGGGGCCAGGTGCTCCCTGCCCTGTCGGCCTGGCGCCGTGGCCTGCGCACGCAGTCCGAGGTGGACCGCCGGCGCTACCGGGTGTCGTGGAAGCCGCTGACGGACGTGGCCTCCGGCCATCGTGTGTCCGGATCCTGGCTGGTCGTGACGCCTGCCGCCGCGGGCGTGGACGACACCGCCGTCGTAGGCGCCCTGGCCGTGCGTGGGGCCGAGGTCCGTCGGGTGGTCGTCGAGGCCGGTGCCGATCGTGAGGTTGTGGCCGGTCTGCTGGCCGGGGTCGAGGTCGGTTCGGTGGCGGGTGTGGTGTCGCTGCTGGCGCTGGACGAGGCCGCTGGTGTGGTGGCCACGGCTGTGTTGGTGCAGGCGTTGGGTGATGCCGGGGTGGGGGCGCCGTTGTGGTGCCTGACCCGTGGTGCGGTGAGCGTGGGCCGTTCGGACCGCCTCGTCTCGGCGGTGCAGGCCCAGACGTGGGGCCTGGGCCGGGTGGCGGCTCTGGAGCTGCCCGGGCGCTGGGGCGGTCTGGTGGACCTGCCGGAGGTGTGGGACGAGCGGGCCATGGGCCGGCTGGTCGGCCTCCTGGCGGGCGGTGCGGCTGGTGAGGACCAAGTCGCCGTTCGCTCCTCGGGGGTCTTCGGACGCCGCCTGGTCCGCGCCGCCGGTGGCAACACGGGCTCGTGGGAGCCGTCCGGGACGGTGCTGGTGACCGGTGGTACGGGCGCCCTCGGCCGGCGGATGGCGCACTGGCTGGCCGGTGCGGGTGCCGAGCACCTCGTCCTGACCAGCCGCCGGGGGCCGGATGCTCCGGGCGCCGCCGAGCTGGCGGCCGAGCTGGCGGAGATGGGTGTGGAGGTGTCGGTCGTGGCGTGTGACGCCGCCGACCGGGACGCCCTGCGTGCGCTGCTGGCGGCCGAAGCCGAGACCCTGACGGCGGTCGTCCACACCGCCGGTGTGCTGGACGACGGTGTCCTGGACGCCCTGACGCCGGAGCGGTTCGAGACCGTACTGCGGGCCAAGGTCGACTCGGCCCGCAACCTGCACGAGCTGACCGTCGAGCTCGGCATCGAGCTCTCCGCCTTCGTGCTCTTCTCCTCGATGAGCGGCATGATCGGTGCACCGGGGCAGGCCAACTACGCCGCCGCCAACGCCTGTCTCGATGCGCTCGCCGAGCAGCGACGCGCCGCCGGCCTCGCCGCGTCCTCGCTGGCGTGGGGTCCGTGGGCCGAGGGCGGCATGGCCGCCGACGAGGCGCTGGAAGCGCGCCTGCGGCGCGAGGGCCTGCCGCCCATGGCGCCGGACACCGCGCTGGCGGTCCTCCGGCAGAGCGCCGCGGCATCGTCCGATGCGGCGCTGCTGGTCGCCGACGTGGACTGGCAGCGCTTCGCCCCCGCGTTCACCGCCGTCCGTCCCAGCGCCCTCATCGGCGAGCTGACGGCCACGCCGGACGCCGGACCTGCTGACCGTGCCGGGGCCGGCGCCGGTACCGGGGTCGAGGGGTTCGCCGGTCTCGGTGCGGCCGAGCTGGAGCGGGAGCTGCTCGCCCTGGTCCGGGCGCAGGTCGCCGCCGTCCTCGGCCACGACGGCATCGACGCCGTCGGTGCGGACCGTGCGTTCAAGGAGCTCGGGTTCGATTCGCTGACCGCGGTCGAACTCCGCAACCGGCTCGGTGCGGCGACCGGTGTGACGCTGCCGGCGACGCTGATCTTCGACTACCCGTCGGCATCGGCCCTGACGGCGTTCCTGCGGGACGAGCTGCTGGGCACCCAGGCGGAGATCGCCGGTCCGGTGGCGGTGGCCGCGGCCGTCGATGACGATCCGATCGCGATCGTGGCGATGAGCTGCCGTTTCCCGGGCGGTGTCCGGACTCCGGAGGATCTGTGGCAGCTGCTCGCGTCCGGTGGTGACGCCATCGGTGAGTTCCCGGCCGACCGCGGCTGGGACCTGGAGCGGCTCTACAGCCCGGATCCGGACCAGCAGGGCACGTTCTACGCCCGTGAGGGCGGCTTCCTCTACGACGTCGCGGACTTCGACGCCGACTTCTTCGGTATCTCGCCGCGTGAGGCCCTGGCCATGGACCCGCAGCAGCGTCTGCTGCTGGAGACGACGTGGGAGGCGTTCGAGCGGGCCGGTATCGACCCGGCGAGCGTCCGCGGCACCCAGGCAGGCGTGTTCGTCGGCACCAACGGCCAGGACTACGACTCGTCCTTCCAGGTCATCCCGGACGGCATCGAGGGCTTCCTCGGCACCGGCAACGCGGCCAGCGTCGTCTCCGGCCGACTCTCCTACGCCTTCGGGCTGGAGGGCCCGGCCGTGACCGTCGACACCGCGTGCTCGGCGTCCCTGGTCGCCCTGCACTGGGCGATCCAGGCGCTCCGCAACGGTGAGTGTTCGATCGCGCTGGCCGGTGGTGTGACGGTGATGTCCTCGCCGGGTGCGTACATCGACTTCAGCCGTCAGCGCGGTCTCGCCGCGGACGGCCGTATCAAGGCCTTCGCCGCGGACGCCGACGGCACCGGCTGGGGCGAGGGCGTGGGCATGCTGCTCGTCGAGCGCCTGTCCGACGCCCGGCGCAACGGCCACCCCGTACTGGCGGTGATCCGAGGCTCCGCGATCAACCAGGACGGTGCCAGCAACGGCCTCACCGCCCCGAACGGCCCCTCCCAGCAGCGCGTCATCCGCGCCGCCCTCGCGAACGCCGGCCTGTCGGCCACGGACGTCGACGCCGTCGAGGCGCACGGCACGGGTACGCGACTGGGCGACCCGATCGAGGCGCAGGCCCTGCTGGCCACGTACGGCCAGGACCGCCCGGCGGACCAGCCGCTGCTGCTCGGCTCCATCAAGTCCAACATCGGGCACACGCAGGCGGCTGCAGGTGTCGCCGGCGTGATCAAGATGGTCCTGGCCATGGAGCACGGGGTGCTGCCGCAGACCCTCCACGTGGACCAGCCCACCCCGCACGTCGACTGGACCGCCGGCGACATCGAGCTGCTGACCGAGCAGCGGGCGTGGCCGGAGACCGGCCGCCCGCGCCGGGCCGGCATCTCCTCGTTCGGCTTCAGCGGCACCAACGCCCACACGATCATCGAGCAGGCCCCGGCAGCGGACGACGCCACGCCGGCCGAGCTGCCGCAGCAGCGGCCCGGCGCCCTGCCCTGGGTGCTGTCCGCCAAGACCGACACCGCCCTGCAGGTCCAGGCCGAGCGCCTCGCGGCCCGGATCGCCGCGGACGAGACCCTCGAACCCGCGGACGTGGCCTACTCCCTGGCCACCTCCCGGTCGGCCCTCGACCGCCGCGCCGTCGTCGTCGCGGGGGAGCGGGACGAGTTCCTGGCTGCCCTCACCGCCGTCGCTGCCGGTGAGCAGGCGGCCGGCGTGGTGCGTGGAACCGTGGCCGCCGATGGCGCCTCGGCCTTCCTCTTCACGGGCCAGGGCAGCCAGCGCCTCGGCATGGGCCGCGAGTTGTACGACGCCTTCCCGGTGTTCGCCGATGCCCTCGACGCCACCTGCGCCCGCATGGACGCCCACCTCGAACTGCCGCTGCGCGAGGTTCTGTTCGGTACCGATGCGGAGGTGCTGGACCGGACGGAGTACACGCAGCCGGCGCTGTTCGCGATCGAGGTGGCCTTGTTCCGCCTCGTGGAGAGCTGGGGTCTGCGGCCGGACTTCCTCGCCGGTCACTCGATCGGTGAGATCGCTGCCGCGCACGTCGCGGGCGTGCTGTCGCTGGACGACGCGTGCACGCTGGTCGCGGCCCGCGGCCGGCTGATGCAGGCCCTTCCGGCCGGTGGCGTGATGATCGCCGTGCAGGCAGCGGAGGACGAGGTCCTGCCGCTGCTGGCCGATGCCGACCGGGTGAGCATCGCCGCGGTGAACGGCCCGCAGTCGGTCGTCATCGCCGGTGACGAGGACGCCGCGGTCGCCATCGCGGAGGCCTTCGAGGCGCAGGGCCGCAAGACCAAGCGGCTCACCGTCAGCCACGCTTTCCACTCGCCGCACATGGACGGCATGCTCGACGACTTCCGTCAGGTGGTGGCCGGGCTGACGTTCGCGGCTCCCACCCTCCCGATCGTGTCGTGCCTCACCGGCGCCGTCATCACCGACGAGATGGCCTCGGCCGACTTCTGGGTGCGGCACGTCCGCGAGGCCGTGCGGTTCCTCGACGGCGTCCGAGCCCTGGAAGCCGCCGGTGTGACGGCCTACATCGAGCTCGGCCCGGACGGGACCCTGTCCGCGCTGGCCCAGGGCTGCACGACCGGTGACACCGACGGCACGCTCTTCGTGCCCGTCCTCCGCAAGGACCGCGACGAGAACGAGACGATCACCACCGCCCTCGCGCAGGCCCATGTCCACGGTGTCGCCGTCGACTGGGAGGCGTTCTTCGCGGGCACGGGTGCGCGCCGGGTCGATCTGCCGACGTACGCGTTCCAGCGGCAGCGGTTCTGGCCGAGTGTGGCGGCGTTCGTCGCCGGTGACCCGGAGTCGATCGGTCTGGGCGATGCCGGGCACCCGCTGCTCGGCGCCGCCGTGGCTCTCGCCGACTCGGAGGGTGTGCTGCTCGCCGGCCGGCTGTCGCTCGACACGCACCGCTGGCTCGTCGACCACACCATCCACGGCAGCGTCCTGCTGCCCGGCACCGCCTTCGTGGACCTCGCCGTGCGCGCCGGTGACCAGGTCGGCTGCGACGTGGTGGAGGAGCTGACGCTGGAGGCGCCGCTCGTCCTTCCCGAGCGTGGCGGCGTGCAGCTCCAGCTGGTGGTCGAGGCGCCGGACGGTGCCGGACGGCGGTCGTTCGCGGTGTACTCGCGCCCTCAGGGCGCGGTCGCGGAGGAGCCGTGGGCCCGCCACGGGTCCGGTGTCCTCGCTGTCGGCGCGCGGCCCGAGTCCGAGCAGGGCTTCGGCGAGCCGGCCGCCTGGCCGCCGGCCGACGCCATACCCGTCGACGTCGACGGGCTCTACGCGGAGCTGGCCGGCGACGGCATGGCCTACGGGCCGCTGTTCCAGGGCCTGAAGGCGGCCTGGCGCCGCGGGGATGAGCTGTTCACCGAGGTCGTGCTCCCGGAGGACGGTCGCGGTGACGCGGCCCGGTTCGGGCTGCACCCGGCCCTGCTCGACGCCGGCCTGCACGCCATCGGACACGGCGAGCACACGGACCAGGACGGTCCGGGCGCCCTGCTGCCCTTCTCCTGGGCCGGCGTCTCCCTCTACGCGGTGGGCGCCTCCGCCCTCCGGATGCGCCTGACCCCGGCGTCGTCGGAAGACCCGCACACGCTGGCCCTGCTGGTCGCCGACGAGACCGGACGCCCGGTGGCGGCCGTCGAGTCGCTGACGCTGCGCCCGGCCTCTGCGGCCCAGGTCCAGGGGACCGGTGCCGGCCACCTCGACTCGCTGTTCCGCGTGGAGTGGGCGGCCCTGCCCGCCGCGGCCGCCCCTGCGGCTGCCGACCTCCGGTGGGCCGTGCTCGGCCGCGACGAGATCGGCCTGGCCGGTACGGGTGCCCAGGTAACCGAGTACGAGGACGCCGACGCCCTCGGCGCGGCACTCACCGACGGCGAACGGACTCCGGACGCGGTGTTCGTCCTTCCGGCCGCCGCCGACGCGCGGACGGGCGACACCGTGGAAGCCGTCCACGCCGCGGTGAACGCGACGCTGGCGGCGGTTCAGGAATGGCTGGCCGACGAGCGGTTCGCGGCCACCCGTCTGGTGTGGCTGACGTCGGGTGCGGTGGCCGTCGAGACCGGCGCGGGCGTGCCGGATCTGGCGGGCAGTGCGGTGCGCGGCCTGCTGCGCTCCGCCCAGTCGGAGAACCCCGGCCAGCTGGTCATGATCGACCTGGACCCGGAGCAGGCGTCGCCGGGGACGCTTCCCGCCGCGCTGGCGACCGGGGAGCCGGAGCTCGCCATCCGGGGTGGCGTGCTGAGCGCCGCACGCCTGGTGCGCGTGCCGTCCTCGGAGAGCGCGGCCGAGTCCTCGGCCGTGGTGCTGGGCGATCCGTCCGGGACTGTGCTGGTCACGGGTGCGACGGGTGGTCTGGGCCGGCTGTTCGCCCGGCATCTGGTGACGGCTTACGGGGTGCGGCGGCTGCTGCTCACCAGCCGGCGCGGTACGGCCGCGGCGGGTGCGGTCGAACTGGTCGCGGAGCTTGAGCAGTTGGGTGCACACGTCGGCCTCGTCGCGTGTGACGTGTCGGACCGGAATGCGCTGGCCGGGCTGCTGGCGTCCGTGCCGGCCGAGCACCCGCTGACCGCCGTGGTCCACACGGCGGGTGTCCTGGACGACGGCGTTCTGGCGTCGCTGACTCCGGAGCGGGTGGCGGCCGTGCTGCGTCCGAAGGTGGACGCCGCCTGGAACCTCCACGAACTGACCCGTGAGCTCGACCTGTCGGCGTTCGTCCTCTTCTCCGGAGCCGCCGCCACCTTCGGCGCCGCCGGCCAGGCGAACTACGCCGCCGCGAACGCGTTCCTGGAGGGCCTGGCCGAACTGCGCCGCGCCGAGGGCTTGCCGGCGACCTCGCTCGCCTGGGGCCTGTGGGCCCCGCAGGCCGGCCATGCTGCCGACGGCGGCGGCATGGCCGCGACCCTCGACGACGCCAACCTGCGCCGCCTCGCCCGGGAGGGCGTGGCCGCCCTCACCGCCGACGAGGGCCTCGCGCTCTTCGACACGGCGATGACGGTGGACGCGGCGGTGCTGCTGCCGATGCACCTCGACGTCGCCGTGCTGCGCGCCCAGGCCGTGTCCGCGGGCTCCACCCCGGCGCTGCTGCGGGCCCTGGTACGCGTCCCGGCGCGCCGCACCGTCGAGCGGCGCAGCGGTGGCGGCACGGATACGGGCTCGCCGCTGGTGGCCCGCCTCACGGGTCTGCCGGTCGCCGAGCAGGAGGGTGTGCTGCTGGACCTGGTGTGCGGCCGGGTCGCGGCCGTCCTGGGCCACTCCGGTGCCGACGCGGTCGACGCCGAGCGTGCCTTCCGGGACCTCGGCTTCGACTCCCTCACCGCCGTCGAACTGCGCAACGTTCTGAAGTCGGAGACGGGCCTGCGCCTGCCCCCGACCCTGATCTTCGACTACCCGACCCCTGCCGCCCTGGCCCGGCACCTGCTGGCCGAGCTCGGCGTGGACGGGGGGTCCGGTGACCACGAGGGCTCGGCGCAGGGTGCGCGTACACCGGTACGGACCGCCGCGGCGGTCATGGACGACCCGATCGTGATCGTCGGCATGGGCTGCCGCTTCCCCGGTGGGGTTCGTACGCCCGAGGACCTGTGGCAGCTCGTTGCCGCCGGAGGCGACGGCATCACCGCCTTCCCGGCCGACCGCGGCTGGGACGTGGAGGCCTTGTACCACCCGGACCCGGACCACGTGGGGACCTCGTACACCCGCGAGGGCGGCTTCCTGCTCGACGCGGCCGAGTTCGATGCGTCGTTCTTCGGGATCTCGCCGCGCGAGGCCCTCGCGATGGACCCGCAGCAGCGGCTGCTGCTGGAGACCTCCTGGGAGGCGTTCGAGCGGGCCGGCATCGACCCGGCGACCATGCGGGGCAGCCGTACCGGTGTCTTCGCGGGCGTCATGTACCACGACTACGCGACCGGCTACGGGAACGGCGAGGAACTCCCCGAGGGCGTCGAGGGCTACCTCGGCACCGGCAATTCCGGCAGCATCGCCTCCGGCCGCGTCTCTTACGCCTTCGGTCTGGAAGGCCCGGCGGTCACGGTCGACACGGCGTGCTCGTCGTCGCTCGTCGCCCTGCACTGGGCGATCCAGGCGCTGCGCAACGGCGAGTGCGACATGGCGCTCGCCGGCGGCGTGGCCATCATGGCCACGCCCGAGACCTTCGTCGACTTCAGCCGTCAGCGCGGCCTCTCGGCCGACGGCCGCTGCAAGTCGTTCGCGGAGGGTGCGGACGGCACCGGTTGGGCCGAGGGTGCCGGCATGCTGCTCGTGGAGCGGCAGTCGGACGCCGTACGCAACGGGCACCCCATCCTGGCCGTGGTCCGCGGTTCGGCGGTCAACCAGGACGGTGCGAGCAACGGGCTCACCGCCCCCAACGGGCCGTCGCAGCAGCGGGTGATCCGCGAGGCCCTGGCCGTGGCCGGTCTGGGGTCGGCGGACGTGGATGCGGTGGAGGCGCACGGTACGGGTACCCGGCTGGGTGACCCGATCGAGGCGCAGGCGCTGTTGGCCACCTACGGTCAGGACCGGCCGGATGGCCGGCCGCTGCTGCTGGGTTCGATCAAGTCGAACATCGGGCACACGCAGGCCGCGGCCGGTGTGGCCGGCGTGATCAAGATGATCATGGCGATGCGGCACGGAGTACTGCCGCAGACCCTGCACGTCGATGCCCCGTCGAGCCGGATCGAGTGGGAGGCGGGCGATGTCGAGCTGCTGACGGAGTCGGTGGACTGGCCGGAGACGGGCCGTCCGCGCCGGGCGGGTGTCTCGTCCTTCGGCATCAGCGGCACGAACGCGCACGCGATCATCGAGCAGCCGCCGGCCCTGGAACCGGCAACGGCGCCCCGGGCGGACTCGGCGCTGCCGGTCGTCCCCTGGGTGCTCACGGGCAAGGGCGAGCAGGCGCTCCAGGCGCAGGCACGGCGGCTCCAGGACTTCGTCCTCTCCGCGCCGGACGCCCGTCCGGTCGACATCGCCTGGTCGCTGACGGCGGGCCGGGCCCGGTTCGAGGACCGTGCAGCGGTCGTGGCCGCGGACCGTGCGGGTCTGCTGGCCGGTCTCGCCGCTCTGGCGGAGGGCCACTCGGCGGCGGGTGTGGTGACGGGCTCGCCGGCCGGCGGGAAGGTCGCCTTCCTGTTCACCGGGCAGGGCAGCCAGCGCCTCGGTATGGGGCGTGAGCTGTACGACTTCTTCCCGGTGTTCGCGGACGCGCTGGACGCGGTGTGCGAGCGTCTCGAACCCCTCCTCGAACTGCCGCTGAAGGACGTCCTGTTCGGGGCGGACAAGGAACTCCTGGACCGCACCGCGTACACCCAGCCCGCACTGTTCGCTGTCGAGGTGGCGCTGTTCCGGCTCGTGGAGAGCTGGGGTCTGCGGCCCGACTTCCTGGCGGGCCACTCCATCGGCGAGATCGCTGCCGCCCATGTGGCGGGCGTGCTGTCGCTGGACGACGCGTGCACGCTGGTCGCGGCGCGCGGGCGGCTGATGCAGGCGCTCCCGGCCGGCGGCGCCATGATCGCGGTGCAGGCGTCGGAGGACGAGGTCCTGCCGCTGCTCACCGACGGCGTGAGCATCGCCGCGGTCAACGGCCCGCAGTCGGTGGTCGTCGCCGGCGACGAGGACGCCGCCGTCGCGATCGCCGAGTCGTTCGCCGGTCGCAAGACCAAGCGGCTGACGGTCAGCCACGCGTTCCACTCGCCGCACATGGACGGCATGCTCGACGACTTCCGCCAGGTGGTGGCCGGGCTGTCCTTCGCCGCCCCGCGGATCCCGGTCGTATCGAACCTGACCGGTGCCCTCGTCACCGACGAGATGGCCTCCGCCGAGTTCTGGGTGCGGCACGTCCGCGAGGCCGTCCGCTTCCTCGACGGCATGCGGGTCCTGGAGGACGCGGGGGTCACCACGTACCTGGAACTCGGCCCGGGCGGTGTGCTCTCGGCCATCGGCCAGGAGTGCGTCACCCGCGAGGACGCCGCCTTCGCACCTGCCCTGCGCAACGGCCGCCCCGAGGCCGACACCGTCGTGGCCTCGCTGGCCCAGCTCCACGCGCGCGGCGTCGAGGTGAACTGGACGGCGTTCTACGCCGGTTCGGGCGCACGGCAGGTGGAGCTGCCGACGTACGCCTTCCAGCGGCAGCGCTACTGGCTGCCGATGGCGGGCGGCGGCACGCGGATCGGCACCGCCGACGAGCTGGACTCCCGGTTCTGGGACGCCGTCGAGCGCGAGGACCTGGAGTCGCTCGCCGCCACCCTGGACATGGCCGACGAGAACACCTGGAGCACGGTCCTGCCGGCGCTCCCGGCCCTGTCCGCCTGGCGCCGTGGCCTGCGGACCCGGTCCGAGGTGGACCGCTGGCGCTACCGGGTGTCGTGGAAGCCACTGGCCGACAGCACCTCCGGGGTGCGGCCGTCCGGTTCCTGGCTGGTCGTGACGCCCGCCGCCGCGGGCGTGGACGGCAGCGCCGTCGCGGGCGCCCTGGCCGGGCGCGGTGCCGAGGTCCGGCAGCTGGTCGTCGAGGCCGGTGCGGACCGCGCCGCGCTGGCCGGGCTGCTGGCCGAGGGCGGGGCCGAGGGCGTCGCCGGTGTGGTCTCCCTCCTCGCCCTGGACGAGGCCGCCGGAGTCCTTCCGACCGCCGGCCTGGTCCAGGCGTTGGGTGATGCCGGGGTCGAGGCGCCGCTGTGGTGCCTGACCCGCGGTGCGGTCAGCGTGGGCCGTTCGGACCGCCTCGTCTCGGCGGTGCAGGCCCAGACGTGGGGCCTGGGCCGGGTGGCAGCCCTGGAACTGCCCGGACGCTGGGGCGGTCTGGTCGACCTGCCCGAGACCTGGGACGAGCGCACCATGGCCCGCCTGGCGGGCGTACTGGGCGGCAGCACCGGCGAGGACCAGGTCGCCGTACGGTCCTCCGGTGTCTTCGGACGCCGACTGGTCCGTGCCTCCGGCGGCCGGGCCGACCGGGCCTGGGCCCCGTCCGGGACGGTCCTGGTCACCGGTGGTACGGGTGCCCTCGGTGGGCGCGTGGCCCGCTGGCTGGCCGGTGCGGGTGCCGAGCACCTCGTCCTGACCAGCCGCCGGGGGCCGGATGCTCCGGGCGCCGCCGAGCTGGCGGCCGAGCTGGCGGAGATGGGTGTGGAGGTGTCGGTCGTGGCGTGTGACGCCGCCGACCGGGACGCCCTGCGTGCGCTGCTGGCGGCCGAAGCCGAGACCCTGACGGCGGTCGTCCACACCGCCGGTGTGCTGGACGACGGTGTCCTGGACGCCCTGACGCCGGAGCGGTTCGAGACCGTACTGCGGGCCAAGGTCGACTCGGCCCGCAACCTGCACGAGCTGACCGTCGAGCTGGGCATCGAGCTCTCCGCCTTCGTGCTCTTCTCCTCGATGAGCGGTATGACTGGCGCGGCCGGCCAGGCCAACTACGCCGCCGCCAACGCGCACCTGGACGCCCTCGCCGAGCAGCGCCGGGCCGCCGGGCTCGCCGCGACCTCCCTGGCGTGGGGTCCGTGGGCCGAGGGCGGCATGGCCGCCGACGAGGCGCTGGACGCGCGGATGCGGCGCGAGGGGCTGCCGCCCATGGCGCCGGAGACGGCCATGGCCGTGCTGCGGCAGAGCGTCGCATCGCCCGCCGACGCGGCTCTGCTGGTCGCCGACGTGGACTGGGAGCGCTTCGGCCCCGCGTTCACCGTCGTCCGTCCCAGCGCACTCTTCGCCGAACTGGTGGAAACCCGGCCCGCCGGGCCCGCCGGTCCTGCCGAGGCCGTCGGCGGTTCGCCGGTCGAGCGGTTCGCCGGTCTCGGTGCGGCCGAGCTGGAGCGGGAGCTGCTCGGTCTGGTCCGGGCGCAGGTCGCCGCGGTGCTGGGCCATGACGGTTCGGAGGCGGTCGGTGCGGACCGTGCGTTCAAGGAGCTCGGGTTCGACTCGCTGACCGCGGTCGAGCTGCGCAACCGGCTCGGTGCGGCGACCGGTGTGAGCCTGCCGGCGACGCTGATCTTCGACTACCCGTCGGCATCGGCCCTGACGGCGTTCCTGCGGGACGAGCTGCTGGGCACGCAGGCGGAGATCGCCGGTCCGGTGGCGGTGGCCGCGGCCGCGGCCGTCGATGACGATCCGATCGCGATCGTGGCGATGAGCTGCCGTTTCCCGGGCGGTGTCCGGACTCCGGAGGATCTGTGGCAGCTGCTCGCGTCCGGTGGTGACGCCATCGGTGAGTTCCCGGCCGACCGTGGCTGGGACCTGGAGCGGCTCTACAGCCCGGACCCGGACCAGCAGGGCACGTTCTACGCCCGTGAGGGCGGCTTCCTCTACGACGTCGCGGACTTCGACGCCGACTTCTTCGGTATCTCGCCGCGTGAGGCCCTGGCCATGGACCCGCAGCAGCGTCTGCTGCTGGAGACGACGTGGGAGGCGTTCGAGCGGGCCGGTATCGACCCGGCGAGCGTCCGCGGCACCCAGGCAGGCGTGTTCGTCGGCACCAACGGCCAGGACTACGGGACCATGCTCGACTCCGTCCCGGACGGCATCGAGGGCTTCCTCGGCACCGGCAACGCGGCCAGCGTGGTCTCCGGCCGACTCTCCTACGCCTTCGGGCTGGAAGGCCCGGCCGTCACCGTCGACACCGCCTGCTCGGCCTCGCTGGTCGCCCTGCACTGGGCGATCCAGGCCCTGCGCAACGGCGAATGCTCCCTGGCCCTGGCCGGCGGTGTGACGGTGATGTCCTCGCCGGGCGCGTACATCGACTTCAGCCGTCAGCGCGGTCTCGCCGCGGACGGTCGCATCAAGGCCTTCGCCGCGGACGCCGACGGCACCGGCTGGGGCGAGGGCGTGGGCATGCTGCTCGTCGAGCGGCTGTCGGACGCCCGGCGCAACGGCCACCCGGTCCTCGCACTCGTCCGCGGCTCGGCGATCAACCAGGACGGTGCCAGCAACGGCCTTACCGCCCCGAACGGCCCCTCGCAGCAGCGTGTGATCCGCGCGGCCCTCGCGAACGCCGGGCTGTCGGCCACTGAGGTCGACGCCGTCGAGGCCCATGGCACGGGTACCCGTCTCGGCGACCCGATCGAGGCGCAGGCCCTGCTGGCGACGTACGGCCAGGCCCGCCCGGCGGACCAGCCGCTCCACCTCGGCTCGATCAAGTCCAACATCGGGCACACGCAGGCCGCGGCCGGTGTCGCCGGTGTCATGAAGATGGTCCTGGCCATGGAGCACGGGGTGCTGCCGCAGACCCTGCACGTGGACGAGCCCACCCCGCACGTCGACTGGGCGGCGGGCGACATCGAGCTGCTGACCGAGCAGCGGGCGTGGCCGGAGACCGGCCGCCCGCGCCGGGCCGGCATCTCCTCGTTCGGCTTCAGCGGCACCAACGCCCACACCATCATCGAGCAGGCACCGGCAGCCGACGACGTCACACCGGCCGAGCTTCCGCAGCAGCGGCACGGCGCCCTGCCCTGGGTGCTGTCCGCCAAGACCGACACCGCCCTGCAGGTCCAGGCCGAGCGCCTCGCGGCCCGGATCGCCGCGGACGAGACCCTCGAACCCGCGGACGTGGCCTACTCCCTGGCCACCTCCCGGTCGGCCCTCGAACACCGGGCCGTCGTCGTCGCGGAGGAGCGCGCGGAGTTCCTGGCCGCCCTCAAGGCCCTGGCGGCCGGCGAGCAGACGGCCGGGCTCGTGACCGGCCGGGTGTCCGCAGGCGCCTCGGCGTTCCTGTTCACCGGGCAGGGCAGCCAGCGCCTCGGCATGGGCCGCGAGCTGTACGACGCCCACCCGGCGTTCGCCGACGCGCTGGACGCGGTCTGCGCCCGCATGGACGCCCACCTCGAACTGTCCCTGAAGGGCGTCCTGTTCGGGGCCGACGCCGGCCTGCTGGACCGGACGGAGTACACGCAGCCGGCGCTCTTCGCGATCGAGGTGGCGCTGTTCCGGCTCGTCGAGAGCCGGGGCCTGCGCCCCGACTACCTCGCCGGTCACTCGATCGGTGAGATCGCCGCCGCGCACGTCGCCGGGGTCCTGTCCCTGGACGACGCCTGCACCCTGGTCGCGGCCCGCGGCCGCCTGATGCAGGCCCTGCCCGCCGGCGGCGCGATGATCGCCGTCCAGGCCTCGGAGGACGAGGTCCTGCCGCTGCTGACCGACGCCGACCGGGTGAGCATCGCCGCGGTCAACGGCCCGCAGGCCGTCGTCATCGCCGGCGACGAGGACGCGGCCGTCGCCATCGCGGAGGCCTTCGAGGCGCAGGGCCGCAAGACCAAGCGGCTCACCGTCAGCCACGCCTTCCACTCGCCGCACATGGACGGCATGCTGGCCGGCTTCCGCAAGGTCGTCGAGGCGCTGTCCTTCGACGCGCCGCGCATCCCGGTCGTGTCCAACGTGACCGGCGCCCTCGTCACCGACGAGATGGCCTCGGCCGACTTCTGGGTCCGGCACGTCCGGGACGCCGTCCGCTTCCTCGACGGCATCCGCGCCCTGGAAGCCGCCGGCGTCACCACGTACGTCGAACTCGGCCCCGACGGGACCCTGTCCGCGCTCGCCCAGGACTGCGTCACGGAGCAGGCCGTCTTCGTGCCCGTGCTCCGCAAGGGCCGCGACGAGACCGGCACCCTGGTCACCGCGCTCGCCCGGGCGCACGTCCAGGGCGTGGCCGTCGACTGGTCGGCGCACTTCTCCGGCACCGGCGCCCGCCGCGTCGACCTGCCCACCTACGCCTTCCAGCGCAGGCGGTACTGGCTGGAGGAAGCCCCCCGCACCTCGGCGGCAACGCCCGCGGCCACGGCCGGCGGTGCGGCGGACGCGGCCTTCTGGGAGGCCGTCGACAACGCCGACCCCGCCGCCCTCACCGCCACCCTCGACATCGACACCGAGCAGCCGCTGAGCGCCCTGCTGCCCGCCCTGTCCGCCTGGCGGCGGCAGCGCACCGAGCAGTCGGTCGTCGACGGCTGGCGCTACGAGGTGACCTGGAAGCCGCTCGGCGACCCGGACGCGGCCGTCCGGCCCGCCGGTACCTGGCTGCTCGTCACCGCCACCGCCACCGTCACCGGAGCAGAGCCTGCGGCCCTGCCCGGGATCGCGGAAGCGCTGCGGGCCCAGGGCGTGGACGTACGTGAGGTCGTCCTCGACACCGCCACGACCGACCGGGCCGACGTCGCCGACCGGATCCGCACGGCACTCGCCGGGAACCGGGCCGACGGCGTGCTCTCCCTGCTGGCGCTCGCCGAGGCCCCGCACCCGGCCCACCCCGCGGCGCCCGCCGGACTGCTGCTGACCGGGGCGCTCGTCCATGCCCTCGGCGACGCGGACGTCGACGCACCCCTGTGGTGCGTCACCTCCGGTGCCGTGGCGACCGGACCCGCCGACCGGGTCCGCAGCGCCGCACAGGCCGGGCTCTGGGGCTTCGGCCGGGTGGTCGCCCTGGAGCACCCCGAGCGCTGGGGCGGCCTGGTGGACCTGCCCGCCGGGGTGGACGGACGCGCCCTCGACCGGCTGCTCGCCGTACTCGGCGGCGCCGGGCAGGGGCAGGCCCACGGTCACGGGTACGAGGACCAGCTCGCCGTACGCTCCGCCGGGCTCCTCGCCCGCCGCATCGGCCACGCCGCCGCCCCGGCGGCAGCCGGCAGCGGCGCCGGCGCGGACCGTGCTCCCTGGCGGCCCCGCGGCACCGTCCTCATCACCGGCGGCACGGGCGCGCTCGGCGCGCACGTCGCCCGCTGGCTCGCGGCCCACGGCGCCGAGCACCTGGTGCTCGCCGGCCGGCGCGGGCCGCAGGCACCGGGCGCGGAGGCCCTGGTCGCGGAACTGTCGCAGCTCGGCGCCCGGGCCACGGCCGTCGCCTGCGACGTGACCGACCGGCAGGCCGTCGGCGACCTGCTCACCGCTCTCCGCGACGACACCGGCGCCCCCGCCCTCACGGCGGTCTTCCACACCGCGGGCGTCGGCCGGCTCGCGCCGCTCGCCGAGACCGGACCGGAGGAGACCGCCGCGGTCCTCGCCGCCAAGGTCGCCGGCGCCGAACTCCTCGACGTACTGCTCGGCGACACGGAGCTGGACGCCTTCGTCCTCTTCTCCTCCATCGCCGGCATCTGGGGCAGCGGTGGGCAGGCCGCCTACGCGGCGGCCAACGCCCACCTCGACGCCCTGGCGCAGCAGCGCCGGGACCGAGGGCTGGCGGCCACCGCCGTGGCCTGGGGGCCCTGGGGCGGAGGCGGTCTCGTCGCCGACGACGAGGCGGTCGGGCAGTTGCGCCGCCGCGGCCTGCCGGTGATGGCCCCCGAACTGGCCGTCACCGCCCTCCAGCAGGCGCTCGACGCGGGCGACACCACCGTCACCGTCGCCGACGTCGACTGGGACCTGTTCGTCCCGGCGTTCACCGCGTCCCGGCCGCGCCCGCTGATCGCCGAACTCCCCGAGGTACGCCGCGTCCTCGACGCGGAGCAGCACACCGGCTCCGGCACCGCCGGCGGTGGCGACGGTGCGGCCGGGGACGCGGACCGGCTGGCGGCCGAGCTGCGCGGCATGAGCACCGACGAGGCCGAACGGACCCTGCTCGGCCTGGTCCGTACGCACGTCGCCGCGGTCCTCGGGCACGACGGGGCCGCCGCGGTCGAGGCGGGCCGGGCCTTCAAGGACCTCGGCTTCGACTCCCTCACCGCGGTCGAACTGCGCACCCGCCTCGGCTCCGCCACCGGACTGCGGCTGCCCGCCGGCCTCGTCTTCGACCACCCCACGCCCGCCGCCCTGGCAGCGCACATCCGAGCCGAACTCCTCGGCGAGGACACGGCGCCCGCACTGCCGGCGCTCGCGGAGATCGACAAGCTGGAGTTCGCCCTCGCCTCGGTCCCCGAGGACGACGCCGCCGAACGCGCCCGCGTCACGGCCCGGCTCGAAGCGCTCCTGGCCAACTGGAACAAGGCCGAACGCGCCGCCCGGGCCGCCCTGGAGGACGAGGAAACAGCCATCGAATCGGCGTCCGCCGAGGACCTCTTCGACATCATCAACAACGAATTCGGAAAATCCTGACCTTTGATGCCCGATCCGATGCCCCACGCCAATCCCGCATGCATTCCGCATTTCTCCAGGAGGTGACGTTCCAGTGGCCGGCGCGAACGAAGAAAAGCTTCTCGAAAACCTGAAGTGGATGACCACGGAGCTCCGGCGGGCCCGCCGCCGCCTCCAGGAGGTCGAGCAGGACGCCCACGAGCCCATCGCCATCGTCTCGATGAGCTGCCGCTTCCCCGGCGGCGTACGGTCCCCCGAGGACCTGTGGCGGCTGGTGTCCGAGGGCGGTGACGCCATCACCGGATTCCCCGAGGACCGCGGCTGGGACATCGCGTCCCTCGCCGACCCCGACCCCGACCGCAAGGGCACCTTCTACAACACCGGCGGCGGATTCCTCGACGACGCCACCCTGTTCGACCCCGGATTCTTCGGCATATCGCCGCGCGAGGCCCTCGCCATGGACCCGCAGCAGCGCCAGATCCTCGAAACCTCCTGGGAGGTGTTCGAGCGCGCCGGAATCGACCCGGCGTCCGTGCGCGGCAGCCGCACCGGCGTCTACGTCGGCGCGGGAGCCATGGGATACGGCGCCGACCTCAGGGAGGTCCCGGAGGGCCTCGAAGGGCTGCTCCTGACCGGTGGCGCCACCAGCGTGCTGTCCGGCCGGGTCAGCTACGTCCTCGGCCTGGAGGGCCCCGCCGCCACCATCGACACGGCCTGCTCCTCCTCCCTGGTCGCCCTGCACCTGGCCACCCAGGCCCTGCGCGGCCGCGAGTGCTCGCTCGCCCTGGTCGGCGGCGTGTGCGTGATGCCCGGCCCCGACGTGTTCGTCGAGTTCAGCCGCCAGCGCGGCCTCGCCGCCGACGGCCGCTGCAAGTCCTTCGCCGCCGCCGCCGACGGCACCGGCTGGTCCGAGGGCGTCGGCGTCCTGCTCGTGGAGCGGCTCTCGGACGCCCGCCGCAACGGGCACCCCGTGCTGGCCGTGGTCCGCGGTTCCGCCGTCAACCAGGACGGCGCCTCCAACGGCCTCACCGCGCCCAACGGCCCCTCCCAGCAGCGCGTCATCCGGCAGGCCCTGGAGAACGCCCGCCTGTCGGCCGCCGAGGTCGACGCGGTCGAGGCCCACGGCACCGGCACCCGGCTCGGCGACCCCATCGAGGCGGAGGCCCTGCTCGCCACCTACGGCCAGGACCGCCCCGCCGACCGGCCGCTCCGCCTCGGCTCCCTCAAGTCGAACCTCGGGCACACCCAGGCGGCCGCCGGTGTCGCCGGCATCATCAAGACGGTCATGGCGATCCGCCACGGAGTCCTCCCGCAGACCCTGCACATCGACGAGCCCACCCCCGACGTCGACTGGTCGGCCGGAGCGGTGTCGCTCCTCACCGAGCCCATGGCCTGGCCCGAGACCGGGGCCCCGCGCCGCGCGGCCGTGTCCGCCTTCGGCGTCAGCGGCACCAACGCGCACACCGTCATCGAACAGGCCCCCGAGGAGGAACCGCCGGGGGAGGGGCAGGAACCCGCCCCGGCACCGGCCCGGCCCGCCGTCCTGCCCTGGACCCTCTCAGGCCGGACCGCCGCCGCGCTGCGCGCCCAGGCGACCCGGCTGATCGCCGCCCGCACCCGCGGCGCCGTCGGAACCCCGGCCCTCGACCTCGGGTACACGCTCGCCACCGGCCGTGCCGCGCTGGAGCACCGCGCGGTGCTCCTGGGCCGTACGGACGAGGAGCTCGACACCGCGCTCGCCGCCCTCGCCGCCGGCGAGGACGCCGCGGGCCTGGTCACGGACACCGCGGCCGAGGGCAGGACCGCGTTCCTGTTCACCGGGCAGGGCAGCCAGCGCCTCGGCATGGGGCGTGAGCTGTACGACACCCACCCGGCGTTCGCGGACGCCCTCGACGCGGTGTCCGGCCGCCTCGACCCGCTCCTCGAACTGCCCCTGAAGGACGTCCTGTTCGGAACGGACGCGGACCTCCTCGACCGGACCCGGTACACCCAGCCGGCCCTGTTCGCCGTCGAGGTCGCACTGTTCCGCCTCATGGAGAACCGGGGCCTGCGCCCGGATGCGGTCGCCGGGCACTCCATCGGCGAGATCGCCGCCGCCCACGTGGCGGGCGTGCTCTCCCTGGACGACGCCTGCACCCTGGTCGCCGCCCGCGCCCGGCTGATGCAGGAACTCCCCGCGGGCGGCGCCATGATCGCCGTCCAGGCCGCGGAGGACGAGGTCCTGCCGCTGCTCACCGAGCGGGTGGGCATCGCCGCCGTCAACGGACCCCGGTCGGTCGTGGTCGCCGGCGACGAGGACGCGGCCGCCGCCATCGCCGCGCACTTCGAGGCGCAGGGCCGCAAGACCAGGCGTCTCACCGTCAGCCACGCCTTCCACTCCCCGCACATGGACGGCATGCTCGACGCCTTCCGCAAGGTGGCCGAGGGGCTCACGTACCGCGCCCCGCAGATCCCGGTCGTCTCCTGCCTGACCGGCGCCCCCGTCACCGGCGAGACGGTCTCGGCCGAGTTCTGGGTGCGGCACGTCCGCGACGCTG
Organism: Streptomyces sp. NPDC043853; assembly: GCF_056436025.1. Lineage (NCBI taxonomy): Bacteria > Bacillati > Actinomycetota > Actinomycetes > Kitasatosporales > Streptomycetaceae > Streptomyces > Streptomyces sp. NPDC043853. Next base: position 373,991 of record NZ_JBWKDJ010000006.1, read on the forward strand.
TCCGCTTCCTCGACGCCGTCCGCGCCCTGGAGGCGGCCGGAGTGACCACGTACGTCGAACTCGGGCCCGACGGGGTGCTGTCCGCACTCGCCCAGGAATGCGTCACCGGCGACGGCGCCGCCTTCGTCCCCGCGCTGCGCGCCGGACGGCCCGAGCCCGAGACGGCCCTCGAAGCCCTCGCCCGCGCCCACGCCCACGGCGCCGCCGTCGACTGGCAGGCGTTCTTCGCCGGAACCGGCGCCCGGCGCGCCGACCTGCCCACCTACGCCTTCCAGCACGAGCGCTACTGGCTGGAGCCCGGCGCCGCCGCGGCCGGCGACGTGACCGTGGCCGGCCTCGACCCGGCCACGCACCCGCTGCTGGGCGCCGCCGTCACCCTCGCCGGCTCCGACAGCCTGCTCTGCACCGGCCGGCTCTCCCTGCGCGCCCAGCCCTGGCTCGCCGAGCACACCCTCGCCGGTGCGGCCGTGCTGCCGGCCGCCGCGTTCGTCGAACTCGCCGTGCACGCGGGCGACCAGGCCGACTGCGGCCACGTCGCCGAGCTGGCGCTCGACAGCCCGCTCGTGCTGCCCGCCGACGGCGCCGGCGTACGGGTCCAGGTGCTCGTCGAGAGCGCCGACGCGCAGGGCCGCCGCGCCTTCACCGTCTCCGGGCGGCCGGAGGGCGGCGACCTCGGCGAGGACAGCGGCTGGACCCGCCACGCCCGGGGCGTCCTCACCCCCGGTGCACCGGACCCGGCGTCCCCCGACCCGTCCGGCCTCACCGCGTGGCCGCCCGCCGGAGCCGAACCCCTCGACATCGGCACCCTGTACGCCGACGCCGACGCCGACGACGCCCTGCGGCGCGGCCCGCTGTTCCGGGCCGTGGAGGCGGCCTGGCACCTGGACGGCGCCTACTTCGTCCAGGTCCGCCTGCCCGAAGGCGGGCCGGAGGCCGCCGCGTTCGGCCTGCACCCGGTGCTGCTGGACGCCGCCGCGCACGCCGCGGCCGCCCTGGCGGCCGGCGATGCCGATGCCGATGCCGACGGCCGTGGCGCGGGCACCGGACCCGGCAGCGTCTGGTCCGACGTGACCCTGCACGCGGTCGGCGCCGGCGCCCTGCGCGTCCGCATCCGGCCGACCGCCGACGGCTCCGCCGGCCCGGCGTTCGCCCTGGACCTCGCCGACGACCACGGCGACCTGGTGGCCACCGTCGGCCGCCTGACCCCGCAGCCCTTCACGGCCGCCGAGGCCACCGGCACCCCGCAGCCCGTACCGGCCGTCGTGCGCGAGGCACTGTTCCAGCTCGACTGGACCCCCCTGCCGCAGCCGAGCACCCACGGTGCGGCGGCCGGGCCGGCCGGCGGCTGGGCCGTCCTCGGCCCGGCCGGGGTCGGCCCGGCCACCCGCCACGCCGACCTGGCGGAGCTGGCCGCGGCGGTCGACGCCGGCGCCCCCGTACCGGCGTACGTCCTGGCCCCCTTCCCCCGGCAGTCCGCCGGGACCGGCCCGGACGCCCTGCGCGAGGCCACGCACCGGGCGCTCGCCCTGGTCCGCGCCTGGCTCGCGGACGACCGGTTCGCGGCCTCCCGGCTCGTCGTGCTGACCAGCGGCACGGTGACCGGCCCCGGCGCGGACGGCGAGGACCTGGCGCACGCCGCCGTTCGCGGTCTGCTGCGCTCCGCGGAGACCGAGAACCCCGGCCGCTTCGTCCTCGCCGACGTCCCCGACCTCGCCGACCCGGCCGCCCCGGCCGGCCTCGCCGCGGCCCTGGCCTCCGGGGAGCCGGAGCTGCTGCTGCGCGACGGCGCCGTCCACGTCCCGCGGCTGCGCCACACCCGGATGACCGGCCCGGCCGGCGGCACCGCCGTCGACCCGGACGGCACCGCCCTGATCACCGGTGGCTCCGGCACCCTCGCCGGGATCGTCGCCCGCCACCTCGTCACCGCCCACGGCGTACGCCGGCTGCTGCTGCTCAGCCGCCGCGGCGCGGACGCGCCCGGCGCAGCCGAACGCACCGCGGAACTCACCGCCCTGGGCGCCGAGGTCACCTGGGCCGCCTGCGACGCCGCCGACCGCGACGGCCTGGCCGCCGTACTGTCCGCGATACCCGCCGAACACCCCCTCACCACCGTGGTCCACACGGCGGGCGTCCTCGACGACGGCACGATCGGCTCCCTCACCTCCGAACGCCTGGACACCGTCCTGCGGCCGAAGGCCGTCGCCGCCCTCCACCTGCACGAGCTGACCCGCGACCTGCCGGTCACGGCGTTCGTCCTCTACTCCGCCGTCGCCGGCACCCTCGGCAGCGCCGGCCAGGCCAACTACGCCTGCGCCAACGTCCTGCTGGACGCCCTGGCCGAGCACCGCCACCACCAGGGCCTGCCCGCCACGGCCCTGGCCTGGGGACTGTGGGCCGACGCCAGCGGCATGACCGGCGCACTCGACGAGGCCCAGCTGCGCCGCATGGAGCAGCAGGGCATGGGCGCCCTCACCGCCGCCGACGGCATGGCCCTGCTCGACGCCGCCCTGGCCTCCGGCCGGCCCGCCCTGGTCCCGGCCCGCCTGAACCCGGCCGCCCTCCGCGACGCCGCCGCCCCCGGCCCGGTCGCCCCCGTCCTCCGGGAACTCCTGGGCCCGGCGGGCCGCCGCACCGCACGCACCCGGTCCGACGGAGGCACCCCGCTCGCCGAACGCCTCGCCGGCCTCACCCGCCCCGAACAGGACCGCGCCCTGCTGGACCTCGTACGGGCGCAGGTCGCGGCCGTACTGGGCCACGCCTCGGCCGAACACATCGAGCCCGCCAAGGCGTTCAAGGACCTCGGCTTCGACTCGCTGACCGCCGTCGAGCTCCGCAACCGGCTCGGCGCGGCCACCGGCCTGCGCCTGCCCAGCACACTCGTCTTCGACCACCCGACGCCCACGGCCCTCGCCCGCCAGGTGCGCGCCGAACTCCTCGGCGAGGAGGACGAGTCCGGCCGGGTCGCGGCACCGGGCACGGCCGCCGCCGACGACCCCATCGCGATCGTCGCCATGAGCTGCCGCTACCCCGGAGGCGTCCGCACCCCCGAGGAGCTGTGGCGGCTCGTCGAGACCGGCGGCGACGCGATCGCCGGGCTCCCCGGCAACCGCGGCTGGGACACCGCCGAGCTGAGTGCCGCCGAGGCCGGCCACGGCCAGGCCTTCCAGGGCGGGTTCCTCCACGACGCCGACTCCTTCGACGCCGACTTCTTCGGGATCTCGCCGCGCGAGGCCCTGGCCATGGACCCGCAGCAACGGCTCCTGCTGGAAACCGCCTGGGAGACGGTCGAGCGGGCCGGCATCGACCCCTCGACGCTGCGCGGCAGCCGGGCCGGCGTGTTCGTCGGCGCCTCCTACACCGGCTACGACGCCCAGCTGGAGCGGTCCGCCGACGCGGACGGCGTCCTCGGCCACGTGATGACCGGCAACGCGGGCAGCATCATGTCCGGCCGCGTCGCCTACGCCCTGGGCCTGGAGGGCCCGGCCGTCACCGTCGACACCGCCTGCTCCTCCTCGCTGGTCGCCCTGCACTGGGCCATCCAGGCGCTGCGGGCCGGTGAGTGCAGCCTGGCGCTCGCGGGCGGCGTGACGGTGATGTCGACGCCGGGCACCTTCAGCGAGTTCAGCCACCAGGGCGGACTCGCCCCCGACGGCCGCTGCAAGGCCTTCGCGGCCGGCGCGGACGGCACCGGCTGGGGCGAGGGCGTCGGCATGCTGCTCGTCGAGCGGCTCTCGGACGCCCGCCGCAACGGCCACCCGGTGCTCGCGGTCGTCCGTGGCTCGGCCGTGAACCAGGACGGCGCGAGCAACGGTCTGACGGCGCCCAACGGGCCCTCGCAGCAGCGCGTGATCCGCGCGGCCCTGGCGAGCGCCGGCCTGGCGCCCGCCGAGGTCGACGCCGTCGAGGCGCACGGCACCGGAACCCGGCTGGGCGACCCGATCGAGGCCCAGGCGCTGCTGGCCACCTACGGCCAGGACCGACCCGACGGGCAGCCGCTGCTGCTCGGCTCGATCAAGTCGAACATCGGTCACACGCAGGCCGCGGCCGGTGTGGCGGGCGTGATCAAGATGGTCATGGCCATGCGCCACCGGGTGCTGCCGCAGACCCTGCACGTGGACGAGCCCACCCCGCAGGTCGACTGGACCGCGGGCGACATCGCCCTGCTGACCGAGACCACGGCCTGGCCCGAGACCAGTCGGCCGCGGCGCGCCGCGGTGTCCTCGTTCGGCATCAGCGGCACCAACGCCCACACCATCATCGAGCAGGCACCGGTCCCGGCCCCGGAGTCCGCGGACCGGCCCGCGCCGGCCCCCACGGCACCGGCCGCCGGCCCGTTCCCGTACGTCCTGTCGGCCCGGAACCCGCAGGCGCTCCGCGCCCAGGCCGCCCGGCTGCTGCCCGCGGCCGAAGCCCTCACCGGCGCCGGTGACGAGGACGGCTCCGGTCTCCTGGACCTGGCGTACTCCCTGGCCACCGGCCGGGCGGGCCTCGAACACCGGGCGGCGGTCACCGCCGCCGACCGCGCCGGCCTGCTGGGCGCGCTCGCGGCCCTCGCGGCCGACGAGCCGACCCCGGGGCTGACCCGCGGGACGGCCTCCGGCGGTCGGCTGGCCTTCCTGTTCACCGGGCAGGGCAGCCAGCGGCCGGGCATGGGCCGGGAGCTGTACGCGGCCCAGCCCGCGTTCGCCGCCGCCCTGGACGCGGTGTGCGAGCGGCTCGACGCGCACCTCGAACTGCCTCTGAACGAGGTGCTGTTCGGCACCGACGCCGAGCTCCTGGACCGGACCGAGTACACCCAGCCGGCCCTGTTCGCCGTCGAGGTGGCCCTGTTCCGCCTCGTGGAGAGCCGGGGCCTGCGCCCGGACTTCCTGTCCGGCCACTCGATCGGCGAGATCGCCGCCGCGCACGTCGCCGGGGTGCTCTCGCTGGACGATGCGTGCACCCTGGTCGCGGCCCGCGGCCGGCTGATGCAGGCGCTCCCGGCCGGCGGGGTGATGATCGCCGTCCAGGCCTCGGAGGACGAGGTCGCCCCGCTGCTCACCGACCGGGTGGGCATCGCCGCGGTCAACGGCCCGCAGTCGGTCGTCGTGGCCGGTGACGAGGACGCGGCGGCCGCCGTCGCCGAGGCGTTGGCCGACCGGAAGACCAAGCGGCTCACGGTCAGCCACGCCTTCCACTCGCCGCACATGGACGGCATGCTCGCCGACTTCCGCGAGGTCGCCGAGGGGATCACGTACGCCGCCCCCCGGATCCCGGTCGTCTCCAACCTGACCGGCGCCCTGGTCACCGACGAGATGGGCTCGGCCGACTTCTGGGTCCGGCACGTCCGCGAGGCGGTCCGCTTCCTCGACGGCATGCGGGCCCTGGAGGCCGCGGGCGTCACCACGTACCTCGAACTCGGGCCCGACGGAGTGCTCTCCGCCCTTGCCCAGGACTGCGTGACCGAGGACGCCGTGTTCGCGCCGGCCCTGCGCGCGGGCCGCCCCGAGGCCGAGACCCTCGTCTCCGCCCTCGGCCTGGCCCACGTCCACGGCGCCGCCGTCGACTGGACGGCGTTCTACGCCGGCACCGGCGCCCGCCGCGTCGACCTGCCCACCTACCCCTTCCAGCCCCGGCGCCACTGGCCCGAGCCCGCCGCCGCGCCCGCGGACGCGCGGACGCAGGGCGGCTCGGCCGTGAGCGAGGCCGACGCCCGGTTCTGGGACCTCGTGGAGCGGGCCGACCTGGCCGCGCTCGCCGCCGAGTTCGACATCGACGGCGACCAGCCGCTCGGCACCGCCCTGCCCGCCCTGTCCGCCTGGCGGCGCGGCCGGCAGGAACAGGCCCGGGCCGACTCCCTCCTCTACCGCGTCACCTGGCAGCCGTGGACCGGCGGTCAGGCCACCGGAACAGCAGCCCCCGCCGGCACCTGGCTGGTCGCCGTACCGGCCGCGCAGGCCGAGGACCCGTGGGTCCGCGCCGTCACCGACCACCTGGCCGACGGCGGTGCCCGGATCCTGCCGCTCCCGCTCGACACCGCCGACGGCGACCCGGTCGTTCTGCGGGCCCGCCTGGCCGAGCGGCTGCGCGAGACGGCGGCCGGGGGAGCGGTCACCGGCGTCCTGTCACTGCTCGCGCTCGACGAGCGGCCGCACCCCGAGCACCCCTCGGTGCCCGTCGGACTCGCCCTCACCCACGCCCTCGCCGCCGCGCTCACCGGACCCGGCGCCGTCCCCGGCCTCGGCGACGCACCCCTGTGGTGCACCACCCGTGAGGCCGTGGCCGCCGCCCCCGGCGACACCCTCGGCGGGGCCGCCCAGTCCCAGGTCTGGGGCCTGGGCCGGGTCCTCGCCCTGGAGCACCCCGACCGCTGGGGCGGCCTCGTCGACCTGCCCGAGGCGTACGACGAGCGCACCCTCATCCGGCTCACCGACGTCCTCACCGGGGCCGGCGACGAGGACCAGCTCGCGATCCGCCCCGCCGGCACCCTCGTCCGACGCCTCGTCCGAGCCACCCCGGCCGACACCCGCTCCACCGCCCCGTGGACCCCGCGCGGCACCGTGCTCGTCACCGGCGGCACGGGCGCCCTCGGCCGCCACGTGGCCCGGCGCCTCGCCGAACGGGGCGCGCAGCGGCTGGTCCTCGTCAGCCGCAGCGGAGCCGACGCGCCCGGCGCCGCCGGGATCCGTACGGAACTCGAAGCGCTCGGCACGGCCGTGACCCTCGCGGCCTGCGACGTCACCGACCGGGACGCGCTCGCAGCGCTCGTCGCGGGCCTCGCGGCCGACGGCACCCCGGTCCGCGCCGTGGTGCACGCCGCCGGCGTCTCCCAGCCGCCCGGCACCGGCACCGACCTGCCCGGCTTCGCCCGGGTCGTCACCGCCAAGACGGCCGGCGCCGTCCACCTCGACGCCCTGTTCGACGCGCCGGACTCCCTCGACGCGTTCGTCCTCTTCTCGTCCATCGCCGGCACCTGGGGCAGCGGCGGCCAGGGGGCGTACGCGGCCGCGAACACCTTCCTCGACGCGCTCGCCGAACGCCGCGCGGCCCGCGGGCTCGCCGCCACCGCGATCGCCTGGGGACCCTGGGCCGACGGCGGGATGGCCGCCGAGGGCGACGCCGAGGAGCAGCTCACCCGGCGCGGACTGCCGCCCGTCGCCCCGCCGGTGAACCTCCTCGCCCTGGAACGCGCCCTCGCCGGCCAGGACCCGGCGGTGACCGCCGCCGACGTCGACTGGGCGCGGTTCGCGCCCGTGTTCGCCGCTGCCCGGCTCCGTCCGCTGATCGAGGAGCTGCCCGAGGTACGCGCCGCCCTGCGCCAGGACCCGGCCGCCGGCGGCGGGACCGCGGCCACCGGCGACCCGTCCGCGGACCTGCTCCGCCGGCTGGCCGAACTGTCCGGGGACGACCGGGACACGGCCCTCCTGGACCTGGTGCGCGAGCACGCGGCCGCGGCCCTCGGCCACCCGTCCGCGGACGCCGTCGCACCCGACCGGGCGTTCAAGGACCTCGGCTTCGACTCGCTGACCGCCGTCGACCTGCGCAACCGCCTCGGCACCGCGTGCGGGCTGCGGCTCCCGTCCAGCCTCGTCTTCGACTACCCCAACCCGCAGGCCCTCACCCGCCACCTGCTGCACACCCTCTTCGCCGGGGAGACCGGCGGCGGTGCGGCGGCCGGCGCGACCGGCGGGGCGGACCCGGACACCGACCCGCAGGACGCGGAGCTGCGCCGGACCCTGGCGACCATCCCGCTGGGCCGCATCCGCGCCGCAGGACTCCTCGACACCCTCCTGCAGCTCGCCGGACCCGACACCCCGGCCGCCGCCGACGAGGCCGGCCCGGACCCCGCCGACCCGGCCGCGTCCATCGACGAGATGGACCTCCAGGACCTCCTGGACCTCGCCCTCGACGGCGGGAGCGGCCCCGAGGACGACGACACCCCCGGCAACACCACCAGCAACAGCAACTTCTGACGTGCCCGAAGTGCGGAGCAAATGATGACCACCCAGAACGAAAAAGTCGTTGAAGCGCTGCGGGCCTCCCTCAAGGAAACCGAGCGGCTGCGCCGCCGGAACCAGGAGCTCACCGACGCCTCCCGGGAACCCGTCGCGATCGTCGGCATGAGCTGCCGCTTCCCCGGCGGCGTCGGCTCGCCCGAGGACCTGTGGAAGCTCGTCGAGAGCGGCGGCGACGCCATCTCCGGCTTCCCCACCGACCGCGGCTGGGACGTCGAGTCGCTGTACGACCCCGACCCCGACCACCCCGGCACCACCTACGCCCGCCACGGCGGATTCCTCTACGGGGCACCCGAGTTCGACCCGGCCTTCTTCGGGATCTCCCCGCGCGAGGCCCTCGCCATGGACCCGCAGCAGCGCCTGCTGCTGGAAACCACCTGGGAGGTCTTCGAACGGGCCGGCATCGACCCGGCGACCCTGCGCGGCAGCCGGGCCGGCGTGTTCGTCGGCGCGTCCGCCAACGCGTACGGCGCCGGTTCGGGGGACCTGCCGGACGGGGTGGAGGGACACCTCCTCACCGGCACCGCCTCCAGCGTGGTCTCCGGCCGCCTCGCCTACACCTTCGGCCTGGAGGGCCCCGCCGCCACCGTCGACACGGCCTGCTCGTCCTCCTCCGTCGCCCTGCACATGGCCGTCCAGGCCCTCCGGCAGGGCGAATGCTCCCTGGCCGTGGCCGCCGGCGTCACCGTCCTCGCCGGCCCGGACGTCTTCGTCGAGTTCAGCCGCCAGCGCGGACTGTCGCCCGACGGCCGCTGCAAGTCCTTCGCCGAGGCGGCGGACGGCACCGGCTGGTCCGAGGGCGTCGGCGTCCTGCTGGTGGAACGCCTGTCCGACGCCCGCCGCAACGGACACCGGGTCCTGGCCCTCGTCCGCGGCTCCGCCGTCAACCAGGACGGCGCCAGCAACGGCCTCACCGCCCCCAACGGGCCCGCCCAGCAGCGCGTCATCCGCCAGGCCCTCGAAAGCGCCCGCCTCACCCCCGCCGACATCGACGCCGTCGAGGCCCACGGCACCGGCACCACCCTCGGCGACCCCATCGAGGCGCAGGCGCTGCTCGCCACCTACGGCCAGGACCGGCCGGCGGACCGTCCGCTGTGGCTGGGCTCCCTGAAGTCGAACATCGGGCACACCCAGAACACCGCCGGCATCGCCGGCATCATCAAGATGGTCATGGCGATGCGGCACGGGGTCCTGCCCCGGACCCTGCACGTCGACGCGCCGACCTCGCACGTCGACTGGGAGGCCGGTGCCGTCTCGCTGCTCACCGAGCAGCGGCCGTGGCCGCAGACCGGACGCCCCTACCGGGCCGGGGTCTCCGCCTTCGGCGTCAGCGGCACCAACGTCCACACCATCATCGAGCAGGCCCCGGAGGCCGACCGCGCCCCCGCTCAGCTGCCCGAGGACACCGCGCCGCGGGCGCCGCAGGTCCTGCCGTGGCTGCTCTCGGCGAAGAGCCGGGACGCCCTGCGCGAGCAGGCGGCACGGCTCCTCGGGTACGCCCGCGAGCACGACGGGACCGCCCCGCTCGACATCGCGTGGTCGCTGGCGGCGGGCCGGGCGCAGTTCGAGGACCGGGCGGCCGTCGTGGCCGCGGACCGCGAGGGGCTGCTGGCCGGCCTCGCCGCGCTGGCCGAGGGCGGTACGGCGGCCGGCGTGGTCACGGGCTCCCCGGCCGGCGGGAAGGTCGCCTTCCTGTTCACCGGGCAGGGCAGCCAGCGGCTCGGCATGGGCCGTGAGCTGTACGCGGCCCACCCCGTGTTCGCCCGGGCCCTCGACGCCGTCTGCGAGCGGCTGCAACTCCCGTTGAAGGAAGCCCTGTTCGGGTCGGACCCGGAGCTGCTGGACCGGACCGAGTACACCCAGCCCGCCCTGTTCGCGATCGAGGTGGCGCTGTTCCGCCTCGTCGAGTCCTGGGGCCTGAAGCCGGACTTCGTGGCCGGCCACTCGATCGGCGAGATCGCTGCCGCCCATGTGGCGGGCGTGCTGTCGCTGGACGACGCGTGCACGCTGGTCGCGGCGCGCGGCCGGCTGATGCAGGCGCTCCCGGCCGGCGGCGCCATGATCGCCGTGCAGGCCGCGGAGGACGAGGTCCTGCCGCTGCTCACCGACGGCGTCAGCATCGCCGCGGTCAACGGCCCGCAGTCGGTGGTCGTCGCCGGCGACGAGGACGCCGCCACCGCCGTCGCGGCCGGTTTCGAGGCCCAGGGCCGCAAGACCAAGCGCCTCACCGTCAGCCACGCCTTCCACTCGCCGCACATGGACGGCATGCTGGACGACTTCCGCGCGGTGGTGGCCGGGCTGACCTTCGGGACCCCCCGCATCCCGGTCGTCTCCAACCTCACCGGCGCCCTCGTCACCGACGAGATGGCCGCAGCCGACTTCTGGGTCCGGCACGTCCGCGAAGCCGTCCGCTTCCTCGACGGCGTCCGCGCCCTGGAAGCCGCCGGCGTGAGGGCGTACGTCGAACTCGGCCCCGACGGCGTGCTGTCCTCCCTCGCCCAGGACTGCGTCACCGAGGACGCCGTCTTCGTACCGGTCCTCCGCAAGGGCCGCGACGAGACCGAGGCCCTGGTCACCGCCCTCGCCCGGGCCCACGCCCACGGCCTCCGGGTCGACTGGCGGGCCTTCTACGCCGGCACCGGCGCCCGCCCGGCCGACGACCTGCCCACCTACGCCTTCCAGCGGCAGCGCTACTGGATCGAGCCGGGCAGCCGGATCGGTGACCTCACCGCGGCCGGTCTGCACGAGGCCGCGCACCCGCTGCTCGGCGCCATGGTCGCCCTCGCCGACTCCGACGGCCTCGCCTTCACCAGCCTGCTGTCCGCGGCCACCCACCCCTGGCTGGCCGACCACCGGGTCATGGGCAGCATCCTGCTCCCCGGCACGGCCTTCGTCGAACTGGCGGTCTGGGCCGGCGACCAGGCCGGCTGCGGCACCCTCGAGGAACTGACCCTCGAAGCGCCGTTCGTCCTGCCCGAACGCGGCGGCGTACAGCTCCAGATCAACGTGAGCGCACCCGACGCCGACGGCTCCGGCCGACGCTCCTTCAGCCTCTCCTCCCGCCCCGCGGACAGCGCCGCCAACGAGCCCTGGACCCGGCACGCCGGCGGTGTCCTCGCCCGCACCGCCGTCCCGGCCCGGTCGGTGTTCGCGGCCGGGCAGTGGCCCCCGGCCGGCGCCGAACCCCTCGCCACCGACGGCCTCTACGCCGACCTGGCCGAGGTCGGCATGGGCTACGGCCCGGCCTTCCGCGGTCTCACCGCCGCCTGGCGGCATGGCGACGGAGTCTGCGCCGAGGTCGCCCTCCCCGAGGAGACCGCCGCCACGGCAAGGGACTTCGGCCTCCACCCGGCGCTGCTGGACGCGGTGCTGCACACCCTCGGCCTCGGGGTGCTCGGCGGCACCGAGGGCGAGGGCCGGCTCCCGTTCGCCTGGAGCGGCGTGACCCTCCACGCGAGCGGCGCCGACGCCCTGCGTGTCCACCTCGCCCCGACCGGCGCGGGCGACGGCGTACGCCTGGAGATCGCGGACGTGACGGGCGCACCCGTCGCGACCGTGGACTCGCTCGTCCTGCGGGCCGTGTCGGCCGAGCAGGTCCGGGCGGCCCGCACCGCCCACCACGAGTCGGTGTTCCGCACCGAGTGGACGCCACTGCCCGCCACCACCGCGACCGGCACCGACACGGCCGCCGACACCGACGCCGACACCGACGCGGACGCGGACGGGGACGCGGACCTGCACGGCCGCTGGGCGGTCCTGGGGACCGAAGTCCCCACCGCCCTGCTCGGCGCGGGCCCCGGCCCGGACGCCGATGACATCGCCGTCTACGCGGACCCCGCCGAGCTGGCCGCCGCGGTCGACGCCGGAGCACCCGTCCCGCAGGCCCTGTTCGCCATCTGCGCCCCGGCCGGCTCCGCCGTGCCGGAGCTGTCCGCCGAGGCCGTGCACCGGGCCACGCACCACGCCCTCGCCCTCGCCCGGACCTGGCTGGGGGAGGAGCCGTTCACCGGCGACCGGTTCGCCGCCACCCGCCTCGTCGTCCTCACCTCGGGCGCGGTCGCGGCCGCCACCACCAGCACCGGCCCCGACGCCCTCACCGACCCCGTCCACGCGGCCGTACGCGGCCTGCTGCGCTCCGCACAGGCCGAGAACCCCGACCGGCTGCTGCTCCTCGACAGCGACGGCACCGAGGACTCCGCTCGCGCCCTGCCCGCCGCCCTCGCCGCAGCCCGGGCCGCCGGCGAGCCGGAACTCGCCCTGCGGGCCGGCACCGCCCTCGTACCGCGCCTCGCCCGGGTGCCCCGGCAGTCCGAGGAAGCGGAGCAGACGGAGGAGCAGCCGGCCCCGGAGGGCATCCGCTACGCGCCGGAGTCGACCGTCCTGATCACCGGCGCCGGCGGTCTCCTCGGCGGGCTGATCGCCCACCGACTCGTCGCCGAGCACGGCGTACGCCACCTGCTGCTCGTCGGCCGCCGCGGCGGCGCCACCCCCGAGGCCCGGCAGCTCGCCGACGAACTCACCGCCGCGGGCGCCTCGGTGACCTGGGCCGCCTGCGACGTCGCCGACCGCGACGCGCTGGCCGCCGTACTGGAGGCCGTCCCCGCCGAGCACCCGCTCGGAGCGGTCGTCCACACCGCCGGCGTCCTCGACGACGGCGTGATCACCTCCCTCACCCCCGAGCGCCTGTCGGCCGTCCTGCGCCCCAAGGCCGACGCGGCCGTCCACCTGCACGAGCTGACCCGCGACCTCGACCTGTCCGCCTTCCTCCTCTTCTCCTCCATCGGCGGCACCTTTGGCGGCGCCGGCCAGGGCAACTACGCCGCCGCCAACGTCTTCCTCGACGCCCTCGCCCACCACCGCCGATCCCTCGGGCTCCCCGCCACCTCCCTGGCCTGGGCCCTGTGGGCCGACGGCTCGGGCATGGCCGGCAGCCTCACCGAAGCCGACATCAGCCGTATGACCCGCGGCGGACTGCCCCCGCTGACCTCGGCCGAGGGCCTCGACCTGTTCGACCTCGCGCACCGCCTCGACGAGGCCGTCCCCGTCCTGATGCGCATCGACCCCACCGGGCTCCGCCCCCAGGCCCGGGCCGGCACCCTCTCCCCGCTGCTCCGCGGACTCGTCCGGGTCCCCGCCCGCCGGTCCGCGGGCACCGCGGCCGCTCTGGCCGCAGGCGCCTCCGGCCTGCGGCAGCGACTCGCCGGCCTCCCGGCCGCCGAGCAGGAGCGCACCCTCCTCGACCTCGTACGCAAGCAGGTCGCCACGGCCCTGGGCTACCCGAACGCCGCCGCCGTCGAACCGGGCCGCTCCTTCAAAGAGCTCGGCTTCGACTCGCTGACCGCCGTCGAGCTGCGCAACCTGCTCGGCGAGGCCACCGGCCGCCGCCTGCCCGCCACCCTCGTCTTCGACTACCCGACGGCCACCGCCCTCGCCCAGTACCTCCGCGAGGAGCTCGTCGGCGACCTCGCCGACGACGCCGGCACCGCAACCGGCACCGCCGGCGCCGACCGCCTCCCGGCCCGTCGGCGGGCCGCCGCCTCGGCAGGCGCCACCGCCACCGCCTCCACAACCGGCGACGACCCGATCGCCATCGTCGCGATGAACTGCCGCTTCCCCGGCGGCATCACCTCCCCCGAAGACCTGTGGCGGATGCTCGCCGAGGGCCGCGACGGCATCACCGCCTTCCCCGCCGACCGGGGCTGGGACCTCGACACCCTCTACAGCGACGACCCCGACCGCGAGGGCACCAGCTACGTCCGCGAGGGCGGCTTCCTGCACGAGGCCGCCGAGTTCGACGCCGCCTTCTTCGGGATCTCCCCGCGCGAGGCCCTCGCCATGGACCCGCAACAGCGCCTGCTGCTGGAAACCACCTGGGAGACCTTCGAACGCGCGGGCATCGACCCGACCGGCCTGCGCGGCAGCCGCACCGGCGTGTTCGTCGGCTCCAACGCCCAGGACTACCTCCAGCTCTGGCTCGACGACGCGGGCGCCGCCGACCTCGAAGGCCACCTCGGCACCGGCAACGCGGCCAGCGTGGTCTCCGGCCGCATCTCCTACACCTTCGGCCTGGAGGGCCCGGCCGTCACCATCGACACGGCCTGCTCCTCGTCGCTCGTCACCCTGCACCTCGCCGCCCAGGCCCTGCGCCGCGGCGAATGCACGATGGCCCTCGCGGGCGCCGTGACCATCATGTCCACGCCCGGCGCCTTCACCGAGTTCAGCCGCCAGCGCGGCCTGGCCGGCGACGGCCGCATCAAGGCGTTCGCGGCGGCCGCCGACGGCACGATCTGGTCCGAAGGCGTCGGCCTGCTCCTCCTGGAGCGGCTCTCCGACGCCCGCCGCAACGGCCACCCCGTCCTCGCCGTCGTCCGCGGCACCGCCGTCAACCAGGACGGCGCCTCCAACGGCCTCACCGCCCCCAACGGCCCCTCGCAGCAACGGGTCATCCGCGAGGCCCTCGCCGACGCCGGCCTCAGCGCCGCCGAGGTCGACGCCGTGGAGGCCCACGGCACGGGCACCCGGCTCGGCGACCCGATCGAGGCGCAGGCCCTGCTCGCCACCTACGGGCAGGACCGGCCGGAAGACCGGCCGCTGTTCCTGGGCTCGGTGAAGTCGAACATCGGCCACACCCAGGCCGTCGCCGGAGCCGCCGGCGTCATCAAGATGGTCATGGCCATGCGGCACGGGCTGCTCCCGCAGACCCTCCACATCGACGAGCCGACCCCCTACGTCGACTGGTCCGCCGGCGACATCGAGCTGCTGACCGAGCAGCGGACCTGGCCCGAGACCGGCCGCCCCCGCCGGGCCGGCATCTCCTCGTTCGGCTACAGCGGCACCAACGCCCACGCCGTCCTCGAACAGGCACCGCAGGAAGGCGAGTCGGCCCCGCAGATCCTGCCGGTCAACCCGGTCCTGCCGGTCCTGCCGTGGACGGTCTCCGGCCGCACCGCGGCCGCCCTGCGCGCCCAGGCCGCGCGCCTGCGTCCGGCCGCGGCCGAGGTGCTGGCGGAGTCCGGCGCCCGGGGCGCGGCCGCCCTCGGCCACTCCCTGGCCGTGCACCGGGCCGCCCTGGAGCACCGCGCGGTGGTGTTCGGCGAGCCGTCGGACGGCGAGGCACTCGTCGCCCGCCTGGACGCCCTCGCAGCCGGCGAGCAGGTTCCGGGGCTGGTGCAGGGCTCGGTGTCGGGCGGCGGGCTGGCCTTCCTGTTCACCGGGCAGGGCAGCCAGCGCCTCGGCATGGGCCGCGAGCTGTACGACGCCTTTCCCGTGTTCGCCCAGGCCCTCGACGCCGTCTGCGGGAAGCTCGCACTCCCGCTGAAGGACGTGCTCTTCGGGACCGACGCGGGCCTGCTGGACCGGACCGAGTGGACCCAGCCGGCACTGTTCGCGGTCGAGGTGGCGCTGTTCCGCCTCGTCGAATCGTGGGGTGTGCGACCGGACTTCGTGGCCGGCCACTCGATCGGCGAGATCGCCGCCGCGCACGTGGCCGGGGTCTTCTCGCTGGACGACGCGTGCACGCTGGTCGCGGCCCGCGGCCGGTTGATGCAGTCGCTCCCGGCCGGCGGCGCCATGATCGCCGTTCAGGCCTCGGAGGACGAGGTCCTGCCGCTGCTCACCGACGCCGACCGGGTGGGCATCGCCGCGGTCAACGGCCCGCAGTCGGTGGTCATCGCCGGCGACGAGGACGCGGCCGCCGCCATCGCCCAGCACTTCCGGGCCCAGGGCCGGAAGTGCAAGCGGCTGACGGTGAGCCACGCGTTCCACTCGCCGCACATGGACGGAATGCTGGACGACTTCCGCCAGGTGGTGACCGGGCTGACCTTCGAAGCCCCCCGCATCCCGGTCGTGTCCTGCCTGACCGGCGCACTCGTCACCGACGAGATGGCCTCCGCCGAGTTCTGGGTGCGGCACGTCCGGGACGCCGTGCGCTTCCTCGACGGCGTCCGCGCCCTCGAAGCCGCCGGTGCGACCACCTTCGTCGAGCTGGGTCCGGACGGCGTGCTGTCCGCCCTCGCCCAGGAATGCCTCACGGGCTCGGCCGACGTCGCCTTCGTGCCCCTTCTGCGTGCGGGCCGCCCGGAGGCGGAGACGGCGGTCGCCGCCGTCGCCCGCGCGTACGTGCGGGGCGTGGAGGTGGACTGGTCCGCGTTCTTCGCCGGTACCGGCGAAGAACGCGTCGAACTGCCGACGTACGCCTTCCAGCGGCAGCGCTACTGGCCGGAGAAGTCCCTGTCGAGCGGCAGTACGGTGCCCGACGCGGCACCCGGCGCGGTGGACGCCCGGTTCTGGGCGGCGGTGGAACACGGCGACCTCACGTCCCTCGCCGCCGAGCTGGAGGTGGACGCCGACGCACCGTTCAACGAGCTCGTCCCCGCCCTGTCCGCATGGCGCCGCCAGGGCCAGGAGCAGTCCGAGGTGGACCGCTGGCGCTACCGCGTCTCGTGGAAGCCGCTGACGGATGCCGCGGCCGCCGTCCGGCTGTCCGGTACCTGGCTGGTGGTGACGCCTGCCGCCGGTGTCGACGGTGCCGCGGCCGTGGTGGACGCCCTGGCCGTGCGTGGGGCCGAGGTCGGTCGGGTGGCCGTCGAGGCCGGTGCCGATCGTGAGGTTGTGGCCGGTCTGCTGGCCGGGGTCGAGGTCGGTTCGGTGGCGGGTGTGGTGTCGCTGCTGGCGCTGGACGAGGCCGCTGGTGTGGTGGCCACGGCTGTGTTGGTGCAGGCGTTGGGTGATGCCGGGGTGGAGGCGCCGTTGTGGTGCCTGACCCGTGGTGCGGTGAGCGTGGGCCGTTCGGACCGGCTGGTGTCCGCCGTTCAGGCCCAGACGTGGGGTCTGGGTCGGGTGGCGGCTCTGGAGCTGCCCGGGCGCTGGGGCGGTCTGGTGGACCTGCCGGAGGTGTGGGACGAGCGGGCCATGGGCCGGCTGGCCGGCCTCCTGGCGGGCGGTGTCGCAGGTGAGGACCAGGTCGCGGTCCGCTCCTCCGGGGTCTTCGGACGCCGCCTGGTCCGGGCGGCCCGGTCGGAGGGCTCCGCGACCTGGGCGCCGTCCGGGACGGTGCTGGTGACCGGGGGTACGGGTGCCCTGGGTGGCCGCGTGGCCCGCCGGCTGGCGGGTGCGGGTGCGGAGCGGCTGGTGCTGACCAGCCGCCGGGGCCCCGATGCTCCGGGCGCCGCCGAACTGGCTGCCGAGCTGGCGGAACTCGGCGTGGAGGTGTCGGTCGTGGCGTGTGACGCCGCCGACCGGGACGCCCTCCGCACGTTGCTGGCGGCCGAGGCCGGGACCCTGACGGCGGTCGTCCACACCGCCGGCGTCCTGGACGACGGTGTCCTGGACGCCCTGACCCCGGACCGCTTCGAGAGCGTGCTGCGGGCGAAGGCGACCTCCGCGCTCAACCTGCACGAGCTGACGGGCGAGCTCGGCATCGAGCTCTCCGCCTTCGTGCTGTTCTCCTCCATGAGCGGCACGATCGGTGCGGCCGGGCAGGGCAACTACGCCGCCGCCAACGCCTACCTCGACGCGCTCGCCGAGCAGCGCCGGGCCGCAGGCCTGGCCGCGACCTCGATCGCCTGGGGCCCGTGGGCCGAAGGCGGCATGGCCGCCGACGAGGCCCTCGAAGCCCGGATGCGCCGGGGCGGAGTACCGCCCATGAACGCAGACCTCGCCCTCATGGCGCTCCGGCAGGCCGTCGGCTCCGACGACGCCGCCCTGACGATCGTCGACTTCGACTGGGCGACGTTCGCGCCGGGCTTCACGGCGGTACGCGCGGGCCGGCTGCTCGGGGACCTGCCCGAGGCCGAGGCCGCCACCGGCGGCGCCCGGGCCGCGGGCGACCGTACCGACCGCTCGGGCGCCTCGCTCGCCGCGCACCTCGGGAGCCTGGCCGAGAGCGACCGGGAGCCGTTCCTGCTCGACCTGGTCCGCAAGGAGGTCGCCGAGGTCCTCGGCCACTCCGGCGCCGAGGACATCGAGGCCGGCCGGGCCTTCCGCGAGATCGGCTTCGACTCGCTCACCGCTGTCGAGCTGCGCAACCGGCTCGTCGCCGCCACCGGACTCCGGCTGCCGGCCACGCTCGTCTACGACTACCCGACGCCGGCCGCGCTCGCCGCCAACCTGCTCTCCGAACTCCTCGGCACGCAGGCCGTGGTGACCGGCCCGGTGGCCGCGGCCGCCGACGACGACCCGATCGCGATCGTCGCGATGAGCTGCCGCTTCCCCGGCGGCGTACGCACCCCCGAGGACCTCTGGCAGCTGCTGGCCTCCGGCACCGACGCGATCGCGGACCTCCCCCTGGACCGCGGCTGGGACCTCGACGCCCTGTACGACGCCGATCCGGGCGCAGAGGGCACCTCGTACACCCGACAGGGCGGCTTCCTCTACGACGCCGCCGACTTCGACGCCGACTTCTTCGGCATCTCCCCGCGCGAGGCTCTCGCCATGGACCCGCAGCAGCGCCTGCTGCTGGAGACCTCCTGGGAGGCGTTCGAACGGGCCGGTATCGACCCCGAGACCCTGCGCGGCAGCCAGGCCGGCGTGTTCGTCGGCACCAACGGCCAGGACTACCTGTCCGTGCTCCTGGAGGACCCGTCCGGCCTGGAGGGCCACCTCGGTACGGGCAACGCCGCCAGCGTGGTTTCCGGCCGTCTGTCGTACGTGTTCGGCCTCGAAGGCCCGGCCGTGACCGTCGACACCGCCTGCTCCTCCTCGCTGGTCGCCCTGCACTGGGCGATCCAGGCGCTCCGCGCCGGCGAATGCGACCTCGCCCTGGCAGGTGGCGTCACCGTGATGGCGACGCCCGGCACCTTCATCGAGTTCAGCCGGCAGCGCGGCCTGGCCGCCGACGGCCGGATCAAGGCCTTCGCGGCTGCTGCCGACGGCACCGGCTGGGGCGAGGGCGTCGGCATGCTGCTCGTGGAGCGGCTGTCGGACGCGCAGCGCAACGGCCACCCGGTCCTCGCCGTCGTGCGGGGCTCGGCGGTCAACCAGGACGGTGCCAGCAACGGCCTGACCGCCCCCAACGGCCCGTCCCAGCAGCGCGTCATCCGCGCCGCCCTGGCGAGCGCGAGCCTGACGGCCGCCGACGTGGACGCGGTCGAGGCCCACGGAACGGGCACGACCCTGGGCGACCCGATCGAGGCGCAGGCGCTGCTCGCCACGTACGGCCGGGACCGCACGGACGGTGAGCCGCTGTTCCTGGGCTCGGTGAAGTCGAACATCGGGCACACTCAGGCCGCCGCCGGTGTCGCGGGCGTCATCAAGATGGTGCTGGCCATGCAGCACGGAGAGCTGCCGCAGAGCCTCCACATCGACGCGCCCTCGCACCGGGTGGACTGGGAGGCGGGCGAGATCGAGCTGCTCACCGAGCGACGCGCGTGGCCCGAGACGGGTCGTCCGCGCCGGGCCGGCATCTCCTCGTTCGGCTTCAGCGGCACCAACGCCCACACGATCATCGAGCAGGCCCCGTCGGTGCGGGCTGCGGTCGAGGCGGAGGAGAACCCCCTGCCGCTGCCGCTGCTGGTCTCCGCGAAGAGCGAGCCGGCACTCCGCGCCCAGGCCGAGGGCCTGCGGGCACGGCTGCTCGCCGACCCCGCACTCCGCCCGGCCGACGTCGGCGTGACCCTCGCGACCGGCCGCTCCGCGTTCGAAGAGCGCGCGGCCGTGGTCGCCGACGACCGTGCGGGCCTGCTCGCCGGCCTCACCGCGCTGGCGGCGGGCGACCCGGCGGCAGGTGTGGTGACGGGCTCGCCGGCGGGGGGCAAGGTCGCCTTCCTGTTCACGGGACAGGGCAGCCAGCGCCTCGGCATGGGCCGCGAACTGTACGACGCCTTCCCCGTGTTCGCTGACGCGCTGGACGAGGTGTGCGCCCGGTTCGACCTCGACGTGCCGCTGAAGGACGTCCTGTTCGGAACGGACGCGGCTGTGCCGGACCGAACCGATGTGCTGGACCGGACGGAGTACACCCAGCCGGCGCTGTTCGCGATCGAGGTGGCGCTGTTCCGGCTCGTGGCGAGCTGGGGCCTCAAGCCGGACTTCGTTTCCGGCCACTCCATCGGTGAGATCGCGGCCGCGCACGTCGCCGGGGTCCTTTCGCTGGACGACGCGTGCACGCTGGTCGCGGCCCGCGGCCGGCTGATGCAGGCGCTCCCGGCCGGCGGCGCCATGATCGCGCTGCAGGCCTCGGAGGACGAGGTCCTGCCGCTGCTGACCGACGCCGACCGGGTGGGCATCGCCGCCGTCAACGGCCCGCAGTCGGTGGTCATCGCCGGCGACGCGGACGCGGCCGCCGCGATCGCCGAGCACTTCCGGGCCCAGGACCGGAAGACCAAGCAGCTCACCGTCAGCCACGCGTTCCACTCGCCGCACATGGACGGCATGCTGGACGACTTCCGCCACGTAGTGGCGGGTCTGTCCTTCGCCGCCCCCCGCATCCCGGTCGTCTCCAATCTGACCGGAGCCCTCGTCTCGGACGAGATGGGCACGGCGGACTTCTGGGTGCGGCATGTCCGCGAGGCCGTCCGCTTCCTCGACGGCATCCGGGCCCTGGAGGCCGCGGGCGTGACGACGTACGTCGAGCTCGGGCCGGACGGCGTACTGTCCGCCCTCGGCCAGGAGTGCGTCCGCGAGACAGGAGCCGCCTTCGTGCCCGCCGTGCGCAAGGGCCGCCCGGAGGCCGAGATGGTGATGGCCGCCCTGGCCCGGAGCCATGTCCGCGGGATCTCCGTCGACTGGCAGGCCGTCTACGGGGCCGGAGCCGTACGGGTCGACCTGCCGACGTACGCCTTCCAGCGCCGCCGGTACTGGCCGGAAGCCGCACTGGTGCAGCGCCGCGTGGCCGCGGGCGGCGGATCGGGCGCGGACGGATGGCGCTACCGGGTGTCGTGGAAGCCGCTGGCGGACGTGGCCTCCGGCCATCGTGTGTCCGGATCCTGGCTGGTCGTGACGCCTGCCGCCGCGGGCGTGGACGACACCGCCGTCGTAGGCGCCCTCGCCGTGCGTGGGGCCGAGGTCCGTCGGGTGGTCGTCGAGTCCGGTGCCGATCGTGAGGTTGTGGCCGGTCTGCTGGCCGGGGTCGAGGTCGGTTCGGTGGCGGGTGTGGTGTCGCTGCTGGCGATGGACGAGGCGGCCGGTGTCGTCGCCACTGCCGTGCTGGTGCAGGCGTTGGGTGATGCCGGGGTGGGGGCGCCGTTGTGGTGCCTGACCCGTGGTGCGGTGAGCGTGGGCCGTTCGGACCGCCTCGTCTCGGCGGTGCAGGCCCAGACGTGGGGTCTGGGCCGGGTGGCGGCTCTGGAGCTGCCCGGGCGCTGGGGTGGTCTGGTGGACCTGCCCGAGGTGTGGGACGAGCGGGCCATGGGCCGGCTGGTCGGCCTCCTGGCGGGCGGTGCGGCTGGTGAGGACCAGGTCGCGGTCCGCTCCTCCGGGGTCTTCGGACGCCGCCTCGTCCGCGCCGCCGCAGGCACCTCCGAGTCGTGGGTGCCGTCCGGGACGGTGCTGGTGACCGGGGGTACGGGTGCTCTCGGTGGGCATGTGGCCCGGTGGCTGGCGGGTGCGGGTGCGGAGCGGCTGGTGCTGACCAGCCGCCGGGGCCCCGATGCCCCGGGCGCCGCCGAACTGGCTGCCGAGCTGGCGGAACTCGGCGTTGAGGTCTCGGTCGTGGCGTGTGACGCCGCCGACCGGGACGCCCTCCGTACGCTGCTGGCGGCCGAGGCCGACACCCTGACGGCGGTCGTCCACACCGCCGGAATCCTGGACGACGGTGTTCTGGACGCGCTGACGCCGGACCGCTTCGAGAGCGTGCTGCGGGCGAAGGTGACATCCGCGCTGCACCTCCACGAGCTGACGGGCGAACTCGGTATCGAGCTCTCCGCCTTCGTGCTGTTCTCCTCCGTCACCGGGACCTGGGGAACCGCGGGTCAGGCCAACTACGCCGCCGCCAACGCCCACCTCGACGCGCTCGCCGAGCAGCGCCGGGCCGCAGGCCTGGCCGCGACCTCGATCGCCTGGGGCCCGTGGGCCGAGGGCGGCATGGCCGCCGACCAGGCCCTCGAAGCCCGGATGCGCAAGGGCGGCGTACCGCCCATGAACGCCGAAGCGGCCGTCGACGCCCTCCAGCGCGCCCTCGACGCGAACGACACCGTCGTCGCCGTCGCGGACGTCGACTGGGAGCGCTTCGCCCCCGGCTTCACCGCGGTCCGCCCCAGCCGCCTCCTCGCCGAACTGCCCGAGGCCCGCGGCGCCTTCGCCGCCCTGGCCGCCGGCGAAACCCCGGGCGACACGCCCGCTGGCGGCCGGGACTCCCTCGCGCAGCGGCTGGCGGGCCTCTCCGCCGCCGAACGCGACCGGCTGCTGCTCGACCTCGTCCGCAAGGAGGTCGCCGCGGTCCTCGGCCACGCCGGAGCGGAGAGCATCGCCGCGGGACGGGCGTTCAAGGAGCTCGGCTTCGACTCGCTGACCGCCGTCGAACTCCGCAACCGGCTCGGCGCGGCCACCGGGCTGCGCCTCCCCGCCACCCTGATCTACGACTACCCGACCTCCGCCGACCTGGCGGACCACCTGCGCCGCGAACTCCTCGGCGCCGGGGCCGAACCGGCCGCTCCCGTCCTCGCGGCCCGGGCCGCCGACGACGACCCGATCGCGATCGTCGCGATGAGCTGCCGCTTCCCCGGCGGGGTGCGCACCCCCGAGGAGCTCTGGCAGCTGCTGGCCGCCGGCGGCGACGCCATCGGCGAGTTCCCGGCCGACCGCGGCTGGGACGCCGAGGAACTGTTCGGGTCGCGGTTCGGGCAGGAGGCCTCGTACGCCCGCGAAGGCGGATTCCTCTACGACGTCGCGGAGTTCGACCCCGGCTTCTTCGGGATCTCCCCGCGCGAGGCCCTGGCCATGGACCCGCAGCAGCGGCTCCTGCTGGAGACCTCCTGGGAGGCCTTCGAGCGGGCCGGCATCGACCCGTCGTCGGTGCGCGGCAGCCAGACCGGCGTGTTCGTCGGCACCAACGGCCAGGACTACCTGTCGCTCGTGCTGAACTCCGCCCACGGCGGCGACGGCTTCATGAGCACCGGCAACTCCGCCAGTGTCGTCTCCGGCCGACTCTCCTACGTGTTCGGGCTGGAAGGCCCGGCCGTGACCGTCGACACCGCCTGCTCGGCGTCCCTCGTTTCGCTGCACCTGGCGGTGCAGGCGCTCCGCAGCGGCGAGTGCTCGATGGCCCTGGCCGGCGGTGTCACCGTGATGTCGACTCCGGGCGCCTTCGTCGAGTTCAGCCGGCAGGGCGGGCTCGCCCCGGACGGCCGGATCAAGGCGTTCGCGGCGGGTGCGGACGGTACGGGCTGGGGTGAGGGTGTCGGCATGCTGCTCGTGGAGCGGCTGTCGGACGCGCGGGCCAACGGGCACCCGGTGCTGGCTGTGGTGCGTGGTTCGGCCATGAACCAGGACGGTGCGAGCAATGGTCTGACGGCGCCGAACGGGCCCTCGCAGCAGCGGGTGATCCGTGCCGCGCTGGCGAGTGCCGGGCTGTCGGCCGCCGAGGTCGACGCGGTCGAGGCGCACGGCACCGGCACCAAGCTCGGCGACCCGATCGAGGCGCAGGCTCTGCTGGCCACGTACGGGCAGGACCGTCCGGAGGACCGGCCGCTGCTGCTGGGTTCGATCAAGTCGAACATCGGTCACACACAGGCCGCGGCCGGTGTGGCCGGTGTGATCAAGATGGTGCTGGCGATGCGTCACGGGGTGCTGCCGCAGACCCTGCACGTGGACGAGCCCACCCCGCACGTCGACTGGACCGCGGGCGACCTCGAGCTCCTCACCGAGCGGCGGGCCTGGCCCGAGACCGGGCGGCCGCGCCGGGCCGGCGTGTCCTCGTTCGGTGTGAGCGGTACGAACGCCCACACCATCCTCGAACAGGCACCGGCGGCAGAAGCCCCCGAGCCGGCCGGACCGGAGAACCCCGGCCCGTGGCCGTGGATCCTCTCGGGCCGCACCGGGACCGCCCTGCGCGAGCAGGCCGCCCGCCTCCTCGCCCACCTCGACGGGCAGGCCGGGAGCGGCGCGCACGGCGGGCCGCGGCCGGTGGACATCGGCCACTCGCTCGCGGCCGGCCGGGCGGTCCTCGACCACCGCGCCGTGATCGTCGCCGGAGCGGGGGAGGAGCACCGCGAGGCGCTGACCGCGCTGGCGGCGGGCGACTCCGCCGCCCCGCTCACCCAGGGCGTGGCCCGGGCGGAACGGCAGGTGGCCTTCCTGTTCACCGGCCAGGGCAGCCAGCGGCTCGGCATGGGCCGCGAACTGTACGACACCCACCCGGTGTTCGCGGACGCGCTCGACGCGATCTGCGCCCGCATGGACGTCCACCTCGAACTGCCCCTGAAGGACGTGCTGTTCGGATCCGATCCGACCCTGCTCGACCGGACCGGGTTCACCCAGCCGGGGCTGTTCGCCTTCGAAGTGGCGCTGTACCGGCTGGTCGAGAGCCTGGGCCTGCACCCGGACTACCTGTCCGGCCACTCCATCGGCGAGATCGCCGCCGCGCACGTGGCGGACGTCCTGTCGCTGGACGACGCGTGCACGCTGGTCGCCGCCCGCGGCCGGCTGATGCAGGCCCTCCCGGCCGGCGGCGCCATGATCGCCGTCCAGGCCTCGGAGGACGAGGTCCTCCCGCTGCTCGCCGACACCGACCGGGTGGGCGTCGCGGCCGTCAACGGCCCCCGGTCCGTGGTCATCGCCGGTGACGAGGACGTCGCGGCGGCGATCGCCGGGCGCTTCGAGGCGGACGGCCGGAAGACCAAGCGGCTCACCGTCAGCCACGCCTTCCACTCGCCCCACATGGACGGCATGCTGGCCGACTTCCGCAAGGTCGCCGAGCGGCTCACGTACGGGGCCCCGCGCATCCCCGTCGTGTCCAACCTGACCGGTGCCCTCGCCGGCGACGAGATGGCCACGGCCGACTTCTGGGTGCGGCACGTCCGGGAGGCCGTCCGCTTCCTCGACAGCGTCCGCGCCCTGGAGGCCGCCGGAGTCACGGCGTACGTCGAGATCGGGCCCGACGGCGTGCTGTCCGCGCTCGCCCAGGACTGCCTGACCGGCGACGGCGACGGCGACGGCGACACCGCGGGCACCGGCAGTGCCGACCGTGCGGTCTTCGTGCCCGTGCTCCGCAAGGGCCGGCCCGAGGCCGGGACCCTCGTCTCCGCCCTCGGCCGGGCCCACGTCCACGGCGTCGGCGTCGACTGGACGGCGTACTACTCCGGCGCCGGCGCCCGGCGCGTCGACCTGCCCACCTACGCCTTCCAGCGCGAGCGCTACTGGGTCGACTCCTTCGCCGCCGCCGAGGACGCCACCTCGCTCGGCCTCGAACCGGCCGGGCACCCGCTGCTCGGCGCCGCGGTCGAACTGCCCGGCACCGGCGGGTTCCTGTTCACCGGCCGGCTCTCCCGCCGCACGCACCCGTGGCTGGCCGACCACGTCGTCGCCGACTCCGCGGTCGTGCCGGGCGCGGCCCTCGTCGAGCTCGCGCTGCGGGCCGGGGACGAGGTCGGCTGCGGCCACCTGGCGGAGCTGACCGCCGAGGAGCCGCTCGTCCTCCCGGAGGACGGGGCCGTACAGATCCGGCTCACCGTGGGCGGAGCCGACGACACCGGCCGCCGCCAGGTCGAGATCCACGGCCGCACCGGGGCGGGCGACGGCGACGGGCCGTCCGGCGGGGCCTGGTCCCGGCACGCCACCGGGTTCCTCACCGCGGACGCGGCCGAGGACACCGGCGCGACTGCGGGCACCGGCGCGACCGCGGGCACCGGCGAAACCGGCGACACGGCGTCCTGGCCGCCCGCCGGAGCCGACGAGGTCTCCGTCGACGCGGTCCGCGACCGGCTCGCCGCCGCAGGCCTCTACCACGGACCCGCCCTGCGGACCCTGACCCGGATCTGGGTACGGGGCGAGGAGGTCTTCGCGCAGGCCCGGCTGTCCGGCGAACAGGGCTCCTCCGCGGGCGGATTCGGCCTGCACCCGGCCCTGCTCGACGCCGCGGTCCAGGCGCTCGCGGCGACCACCGCCGCCGGCGCTGGCACCGCCGCACGCGAGCCCCTCGCCTGGCGCGGGGTGGCCCTGCACGCGGTCGGCGCCGACGCGCTGCGCCTGCGGATCACCGCCCCCGACGGCACCGGTACGGTGTCCGTCGAACTGGCCGACGAACAGGGCGCACCCGTCGCGTCCGTCCGGGCGCTGGTGACCCGGGAGCTCGACGCCGAGCGGTTCGCGGCGGCCCCGGACGCGGCATCGCAGGACGGGCTGTTCCGCCTCGACTGGGTGCGCACGGCGGCGCCGGCCCGCCCTGCCGCCGCGACCTTCGCGGTCATCGGCGACGCCGCGGGCGACGCCGACGGAGCCCACGCCCGCCTGGCCGCCGCGCTGGGCCGGGCCGGAGTGCCCGCCGCCCGGTACGCCGACCCGGCAGCACTGGACGAGGCCGTCACGGCCGGCCGGCAGCCGATGCCCGACACCGTGGTCGTGCCGTTCATGACGGCCGCCGCCACCGGCACCACGGCAGCGGACGCCGACCGCCTCGGGCAGGACGTCCGGGAGGTCACGCACCGCGTGCTCGCGACCGTGCAGGGCTGGCTGGACGACGGCCGCTTCGCCGGCACCCGCCTGGCCGTCATCACCCGGGGCGCCGTGGCGGCCCACGAGGACACCGAGGCCGCCGACCTCGCCCACACCCCGGTGTGGGGCTTGCTGAGGGCCGCGCAGACCGAGCACCCGGACCGCTTCGTCCTCGTCGACCTCGACGACGCCGAAGCCTCCGGCCGGGCCCTGCCCGGTGCCCTCGCGTCCGACGAACCCGAACTGGCCGTACGCGGCGGTGCCCTGTACGCACCCCGCCTGGCCCGGGTGGACGCCCGGATGGCGCAGACCGGCGAACCGGCCGGCCGCATCGACACCAGCGGCACGGTCCTCGTCACCGGGGCCGGCGGCGGACTCGCCGGCCTCCTCGCCCGCCACCTGGTCACCGAGCACGGCGTACGCCACCTGCTGCTCACCGGCCGCAGGGGCGCCGACACCGAGACCGCGCCCGAACTGACCGCGCAGCTCACCGCGTTGGGCGCCGAGGTCACCTGGGCGGCCTGCGACGTCGCCGACCGGGGGGCGCTCGCCGCGCTCCTGGAATCCGTACCGGCCGAGCACCCGCTGACGGCGGTCGTACACACCGCGGCCGTGCTCGACGACGGCGTCGTGGACCTGCTCACCCCCGAGCGCGTCGACCGGGTCCTGCGGCCCAAGGTGGACGGGGCGCTGCACCTGCACGAACTGACCCGCCACCTCGACCTCTCGGCGTTCGTCCTGTTCTCCGCCGCCGCGGGCACCCTCGGCGCCGCCGGCCAGGCCAACTACGCCGCGGCGAACGTGTTCCTCGACGCCCTCGCCCGGCACCGGCGGGCCCACGGCCTGCCCGGACTGTCCCTGGTGTGGGGCATGTGGGCAGAGGAACGCGGCATGGCGGGCAGGCTCACCGCGGCGGAGCGGGAACGCGCCGCACGCGGCGGAGTCGCCCCCCTGTCCGCGGCGGAGGGCCTGGCCCTGTTCGACGCCGCGCTGGCAGCCGACGGCGAGCCGGTCCTGCTGCCGATCCGCCTCGACCTGCCCGTCCTGCGGGCCCGGGCCGCGGACGGCGGACTCCTGCCCGTGTTCCGCGGGCTGGTCCGGACACCGGTGCGGCAGCGCCGGGCGGCGGCGCTGCCGCCCGGCGCCAACCGGGCGGAGGAGACGGCAGCGGCCGCGTCCCCCGGGGCCGGCGGCAGGACGCTCACCGAGCGGCTCGCCGCCCTGCCGGCGGCCGAGCGGGAGCGGACCGTGGTGGACCTGGTGCGCGGCCAGGTGGCCGCCGTACTCGGGTACAGGTCGGCCGAAGTCATCGGCGAGGAGCAGGCGTTCAAGGAGCTCGGCTTCGACTCGCTGACCGCCGTCGAACTCCGCAACCGGCTCGGGGCGGCTGCCGGCCTCCGGCTGCCCGCCACGATGGTCTACGACTACCCGACCCCGGCCGCCCTCGCCCGGCACCTGCTGGACGAGGTCGCGCCGGACGGCACCGCGGAGCGCAAGCTCTCCGTGCTGGAGGAACTCGACCGCCTGGAGAGCACCTTCTCCTCCCTGGATCCGGCGGACCTGGCCGCAGCGGCCGGCGACGACGCGGCGCACGCACGCGTCGCCGTACGCCTCCAGACGCTGCTGGCCCAGTGGAACGACGCCCGCCGCACCGACGGCGAGGCGACCACCGCGGACGAGATCGAGGACGCCAGCGACGACGAGCTGTTCGCGCTCATCGACAAGAAGTTCGGCCAGGGCTGAACCCCACCCACCCCCAGGCCGTACCGCCGGACCCCCTGTTCCGGCGGTACGGCCACCGCCTTCCCGAATTTCCTCACATACCCTCGGGTCCCTCCGACTTCCTTGAATTCCCTTGCATTCCCCTGAGTCCCTCCGCGGTCTCGACCACGTGAATAGGTGAAGCGCCAGTGGCGAACGAAGCAAAGCTCCGCGAATACCTCAAGAAGGTCACGACGGATCTCGACGAGGCGTACGGACGCCTGCGGGACATCGAAAGCCAGGCCCATGAGCCCATCGCCATCACGGCCATGAGCTGCCGCTTTCCCGGAGGCGTACGGACCCCCGAGGAACTGTGGGACCTGCTCGCCGCCGGCGGCGACGCCCTCACCGAATTCCCCGCGGACCGGGGCTGGGACCTGGACCACCTGTTCTCGGACGACCCCGACGAGCCGGGCACCTCGACCACCCGCGAGGGCGGCTTCCTCACCGGCGCCTCCGCCTTCGACGCCGACCTCTTCGGGATCTCCCCGCGCGAGGCCATGGCCATGGACCCGCAGCAGCGACTGCTGCTGGAGACCTCCTGGGAGGCGTTCGAGCGGGCCGGCATCGATCCGGGCCGCCTGCGCGGCAGCCAGTGCGGCGTGTTCGTCGGCATGAACGGCTCGGACTACCTGACTCCGCTCCTGGAAGCCGCCGAGGACTACGCGGGCCACCTCGGCACCGGCAACGCCTCCAGCGTCCTCTCCGGCCGGCTCTCGTACTCCTTCGGCCTCGAAGGCCCCGCCGTCACCGTCGACACCGCCTGCTCCGCCTCGCTCGTCGCCCTCCACCTCGCCGTGCAGGCACTGCGGGCGGGGGAGTGCACCCTGGCCGTCGCCGGCGGCGTGCACGTGATGTCCACCCCCGGCCTCTTCGTCGAGTTCAGCAAGCAGCGCGGGCTGTCCGCGGACGGCCGGTGCAAGGCGTTCGCCGCGGGAGCCGACGGCTTCGGTCCCGCCGAAGGCGTGGGCGTGCTGCTGCTGGAGCGGCTCTCCGACGCACGGAGGAACGGCCGCCCCGTGCTGGCCGTGGTCCGGGGCTCGGCCGTCAACCAGGACGGCGCCAGCAACGGCCTCACCGCCCCGAACGGGCCCTCGCAGCAGCGGGTCATCCGGCAGGCCCTCGCCAACGCCCGGCTCTCCACCGACCAGGTCGACGCCGTCGAGGCCCACGGCACGGGCACCTCGCTCGGCGACCCGATCGAGGCGCAGGCCCTGCTCGCGACGTACGGGCAGGACCGCCCGGCGGACCGGCCGCTACTGCTGGGGTCGGTCAAGTCCAACATCGGGCACACCCAGGCCGCCGCCGGTGTGGCCGGCGTCATGAAGATGGTCCTGGCCATGCAGCACGGAGTTCTGCCGCAGAGCCTCCACATCGACGAGCCCTCCCCGCACGTGGACTGGGAGGCCGGCGCCGTCGCCCTGCTCACCGAGCACACGCCGTGGCCCGAAACGACCCGTCCGCGCCGTGCGGGCGTGTCCTCGTTCGGGTTCAGCGGCACCAACGCGCACGTGATCGTGGAGCAGGCGCCGGAGGCGGAGGCCCAGGAGGCGGAGTCTTCGCAGGAGGAGCCCGGCTCGGTGATGCCGGTGGTGCCGTGGGTGCTGTCGGGCAGGAGTGCGACGGCGCTGCGTGCGCAGGCGGAACGCCTGTCGGGGCTGCTCGCCGGTGCGGCCGGGACCGCGGCCGATCCGGTCGACGTGGGCTGGTCGCTGGCGTCCACGCGGGCGGCGCTGGAGCACCGGGCCGTGGTGCTGGGCGACCATGCTGCGGGTGTCGGCGCCGTGGCGTCGGGTGCGATGGCCGCGGGCGTGGTGACCGGGTCCGTGGTCGGCGGCAAGACGGCGTTCGTGTTCCCGGGGCAGGGCTCGCAGTGGGTGGGCATGGCGGAGACTCTGCTGGAGTCCTCGCCGGTGTTCGCTGCCCGGGTGGAGGAGTGTGCGAAGGCGCTGGAGCCCTTCACCGACTGGTCGCTGACGGACGTCCTCCGCGGCGTCGACGGCGCGCCCCCCCTGGACCGGGTCGACGTGGTCCAGCCCGCTCTCTTCGCGGTGATGGTGTCGCTGGCAGAGGTCTGGCGGTCCTTCGGGGTGCGCCCCGGGGCCGTGATCGGCCATTCGCAGGGTGAGATCGCGGCCGCGTGCGTGGCGGGGATCCTGTCGCTCGAGGATGCGGCCCGGGTGGTGGCCTTGCGCAGCCAGGCGATCGGTCGGGTGCTGGCGGGTCTGGGCGGGATGGTGTCCGTGCCGTTGCCGGCGGCGGAGGTCCGGGAGCGGATCGCCCCGTGGGGCGAGGAGCGGATCTCCGTCGCCGCCGCCAATGGCCCGTCCTCGGTGGTGATTTCCGGCGAGGTCCAGGCCCTGGAGGAGTTCCTTGCCGCCTGTGAGGCGGACGGGGTGCGGGCGAAGCGGATCGCGG
Source organism: Streptomyces sp. NPDC043853 (assembly GCF_056436025.1). Classification (NCBI taxonomy): domain Bacteria; kingdom Bacillati; phylum Actinomycetota; class Actinomycetes; order Kitasatosporales; family Streptomycetaceae; genus Streptomyces; species Streptomyces sp. NPDC043853. Next base: position 404,746 of record NZ_JBWKDJ010000006.1, read on the forward strand.
TGGACTACGCCTCCCACTCCGCGCAGGTGGAACTGCTGAGGGAGGAGCTGGCCGGGCTGCTGGCGCCGATCACGCCCCGCGAGGCTGAGGTGCCGTTCCTGTCGACCGTCACCGGTGAGTGGGTCACCGGGCCCGAGCTGGACGCCGGTTACTGGTTCCGCAACCTGCGGCAGACGGTGGAGCTGGAGCAGGCCACCCGGACGTTGCTGGAGCAGGGCTTCGGTGTCTTCGTCGAGTCCAGCCCGCACCCCGTCCTGACCGTCGGCCTGCAGGAGACCGCCGAGGACGCCGGCCGCAAGGCGGCAGTCCTGGGATCCCTGCGCCGCAACGACGGCGGGCTGGAACGGTTCTGGCTCTCCCTCGGCGAGGCCTACGCACACGGTGTGGCCGTGGACTGGGACGCCGTCTTCGCCGGGACCGGCGCCCGGCGCGTGGACCTGCCCACCTACGCCTTCCAGCCGCAGCGGTTCTGGCCGGAGCCGGCGCCCGTCGAGCCGGCGGCGGGCCCTGCCGAGAGCGCGCTCGACGCCCGGTTCTGGGACGCCGTCGAGCGCGAGGACGTGACGGCGCTGGCCGAGGCCCTGGCCTTCGACACCCCCGACGCGATCCAGTCGCTGGGCACCGTCCTGCCCGGCCTCTCCTCCTGGCGGCGGCAGAGCCGCGAGGAGTCCACCGTCGACGGCTGGCGCTACCGCGTCACGTGGAAGCCGCAGGCCGACGGCCCGGCGAAGCCGCAGTTGTCGGCCACCTGGCTGATCGTCGTGCCCGAGGCCCCGGCCGGTCCGGCCGGGGACACGGTCGCCGGTGTGCTGCGCACGCTCGCCGAACACGGCGCCGAGGTGCGGACCGTGACCGTCCCGGCCGACGGGGCCCACCGGAACGCCCTCGCCACCGCCTTCAAGGCCGCCGTCGGCGACGGCGCCGAACCAGCCGGCGTGCTCTCCCTCCTCGCTCTCGGCGGCGAGCGGCCGTTCGCCGCCGGGCTGGCGCTCTCGCAGGCGCTCGGTGACGTCGGTGTGGCCTCGCCCCTGTGGTGTGCCACCCGGGGCGCGGTCGCCACCGGGCGGGCGGACCGGATCGAGGACCCGGAGCAGGCGCTGCTCTGGGGCTTCGGCCGGGTCGCCTCCATGGAGCAGGGAGGCCGTTGGGGCGGCCTGGTCGACCTGCCCCCGCAGGTCGACGACCGCGCCCTCGAACGGCTGGTCGCGGTCCTGGCCGGCGACGGCACCGAGGACCAGGTCGCCGTACGGTCCTCCGGGCTCCTCGTACGCCGCCTCGTCCGGGCCCGGCTGGCCGACACCCCGGCGGTACGGGACTGGCGGCCGAGCGGGACGACCCTGGTCACCGGCGGTACGGGCGCGCTCGGCGCGCACGTGGCCGGTTGGCTGGCGGCGAACGGCGCCGAGCACATCGTCCTGGCCGGCCGGCGCGGTCCCGACGCGCCCGGCGCCGCCGAGCTCCGCGAGGACCTCGTGGCGCTCGGCGCCGAGGTGACGATCGCCGCCTGTGACGTCAGCGACCGTGACGCCCTCGCCGCGCTCCTCGCGACCATCCCCGCCGAGCGGCCGCTGACCGCCGTCGTGCACACGGCGGCCGTCCTCGACGACGGGGTCATCGAGACGCTCACGCCCGAGCAGGTCGAGCGGGTGCTGCGGGTCAAGGTCGACGCGACCCGGCACCTGCACGAGCTGACCCGCAACCTCGACCTCACCGCCTTCGTCCTCTTCTCCTCCTCGTCCGCCACCTTCGGCGGCCCCGGCCACGGCAACTACGCGCCCGGCAACGCCTTCCTGGACGCGTTCGCCGAGTACCGGCGGACCCTCGGGCTGCCCGCCACCTCCGTCGCCTGGGGCCCGTGGGGCGACGGCGGCATGGCCGAAGGCGCCGTCGAGGACCGGATGCGCCGGCACGGCATCCTGGCGATGGACCCCGAGCGGAGCCTGGTCGCGCTGGGCCACGCCCTGGACCGGGACGAGACCACCCTGACCGTGGCCGACATGGACTGGAAGCGGTTCACCCTCGCCTTCACCGCCGACCGGGCGCGGCCGCTGCTGCTGGAACTCCCCGAGGCCCGACGGGTCATCGAGAGCGCCGAGCGGGAGTCCGCCGAGGACCTGGCCGGGGGAGTGCCGATCGGCCGGCAGCTCGCCGGGCTGCCCGAGGTCGAAGTGGAACGGCTGCTGCTCGACCTGGTGCGCACGGCCGTCGCGGCCGTCCTCGGGCACGCCGACCTCACCGCCGTCGAGGCCGGCCGCGCCTTCAAGGAACTCGGCTTCGACTCCCTCACCTCCGTCGAGCTGCGCAACCGCCTCGGCGCGGTCAGCGGCCTGAAGCTGCCGGCCAGCCTGGTCTTCGACCACCCCACACCGGCAGCGGTGGCCGCCTTCCTGAGGGCCGGGATCGTGCCCGACGCGGCGGCGGGCGGCGCCCCGCTGCTGGAAGAGCTTGACAAGCTGGAGGCCGTACTGGAACGAGGGACCCCCGACGGCGTCGTACGGGCCCGGGTGACGATGCGGCTGCAGGCGCTGCTGGCGAAGTGGAACGACAGCGAGGAGCCCGCGGCCGCCGCCCGGAGCACCGGTCCGGGCGCCGGGGACGGGACCGTGCAGGCCGGTCACGGCGGCACGGCGGACACCCTCGCCGACGGCGTGCCGGACGACGTCGACGTCGAACAGCTCCAGGACGCCAGCGACGAGGAGCTGTTCGCGTTTATCAACAAGGGCCTCGGACGTTATTGACGATTCGGTGTTCCATTGGTGAATATGGCCGGCCTCCCTGCTCATCGAAACGGGGAGGCCGACCGTATTCCCGAGATTCCCGGGATCAATGCAGGGGTGCCTAGGGGGCGGCTAGGGGTTGTAGCCCGGATTGTGCCGTCAATAGCCTGCCCCCGAGCAGTCATTCCGTCCAACCCCTCCGGCGAATCGCTTCGATCGGCCGGGCCGGGCGGCGGGGCGGCCGCATTTTCCGATTCGTTCTCGGCTCTGCACGGTTTTTCCGGTGCCGTCTGCTGTAAATGGGTGGTTGCGTTACATGGCGAATGAAGAGACGCTGCGGGACTACCTGAAGCTGGTCACCGCGGACCTGCACAAGACGCGTCAGCGGCTGCGGGACGCAGAGGCGAAGAACCAGGACCCCATCGCCATCGTCGGCATGGGCTGCCGCTACCCCGGCGGGGCCGCCTCGCCGGAGGAGCTGTGGCAGCTGGTGGTCGACGAGACCGACGCCATCACGGGCTTCCCCGCCGAACGCGGCTGGGACATGGACACCGTCTACCACCCCGACCCCGAGAACCCCGGCACCAGTTACGCCGACCAGGGCGGCTTCGTACGGGACTTCGCGCGCTTCGACCCGTCGCTCTTCGGGATCTCGCCGCGCGAGGCCCTCGCCATGGACCCGCAGCAGCGGCTCCTGCTGGAAACCTCCTGGGAGGCCTTCGAGCGCGCGGGCATCGACCCGACCTCGATGCGCGGCAAGCAGGTCGGCGTGTTCGTCGGCACCAGCAGCCACGACTACCTGACGGCGCTGCTGAGCTCCTCCGAGAACGTGGAGGGCTACCTCGGCACCGGCAACGCGGCGAGCGTCGCCTCGGGCCGCCTGTCGTACACCTTCGGGCTGGAGGGCCCGGCCGTCACCGTCGACACGGCCTGCTCCTCCTCGCTCGTCGCCCTGCACCTGGCCGTGCAGGCCCTGCGCAACGGCGAGTGCTCGCTCGCCCTCGCCGGCGGCGCCACCCTGATGGCGGCACCCGGCACGTTCATCGACTACAGCAAGCAGCGCGGCCTCGCCGTCGACGGCCGCTGCAAGGCGTTCTCGCCGGACGCCGACGGCTTCAGCCTCGCCGAAGGCGTGGGCATCCTCCTCGTGGAGCGGCTCTCCGACGCCCGCCGCAAGGGACACCACGTCCTCGCCGTCATCCGTGGCACCGCCGTCAACCAGGACGGCGCCTCCAACGGCCTCACCGCCCCCAACGGGCCCTCCCAGCAGCGCGTCATCCTCCAGGCGCTGTCCAACGCCCGGCTCACCCCCGGCCAGGTCGACGCGGTCGAGGCGCACGGCACCGGAACCGGCCTCGGCGACCCCATCGAAGCGCAGGCGATCATCGCCACGTACGGCCAGGACCGGCCCGACGGCCGCCCCCTCTGGCTGGGCTCGCTCAAGACCAACATCGGCCACGCCCAGGCCGCGGCCGGCGTCGCCGGCGTCATCAAGAGCGTCATGGCCATGCGTCACGGGCTGCTGCCGCGCACCCTGCACGTGACCGAGCCCACCCCGCACGTCGACTGGTCGGCGGGCGAGGTGTCCCTGCTCACCGAGGCCCGCCCCTGGCCGCGGCACGACGGCACCCGCCGGATCGGCGTCTCCTCCTTCGGCATGAGCGGCACCAACGCCCACGTCATCCTGGAGAGCGGCGACGAGCCCGCCGCGGACGAGCCCGCCGCGGACGAGCCCGCCGCGGACGAGCCCGCCGCCCCGGCGGTCCTGCCGGTCGTCCTGTCCGGCAAGACCGAGACCGCGCTGCGCGCCCAGGCGGCCGCCCTCCACGCCCACCTCACCGACCGCCCCGCCCTCCGCATCGAGGACGTCGCCGCCGCGCAGGCCCTCACCCGGGCCGCCCTCGACCGCCGCGCCGCGGTCGTCGCCGAGGACCGCGACGGGCTCCTCGCCGGGCTCGCCGCGCTCGCCGAGGGCCGCCCGTCGGCCGACGTGGTCGAAGGGGCCGCCACCGAAGGCAAGCTGGCGTTCCTGTTCACCGGACAGGGCAGCCAGCGCCTCGGCATGGGCCGCGAACTGTACGACGCCCACCCGGTGTTCGCCGCCGCCTTCGAGGAGGTCTGCGAGCGCCTCGACCCGCTCCTCGAACTCCCCCTGAAGGACGTGCTGTTCGGCGCGGACGCGGACCTGCTCGACCGCACCGGACACACCCAGCCCGCCCTCTTCGCCGTCGAGGTCGCACTCTTCCGCCTGGTCGAGTCGTGGGGCCTGAAGCCGGACTTCCTGGCCGGCCACTCCATCGGCGAGATCGCCGCCGCCCATGTGGCCGGGGTGTTCTCCCTCGACGACGCCTGCACGCTGGTCGCGGCCCGCGGCCGGCTCATGCAGGAACTGCCCGCCGGCGGTGCGATGATCGCCGTGCAGGCATCGGAGGACGAGGTCCTGCCGCTGCTCGCCGGCACCGACCGCGTCGGCATCGCCGCCGTCAACGGCCCGCAGGCCCTCGTCATCGCCGGCGACGAGGACGCGGCGGCCGCCATCGCCGCGCAGTTCGAGACGCGGGGCCGCAAGACCAAGCGGCTCACCGTCAGCCACGCCTTCCACTCCCCGCTGATGGACGGCATGCTCGACGCCTTCCGCCGGGTGGCCGAGGGGCTCACGTACGAAGCCCCGCGCATCCCCGTCGTGTCCTGCCTGACCGGCGACCTCGCCGGCGCGGACATGGCCTCGGCCGGCTTCTGGGTGCGGCACGTCCGCGAAGCCGTCCGCTTCCTCGACGCCGTCCGCTGGCTGGAGAGCCGCGGCGTCACCGCCTACGTCGAACTCGGCCCCGGCGGCGTCCTCTCCGCCCTCGGCCAGGACTGCCAGACCGCCACCGGACCCCGCGCCGCCGCGTTCCTGCCGGCCCTGCGCGCCGACCGCCCCGAGGCCCGCTCCCTCGCCGCCGCCGTGGCCGGCGCCCACGTCCGCGGGCTCTCCCCCGACTGGGCCGCTCGCTTCGCCGGCACCGGCACCCGCCGCGCCGAGCTGCCGACGTACGCCTTCCAGCGCGAGCTGTACTGGCCCCGCGACCCGTTCACCGACTTCACCGAGCCCGCCGACGGCCGCGAACTCGGCGCCACCGACGCCCGCTTCTGGGAGGTCGTCGACAGCGAGGACCTGGCCGCTCTCGCCGACACCCTCGGCGTCGCCGGCGACGAGCCGCTCAGCAGCGTGCTGCCCGCCCTCTCCGCCTGGCACCGCCGCCACCGCGACCGCGACACCGTCGGCGGCTGGCGCTACCGGATCACCTGGAAGCCGCTCACCGGCACCGAGCCCGCGCCCCTGGCCGGCCACTGGCTCCTCGCCGTGCCCGCCGGCCACACCGGGGCCCCCTGGGCGGTCGCCGCCGCCGAGGCGCTGACCGCCCGGGGCACCACCGTCAGCACGCTGACCGTCGACACGACGGCCGACGACCGGGCCGCCCTCGCCCACCGCATCGGCGAGACCCTGGCCGCCGGGCCGGACACGCCCGCCGGAGTGCTGTCCCTGCTGGCCCTGGACGAGCAGCCGCACCCCGAGGACCCGGCCCTGACCGCCGGCCTCGCCGCCACCCTCGCCCTCGTCCAGGCCCTCGGCGACGCCGACGTCGACGCACCCCTGTGGGCAGCCACCCGGGGTGCGGTGTCCACCGGCCGCTCCGACCGGCTCACCGGGGTCGCCCAGGCCGCCGTCTGGGGCTTCGGCCGCACCGCCGCCCTCGAACTCCCCGCCCGCTGGGGCGGCCTCGTCGACCTGCCGCCCACCCCCGACGAGCGGTCCGCCGCCCGCCTCACCGACGTCCTGGCCGGCCTGGGCACCGAGGACCACCTCGCCGTCCGCTCCACCGGCATCTTCGTCCGCCGGCTGGTCCGCGCCCACCGGGAGCAGGCCCCCGCCGCAGAGTGGACCGCATCCGGCACCGCCCTGGTCACCGGCGGCACCGGCGCCCTCGGCGGCCACGTGGCCCGCTGGCTCGCCCGCAACGGCGCCGAGCACCTGCTGCTCGTCGGCCGGCGCGGGCCCGAGGCCGACGGAGCGGCCGAACTCGCCGCCGAACTCCGCGGCCTGGGCGCCCGCGTCACCGTCGCGGCCTGCGACGTCGCCGACCGCGACGCCGTCACCGAACTGCTCGCCGGCATCCCGGCCGAGCTGCCGCTGACCACCGTCGTCCACGCCGCCGGAGTCCTCGACGACGGCGTCCTGGACGCGCAGACCCCGCGCCGCCTGGCCGCCGTCCTGCGCCCCAAGGCCCACGCGGCCGGCGTCCTGCACGAGCTGACCCGCGACCTGGACCTCTCCGCGTTCGTCCTGTTCTCCTCCGTCGCCGCCGCCTTCGGCGCCGCCGGACAGGCCAACTACGCCGCCGCCAACGCCTCCCTGGACGCCCTCGCCGAGCAGCGCCGCGCCGACGGCCTGCCCGCCACCGTCGTCTCCTGGGGTGCCTGGGCCGAGGGCGGCATGGCCACCGACGAGCTCGTCGCCGACCGCCTGCGGGCCGCCGGGCTCCCCGCGCTCGCCCCCGAACTCGCCCTGTCGGCCCTGCACACGTCCCTCACCCTCGACGAGACGGCGTCCATCGTCGCCGACATCGACTGGGACCGGCTGGCGCCCGGCCTCACCGCCGTACGCGCCTGCCCGCTGATCGCCGACCTTCCCGAAGCCGTACGGGCCCTCGCCGCGGCCGGCAGCACCGACGCCGGCAGCACCGACGCCGGGACCGCCGACCCGGCCGTGGACTCCCTCGCCCGGCAGCTGGACCGCGCCCCGGCCGGGGAACGCGACGCCCTCGCCCTGGAGTTCGTCCGCACCCAGATCGCCGCCGTCCTCGGCTACCCGGGCCCGGCCTCCGTCGACCCCGCCATCGCCTTCCGCGACCTGGGCTTCGACTCCCTCACCGCGGTCGAGATCCGCAACCTGCTGACCGCCCGGACCGGTCTGCGGCTGCCCGCCACCCTGATCTTCGACTACCCCAACTCCCTCGCCCTGGCCGCCTTCCTGCAGGGCGAACTCCTCGGGGACACCGGACCGGCAGCACAGCAGCCGAACCCCGCCGCGCCCCACGGGTCCCCCGCCGCCACCGACGACGACCCCATCGCCATCGTCGCCATGAGCTGCCGCTTCCCCGGCGGGGTGGACACCCCGGAACAGCTGTGGGAGCTGCTCGTCAACGGCCGTGACGCGATCTCCGGCTTCCCCGCCGACCGCGGCTGGGACCTGGAGGGCCTGTACGACCCGGAGTCGCTGGCCGAGAACACCACCTACGTCCGCGAGGGCGGCTTCCTCGCCGACGCCACCGCGTTCGACCCGGCGTTCTTCGGGATCTCCCCGCGCGAGGCCCTGGCCATGGACCCGCAGCAGCGCCTGCTGCTGGAAACCTCGTGGGAGGTCTTCGAACGGGCCGGCATCGACCCCGCCACCGTGCGCGGCGAGCGGATCGGCGTCTTCACCGGCACGAACGGCCAGGACTACCTCGACGTCATCCTCGCCGCCCCCGACGGCACCGAGGGCTTCCTCGGCACCGGCAACGCGGCGAGCGTCGTCTCCGGACGCGTCAGCTACGTCCTCGGCCTGGAGGGCCCGGCCGTCACCGTCGACACGGCCTGCTCCTCCTCCCTGGTCGCACTGCACTGGGCGATCCAGGCCCTGCGCGCCGGCGAGTGCACCATGGCCCTGGCCGGCGGTGTGACCGTCATGTCCACGCCCGCCTCCTTCATCGACTTCAGCCGCCAGCGCGGCCTCGCCGCCGACGGCCGCATCAAGGCCTTCGCGGCCGCCGCCGACGGCACCGGCTGGGGCGAGGGCCTCGGCATGCTGCTCGTCGAGCGCCTGTCCGACGCCCGCCGCCACGGCCACCCGGTCCTCGCCCTGGTCCGCGGCTCGGCCGTCAACCAGGACGGCGCCAGCAACGGCCTCACCGCCCCCAACGGCCCCTCCCAGCAGCGCGTCATCCGGCAGGCACTGGCCGGTGCCGGCCTGTCCGCCACCGAGGTGGACGCCGTCGAGGCACACGGCACCGGCACCCGGCTCGGCGACCCCATCGAGGCCCAGGCCCTGCTCGCCACCTACGGCCAGGACCGCCCCGGGGGACAGCCCCTGCTGCTCGGTTCCATCAAGTCCAACCTCGGCCACACCCAGGCCGCGGCCGGCGTCGCCGGCGTGATCAAGATGGTCCTCGCCATGCAGCACGGGATGCTCCCGCCGACCCTGCACGTGGACGAGCCCACCCCGCACGTCGACTGGACCGCCGGCGACATCGCCCTGCTGACCGAGGCCACCGCATGGCCCGAGACCGGACGCCCGCGCCGGGCCGGCATCTCCTCCTTCGGCATCAGCGGCACCAACGCCCACACCATCGTCGAGCAGGCCCCCGAGGCCGCGCCGGCGGACGGGACCCCGGCCGAGCCCGCCGCCCGCCCGGACGCACCCCTGCCGTGGATCCTGTCGGCCCGGACCCGGGACGCCCTGCGCGACCAGGCCCGCGGCCTGCACACCCACGCCGTCCGGCACCCCGAACTGCACCCCGCCGACCTCGGTTTCTCCCTGGCCACCGGCCGTTCCGCCTTCGAGCACCGGGCCGCCGTGGTGGCCGCGGACCGGGCCTCGCTGCTCACCGCCCTCCAGACCCTGGCGGAGGGCGGCTCGGCCGCCGCCCTCGTCGAGGGCACGCCGGCCACGGGCAGGACCGCCTTCCTGTTCACCGGGCAGGGCAGCCAGCGCCCCGGCACGGGGCGTGAGCTGTACGACGCCCACCCGGTGTTCGCGGACGCCCTCGACGCGATCTGCGCCCGGATGGACACCCATCTCGAACTGCCCCTGAAGGACGTCCTGTTCGGGGCGGACGCGGCCCTGCTGGACCGCACGGAATACACCCAGCCGGCGCTCTTCGCCGTCGAGGTGGCCCTGTTCCGGCTGGTCGAATCCTGGGGCGTGAAGCCGGACTTCCTGTCCGGCCACTCCATCGGCGAGATCGCCGCCGCGCACGTCGCGGGCGTGTTCTCCCTGGACGACGCGTGCGCCCTGGTCGCGGCCCGCGGCCGGCTGATGCAGGCGTTGCCCGCCGGCGGCGTGATGATCGCCGTGCAGGCGTCGGAGGACGAGGTCCTGCCGCTGCTCGGCGGAGGCGACCGGGTGGGCATCGCCGCCGTCAACGGCACGCAGTCGGTCGTCATCGCCGGTGATGAGGACGCCGCCGTCGCCGTCGCGGAGGCCTTCGAGGCCGAGGGCCGGAAGACCAAGCGGCTGGCGGTCAGCCACGCGTTCCACTCGCCGCACATGGACGGCATGCTCGACGATTTCCGCGGGGTGGTGTCCGGGCTTTCCTTCGCCGCCCCGCAGATCCCGGTCGTCTCCAACCTGACCGGCGCCCTCGTCACCGACGAGATGGGCACGGCGGACTTCTGGGTGCGGCACGTCCGCGAGGCCGTCCGCTTCCTCGACGGAGTCCACACGCTCGAAGCGGCCGGCGTGAGGGCGTACGTCGAACTCGGCCCCGACGGCGTGCTGTCCGCCCTCGCCCAGGACTGCGTCACCCAGGACGCCGTCTTCGTACCCGTCCTCCGCAAGGGCCGCGACGAGACCGAGGCCCTGGTCACCGCCCTCGCCCGGGCCCACGCCCACGGCGTCCGGGTCGACTGGCCGGCCTACTTCGCCGCCACCGGCACCGGCGCCCGGCGCGTCGACCTGCCCACCTACCCCTTCCAGCGGCAGCGCTACTGGCCCGCGATCTCCGCCGCCCGCTACCTCGGCGACGTCGAGGCGATCGGCCTCGACGACACCGGCCACCCGCTGCTCACCGCCGGTGTCGCCCTGCCCGAGTCCGACGGCATGGTCTTCGCGGGCCGCCTCGCCCTCGCCACCCACCCCTGGCTGGCCGACCACGCCATCCTCGGCAGCGTGCTGCTGCCCGGCACCGCCTTCGTCGAGCTCGCCACCCGGGCCGGCGACCAGCTCGGCTGCGATCACCTCGAAGAACTCACCCTCGAAGCGCCCCTGGTGCTGCCCGAGCGCGGCGGCGTCCAGCTGCGCGTCCGGGTCGGCGCCGCCGACGAGGCGGGCCGCCGGCCGTTCGCCCTGCACTCGCGGGCCGAGGGCCTGGCCCCCGAGGAGCCCTGGACCCGGCACGCCGCCGGCGTCCTCGCCGAGGCCGCCCGCCCGGCCGCCGCCTTCGACCTGACCGCCTGGCCCCCGCCCGGCGCCACCGAACTGCCGCTCGACGGCCGCTACGAGGCGCTCGACGCCATCGGTTTCGCCTACGGCCCCGTCTTCCGCGGCCTGCGCGCCGCCTGGCAGCACGACGGCGCCGTGTACGCCGAGGTCCGGCTGCCCGAGGGCACCGAGGACCGGGCCGGGCGGTTCGGCCTGCACCCCGCGCTGCTCGACGCGGCCCTGCACGCCATCGGCCTCGACGGCATCGGCGCCGACGACGGCCGGGGCCGGCTGCCCTTCGCCTGGAGCGGGGTATCGCTCTACGCGGGCGGGGCCGGCGCGCTGCGCGTCCGCCTCACCCCGGCCGGCGCCGAAGGCGTCCGGCTGGAGATCGCCGACGCCGCCGGCGTCCCCGTCGCCCTCGTCGAGTCGCTCGGCCTGCGCCCGGTCTCCGCCGACCAGCTGCGCGCCGCCCGCGCCACCCACCACGAGTCCGTGTTCCGCCAGCAGTGGACCGGACTCACCGGTCTCGCCGCCCCGGACCCGGCCACCGCCGCCCGGTACGCCGTCCTCGGCGCAGCGGACCCGGTCTGCCCCGCGGACGCCGGACGGTACGCCGACCTGGCGGCCCTGGCGGCCGCGGTCGACGCCGGAGCACCCGTACCGGACGAGGTCGTCCACGTCCTCGCGCCGACGCCCGCACCCCTCACCGCCGCGGCCGTGCACGCAGCCGCCCACGAGGCCCTGGCACTCGCCCAGGCGTGGCTGGCCGACGAGCGGTTCGCCGCCGCCCGCCTGGTGTGCCTCACCCGCGGCGCGGTCGCCGCCGCACCCGGCGAGGACGTGACCGACCTCGCCGCCGCCACCGTCTGGGGCCTGCTGCGCTCGGCGCAGACCGAGAACCCCGGCCGGATCGCCCTCGTCGACGTCGATGCCCATTCCGGTGCCGGGACCGGTGGAGCGGACGCCCTGCGGGCCGCGCTCGGCTCCGCGGAGGAGGAGCGGTTCGCGCTGCGCTCCGGCACCGTGCTCGTCCCGCGCCTCGCCCGCGTCGAAGCGACGGAGGACGAAGGCACCGGCACCGACCGCACCCCGGCCTTCGGCCCGGACGGCACGGTCCTGATCACCGGCGCCACCGGTGCCCTGGGCGGGCTGATCGCCCGGCACCTGGCCACCGCCCACGGAGTACGCCGCCTGCTGCTGGCCGGCCGGCGCGGTGCCGACGCCCCCGGTGCGGCCGAACTGGCCGCCGAGCTCGCCGAGTCGGGTGTCACCGCCACCTGGGCGGCCTGCGACGTGGCCGACCGGGACGCCCTCGCCGCCCTGCTCGCCGGCATCCCGGCCGAGCACCCCCTCACCGGGGTCGTCCACACCGCCGGTGTCCTCGACGACGGCATCGTCTCCTCGCTGACCCCCGAGCGGCTGTCGGCGGTGCTGCGCCCCAAGGTGGACGCGGCCTGGAACCTGCACGAACTGACCCGGGACCTCGACCTCTCCGCCTTCGTCCTGTTCTCCTCCACCTCCGGCCTGTTCGGCGGCCCCGGCCAGGCCAACTACGCCGCCGCCAACTCCTTCCTCGACTCCCTCGCCCAGCACCGCCGGGCGAGGGGCCTTCCGGCCGCCGCGCTCGCCTGGGGCCTGTGGTCCGTCGCCGACGGCATGGCCGGCTCCCTGGACGCCGCCGACGTCAACCGGATGCGCCGGGCCGGACTGCCCCCGCTGACGGCCGCCGACGGCCTGGAGCTGTTCGACACCGCCGTCTCCCTCGACGACGCGGCCGTGGCCCTGATGCGCGTCGACACCGAGGCGCTGCGCCCGCAGGCCACCGCGGGCACCATCGCCCCGCTGCTGCGCGGTCTCGTCCGGGGCGTGGCGCGCCGGTCCGCGGCCGCCGCGGCCATCGCCGCCGGCGGCGAGCCGGAGCTGCGGGCCCGGCTGGCCGGGATGACCGCCACCGAGCAGGACCGGGCCCTGCTGGACCTGGTGCGTACGCAGGTCGCCGCAGTGCTCGGCCACGCCGGGCCGGCCGCCGTCGAGTCGGGGCGGGCGTTCAAGGAGCTGGGCTTCGACTCGCTCACCGCCGTGGAGCTCCGCAACCGGCTGAACGCGGCCACCGCCCTGCGGCTGCCCGCCACCCTCATCTTCGACTACCCGGACCCGACCGTCCTGGCCCGCCACCTGCGCACCGAGCTCATCGGCGACGCGGACCCCGGCACGGCCACGGGCACGGGTACGGCCGCCGGTTCCGCGGCCCCGTCGGCGGCGCAGGCACCCGCCGACGACGAGCCCATCGCCATCGTCGCGATGAGCTGCCGCTACCCCGGAGACGTCCGCACCCCCGAGGACCTGTGGGAGCTGCTGGCCGCCGGCGAGGACGGCATCACCCGCCTCCCCGAGAACCGGGGCTGGGACACCTCCGCCCTCTACCATCCCGACCCCGAGCACCCGGGTACCTCGTACGCCCGCGAGGGCGGATTCCTGCACGACGCCGCCGAGTTCGACGCCGCCTTCTTCGGGATCTCCCCGCGCGAGGCCCTCGCCATGGACCCGCAGCAGCGGCTCCTCCTGGAGACCACCTGGGAGGTCTTCGAACGGGCCGGGATCGCCCCGTCCTCGGTACGCGGGACCCGTACCGGCGTGTTCGCCGGTGTCATGTACCACGACTACGGCGCCCGCCTGCACGCGGTGCCCGACGGAGTCGAGGGCTACCTCGGCACCGGCAGCTCCAGCAGCATCGTCTCCGGCCGCGTCGCCTACACCTTCGGCCTGGAGGGCCCGGCCGTCACCGTCGACACCGCCTGCTCCTCCTCGCTGGTGGCCCTGCACCTGGCCGCGCAGGCCCTGCGCAACGGCGAGTGCTCGCTGGCCCTGGCCGGCGGTGTCACCGTGATGTTCACGCCGGGCACCTTCATCGAGTTCAGCCGGCAGCGCGGCCTGGCCGCCGACGGCCGATGCAAGTCCTTCGCGGCCGCCGCCGACGGCACCGGCTGGGGCGAGGGCGCCGGCATGCTCCTGCTGGAGCGGCTCTCCGACGCCCGCCGCAACGGCCACCAGGTCCTGGCCGTGCTCCGCGGCTCCGCCGTCAACCAGGACGGCGCCTCCAACGGGCTGACCGCCCCCAACGGGCCCTCCCAGCAGCGCGTCATCCGGCAGGCCCTCGCCAACGCCCGCCTCACGGCCGCCGACGTGGACGTGGTCGAGGCGCACGGCACCGGCACCACCCTCGGCGACCCCATCGAGGCCCAGGCCCTGCTGGCCACCTACGGGCGCGAGCACGCCGCCGACCGGCCGCTGCTGCTCGGCTCGGTGAAGTCCAACCTCGGACACACCCAGGCCGCCGCCGGTGTCGCCGGCGTCATCAAGATGGTCATGGCGATGCGTCACGGGGTGGTCCCCAAGACCCTGCACGTGGACGAGCCGACCCCGCACGTCGACTGGTCGGCGGGCGCGGTCACCCTGCTCACCGAGCAGGTGGCCTGGCCCGAGACGGGCCGCCCGCGCCGGGCCGGCGTCTCCTCCTTCGGCATCAGCGGCACCAACGCCCACGCCATCATCGAGGAGGCTCCGCAGCCGGCCGGGGAGCCGGAGCCGGAGCAGGGTGGGGAGACCACCCCCTCGCCGTTCCTGCCCGTGGTCCTGTCCGCCCGCGGCGAGGACGCCCTGCGCGCCCAGGCCCGCCGCCTCCACACCCGCGTGCACGGCGACACCGGCCTGCGCACCGCCGACCTCGCCCTGTCCCTGGCCGCCGGCCGCTCCGCCCTGGAGCAGCGCGCCGCACTGGTCGCCGGCGACCGCGACGGGCTGCTCCGCGGCCTGGACGCACTGGCCCGCGGCGAGGACGCCCCCGGACTGCTCCGGGGGACCGCCCGCGAGAACCAGGTGGCCTTCCTGTTCACCGGACAGGGCAGCCAGCGCCTCGGCATGGGCCGTGAGCTGTACGACACCCACCCCGCCTTCGCGGACGCCCTGGACGAGGCGTGCGCCGAACTCGACCGGCACCTCGAACTCCCCCTGAAGCAGGTGCTGTTCGGGACCGACGCCGTCCTGCTGGAGCGGACCGAGTACACCCAGCCCGCCCTGTTCGCCGTCGAGGTGGCGCTGTTCCGGCTGCTGGACGCCTGGGGCCTGCGGCCCGACGTCCTCGCCGGCCACTCCATCGGCGAGCTCGCCGCCGCGCACGTCGCCGGGGTCCTCTCGCTCCAGGACGCCGCCGAACTGGTCGCCGCCCGCGGCCGGCTGATGCAGGCCCTCCCGGCCGGCGGGGTGATGATCGCGGTCCAGGCGGCCGAGGACGAGGTCGCACCGCTGCTGACCGGCACCGACCGGGTGGGCATCGCCGCGGTCAACGGGCCGCAGTCGGTGGTCGTCTCCGGCGACGAGGACGCGGCCGCCGCCATCGCCGCGCACTTCGAGGCGGAGGGCCGCAAGACCAGGCGGCTCACCGTCAGCCACGCCTTCCACTCGCCGCACATGGACGGCATGCTCGCCGACTTCCGCAAGATCGCCGAGGGCCTGGTCTACCAGGCCCCGCGCATCCCCGTCGTCTCCCTCCTCACCGGCGCCCTCGTCACCGACGAGATGGCCGCCGCCGACTTCTGGGTCCGGCACGTCCGCGAGGCGGTCCGCTTCCTCGACGGCATCCGCGCCCTGGACGCGGCCGGAGTGACCGCGTACGTCGAACTCGGCCCCGACGGCACCCTGTCCGCGCTCGCCCAGGACTGCCTGGCCGACACCGCCGAGCCCGCCCCCTGCGTGCCCCTGCTGCGCAAGGACCGCCCCGAGACCGAGGCCCTCGCCTCGGCGCTGGCCCGGGCCCACGTCCACGGCCTGGCCCCCGACTGGACGGCGTACTTCGCCGGCACCGGCGCCCGGCCCGCCGACCTGCCCACCTACCCCTTCCAGCGCCGGCGCTACTGGCTCGACGTGGGCGTCTCCGTCGAGGACGTGCTCGCCGCCGGCCTCGACGCCCCCGACCACCCGCTGCTCGGCGCCACCCTCCCGCTGCCCGCCTCCGACGGCCTGGTCCTCACCGGACGCCTGGCCCTGACCACCCACCCCTGGCTGGCCGACCACACGGTCATGGACACCGTCCTGCTGCCCGGCACCGCCTTCGTCGAACTGGCCCTGCGCGCCGGCGCCGAAGTCGGCTGCGACACCCTCGAAGAGCTGGCCATCGAGGCCCCGCTCACCCTCGCCGACCAGGGCGCCGTCCAGCTCCAGCTGGCCGTCGAGGCCGCCGACGACACGGGCCGCCGCACCCTGGCCCTGCACTCGCGGCCGGCCGGGGCCCCGGCGGAGGAGCCGTGGACCCGGCACGCCACCGGCGTGCTCGCGCCCACCGGACCGCAGCGCACCGCCGAGCTGGCCGAGTGGCCGCCGGCCGGCGCCGAACCGGTCCCCACCGACGGCTTCTACCCGGCCGCGGCCGCCGCCGGCCTCGGCTACGGGCCGGTGTTCCAGGGGCTGCGCGCCGCCTGGCGGCGCGACGACGAACTCTTCGCCGAGGTCGCGCTCGACGAGGCGTACGAGAACGAGGCCGCCGGCTACGGCCTGCACCCGGCGCTCCTCGACGCCGCCCTCCAGGCCATCGGCCTCGGCGTCCCCGGCACCACCGACGGCGAGCCCGCCGACGGGGCCCGGCTGCCGTTCGCCTGGACCGGCGTACGGCTCCACGCGGCCGGCGCGGCCGGCCTGCGGGTCCGGATCACCGCCGGCGCGTCCGGCGGCCTGGCCCTGGACGTCGCCGACACCACCGGCGCCCCGGTGGCCTCGGTCGACTCGCTGGTCCTGCGCCCCGTCTCCGCGGACGCGCTGCGCGGCGCCGACCGGACCGCCCACCACGAGTCCCTGTTCGGCCTGGAGTGGACCAGGCTGCCGCTGGCGGCCGGCACGGTCCCGGCCGGCGAACGCTGGGCCGTCCTGGGCGAGGACCGGGCGGAATTCCGCATCGGCGGCGCACCGCTGGACGGCCACCCGCACCTCGCCGCACTGCGCGAGCGGCTCGCCGCGGGCGCCCCCGCACCGGACGTCGTGATCGTCCCGCTGTCCGGCACCGCCGGCACCGACGGCCGGGCCACCACCGCCCGCACCGCCGCGCACCACGCCCTCGCCCTGGTCCGGGAATGGCTGGCCGAGGAACGGCTCGACGCCTCCCGGCTGGTCCTGCTCACCCGGGGCACCGTGGCCGCCGTACCGGGCGACCACGTCACCGACCTGGCGCACGCCCCCGTGTGGGGCCTGGTGCGGTCGGCGCAGTCCGAGAACCCCGGCCGGTTCGTCCTCGCCGACACCGACGGTTCGGAGGCCTCCCTCGGCGTCCTGCCCGCCGCGCTCGCCGGCGACGAACCGCAGTTCGCCCTGCGGGCGGGCGAGGCGTACGCCTTCCGCCTGCGCCGCACCACCCGCACCGACGCCGACACCGCGACGGACACCGCCCGCCCGGCCCACCCCGCGCTCGACCCCGCCGGCACCGTCCTCCTCACCGGCGCCACCGGCACCCTCGGCAGGCTCTTCGCCCGCCACCTCGCCGAAGCCCACGGCGTACGCCACCTGCTGCTGCTCAGCCGCCGCGGTGACACGGCACCCGGCGCGGCCGACCTGACCGGCGAGCTGACCGGGCTCGGCGCCGAGGTGACCTGGGCGGCGTGCGACGCCGCCGACCGGGACGCACTGGCCGCCGTCCTGGCAGCCGTACCGGCCGACCGGCCGCTGACCGCGGTCGTCCACACGGCCGGTGTCCTGGACGACGGCATCATCCAGTCCCTCACCCCGGAACGCCTCGACACGGTCCTGCGGCCGAAGGTCGACGCGGCCTGGAACCTGCACGAGCTGACCGAGGGCCACCAGCTCTCCGCGTTCGTGCTGTTCTCCTCGGTCGCCGGCTCCTTCGGCGCCCCCGGACAGGCCAACTACGCCGCCGCCAACGCCTTCCTGGACGCCCTCGCCCAGCACCGGGCGGCCCGCGGCCTGGCCGCGAGCTCCCTCGCCTGGGGCCTGTGGGCCACCGCGGACGGCATGGCCGGCGCCCTCGACGAGGCCGACCTGACGCGGATGGCCCGCGCCGGTGTCACCGGCCTCGCCCCCGCGGAGGGCCTGGCCCTCTTCGACACCTCCCGCACCCTGGACGAGGCCGTCCTGGTCCCGATGCGCGTCGAACCGGCGGTGCTGCGCGCCCAGGCCGCCGACGGCACCCTGCCGCCGCTGTTGCGCGGACTCGTCCGTACCCCGGCCCGCCGGGCCGCCGCCCCCGCGACCCGGGCCGCGTCCCGGACCACGGCCGAACCGGCAGGCTCCCTGACGGACCGGCTGGCGGGCCTGCCGGCCGCCGAACGGCAGCAGGCGCTGGACGAGCTGGTCCGCGGGCAGGTCGCCGCGGTCCTCGGGCACGGCACGGCCGACGACGTCGACGCCGGCCGGGGCTTCCTCGACCTGGGCTTCGACTCGCTGACCGCGGTGGACCTCCGCAACCGGCTCACCGCCGCCTCCGGGCTCCGGCTGCCCGTCACGCTGATCTTCGACTACCCGTCACCGGCGGCGCTCGCCGCGTACATCGGGGAGCGGATCGGCCGCGACGGCCGGCTCGGCGGCAACGTCCCCGGCCGCCCCTCCGTCCACACCGAACTCGACACGCTCGAGTCCCTCCTCTCGGCGGTCGCCCCCGACGACGCCGACCGCGCGGGCATCACCGCCCGGCTGCGAGACCTCCTGGCGAAGTGGAATGACACGCACAGTGCACCGGACACCGCCGCCGAAGAGCGGGACATCCAGGCCGCCACGGCCGACGAGCTCTTCGACCTCCTCGACGACGAACTCGGCCTGTCCTGACCACGACCACCAGCACGACCGGCACGGGGCGGCCGTGACCGCTCCGACGACCTTGACGACTCTGACCACTTCGAGCACGGGGATGGCGTAAGACATGGTGAACGAGGAGAAGTACCTCGATTACCTCAAGCGGGCGACGGCCGATCTCCGCGAGGCGCGCCGCAGGCTGCGCGAGGTGGAGGAGCGCGAGCAGGAGCCGATCGCGATCGTCGCGATGAGCTGCCGGTACCCCGGGGGAGCCGACACCCCCGAGGCACTGTGGGAGCTCGTCGCCCGCGGCGGGGACGCCGTCACCCCGTACCCCGCCGACCGCGGCTGGCCGGACGAGGTCCTCTTCGACCCCGACCCGGACAGCGGCATCGAGGCGTACGAGCGGGTCGGCGGATTCCTGCACGACGCCCACCATTTCGACCCGGGCTTCTTCGGAATCTCCCCGCGCGAAGCCCTGGCCATGGACCCCCAGCAGCGGCTCCTGCTGGAAACCTCCTGGGAGGCCTTCGAACGGGCCGGCATCGATCCGGCCTCCCTGCGCGGCAGCCGCACCGGCGTCTTCGCGGGCCTGATGTACCACGACTACGCCGCACGGCTGTTCAGCGTCCCCGAGGAGATCGAGGGATTCCTCGGCAACGGCAGCTCCGGCAGCATCGCCTCCGGCCGGATCGCCTACACCCTCGGCCTCGAGGGCCCGGCCGTCACCGTCGACACGGCGTGCTCGTCCTCGCTCGTCGCCGTGCACCTCGCCGCCCGGGCGCTGCGCAGCGGCGAGTGCACCCTCGCCCTGGCCGGCGGTGTCACCGTCATGGCGACCCCCGGCACCTTCACCGAGTTCAGCCGCCACCGCGGGCTGGCCGGCGACGGCCGCTGCAAGTCCTTCGCGGCCGCCGCCGACGGCACCGGCTGGGGCGAGGGAGCCGGCATGCTCCTCCTGGAGCGGCTGTCGGACGCCCGCCGCAACGGGCATCCGGTGCTGGCCGTCGTCCGCGGCACCGCCGTCAACCAGGACGGCGCCAGCAGCGGCCTGACCGCCCCCAACGGCCCCTCCCAGCAGCGTGTCATCCGTGACGCGCTCTCCGGGGCCCGCCTCTCGCCCGCCCAGATCGACGCCGTGGAGGCCCACGGCACCGGCACCACCCTCGGCGACCCGATCGAGGCGCAGGCCCTGCTGGCCACGTACGGCCAGGACCGGCCCGAGGACCGGCCGCTGCTGCTCGGCTCCATCAAGTCCAACATCGGGCACACCCAGGCCGCCGCCGGAGTCGCCGGCATCATCAAGATGGTCATGGCTATGCGCCACGGGGTGCTGCCGCAGACCCTGCACGTCGACGAGCCCACCCCGAACGTCGACTGGACCGAGGGTGCCGTCCGGCTGCTGACCGAGGCCGTGCCGTGGCCCGAGACCGGAGCCCCGCGGCGCGCCGGCGTCTCCTCGTTCGGCATCAGCGGCACCAACGCCCACACCGTCATCGAGCAGGCGCCTGCCGCTCCGGAAGCGGCGGAGCCTGCGGAGCCGTCCACCGAGGCGTCCACCGAGCCGTCTCCTGCGCCGTACGCCGAGTCGTCCGCAGCCCCCGGGGTCCCGGCAGCCCCCGTACCGCCGCTGTGGAACCTCTCGGCCAAGTCGGCGTCCGCCCTGCGCGCCCAGGCCGGGAAGCTGGCGGCGCACCTGGCGGCCCACCCGGGCCTGCCCGCCGCCGACGTCGCCCACTCGCTCGCGAGCGGACGCACCGACTTCGAGCACCGGGCGGTCCTCACGGCCCCCGACGGGCCCGGACTCCTCCGCGCGCTGGAGGCTCTTGCCGCCCTCGGCCCGGAGGGATCCGCCCCCGGCGTCACCCGCGGCCGCCCGGTCGCCGGGAAGCTGGCCTTCCTGTTCACCGGGCAGGGCAGCCAGCGCCCGGGCGCGGGCCGCGAGTTGTACGCGGCCCACCCGGTGTTCGCCGCTGCGCTGGACGCGGTGTGTGCGGAGCTGGATGCCCATCTCGAACGGCCTTTGAAGGAGGTGCTGTTCGGGTCGGATGCGGCGGTGCTGGACCGGACGGAGTACACGCAGCCCGCGCTGTTCGCCATCGAGGTGGCGCTCTTCCGGCTCCTCGAATCGTGGGGTGTGAAGCCGGACTTCCTGTCCGGTCATTCGATCGGTGAGATCGCGGCCGCGCATGTGGCGGGTGTCTTCTCGCTGGCGGACGCGTGCCGGCTGGTTGCGGCGCGCGGCCGGCTGATGCAGGCGCTACCGGCGGGCGGTGTGATGATCGCCGTCCAGGCCTCCGAGGAGGAAGTCCTGCCGCTGCTGGCCGGGGCCGACCGGGTGAGCATCGCCGCGGTCAACGGTCCGCAGTCGGTGGTCGTGGCCGGTGACGAGGACGCGGCGGCTGCCATCGCCGAGTCCTTCGAGGCGCAGGGCCGCAAGACCAAGCGGCTCAGCGTGAGCCACGCCTTCCACTCCCCGCACATGGACGGCATGCTCGACGCCTTCCGGAAGGTCGCGGAGGGGATCACGTACGCGGCCCCGCGGATCCCGGTCGTCTCCAACCTGACCGGTGCCGTGGCGGGCGAGGAGATGGCCTCGGCCGACTTCTGGGTCCGGCACGTCCGCGAGACGGTCCGCTTCCTCGACGGCATGCGCGCCCTCGCCGCCCGCAACACCGTGCACTTCCTCGAACTCGGCCCGGACGCCGTCCTCTCCGCCCTCGCCCAGGACTGCCTGCCCGAGCACACCGACCCGGCGGCCTTCGTCCCCGTCCTGCGCACCGGCCGCCCGGAGACCGAGACCCTGACCGGCGCCCTCGCGCGACTGCACGTCCGCGGGACGGCCGTCGACTGGGACGCCTACTACGCCGGCACCGGGGTACGGCGCGTCGACCTGCCCACGTACGCCTTCCAGCGCGAGCCCTACTGGCTCGACGCCGGACGCCCGCCCGCCGACGTCTCCGCCGCGGGCCTGGGCGCGGCCGGACACCCCCTGCTCGGCGCCGCCGTCGCCCTCGCCGACCTCGACGGCTACCTCTACACCGGCCGGCTCTCGCTCGACACCCACCCCTGGCTCGCGGACCACGCCGTCATGGGTTCCGCCGTGCTGCCCGGCAGCGCCTTCGTGGAGCTGGCGATCCGGGCAGGCGACCAGGTCGGCTGCGACCTGCTGGAGGAACTCACCCTCCACGCACCGCTCGTACTGCCCGCGACCGGAGGCGTCCAGGTACAGCTGTGGGTCGGCGCGCCCGACGCGAGCGGCCGCCGCTCCCTCGGCGTGCACTCCCGTCCCGAACCCGCCGACGGCGCCGCAGCCGGCCCGGACGCGGCCGAGCTGCCGTGGACCCGGCATGCCGACGGCGTCCTCGCGTCCGGCGCGCCGCAACCCTCCTTCGCCCCCGCCACCTGGCCGCCCGCCGGAGCCACCCCGCTGCCCGTCGACGAGCTGTACGCCGGGCTCGCCGCGGCCGGGCTGCACTACGGCCCCGCCTTCCGGGGCGTCCGCGCGGCCTGGACCAGCGGCGACGCAGCCTACGTCGAGATCGAACCGGCCGCGGAACCGCAGCCGGAGACCGACCGGTTCGGCCTGCACCCCGCCCTGCTCGACGCCGCCCTGCACACGATCGGCCTCGCCGGACTCGTCGAGGACACCGGCAGCGGCCGGCTGCCCTTCTCCTGGACCGGGGTGACCCTGCACGCCGTGGGCGCCTCCACCCTCCGCGTCCGCCTGTCCAAGGCCGGCCCGGACACGGTGTCGCTGGCCCTCGCCGACGGCACCGGACAGCCCGTCGCCGACATCGCCGCACTCACCCTGCGCACCGTCTCCGCCGAGCACCTGGACACCGGGACGGGCGGCCCCCACGACCGGCTGTTCCACGTGGCATGGCCCCCGCTCACCCTCCCCGACCCGGCCGGCGGCACCCCCGGTGCCGCCGAGGAGCCCGTGCTCGTGCTCGACGCGCCGGCCGCCGTGGAGGCCCTGGCCGCGACGCTGGACACCGGCGCCCCCGCCCCGGGCACCGTCCTCGTACGCCTCGCCGCCGCGCCGGAGCTCACCCCCGAGGCCGTGCGCACGGCCACGCACGACACGCTCCGCCTGCTGCACCACTGGCTCGCCGACGACCGGCTCGCCGACAGCCGCCTCGTCCTCGTCACGCGGGGCGCGGTCCCCGTCCACACCGGCGACGGCCCGGCCGACCCCGTGCACGCCGCCGTCCGGGGCCTGGTGAGCTCCGCGCAGGCCGAGCACCCGGGCCGCTTCGTGCTCGTCGACACCGACGCCCCGCAGGCCCAGCTGCCCGGATCCGTCCTGGACGCCGTCCTCGCCTCCCAGGAGCCGCAGCTCGCCCTGCGCGCGGGCACGGCACACGCACCCCGCCTGGCCAGGACGCCCGCAGCCACCGACGCCGCCACGACGGCGCAGGCACCCGCGTACGACGCCGAAGGCACCGTCCTGGTCACCGGGGCGGCCGGCACGCTCGGCCGACTCGTCGCCCGGCACCTCGTGGCCGAGCGCGGTGTACGCCACCTGCTGCTGCTGAGCCGCCGCGGGGACGCGGCACCCGGGGCGGCGGACCTGACGCGCGAACTGGCCGACCTGGGCGCCGAGGTCACCTGGGCCGGCTGCGACGCCGCCGACCGGGAGGCGCTCGCCGCCGCCCTGGCCGGCATCCCGGCGGAGCACCCGCTGACGGGCGTGATCCACACGGCCGGCGTCCTCGACGACGGCGTCATCGACTCCCTCACCCCCGAACGCCTCGACACCGTCCTGCGGCCCAAGGCCGACGCCGCCCTCCACCTCCACGAGCTGACCCGCGCCGCCGACCTGACGGCCTTCGTGCTGTTCTCCTCGGCCGCAGGCGTGTTCGGCGCCCCCGGCCAGGGCAACTACGCCGCCGCCAACTCCTTCCTGGACGCCCTCGCCCAGCACCGCCGCGCCCACGGCCTCCCGGCCCTCTCCCTGGCCTGGGGCCTGTGGGAGGACGCCGACGGCATGGCCGGCGCCCTCGACCGGGCCGACCTGGAACGCATGAAGCGCGGCGGCGTGCAGGGTCTCACCGCCGCCGACGGCCTCGCCCTCCTCGACCTCGCCGACACCCTCGCCGCGGGCCACACCGAAGCCGCTGCCGAGGGCGGGGACGCCGGGCGGGCCCTGCTCGTACCGATGCGGCTGACCCTGCCCGCCGCCGGGACGGGCGTGCCCCCGCTGCTGCGCGGCCTGGTCCGCACCCCCGTACGGCGCACCGCCGCCGGGGCAGCTGCCCCAGGCCGCACCCGCACCGAGCCGTCCGCCCTGGAGGGGAGCCTGCGCGGCCTCGACGCCGCCGGGCGGGAGCGGCTGCTCCTCGACCTCGTCCGCAGCCACGTCGCCGACGTCCTCGGCCACGGCAGCCCCGACGCCGTCGAACCCGAACAGGCCTTCAGCGAGCTGGGCTTCGACTCCCTCACCGCCGTCGAACTCCGCAACCGGCTCGGCGCGGCCGCCGGCCGCCGCCTGCCCGCCACACTGATCTTCGACTACCCGACCTCGCTGGTACTCGCCCGCCACCTGGCCGCCGGACTCGGCGCGGAAGACGACCGGGTCTCCCACGCGGCGCCTGCCGCCACCACGGGGCACGCCGGTGCGGCCGGTGCCGACGACCCGATCGCGATCGTGGCGATGAGCTGCCGCTACCCCGGCGGTGTCACCACCCCCGAGGAGCTGTGGCGGCTGCTGGAGAGCGGCGGCGACGCCATCACCGGCTTCCCCGCCGACCGCGGCTGGGACGTCGAAGCGCTGTACCACCCCGACCCCGACCACCCCGGCACCTCCTACACCCGCCACGGCGGCTTCCTGCACGACGTCGCCGGCTTCGACCCCACGTTCTTCGGGATCAGCCCGCGCGAAGCCATAGGCACCGACCCCCAGCAGCGGCTGCTGCTGGAGACCACCTGGGAGGCCTTCGAACGGGCCGGCCTCGACCCGGCCGACGTGCGGGGCAGCCGCACCGGCGTGTTCGCGGGCGTCATGTACCACGACTACGCCACGCTCCTGGAGCGTTCCGCCGACGGTGCGGACGGCTCGCTGGGCTCCGGCAGCACCGGCAGCATCGCCTCCGGGCGCATCTCGTACACCTTCGGCCTCGAAGGCCCCGCCGTCACCATCGACACCGCCTGCTCGTCCTCGCTCGTCGCCCTCCACATGGCCGTCCAGGCCCTGCGCAGCGGCGAATGCGACCTGGCCCTCGCGGGCGGCGTCACCGTCATGGCCACCCCGGGCACCTTCGTCGGTTTCAGCCGCCAGCGCGGCCTCTCCGCCGACGGCCGCTGCCGCGGCTTCTCGGCCGACGCCGACGGCACCGGCTGGGGCGAGGGCGTCGGCATGCTGCTCGTGGAGCGCCTGTCCGACGCCCGCCGCAACGGCCACCCCGTACTGGCGGTGGTCCGCGGCTCCGCGATCAACCAGGACGGCGCCAGCAACGGCCTCACCGCCCCCAACGGCCCGTCCCAGCAGCGCGTCATCCGCGCCGCCCTCGCGAGCGCCGGCCTGACGGTCGCCGACGTGGACGCCGTCGAGGCGCACGGCACCGGCACCACGCTGGGCGACCCGATCGAGGCACAGGCCCTGCTCGCCACGTACGGCCAGGACCGCCCGACCGACCGGCCGCTGCTCCTCGGCTCCATCAAGTCCAACCTCGGACACACCCAGGCCGCCGCCGGTGTCGCCGGCATCATCAAGATGGTGCTGGCCATGCAGCACGGCGTGCTGCCGCAGACGCTCCACGCGGAGCAGCCGTCGCCGCACGTCGACTGGTCGGAAGGCGCCGTCAGCCTGCTCACCGAGCCCGCGCCGTGGCCGGAGACGGGCCGGCCGCGCCGGGCCGGTGTCTCCTCGTTCGGCATCAGCGGCACCAACGCCCACACCATCATCGAACAGGCCCCCGACCCGGAGGCCGCCCTGTCCGCGCCGGAGTCCGCGCCGGTGCCGGCCGTGCTGCCCCTGCGGCTCTCCGGCCGCACGGCGGACGCCCTCGCCGCCCAGGCCGGAGCCCTGCGCGCCCACCTGGCCGACCGGCCCGACCTCGCACTCGCGGACCTCGCCCGCTCCCTGGCCACGACCCGCGCCGCCTTCGACCACCGCGCCGTGGTCGTCGCACAGGACCGGGACACGGCCGCCACCATCCTCGGCGCACTCGCCGCCGGACGGACCGCCCCCGGGCTGGTCCGGGGCACGGCCGCCAGGAACGGCAGGACCGCCTTCCTGTTCACCGGGCAGGGCAGTCAGCGCCCGGGCGCGGGCCGTGAACTGTACGCGGCCCACCCGGTGTTCGCCGCTGCGCTGGACGCGGTGTGCGCGGAGTTCGCCCGGCACCTCGAACTGCCTTTGAAGGAGGTGCTGTTCGGGTCGGATGCTGCTCTGCTGGACCGGACGGAGTACACCCAGCCGGTGCTGTTCGCGGTCGAGGTGGCGTTGTTCCGGCTCCTCGAATCGTGGGGGGTGCGGCCGGACTTCCTGTCCGGTCACTCGATCGGTGAGATCGTGGCCGCGCATGTGGCGGGTGTTTTCTCGCTGGCGGACGCGTGCACGCTGGTCGCGGCCCGCGGCCGGTTGATGCAGGTGCTTCCGGCCGGTGGCGTGATGATTGCTGTCCAGGCTTCGGAGGATGAGGTTGCCCCGCTGTTGACCGAGCGGGTGAGCGTGGCCGCGGTCAACGGGCCGCAGTCGGTGGTCATCGCCGGTGACGAGGACGCGGCGGTCGCGATCGCCGGGTCGTTCGCCGGCCGGAAGACCAAACGGCTCACGGTCAGCCACGCGTTCCACTCGCCGCACATGGACGGCATGCTCGACGCCTTCCGGAAGGTCGCCGAGGGGATCACGTACGCCGCCCCCCGGATCCCGGTCGTCTCCAACCTGACCGGTGCCGTCGTCACCGACGAGATGGGCTCCGCAGACTTCTGGGTCCGGCACGTCCGCGAGGCCGTCCGCTTCCTCGACGGCATCCGCGCCCTGGAGGCCGCCGACGTCACCACCTACCTGGAGCTGGGCCCCGACGGCATCCTTTCCGCCCTCGCGCAGGACTGCCTCACCGACGGCACCGCCGCCGCCTTCGCCCCGACGCTGCGCGCGGGACACCCCGAGGCGGAGACGCTCACCACCGCGCTCGCCCAGGCCCACTGCCGGGGCGCCGAAGCCGACTGGAGCGCCTACTTCGCCGGTACGGGCGCGCAGCGCGCCGACCTGCCCACGTACGCCTTCCAGCGGGAGCGCTACTGGCCGGAGACCGGCACCCCGCTGCCCGGTGACGCCACCGGGCTCGGCCTCGCCACCGCCGGGCACCCGCTCCTGGGTGCGGCGGTGTCCCTCGCGGACGCCGACGGCTGCGTCCTCACCGGCCGGCTCTCGCTGCGCACGCACCCCTGGCTCGCGGACCACGCGGTCATGGGCTCCGTCCTCGTTCCGGGCACGGCGTTCGTGGAGCTGGCGCTGCACGCCGGCGAACGCGTCGGCGCCCCGGCCCTGGACGAACTGACCCTCCATGCACCGCTCGTCCTGCCCGACGCGGGCGAAGCGGTGCAGGTCCAGGTCACGGTCGGGGCCCCGGTCGCCACCGGCGGCCGCCCGGTCGCCGTGTACTCCCGCCCGGCCGACGCCGAGGACGAGCCGTGGCTCCGGCACGCCGCCGGTCTGCTCACCGACGAGGTCCGCGCGGCCACCGCCGACCTGGGGGCATGGCCGCCGGCCGGCGCCACCCCCGTCCCGGTGGACGAGGCGTACGAGCAGCTCGACGCCTCCGGGCTCCGCTACGGGCCCCTGTTCCAGGGACTGCGGGCGGCCTGGCGCAGCGACGACGTCCTGTTCGCCGAACTCGCCCTGGACGGACGCGCGCAGACGGACGCGGACGCGTTCGGGCTGCACCCGGCCCTGCTCGACTCCGCCCTGCACACCCTGGCGCTGGACGGCGGCATCCTGTCCTCCCCGGCCGGTGACCCCGACACCGATCCGGGCGCCGCGCGACTGCCGTTCGCCTGGAGTGGCGTACGGCTGCACGCCACCGGCGCGGCGGCTGCACGCGTCCGCCTGGCTCCGGCCGGCCCCGGCGCCGTCTCCCTGGACCTGGCCGATCCGGCCGGCCGGCCCGTCGCCTCCGTGGACGCGCTGGCCCTGCGCGCGGTCTCGGCCGAGCAGATCGGAGCCGCGGCCCGCGACGGCCGCCCGGAATCCCTGTACCGGGTGGAGTGGACCCGGCTCCCCGCCGGTCCGGCGGCCCCGGGCCCGGTCGATGACACCGGCGTCGTCGTCACCGACCTGCGTACGGACGGCCTGAACGCGGTGCCCGAAGCGGTGCACGCGGCGACGGCCCGGGTACTGGGGCTGCTGCAGCAGCGGCTGTCCGAGGACCGGTCCGAGGACGGGCGCCTGGTGTTCGTGACGCGGGGTGCGGTGGAAGCCGTACCCGGCGAGGGCCTGCCGGATCCGGTGCACGCCGCCGTGTGGGGCCTGGTGCGTTCGGCGCACTCCGAGAACCCGGGCCGCTTCGTCCTCGTCGACGTCGACGACACCGGTGACGTGCAGGACGCCCTGGCGGTCGCCCTGGCCTCGGGCGAGTCCGAGGTGGCCGTCCGCGGAGGCTCGGTGCTGGTGCCGAGGCTGGCCCGCGCCACGGCGCCCACCGGGCAGGCCGCTGCCGCCTGGGACGCCGAGGGCACGGTGCTGCTCACCGGGGCGAGCGGTTCGCTCGGTGCGCTGTTCGCCCGCCACCTCGTCACCGAGCGCGGCGTACGGCACCTGCTGCTCGTCAGCCGTCGCGGCGCGGCGGCCGAGGGCGCGGCCGACTTTACGGCCGAACTCGCCGCACTGGGCGCCGAGGCCACCTGGGCGGCCTGCGACGTGGCCGACCGGGAGGCGCTGGCGGCCGTACTGGCCGGCGTCCCGGCCGAGCACCCGCTGACCGCGGTCGTGCACACCGCCGGTGTCCTGGACGATGGCGTGATCGGCTCCCTGACCGCCGAACGGGTCTCCGCGGTCCTCCGCCCGAAGGTGGACGCGGCGTGGAACCTCCACGAGCTGACCCGCGACCTGGACCTGTACGCGTTCGTCCTGTTCTCCTCCGCGGCCGGCGTCTTCGGCAACGCCGGCCAGGCCAACTACGCGGCCGGCAACGCCTTCCTCGACGCCCTGGCCGCCCACCGCCGGGCCGCCGGTCTCGCCGGCACCTCGCTGGCCTGGGGTCTGTGGGCCGAGTCCGGCGGCGGTGGCATGGGCGCCGGCCTGGCCGCCGAGGACGTCTCACGGCTGGGCCGCGGCGGGGCGGACGCCCTGTCCGCCGCCGAGGGCGTGGCCCTGTTCGACGCCGCGACGGCCGCCGGACAGCCGTCGCTCCTCGTCCCGGTGAAGCTGGACCTGCCGGCCCTGCGCGCCCGGGCGGGCAGCGGGACGCTCCCGCCGCTGCTGACCGGCCTGGTGCGTACGCCCGTACGCCGGGCCGTCGCCGGCGGCACCACAGGCCACACGAGCGGACCCGCCGCCCGGCTCGCCGGGATGGCGACCGCCGAGCAGGAGGCGTTCGTCCTGGACCTGGTGCGCACCCAGGTCGCCTCCGTCCTCGGCTACGCCGGACCGGACGCGGTCGAAGCCGACCGTTCCTTCCGCGAGCTCGGCTTCGACTCCCTCACCGCCGTCGAACTGCGCAACCTGATCGGAGCCGCGACCGGGCTGCGCCTGCCGGCCACCCTCGTGTTCGACTACCCGACCTCCACGGTCCTGGCCGGCCACCTGCGGTCCGAGCTGCTCGGCGCGGCCCCCACAGCCCAGCAGGCCCCGGCCGCCGCCGCGGTCCGCGACGACGAGCCCATCGCCATCGTCGGCCTGGGCTGCCGCTACCCCGGAGGCGTGCAGTCACCCGAGGACCTGTGGCGGCTCGTCCTCGACGGCCGGGACGTCATCTCCGGCTTCCCCGACGACCGCGGCTGGGACGTCGACGGCCTGTTCGCCGACGACCCCGGCCAGGAGGGCACCAGCTACGCCCGCGAGGGCGGCTTCCTCTCCGACGCGGCCGCCTTCGACCCGGCGTTCTTCGGGATCTCCCCGCGCGAGGCCGTGGCGATGGACCCGCAGCAGCGGCTCCTGCTGGAAACCTCGTGGGAGGCGTTCGAACGCGCCGGCATCGACCCGCGCACCCTGCGCGGCACCCGGACCGGCGTCTTCGCCGGCGTCATGTACCACGACTACGCCTCCCGCCTCGCGGCCCTGCCCGAGGGCGTTGAGGGCTTCCTCGGCACCGGCAACGCGGCCAGCGTCATCTCCGGCCGCCTCTCGTACACCTTCGGCCTGGAGGGCCCGGCCGTCACCGTCGACACCGCCTGCTCCTCCTCCCTGGTGGCCCTGCACCTGGCCGTGCAGGCGCTGCGCAACGGCGAGTGCACGCTCGCCCTCGCGGGCGGCGTCACGGTGATGGCGACCCCCGCGGCCTTCGTGGAGTTCAGCCGGCAGCGGGGCCTCGCCGCCGACGGCCGCTGCAAGGCGTTCTCCGCAGACGCCGACGGCACGGGCTGGTCCGAGGGAGCCGGTGTCCTGCTCGTGGAGCGCCTCTCCGATGCCCGCCGCAACGGCCACCCGGTACTCGCCGTCGTCCGCGGCACCGCCATCAACCAGGACGGCGCCTCCAACGGCCTGACCGCCCCGAACGGCCCCTCCCAGCAGCGCGTCATCCGGCAGGCCCTCGCCAACGCAGGCCTGACCGCCGCCGACGTGGACGCCGTGGAGGCCCACGGCACCGGCACGACGCTCGGCGACCCGATCGAGGCGCAGGCGCTGCTGGCCACGTACGGCCAGGACCGCCCGGCCGACCGGCCGCTGCTGCTCGGCTCGATCAAGTCCAACATGGGGCACACCCAGGCCGCCGCGGGTGTCGCGGGCATCATCAAGATGGTCATGGCGATGAGCCACGGCACGCTGCCCAAGACCCTGCACGTCGACGAGCCCACTCCGCACGTCGACTGGGCGGCCGGAGCCGTGACGCTCCTGGACACGGCCACGGCCTGGCCGGAGACGGGACGTCCGCGCCGCGCCGCGGTCTCCTCCTTCGGCTTCAGCGGCACCAACGCCCACGCGGTCATCGAGCAGGCCCCCGAGCCCGCCGAGCCCGGGACGCGGCAGCCCGAGCCCACGCGTACGCCCGGCAGCCTGCCGTGGCTCCTGTCGGCGAAGGACCCGCAGGCCCTGCGTGAGCAGGCCGCACGCCTGGCGGCGCACGCGGCCGACCACCCCGAACTGTCCCTCACGGAGATCGGCTACTCCCTGGCCACGAGCCGGACCGCCCTTGACCGGCGGGCCGCGGTCGTCGCCGAGGACCGCGATGGTTTCCTGGCCGGCCTTGCCGCACTCGCCGAAGGCAGCCGGCCCACCGGAGTGCTCGAAGGCGCACCCACCGCCGGGAAGCTGGCCTTCCTGTTCACCGGGCAGGGCAGTCAGCGCCCGGGCGCGGGCCGTGAACTGTACGCGGCCCACCCGGTGTTCGCCGCTGCGCTGGACGCGGTGTGCGCGGAGCTGGACTCGCACCTTGAACTGCCTTTGAAGGAGGTGCTGTTCGGGTCGGATGCTGCTCTGCTGGACCGGACGGAGTACACCCAGCCGGTGCTGTTCGCGGTCGAGGTGGCGTTGTTCCGGCTCCTCGAATCGTGGGGTGTGCGGCCGGACTTCCTGTCCGGTCACTCGATCGGTGAGATCGCGGCCGCGCATGTGGCGGGTGTCTTCTCGCTGGCCGACGCGTGCACGCTGGTCGCGGCTCGCGGCCGGTTGATGCAGGCGCTCCCGGCCGGTGGCGTGATGATTGCTGTCCAGGCTTCGGAGGACGAGGTTGCCCCGCTGTTGACCGAGCGGGTGAGCGTGGCCGCGGTCAACGGGCCGCAGTCGGTCGTCGTGGCCGGTGACGAGGACGCGGCGGCCGCCGTCGCCGGGTCGTTCGCCGGCCGGAAGACCAAGCGCCTCACCGTCAGCCACGCGTTCCACTCGCCGCACATGGACGGCATGCTCGACGCCTTCCGTCAGGTCGCCGAGGGGATCACGTACGCCGCCCCCCGGATCCCGGTCGTCTCCAACCTGACCGGTGCCGTCGTCACCGACGAGATGGGCTCCGCAGACTTCTGGGTCCGGCACGTCCGCGAGGCCGTCCGCTTCCTCGACGGGATCCGCGCCCTGGAGGCCGCCGGCGTCACCACGTACCTCGAACTCGGGCCCGAAGGCGTCCTCTCCGCGCTCGCGCAGGACTGCGTCACCCGGGACGACGCCGGTTTCGCCCCGGTGCTGCGCGCGGACCGGCCCGAGGACGCCGCCCTCGCCTCCGCCCTCGCCCAGGCCCACCTGCGGGGGATCCCCGTCGACTGGGCCGCGTACTACGCCGGTACCGGCGCCCGCCGGGTCGACCTGCCCACCTATGCCTTCCAGCGGCAGCGGTACTGGCTGGAGGCGCCCGCCCACGCCCTCGCCGGCGACGTCGCCTCCGCCGGGCTCGGCGCGACCGCCCACCCGCTCCTCGGGGCCGCGGTCGACCTGCCCGACTCGGACGGGTTCCTCTTCACCGGGCGGCTCTCCCTGCGCACCCAGCCCTGGCTGGCCGACCACCGGGTCGCCGGCACCGTCCTGGTGCCGGGCGCCGCACTGGTGGAACTGGCCGTCCGGGCCGGCGACCACGCGGGCTGCGGCCGCCTGGACGAGCTCACCCTCGAGGCACCGCTGGTGCTGCCCGAGACCGGCGGCATCCAGCTGCGGCTGGCCGTCGCCGAGCCGGACGCGGACGGGCGGCGGGCCTTCGACGTCTACTCGCGCCCCGAACAGGCCGCGCCCCACGCGCCGTGGACCCGGCACGCCGACGGCGTCCTGGCGCCCGACGCCGCTGACACCGACGGCCAGGCCCTGGAGGAGTGGCCGCCGGCCGGCGCCGTCGAATGCCCCGTGGACGACCTGTACCCGGGCTTCGACGCCATCGGGCTCGGCTACGGCCCCGCGTTCCGCAACCTGCGCCGGGCCCACCGGCTCGGGGACGAGGTGTTCGCCGAGGTCGCCCTCGACGAGGACCGCCTCCCGGAGGCGGCCCCGTACGGACTGCACCCGGCGCTCCTCGACGCCGCCCTGCACGCCGTCGGGCTCGGGGAGTTCTTCCCCGACGGCCCCGAGGGCGCGCGGCTGCCCTTCTCCTGGGACGGCGTGCGCCTCCACGCCGCCGGTGCCGCCGCACTGCGCGTACGGACGGCACCGGCCGGCCGGGACGCGGTCGCGCTCACCCTGTGGGACGGCGCGGGCCGGCCGGTCCTCACCGTCGACTCGCTCGTCCTGCGCCCCTTCTCCACCGACGCCGTCGCAGCCGCCGCCGGCCTCGGCAACACCGGCCCGGTCCGTGACGCGCTCTTCCAGGTCGACTGGACCGCGCTCGCGCTGCCCGAGGCCCGTCCGGAGACCGGCAGCCGCTGGGCGCTGCTCGGCGGCGACCCGCTCAAGGCGGGCGCGGGCCTGGAACGGACCGGCGTCCTCGACGCCGCCGCCGACCGCACCCACCCCGACCTGGGCGCCCTCGCCGAGGCGTTCGACCTGGCGGAGGCCCTCGGCGAGCCGGCGCCGGAGACGGTCCTCGTCTCCATGGCCCCCGACCTCGCCACGGCCGGCCGCGGTCCGGCGGTGCCCGCGGCCGCGCACGCCGCGACCGGGCAGGCCCTGGAGCTGGTGCAGGGGTGGCTGGCGGACGAGCG
Organism: Streptomyces sp. NPDC043853; assembly: GCF_056436025.1. Taxonomy (NCBI): domain Bacteria; kingdom Bacillati; phylum Actinomycetota; class Actinomycetes; order Kitasatosporales; family Streptomycetaceae; genus Streptomyces; species Streptomyces sp. NPDC043853. Next base: position 438,139 of record NZ_JBWKDJ010000006.1, read on the forward strand.
GTTCGCCGCGTCCCGGCTCGCGGTCCTCACCCGCGGCGCCGTCGCCGCCGACCCCGACGAGGACGTGACGGACCCCGCGCACGCGGCGGTGTGGGGCCTGGTGCGTTCCGCGCAGGCCGAGCACCCGGACCGGTTCGTCCTGGTCGACCTCGACGGCGAGGACGCCTCCCACCGGGCCCTGCCCGCAGCCCTCGCCACCGACGAGACCCAGCTCGCCCTGCGCGACGGAGCGGTACGGGCGCCCCGCCTGGCCCGCGCGGTCCTCGCCGACCCCGCGGAACCGACCGCCGACGGCCACACCGCCGGCCCGGCCCTCGATCCCGGGGGCACGGTCCTGATCACCGGCGCCACCGGCACCCTGGGCGGGCTGCTCGCACGGCACCTCGTGACCGAGCACGGCGTACGGCACCTGCTGCTCACCAGCCGCCGCGGCGCGGCCGCGGCCGGCGCCGGCGAACTCGCGGCCGGGCTGCGGGAGCTGGGCGCCGAGGTCACCTGGGCGGCCTGCGACGCGGCCGACCGGGACGCCCTGGCCGCGCTGCTGGCCGACGTACCGGCCGGGCAGCCGCTGACGGCCGTCGTGCACACCGCCGGCGTCCTCGACGACGGCACCGTCACCGCGCTCACCCCCGAGCGGATCGCGAAGGTGCTCCGGCCCAAGGCCGACGCGGCCTGGAACCTGCACGAGCTGACCCGGGACCTCGACCTGGCGGCGTTCGTCCTGTTCTCCTCCGCGGCCGGCGTGTTCGGCAACGCCGGACAGGCCAACTACGCGGCGGGCAACACCTTCCTCGACGCGCTCGCCCAGCACCGCCGGGCCGAGGGCCTGCCGGGCGTCTCGCTCGCCTGGGGCCTGTGGGACGACGAGGCCGGCATGGCCGCGACCCTCGACGAACAGGACCGGCAGCGCCTGAGCCGCGGCAGCATGGACGCCCTGTCCGAAGCGGACGGGCTGGCCCTGTTCGACGCGGCCCTGCGGGCCTCCACGGCCCACCGGGACGGCACCGGGCCCGCGGCCTGGCCGGCGACCGCGAGCCTGCTCGTGCCCGCCCGGCTCGACCTGGCCGCACTCCAGGCCCGGGCCGGCGACAGTGTGGCACCCCTGCTGCGCGGCCTGCTCCGTACGCCCGTACGGCGCCGGACGAGCGCGGGCGCGGCCGCGGACGCCCCGGGATCGCTCGCGGAGCGGCTGGCCCAGCTGCCGCCCGCCGAACGGGACCGGGTGCTCCTCGACACCGTCTGCACCCACGTCGCCCAGGTACTGGGCCACAGCGGCGCCGCGGCCATCGAACCGGGCAGTGCGTTCAAGGAGCTCGGCTTCGACTCGCTGACGGCGGTCGAACTGCGCAACCGGCTCGGCGCGGCCACCGGCCTCCGCCTCCCGGCCACGCTCATCTTCGACCACCCGACCCCCGAGCAGCTGGCCGGCTACCTGCGCTCCGCCCTGCCGCTCGGCGCCGACGGACCCACCGTCTTCGGCGAACTCGACCGGCTGGAAGCCGCGTTGGCGTCCACCGAAGCCGCGGACACGGACAGCGTCACCCGCTCGCGGATCACGATGCGCCTCCAGGCCCTCATGGCCAAGTGGAGCGCCCGTCAGGAGCCCGGCCGGGCCACCGGCACGGACGAGGACACCGACGAGGACCTCGACTCGGTCACCGACGACGAGCTGTTCGACCTGCTCGACGACGAACTCGGCGTCTGAGCCTCCCGAGACCGCCGGGCGGGGCCGCCCCCGCCCCGCCCGGCCCCCGACCACACCACCACCACGGTCAGAACGACCCGTACGACCGCCTCTCTGGCATGGAGCCCACGCACATGGTGAACGAGGACAAGCTTCGCGACTACCTCAAGCGGGCGACCGCCGATCTGCGCCAGGCCCGCAGGCGGTTGCGCGAGGTCGAGGAACAGAACCAGGAACCCATCGCGATCGTAGCGATGAGCTGCCGCTACCCGGGCGGTGTCCGCACCCCCGAGGACCTGTGGCGGCTCGTCGCCGACGGCACCGACGCGATCTCCGCGTTCCCCGTCGACCGCGGCTGGGACGTGGAGACGCTCTACGACGCCGACCCCGACAGCGCCGGCTCCAGCTACGTCAGCGAGGGCGGCTTCCTCTACGACGCCGCCCGCTTCGACCCGGCCCCCTTCGGGATCTCCCCGCGCGAGGCCCTCGCGATGGACCCGCAGCAGCGGCTGCTGCTGGAGTCCTCCTGGGAGGCGTTCGAGCGGGCCGGCATCGACCCGACCTCCCTGCGCGGCAGCCGGACCGGCGTCTTCGCCGGCGTCATGTACCACGACTACACCGCCCGCCTGGACACCGTCCCCGAGGGCGTCGAGGGCTTCCTCGGCACCGGCAGCTCCGGCAGCATCGCCTCCGGCCGGGTGGCGTACACCTTCGGCCTGGAGGGGCCGGCGGTCACCATCGACACCGCCTGCTCGTCCTCCCTGATCGCCCTGCACCTGGCCGTGCAGGCGCTGCGGGCGGGTGAGTGTTCCATGGCCCTCGCCGGCGGTGTCACCGTCATGGCGACCCCCGCCACCTTCACCGAGTTCAGCCGCCAGCGCGGGCTGGCCCCCGACGGCCGCTGCAAGCCCTTCGCGGCCGCCGCCGACGGCACCGGCTGGGGCGAGGGCGTCGGCATGCTCCTCGTCGAGAAGCTGTCCGACGCCCAGCGCAACGGGCACCCGGTGCTCGCCGTGATCCGCGGCTCCGCCGTCAACCAGGACGGCGCCTCCAACGGCCTGACCGCCCCCAACGGGCCCTCGCAGCAGCGCGTCATCCACCAGGCGCTCACCAACGCCCGCCTGGCCGCCGCCGACGTCGACGTCGTCGAGGCCCACGGCACGGGAACGACGCTGGGCGACCCGATCGAAGCGCAGGCCCTGCTGGCCGCGTACGGCCAGGACCGCCCCGCCGAACGGCCGCTGCTGCTCGGCTCCATCAAGTCCAACATCGGGCACACCCAGGCCGCCGCCGGCGTCGCGAGCATCATCAAGATGGTCGAGGCGATGCGCCACGGCATCGTGCCCAAGACCCTCCACCTGGACGAGCCGACCCCGCACGTCGACTGGGAGGCGGGCGCCGTCTCGCTGATCGGCGAGAGCGTCCCCTGGCCGCAGACGGGAGCCCCGCGGCGTGCGGGCGTGTCGTCGTTCGGGTTCAGCGGCACGAACGCGCACGTGATCGTCGAGCAGGCCCCCGAGGCGGAGCCCGCGGACGCGGCGCAGACGCCCGAGGCGCAGACGCCCGAGGCGGAGCCGCGCTCGGTGATGCCGGTGGTGCCGTGGCTGCTGTCGGGCAAGAGCGCGGCCGCGCTGCGGGCGCAGGCGGAACGCCTGGCGGGCTGGCTCGCCGGGGAGGCCGGCATCGCGGCCGACCCGGTCGACGTCGCCTGGTCGCTGGCGTCGACCCGGGCCGGCCTGGAGCACCGGGCCGTGGTCCTCGCCGACCACGCCGCCGCGGTCGGCGCGGTCGCGTCGGGCGCGATGGCCGCGGGTGTGGTGACCGGCTCCGTGGTCGGCGGGAAGACGGCGTTCGTGTTCCCGGGCCAGGGCTCGCAGTGGGTCGGTATGGCGGCGGGGCTGCTGGACGCTTCGCCGGAGTTCGCGGCCCGGGTGGATGAGTGTGCGAAGGCGCTGGAGCCCTTCACCGACTGGTCGTTGGTGGATGTGCTCCGGGGCGCCGACGGCGCGCCCTCGTTCGACCGTGTGGACGTGGTGCAGCCCGCGCTGTTCGCGGTGATGGTGTCGTTGGCGGAGGTCTGGCGGGCGGCGGGTGTGCGGCCCGGCGCTGTGATCGGGCATTCGCAGGGCGAGATTGCTGCCGCCTGTGTGGCGGGGATCCTGTCGCTGGAGGATGCGGCCCGGGTGGTGGCGCTGCGGAGCCAGGCCATCGGGCGGGTGCTGGCGGGGTTGGGCGGCATGGTGTCCGTGCCGCTGCCGGCGGCGGCGGTCCGGGAGCGGATCGGGCCGTGGGGTGAGGAGCGGATCTCCGTCGCCGCCGCCAACGGGCCGTCGTCCGTGGTGGTGTCGGGCGAGGCGCAGGCGCTGGACGAGTTTCTGGCCGCCTGCGAGGCGGACGGTGTGCGGGCGAAGCGGATCGCTGTGGACTACGCCTCCCACTCCGCGCAGGTCGACCTGCTGAAGGAGGAGCTGGCCGAGCTGCTGGCTCCGATCACCCCGCAGGACGCCGAGGTCCCGTTCCTCTCCACCGTGACCGGCGCATGGGTCAAGGGCCCGGAGCTCGATGCCGGTTACTGGTTCCGCAACCTTCGGCAGACCGTCGAGCTGGAGCAGGCCACCCGCACCCTCCTGGAGCAGGGCTTCGGCGTGTTCGTCGAGTCCAGCCCGCACCCCGTCCTGACCGTCGGTATGCAGGAGACCATCGACGACGCGGGCCGCGAGGCCGCCGTCCTCGGCTCCCTGCGCCGGGGCGAAGGCGGCCCGGAGCGGTTCTGGCAGTCCCTGGCCGAGGCGTTCGTCCGCGGTGTGGGCGTGGACTGGAAGGCCGTCTTCGCCGGCACCGGCGCCCGCCGCGTGGACCTGCCCACCTACGCCTTCCAGCAGGAGCACTTCTGGCTGGAGAGCGGCACCGCCCAGGCCGCCGAGGCCGCCGCCGTGCACCCGGCCGACACCGCCGACGCCCGCTTCTGGGAGGCCGTCGAGGCCAACGACGTGGCCGCTCTCACCGCCGAGCTGGACATCGACGGGAACGAGGCGCTGACGGCGCTGCTCCCCGCGCTGTCCTCCTGGCGCCGGCAGAACCAGGAGCGGTCCACCGTCGACGGCTGGCGCTACCGGATCACCTGGAAGCCCGCCCCCGAGCCGGCCACCGGCCGCCTCTCCGGCACCTGGCTGGTCGCCGTCCCCGAGACCCCGACCGGGTCCGCCGACGACGTCGTCGCCGAGGCCGTCCTGCGCACCCTCGCCGAACACGGCGCCGACGTACGGCGCACGGCCGTCCCCGGCACCCCCGACGCACGGGCCGAGCTGGCCGGGCGGATCGGCGAGGCGCTCGCGGACGGCCCCGCCGTATCGGGCGTGCTCTCCCTGCTGACCTCCGCCGGGACCGACGCGGCCGCCGGTGTCATCGCCACGCTCACCCTCCTCCAGGCCCTCGGCGACAGCGACGTGACCGCCCCACTGTGGTGCGTCACCCGCGGCGCCGTCGCCGCGGCCCGCTCCGAGCAGCACCCCGACCCCGCGCAGGCGCCGATCTGGGGCCTGGGCCGGGTGGCCGCACTGGAGCACGGAGAGCGCTGGGGCGGTCTGATCGACCTGCCCGGCACGGACGCCGTCGACGAGCGGGCGCTGGCCCGCCTGGCGGGCGTACTCGCCGGGGACGCCGCCGAGGACCAGGTCGCCGTCCGCCCCGCCGGGACCTTCGTACGGCGCCTCGTCCGCGCCCGCCTGGCCGACACACCGCCGGTACGCGCCTGGCGGCCGAGCGGCACGACCCTGGTCACCGGCGGTACGGGCGCGCTCGGCGCGCACGTCGCCCGCTGGCTCGCCGAGAACGGCGCCGAGCACCTGATCCTCACCAGCCGCCGCGGCCCCGAAGCCCCCGGCTCCGCCGCACTGCACGAGGAACTCACCGCGCTCGGCGCCGAGGTCACCCTCGCCGCCTGCGACGTCAGCGACCGCGACGCCCTCGCCGCGCTCATCGCGGCCGTCCCCGCGGACCGGCCGCTCACCGCCGTCGTGCACACCGCGGCCGTCCTCGACGACGGGGTCATCGAAGCGCTGACGCCCGCGCAGATCGAGCGGGTCTTCCAGGTCAAGGTCGACGCGACCCGGCACCTGCACGAGCTGACCCGGGACCTCGACCTGTCCGCGTTCGTCCTCTTCTCCTCCTTCGCCGCCACCTTCGGCGCCCCCGGCCAGGGCAACTACGCGCCGGGCAACGCCTTCCTCGACGCCTTCGCCGAGTACCGGCGCGCCGCAGGCCTGCCCGCCACCTCCCTCGCCTGGGGCCCGTGGGGCGACGGGGGCATGGCGGAAGGCGCCGTCGGCGACCGCATGCGCCGACACGGCGTCATCGAGATGGCCCCCGAACGGGCCGTCACCGCGCTCCGGCACGCCCTCGACCGCGACGAGACCACCCTGACCGTCGCCGACATGGAGTGGAAGCGCTTCGTCCTCGCCTTCACCTCCGGCCGCCCCCGGCCGCTGCTGAACGACCTGCCCGAGGCGCGCCAGGTCATGGAGAGCGCCCGCACCGAGGCGGCCGAGGACGGCGGCAGCGCCGCCCTGCTCGTCCGGCAGCTCGCCGGGCAGCCGGAGGCCGAGCAGGAGCGGCTGCTGCTGGAACTGGTCCGCACCGCCGTCGCCGGTGTCCTCGGCTACGCCGGCCCCGACGCCGTCGAAGCCGGCCGCGCCTTCAAGGAGCTCGGCTTCGACTCCCTCACCTCCGTCGAGCTGCGCAACCGCCTGAACGCCGCCGCCGGCCTGAAGCTGCCGCCCACCCTCGTCTTCGACCACCCGACGCCCACCGTCCTCGCCCGCCACCTGCGCGCCGAACTCGCCGGCCAGAGCGCCGCGGCCGCCGGCCCCGCCCCGACGGCCGCCGCCACCGGAGCAGACGCCGAACCGATCGCCGTCGTCGCCATGAGCTGCCGATTCCCCGGTGGCGTCCGCACCCCCGAGGAGCTGTGGCAGCTGCTCGCCTCCGGCGGTGACGCCCTCTCCGGGTTCCCCGCCGACCGCGGCTGGGACACCGAGGCGCTCTACAACCCCGACCCCGACGCCCAGGGCACCTCCTACACCCGCGAGGGCGGCTTCCTCACCGACGCGGCTGCCTTCGACCCGGCGTTCTTCGGGATCTCCCCGCGCGAGGCCCTGGCCATGGACCCGCAGCAGCGGCTCCTGCTGGAAACCTCCTGGGAGGCGTTCGAGCGGGCCGGTATCGCCCCGGAGACCCTCCACGGCAGCCAGGCCGGCGTCTTCGTCGGCACCAACGGCTCCGACTACTCCCACCTCGTCCGCGGCTCCGCCGACGGCCTGGAGGGACACCTGGCCACCGGCAGCGCGGGCAGCGTCGTCTCCGGCCGGCTCTCCTACACCTTCGGCCTCGAAGGCCCCGCCGTCACCGTCGACACCGCCTGCTCCGCCTCGCTCGTCGCCCTCCACCTGGCCGTGCAGGCGCTGCGGGCGGGGGAGTGCTCCATGGCCCTGGCCGGCGGTGTCACGGTCATGTCCACGCCCGGCACCTTCATCGAGTTCAGCCGCCAGCGCGGCCTGTCCACCGACGGCCGCTGCAAGGCGTTCTCCGCCGACGCCGACGGCTTCAGCCCGGCCGAGGGCGTCGGCATGCTGCTGGTGGAGCGGCTCTCGGACGCCCGGCGCAACGGGCACCCGGTCCTCGCCGTGATCCGCGGTACGGCCATCAACCAGGACGGCGCCTCCAACGGCCTCACCGCGCCCAACGGCCCCTCCCAGCAGCGGGTCATCCGGCAGGCCCTCGCCAACGCCCGGCTGTCCGCGGCCGAGGTGGACGCCGTGGAGGCCCACGGCACCGGCACCACCCTCGGCGACCCCATCGAGGCGCAGGCCCTGCTCGCCACGTACGGGCAGGACCGCCCGGCCGACCGGCCGCTGCTGCTCGGCTCCATCAAGTCGAACATCGGCCACGCGCAGGCCGCCGCCGGTGTCGCCGGCGTGATGAAGATGGTCCTGGCCATGCAGCACGGCGTGCTGCCGCAGAGCCTCCACATCACGGAGCCCACCCCGCACGTGGACTGGACCGCGGGCGAGGTGGCCCTGCTCACCGAGCAGCGGGCCTGGCCCGAGACCGGTGGCCGCCCCCGGCGCGCGGGCGTGTCCTCCTTCGGGTTCAGCGGCACCAACGCCCATGCCATCATCGAGCAGGCCCCCGTGGCACAGGGGTCCGACGGGCAGGGGACCGGCGGACAGGGAACCGGCGAGCAGGGGTCCGACGGGCTGGGGACCCCTGCACCCCGGCACCCCCACCCCCTACTGACCGCGACGACCCCTGACGGCTCCGGCGCCGACCCGCGGATTCCGCTGCCCTGGCCGCTGACCGCCAAGACCGAAAAGGCCCTGCACGGCCAGGCCGAACGCCTGCTGAACCATCTCGCCACCCGCCCTGACCTGCGGCGCACCGATGTCGGCCACTCCCTGGCCACCACCCGCACGGCACACGGCCGACGCGCCGTCCTGCTCGGCCGGGACCGGGAGGAACACCTCGCCGGCCTGGCCACCCTGGCCGCCGGAGGCACGGCACCCCTGCTCGTGCAGGGGTCGGTCATCGGGGGCAGGACGGCGTTCGTGTTCCCCGGACAGGGGTCGCAATGGGTGGGCATGGCCGAGGCGCTGTTGGACGCTTCACCTGTGTTTGCTGCCCGGGTTGATGAGTGTGCGAAGGCGCTGGAGCCCTTCACCGACTGGTCGTTGGTGGACGTGCTCCGGGGCGCCGAGGGCGCGCCCTCGCTCGACCGGGTGGACGTGGTGCAGCCGGCGCTGTTCGCGGTGATGGTGTCGCTCGCGGAGGTCTGGCGCGCGGCGGGTGTGCGGCCCGGGGCCGTGATCGGCCACTCGCAGGGGGAGATCGCCGCCGCGTGTGTGGCGGGGATCCTGTCGCTGGAGGACGCGGCCCGGGTGGTGGCCCTGCGGAGCCAGGCCATCGGGCGGGTGCTGGCGGGGCTGGGCGGCATGGTGTCCGTGCCGCTGCCGGCCACGCAGGTCCGGGAGCGGATCGCCCCGTGGGGTGAGCAGCGGATCTCCGTCGCCGCCGCCAACGGGCCTTCCTCCGTGGTGGTGTCGGGCGAGGTGGAGGCGCTGGACGAGTTCCTGGCCGCGTGCGAGGCCGATGGCGTGCGGGCCAGGCGGATCGCCGTGGACTACGCCTCCCACTCCGCGCAGGTCGACCTGCTGCGCGAGGAGCTCGCCGAGCTCCTGGCGCCGATCGAGCCCCGGGCCGCCGAGGTGCCCTTCCTGTCCACCGTCACCGGGGACTGGGTCGAGGGCACGGAGCTGGACGCCGGCTACTGGTTCCGGAACCTGCGCCGGACGGTGGAACTGGAGGAAGCCACCCGCGTTCTGCTGGAGCAGGGCTTCGGCGTCTTCATCGAGTCCAGCCCGCACCCGGTGCTGACCGTCGGCATCCAGGAGACCGTGGAGGACGCGGGCCGCGAGGCCGCCGTCCTCGGTTCCCTGCGCCGCAACGAGGGCGGCATGGAGCGGTTCTGGCTCTCGCTCGGCGAGGCCTGGGTCCGCGGCGTCGCAGTGGACTGGGACGCGGTGTTCGCGGGCACCGGCGCCGAACGCGCGGAGCTGCCCACCTACGCCTTCCAGTCCCAGCGGTACTGGCCCGAGGCGGCCCCCGTGGAGGCGGCGGCGCCGCAGGCGGAGAGCGCGACCGACGCCCGGTTCTGGGACGCCGTCGAACGCGAGGACCTCGCCGCCCTCACGGCCGAACTGCACGTCGAGGGCGACCAGCCGCTGACCGCCCTGCTGCCCGCGCTGTCCTCGTGGCGGCGCCGGAGCCGCGAGGAGTCGACGGTCGACGGCTGGCGCTACCGCGTCACCTGGAGACCCCTCGCCGACACCACCACCCCCCGGCTGTCCGGTACCTGGCTGGTCGTCGTGCCCGAGGCGCTGACCGGCCCGGCCGGGGACACGGCCGCCGCCGTGCTGCGTACCCTCGCCGACCGCGGCGCCGAGGTGCGTACCGTCACCGTGGCATCGGGCCCGGCCGACCGGGACACGCTCACCGCCACCCTGAAGACCGCCGCCCACGGGGCGGCCGCCCCGGCCGGGGTCCTCTCCCTCCTCGCGCTCGGCGACGCCACCGAAGAGGACGGCTCGCTGCGCGCCCACGCAGGGCTGCTCAGCACCGCCGCGCTCGTCCAGGCCCTCGGCGACGCCGACGTGACCGCCCCGCTGTGGTGCGTCACCCGCGGCGCCGTCGCCGTGGCCCGCAGCGAGCGGATCCAGGACCCGGCGCAGGCCCTCCTGTGGGGCTTCGGGCGGACCGCCGCGCTGGAGTACCCCGACCGCTGGGGCGGTCTGCTCGACCTGCCCCCGCAGGCCGACGCCAGGACCCTCGAACGGCTCGTCTCCGTCCTGGCCGGCGACGGCGCCGAGGACCAGGTCGCCGTACGCCCCTCCGGGCTCCACGGCCGCCGACTCGCGCACGCCCCGCTCGCCGACGCACCGACCGCCCCCGCCTGGAAGCCGAGCGGGACGGCCCTCGTGACCGGCGGCACGGGCGCGCTCGGCGCGCACGTCGCCCGCTGGCTCGCCGAGAACGGCGCCGAGCACCTGATCCTCGCCGGCCGCCGCGGCCCCGACGCCCCCGGCGCCGCTGCACTGCGCGAGGAACTCACGGCGCTCGGTGCCGAGGTCACCCTCGCCGCCTGCGACGTCAGCGAACCCGACGCCCTCGCCGCGCTCCTCGCGGCCGTCCCCGCCGACCGGCCGCTCACCGCCGTGTTCCACACCGCAGGCGTCCTGGACGACGGGGTCATCGACGGGCTGACCCCCGAGCGGTTCGCGACCGTGCTCGCTCCCAAGGCGGACGCGGCGCTCACCCTGCACGAGCTCACCCGCGACCTCGACCTGTCGGCGTTCGTCCTGTTCTCCGGAGTCGCCGGCACCCTCGGCGACGCCGGCCAGGCCAATTACGCCGCCGCCAACTCCTACCTCGACGCCCTGGCCGAGCAGCGGCACGCCGACGGCCTGCCCGCCACCTCGGTGGCCTGGGGCCGCTGGGGCGAGACCGGACTGGCCGCGGGCGGCGCCATCGGGGAACGCCTGGACCGCGGCGGCGTCCCCGCCATGGCCCCCGGCGCGGCGATCCGCGCCCTCCAGCAGGCCCTCGACCAGGCCGAGCCGGCCGTCGCCGTCGCCGACATCCGGTGGGAGCAGTTCACCCCCGGCTACACGGCGGTACGGCCCAGCCCGTTCCTCGGCGACCTGCCCGAAGTACGGCGGCTCGCGCAGAGCGCCCGCGCCGACGGTGCCGCGCACGGCGCCGACGCGCAGGGAGCCCCCGGCGAGGCGCTGCGGCGGAGGCTTTCGGTGATGCCGCAGGCCGAACAGGCCCTGGCAGTCCTGGAGCTGGTCCGCACCCACGCGGCGACCGCACTCGGGCACCCCACCACCGACGAGGTGGGCGCGGGCCGCGCCTTCAAGGAGCTCGGCTTCGACTCCCTGATCGCGCTGGAACTCCGCAACCGCCTGAACGCCGCGACCGGGCTGAAGCTCCCGGCGACGCTGGTCTTCGACCACCCGACGCCGGCCGTCCTCGCCGAGTTCCTGCGCGCCGAGATCGTCCAGGACGGCAGCACCACTGCCGCCCCCGGCATCGCGGAACTCGAAAAGCTCGAATCCGCGCTGTCCGTCCTCGCCCCCGACGACGGAACGCGCGCCGACATCGCCTCGCGCCTGCAGGCCCTCCTGGCGAAGTGGGGTGAACCGCAAGCCCCTTCGAACGGCGGAGCCGTGGCCGAGAAGCTCCAGGAAGCCACGCCCGACGAGCTCTTCGACTTCATCGAGAACGAGCTCGGGATCTAGCGCAGCGGACAGCAGGCAGTAGCAGCACAAGGGTTTGTGACGAACATGGGTGAGGTTCCAATGGCGGGTCAGGCGTCGGATCAGGACAAGATCCTCGGCTACTTGAAGCGGGTGACGGCCGATCTGCACCAGACGCGGCAGCGCCTTCGCGAGGTCGAGGCCCAGGAGCCCGAGCCCATCGCGATCGTCGGCATGGCCTGCAGGTTCCCCGGCGGCATCGAGTCGCCGGAGGACCTGTGGGACCTGGTCGCGGGCGGCCGGGACGCCATCACCGACTTCCCCACCGACCGCGGCTGGGACCTGGAGTCCCTGTACGACGCCGATCCCGGGCGGAGCGGCACCTCGTACACCCGCGAGGGCGGATTCCTCGACCGGGTCGGCGCGTTCGACGCGGCCTTCTTCGGGATCAGCCCGCGCGAGACCCTCGGCATGGACCCGCAGCAGCGCCTGCTGCTGGAAACCTCCTGGGAGACCTTCGAACGCGCCGGGATCGACCCGACCGTCCTGCGCGGCAGCAAGGCCGGCGTGTTCATCGGCACCAACGGCCAGGACTACCCCGACCTGCTGCGCGACGGGGTCCCCGAGGGCGTCGAGCAGTACCTCCTCACCGGCAACGCCGCGAGCGTCGTCTCCGGCCGCCTCTCCTACACCTTCGGTCTGGAGGGCCCGGCGGTCACCGTCGACACCGCCTGCTCCGCCTCGCTCGTCGCCCTGCACCTCGCGGTACAGGCCCTGCGCAACGGCGAGTGCTCCCTGGCCCTCGCCGGCGGTGTCACCGTCATGTCCAGCCCGCGCGCCTTCGTACAGTTCAGCCGGCAGCGCGGACTGGCCCCCGACGGCCGGTGCAAGCCGTTCGCCGACGGCGCCGACGGCACCGGCTGGGGCGAGGGCGTCGGCATGCTCCTCGTCGAGAAGCTGTCCGACGCCCGCCGCAACGGGCACCCCGTCCTCGCCGTGGTCCGCGGCAGCGCCATCAACCAGGACGGTGCCTCCAACGGCCTCACCGCCCCCAACGGGCCCTCCCAGCAGCGCGTCATCCGGCAGGCCCTCACCAACGCCGGACTCACCCCGGCGCAGGTCGACGTGGTCGAGGCGCACGGCACCGGCACCACCCTCGGCGACCCGATCGAGGCCCAGGCGATCCTCGCCACCTACGGCCAGAACCGCGCCGAGGGCCGGCCGCTGTGGCTCGGCTCCGTCAAGTCCAACCTCGGGCACACCCAGGCCGCCGCCGGCGTCGCGGGCATCATCAAGATGGTCCTCGCGATGCAGCACGGCGTCCTGCCCGAGTCCCTCCACATCGACCGGCCGTCCACCGCCGTCGACTGGACCACCGGCGACGTCGAACTCCTCACCCGGTCCGTGCCGTGGCCCGAGACCGGTCAGCCGCGCCGCGCCGGCATCTCCTCCTTCGGCGTCAGCGGCACCAACGCCCACACCGTCATCGAGCAGGCCCCGCCCGCCGACACCCCGGCGGCGCCGGGGGAGACCGGCACCACGGACACCGGCTCGGACACCGCCACCGGCTCGGACACCGCCACCGCCTCCGACGCCGCCTTGGTGGACGGCGCCACCGGCCCGGTTCCGCTGCCCGTCTCCGGCCACGGCGACGAGGGACTGCGCGCCCAGGCCGGCCGCCTCGCCGCCCACCTGCGCGCCCACCCCGAACTGGCCGCGGACCCGGCGGGCCTGGCCGACCTCGGCTTCTCCCTCGCCACCGGCCGCGCCGCACTGGACCGCCGCGCCGTCCTCTTCGCCGACGGCCGCGAGCAGCTCCTCGCCGACCTCGACGCGCTCGCCGCCGGCGAGCAGCCCGCCACCGCCGTCCTCGGCGCCGTCGGCGAGGGCAACACCGCCTTCCTCTTCACCGGCCAGGGCAGCCAGCGCCCCGGTATGGCCCGCGAGCTGTACGCCACCCACCCGGTGTTCGCCCGCGCCCTGGACGCCGTACGCGACGAACTCGACCGGCACCTCGAACGCCCCCTGTACGACGTCCTGTTCGCCGCCGAGGGCACCCCCGGGGCGGCGCTGCTCGACGAGACCGCCCACACCCAGGCCGCCCTGTTCGCCGTCGAGGTCGCCCTCTACCGGCAGCTCGAACACTGGGGCGTCACCGCCGACTTCCTCATCGGGCACTCCATCGGCGAACTCGCCGCCGCCCACGTCTCCGGCGTCCTCACCCTCCCCGACGCCGCCGCCCTGGTCGCCGCCCGTGGCCGGCTGATGCAGGCCCTGCCCGCCGGCGGCGCGATGATCGCCGTCGAGGCCACCGAGGACGAGGTCACCCCGCTCCTCACCGACCGGGTGTCCATCGCCGCCGTCAACGGCCCCCGCTCCGTCGTCGTCTCCGGCGACGAGGACGCCGCCACCGCGGTCGCCGAGGCGCTGCGCGCCCGCGGCCGCCGCACCAAGCGGCTCACCGTCAGCCACGCCTTCCACTCGCCGCTCATGGACGACATGCTCGGCGCCTTCCGCGAGGCCGCCGAAGCCGTCTCCTACGCGCCGCCGGTCATCCCGATCGTCTCCAACCTCACCGGTGCCTCCGTCACCGCCGAGGAGATCTGCACCGCCGACTACTGGGTGCGGCACGTCCGCGAAGCCGTCCGCTTCCACGACGGCGTACGCGCCCTGGCCGCGCTCGGCGTCACCACCTTCCTGGAGGTGGGCCCCGGCGGCGTCCTCACCGCCCTCGCCCAGGACTGCCTCGCCGGAGAGGACGGCGAGAACGGCGGCGACGGCCGGGACCGCCTGCGGGACGCCGTGTTCGTGCCCGCCCTGCGCGCCGACCGCCCCGAACCGGCCGCGTTCGCCGCCGCCGTCGCCCGGGCCCACGCCCACGGCGCCGCGGTGGACTGGTCCGCCGTCTTCGCCGGCCGCGGCGCCACCCGCGTCGACCTGCCCACCTACGCCTTCCAGCGCCGCCTGTACTGGCCCGAGCAGCCCACCGCCTGGACCGGCGACGTCACCGCCGCCGGCATCGGCTCCGCCGACCACCCGCTGCTCGGCGCCGCCATCGCCCTGGCCGACGGCGACGGCTACCTGTTCACCGGCCGGCTGTCCCTGGCCACCCACCCGTGGCTCGCCGACCACACGGTGATGGACACCGTGCTGCTGCCCGGCACCGCGTTCGTCGAACTCGCCCTCCGGGCCGGCGAGCACACCGGCTGCGAACTCCTCGACGAACTCACCCTCCAGGCACCGCTGGTCCTGCCCCCGCACGGCGGCATCCAGATCCAGCTCGCCGTCGGCGCGCCCGACACCGACGGCCGGCGCTCGCTGACCCTGCACTCCCGGCCCGAGGACGCCGCCGACGACACCTGGGGCGAAGGCGCCTGGACCCGGCACGCCACCGGCTTCCTCGCCCCCGCCGCCGCCCGGGCCGACCGGGCGACCGGCACCGAGCCGGTGACCTGGCCGCCGCAGGGCGCCACCGAGATCCCCGTCGACGGCCTCTACGAGTACCTCGCCGGCACCGGCTTCGCCTACGGGCCCGTCTTCCAGGGCCTGACCGGCGCCTGGCAGCGCGCCGACGAGGTCTTCGCCGAGGTCCGCCTGCCCGAACAGGCCCACGCCGAGGCCGCCCTGTTCGGCCTGCACCCGGCCCTGCTCGACGCCGCCCTGCACGCCGTCGGCATGGGCTCCCTGCTGGAGGACACCGAGCACGGCCGGCTGCCGTTCTCCTGGAGCGGCGTCGCCCTGCACGCCGTCGGCGCCCGCTCCCTGCGCGTTCGCCTGGCCCCCGCCGGGCAGGACACCGTCTCCGTCGACCTCGCCGACGAGACCGGCGCGCCCGTCGCCTCCGTCGCCGCCCTGCTGCTCCGTCCCGTCAGTCCCGACCAGGTCCGGGCCGCCCGCACCGCCTTCCACGACTCGCTGTTCCGCGTCGACTGGACCGGGCTGGCCCTCCCGGCCGCCACCACCGTCGCCCCCGGCCAGTGGGCCCTGCTCGGCGGGGCCGACGCCGGCGCCCGCTTCACCACCGTCCTGCCCACGGCCGCCGCGTACGCGGACCTCGACGCCCTCGCCGCGGCCGTCGAGGCCGGCGGCCCGGTCCCGCAGGCCGTCGTCGTCCCGCTCGTGCTCCCCGTCCCCGCCGCCGGCGGCACCCAGGCGTCCCCGGTCGACGCCGCGCTGCCCGCCGCCGTCGCGGACGCGCTGCACCGCGCCCTGGAACTGGCCCAGGCCTGGCTCGCCGACGACCGCTTCGCCGGATCCCGGCTGGTGTTCACCACCCACGGCGCCGTCGCCACCACCGCCGGCTCCGACGTGCCCGACCTGGTGCACGCCCCGCTGTGGGGCCTGCTGCGCGCGGCCCAGTCCGAGCACCCCGACCGGTTCGTCCTGCTCGACCTGGACGACCGCGAGGAGTCCCTGCGCGCCCTGCCCGCGGCGCTGGCCACCGGCGAGGCGCAGCTCGCGCTCCGCGAGGGCCGCGCCGTCGTGCCCCGGCTCGCCCGCGTCCCGGCCGTGCCCGCGGCCGAGGGCCGCGAGGCCCGCCCGCTCGACACCGACGGCACCGCCCTGGTCACCGGCGCCACCGGCACCCTCGGCGGGCTCGTCGCCCGCCACCTGGTCACCGCGCACGGCGTCCGTCGGCTGCTGCTGACCAGCCGCCGCGGCGAGGCCGGCGCCGGCGCCCCCGAACTCCTCGCGGAGCTGCGCGCGCTGGGCGCCGAGGTCACCCTCGCCGCCTGCGACGCCGCCGACCGCGAGGCGCTCGCCGCGCTGCTGGCCGCCGTACCGGCCGCGCACCCGCTGACCGCCGTCGTGCACACGGCGGGGGTCCTCGACGACGGCATCCTCGAAGCTCTCACTCCCGGGCGGATCGACCACGTCCTGCCCGCCAAGGTCGATGCGGCCGTCCACCTGCACGAGCTGACCCGCGGCCTCGACCTCGCCGCGTTCGTGCTGTTCTCCGCCGCCGCCGGCACCCTAGGCGCGGCCGGACAGGCCAACTACGCCGCCGCCAACACCTTCCTCGACGCCCTCGCCCAGCGCCGCCGCGCCGAAGGCCTGCCCGCCACCGCGCTCGCCTGGGGCCTGTGGGCCGAACGCAGCGGCATGACCGGCGACCTCGCCGACACCGACCTGGAGCGGATCTCCCGCGCCGGCGTCGCCGCCCTGTCCTCCGCCGAGGGCCTCGCCCTCATGGACACCGCCCGGGAGACCGGCGAGGCCACCGCCGTCCCCATGCACCTCGACCTGGCCGGGCTGCGCCAGGCCGACGCGAGCATGGTCCCGCCGCTGCTGCGCGGCCTGGTCCGGCCCGCCGCCCGGCGCACCGCGGCCGCGCAGGGCGCCGCGCCCGCCGACGGTCTCGCCGAGCGGCTGCTGCCGCTGACGGCCGCCGAACGCGACCGGCTGCTGCTGGCCACCGTCCGCGTCCAGGTCGCCGCCGTCCTCGGCTTCCCCGGCCCCGACGCGGTCGACCCCGGCCGCGCCTTCAAGGAGCTCGGCTTCGACTCGCTCACCGCCGTCGAACTGCGCAACCGCCTCGGCTCCGCCACCGGCGTCCGGCTGCCCGCCACCCTCGTGTTCGACTACCCCACCCCGAACGCCCTCGCCGCGTTCCTGCGCACCGAACTCCTCGGCGACCAGGCCGCGCCCGCCGCCGGCAGCACCGGCACCACCGTCCGTGGCCCGGCCGTCGCCGACGAGCCCATCGCCATCGTCGCCATGGCCTGCCGCTACCCCGGCGGGGTCACCACCCCCGAGGAGCTGTGGCGGCTCGTCGCCGGGTCCGTCGACGCGATCACCCCGTTCCCCACCGACCGCGGCTGGAACCTCGACGCGCTGTACGACTCCGACCCCGGCCGCGCCGGGACCTCGTACACCCGCGAGGGCGGCTTCCTGCACGACGCCGCCGACTTCGACCCCGACGTCTTCGGCATCAACCCGCGCGAGGCCCTCGCCATGGACCCGCACCAGCGGCTCCTGCTCGAAACCTCCTGGGAGGCGTTCGAACGCGCCGGCATCGACCCGGCCGCCCTGCGCGGCAGCCGCACCGGCGTCTTCGCCGGCGTCATGTACCACGACTACCTGACCCGGCTCCCCGCCGTCCCCGAGGGTCTGGAGGGCTACCTCGGCACCGGCACCGCCGGCAGCGTCGCCTCCGGCCGCATCTCCTACACCTTCGGCCTCGAAGGCCCCGCCGTCACCATCGACACGGCCTGCTCCTCCTCCCTGGTCGCCCTGCACCTCGCCGCGCAGGCCCTGCGCAGCGGCGAGTGCGACATGGCGCTCGCCGGCGGTGTCACCGTCATGTCCACCCCGGACACCTTCATCGACTTCAGCCGCCAGCGCGGCCTGTCCGACGACGGCCGCTGCAAGTCCTTCTCCGCCGACGCCGCCGGCACCGGCTGGGCCGAGGGCGCCGGCATGATCCTGGTCGAGCGGCTCTCCGACGCCCGCCGCAACGGCCACCCCGTGCTCGCCGTGGTCCGCGGCACCGCCGTCAACCAGGACGGCGCCTCCAACGGCCTCACCGCCCCCAACGGGCCCTCCCAGCAGCGCGTCATCCGCGCCGCCCTCGCGAGCGCCGGCCTGACGGTCGCCGACGTCGACGCCGTCGAGGCGCACGGCACCGGCACGACCCTGGGCGACCCGATCGAGGCCCAGGCCCTGATCGCCACCTACGGCCAGGACCGGCCCGCGGACCAGCCCCTGCGGCTGGGCTCCATCAAGTCCAACATCGGCCACACCCAGGCCGCCGCCGGCGCCGCCGGCATCATCAAGATGGTCCTCGCCATGCGCCACGGCATCCTGCCGCAGTCGCTGCACATCGGCGAGCCGTCCCCGCACATCGACTGGACCGCTGGCGCGGTCTCCCTCCTCACCGAGCGGACGGAGTGGCCCGAGACGGGCCGCCCGCGCCGCGCGGGCATCTCCTCCTTCGGCGTCAGCGGCACCAACGCGCACGTCATCATCGAGCAGCCGCCCGCCGACGAGGACACCGACACCGGCACGGCCGGCAGCGCCCCCGCCGCCGCGGCCACCCTCCCGGCCGGCACCCCGCTGCCGTTCGTCCTCTCCGGCCGCACCCCCGACGCACTGCGCGCCCAGGCCGCCCGGCTCGCCGCCCACCTCGCCGAACGGCCCGGCGCGGCACTCGCCGACGTGGCGTACTCCCTGGCCACCAGCCGCACCGCCCTGGACCGCCGGGCCGCCGTCGTCGCCGCCGACCACGAGGAGCTGCTCACCGGGCTCGCCGCGCTCGCCGAGGGCCGCGACCACGCCCGGACCGTCCGGCACGACGCAGGCGACGGCCGGCTCGCCGTCCTCTTCACCGGCCAGGGCAGCCAGCGCCCCGGCATGGGCCGCGAACTGTACGCCGCCCACCCGGTGTTCGCCGCCGCCCTGGACGAGGCCTGCGCCGCCCTGGACCCGCACCTCGAACGGCCCCTCAGGGACGTCCTGTTCGCGGAGGACGGCGCACTCCTCAACCGGACCGGGTACACCCAGCCCGCCCTGTTCGCGCTGGAGACCGCCCTCTTCCGGCTCGTCGAATCCTGGGGCGTGCGCCCCGACTTCGTCGCCGGCCACTCCATCGGCGAGATCACCGCGGCACACGTCGCCGGCGTCCTCACCCTGCCCGACGCGGCCGCCCTGGTCGCCGCCCGCGGCCGACTCATGGAGCAGCTGCCCGAGGGCGGGGCGATGATCGCGCTCCCCGCCACCGAGGACGAGGTCCGGCCGCTGCTGGCCGGCCGCGAGGACCGGATCGGCATCGCCGCCGTCAACTCCGCCTCCTCCGTGGTCGTCTCCGGGGACGAGGACCTCGCGCTGGAGATCGCCGCCGAGTTCGAGTCCCGCGCCCGGCAGACCAAACGGCTGACCGTCAGCCACGCCTTCCACTCCCCGCTGATGGACGGCATGCTCGACGAGTTCCGCGAGGTCGCCGCCTCCCTCACCTACCACGCGCCCGCCATCCCCGTCGTCACGAACCTCACCGGCGAGCTCGCGGGCGACGCGCTGCGCACCCCCGAGCACTGGGTCGCCCACGTCCGCGAGGCCGTCCGCTTCCTCGACGGCATCCGCACCCTGGACGCCGAGCGCGTCACCACCTACCTCGAACTCGGCCCGCAGGGCGTGCTGTCCGGACTCGGCCGTGACTGCCTCACCGACACGGACGGCCGGACCGACGCCGTGTTCGTACCCGCCCTGCGCCGCGACCGCGGCGAGGCCGAGGCGCTGGCCGCCGCGATCGCCGCCGTCCACACCCGTACCGTCCCGGTCGACTGGGCCGCGTACTTCGCCGCGACCGGTGCCCGCCGCACCGACCTGCCCACGTACGCCTTCCAGCGCCGCCGGTTCTGGCTGGAGGCCCCCGCCGGATTCATCGGGGACGTCGAGTCGGCCGGTCTGGGCGCCGCCCACCACCCGCTGCTCGGCGCGGCCGTGCCGCTCGCCGACGGCGAGGGCTTCCTGTTCACCGGCCGGCTCTCCCTCGACACCCACCCCTGGCTGGCCGACCACGCCGTCATGGGCACCGTCCTGCTGCCGGGCACCGCCTTCGTCGAGCTCGCCATCCGGGCCGGCGACCAGGCCGGCTGCGACCTGCTGGAGGAGCTCACCCTCGAAGCCCCGCTGGTCCTGGCCCCGCACGCCGCGGTCCGCCTGCAGATCGTGGTCGGGGCCCCCGACCGCGACGGCCGCCGCACCCTGGACCTGTACTCCGGTGACCCGGACGCCGCCGACGACGAGCCGTGGACCCGCCACGCCACGGGCATCCTCGCCACCGGCGGCCCGCGGCCCGCGTTCGACCTCACCGCCTGGCCGCCGGCCGGCGCCGAGGCCGTCACCGTGGACGGCCTGTACGAGCACCTCGGCCAGGGCGGCTTCGCCTACGGCCCGGTATTCCAAGGCCTGCGGGCCGCCTGGACCCTCGGCGACGACGTCTACGCCGAGGTCGCCCTGCCCGAGGACCGGCAGGCCGACGCCGCCCGGTTCGGCCTGCACCCGGCGCTCCTCGACGCCGCCCTGCACGCCACCTTCGTCCAGCCGTCCACCGAAGGCGACCGCCAGGCCGGGCTGCCGTTCTCCTGGCGCGGCGTGTCCCTGCACGCGGTCGGCGCGTCCGCGCTGCGCGTCCGCCTCACCCCGGGCGGCGAGGACGCCCTCTCCCTCCAGGTCGCCGACACCACCGGTGCGCCGGTCGCCGCCGTCGAGCGCCTGATGGTGCGGCCCGTCTCCGCCGACCGGCTGGCCGGCGCCGCCCGCACCGCGCACCACGAGTCGCTGTTCCGCGTCGACTGGGCCACCCTGCCGCTGCCGTCCGGCACCCCGGACGGGCAGCCAGGCGACACCTGGGCCGTGCTCGGTACGGGCACCGGGCTGCCCGGCCGTACCCACGCCGACCTGGCGGCCCTGGCCGCCGCCGTCGACGCGGGCGCCCCGGCCCCCGCCTATGTCCTGGCCCCCTGCCCGGCCGCCGACCGTGACGGCGGGCTCGGCCCGGACGCCGTCCGTGCCGCCACCCACCGGGCACTCGCCCTGGTCCAGGGCTGGCTCGCCGACGACCGGTTCGCCGACTCCCGCCTGGTGTTCGTCACCCGCGGCGCCGTCGCCACCCCGGGCGACTGGGACCTCGCCGACCTCGTCCACGCCCCCGTCTGGGGCCTGGTCCGCACCGCGCAGGCGGAGAACCCCGACCGGTTCGTCCTCGCCGACCTCGACACCCCCGGCAGCGACGAGACCCTGCCCGGCCTGCTCGCCGCCGCCCTCGCCACCGGCGAGCCGCAGTTCGCGGTCCGCCGCGGCACCGTCCACGCCCCCCGCCTCGCCCGGGTCCCGGCGGCCACCCCGCTGACCCCGCCCGCCGACGGCTCCGCCTGGCGCATGGACATCGAGGACAAGGGCACCCTCGACCACCTCACCCTGCTCCCCAGCCCCGAGTCCGAGGCCCCGCTGGAGCCCGGCCAGGTCCGCGTCGCCGTCCGCGCCGCCGGCCTCAACTTCCGCGACGTCCTCAACGCCCTCGGCATGTACCCCGGCGACCCCGGCCTGATGGGCTCCGAAGGCGCCGGCATCGTCCTGGAGACCGGCCCCGGCGTCACCGACCTCGCCCCCGGCGACCGCGTCATGGGCATGCTCCCCGGCGCCTTCGGCCCGCTCGCCGTCGTCGACCGCCGCATGATCGCCCCGATGCCCGAGGGCTGGACCTTCGCCGAGGCCGCCGCCGTACCGATCGTCTTCATGACCGCGTACTACGCCCTCCACGACCTCGCCGGCCTGCAGGGCGGCGAGACCCTCCTGGTGCACGCCGCCGCCGGCGGCGTCGGCATGGCCGCCGTCCAACTGGCCCGCCACTGGGGCGCCGAGGTCTACGCCACCGCCAGCCCCGCCAAGTGGGACACCCTGCGCGGACTCGGCCTGACCGACGACCGGATCGCCTCCTCCCGCACCCTCGACTTCGAGGACACCTTCCGCACCGCCACCGGCGGCGAGGGCGCCGACGTCGTCCTGGACTCCCTCGCCCGCGAGTTCGTCGACGCCTCGCTGCGGCTGCTGCCGCGCGGCGGACGCTTCGTCGAGATGGGCAAGACCGACGTCCGCGACCCGCAGGACGTGGCCGCCGCCCACCCCGGCGTCACGTATCAGGCCTTCGACCTCACCGAGGCCGGTCTCGACCGCATCCAGGAGATGCTCACCGCCCTCCTCGGCCTCTTCGAGTCCGGAGCCCTGCGCCCGATCCCGGTCTCCTCCTGGGACCTGCGCCAGGCCCCCGAGGCCTTCCGCTACCTCAGCCAGGCCCGCCACACCGGCAAGATCGTCCTCACCGTGCCCGCCGAGTGGAACCCCGACGGCACCGTCCTCATCACCGGCGGCACCGGCACCCTGGGCGCCCTCGTCGCCCGGCACGCGGTCACCGTCCGCGGCGCCCGCCGCCTGGTCCTGACCAGCCGCCGCGGCGAGGCCGCCGCCGGCGCCGCCGAACTCGCCGCCGAACTCCGCGACCTGGGCGCCGAGGTCACCGTCGCCGCCTGCGACGCCGCCGACCGCGACGCACTCGCCGCCCTGCTGGCAGGCATCCCGGCCGAACACCCGCTGACCGCCGTCATCCACACCGCCGGAGTCCTCGACGACGGCATCACCACGGCCCTCACCCCCGAGCGGGTCGACCGCGTCCTGCGGCCCAAGGCCGACGCCGCGCTCCACCTGCACGAGCTGACCCGCCGGCTCGACCTGGCCGACTTCGTCCTGTTCTCCTCCGCCGCCGGCACCTTCGGCGGCGCCGGCCAGGCCAACTACGCCGCCGCGAACGTCTTCCTCGACGCCCTCGCCCGCCACCGCCAGGCCCGCGGCCTGCCCGGCACCTCCCTCGGCTGGGGCCTGTGGGCCGAGGCCAGCGGCATGACCGGCGAGCTGGACACCGCCGACAAGGACCGCATGACCCGGTCCGGCGTCCTCGGCCTCTCCTCCGAGGAGGGCCTGGGCCTCCTCGACACCGCCCACCGCACCGGCGACGCCCACCTCGTCCCCATGCAGCTCGACCTGGTGCCGCTGCGCCAGGCCGACGCGAGCATGGTCCCCGCCCTGCTGCGCGGCCTCGTGCGCACCCCGGCCCGCCGGGCCGTCGAGGCCACCGCCGCCGGCGGCGGAACCCCGCTGGTGGAGCAGCTCGTCCGGCTCCCCGAGAGCGAGCGCGACGCACTGCTCCTCGACCTGGTCCGCGACCAGGTGGCCGCCGTCCTCGGCCACGCCACCCCGGACGCCGTCGAACCCGGCCGCGCCTTCAAGGACCTCGGCTTCGACTCCCTCACCGCCGTCGAGTTCCGCAACCGGCTCGGCGCCGCCGCCGGCATCCGCCTGCCCGCCACCCTCGTCTTCGACTACCCCACGCCCACCGCCCTCGCCGGCTTCCTCAAGGACGAGCTCCTCGGCTCCGAGGCCGCCGCGGCCGCCGCCGCCCTCCCGCGCCACCCGGCCGGCGCCGGCGAAACCGACGACCCCATCGCCATCGTCGCCATGAGCTGCCGCTTCCCCGGCGGCGTCCGCAGCCCCGAGGACCTGTGGGAGCTGCTCGCCGAAGGCCGCGACGGCATCGCCCAGCTCCCGGACGACCGCGGCTGGGACACCGACGCGCTCTACGACCCCGACCCGGACAACCCCGGCACCTCCTACGCCCGGGAAGGCGGGTTCGTCCACGACGCCCACCACTTCGACCCCGCGTTCTTCGGGATCAACCCGCGCGAGGCCCTCGCCATGGACCCGCAGCAGCGCCTGCTGCTGGAGACCTCCTGGGAGGCGTTCGAGCGGGCCGGGATCGACCCGACGGGCCTGCGCGGACAGCAGGTCGGCGTGTTCGTCGGCCAGATGCACAACGACTACGTGTCCCGGCTGAACACCGTCCCCGAGGGCGTCGAGGGCTACCTCGGCACCGGCGGCTCCAGCAGCATCGCCTCCGGCCGCGTCTCCTACACCTTCGGCTTCGAGGGCCCGGCCGTCACCGTCGACACCGCCTGCTCCTCCTCGCTGGTCGCCCTGCATCTGGCCGCGCAGGCCCTGCGCACCGGCGAGTGCTCCCTCGCCCTCGCGGGCGGCGTCACCATCATCACCACCCCCGACGTGTTCACCGAGTTCAGCCGCCAGCGCGGCCTCGCCGCCGACGGCCGCTGCAAGCCGTTCGCGGCGGCCGCCGACGGCACCGCGTGGGGAGAGGGCGTCGGCATGCTGCTCGTGGAGCGGCTCTCCGACGCCCGCCGCAACGGCCACCAGGTCCTCGCGGTGGTCCGCGGTACGGCGATCAACCAGGACGGCGCCTCCAACGGCCTCACCGCCCCCAACGGGCCCTCCCAGCAGCGAGTCATCCGCCAGGCCCTCGCCAATGCGGGCCTGACCGCCGCCGAGGTCGACGCGGTCGAGGCGCACGGCACGGGCACCCGCCTCGGCGACCCGATCGAGGCGCAGGCGCTGCTCGCCACGTACGGCCAGGACCGGCCCGCGGACAGTCCGCTCTGGCTCGGCTCGATCAAGTCCAACTTCGGCCACACGCAGGCCGCCGCAGGCGTCGCCGGCATCATCAAGATGGTGCAGGCCATGCGCCACGGCGTGCTGCCGCAGACCCTGCACGTCGACGAGCCCTCCCCGCACGTCGACTGGTCCGCGGGCGCGGTCAGCCTGCTCACCGAGCGGCGCGCCTGGCCGGAGACCGGCCGCCCGCGCCGGGCCGGCGTCTCCTCCTTCGGCATGAGCGGCACCAACGCCCACGCCATCGTGGAACTCCCGGCCGCCGAGGAGGCCGCGGAGACCGCGGAAACCGCGAACGCCCCGGCCGCGGCCCCGGCCGCACTCCCGTGGCTCCTGACCGCCCGCACCTCCGAGGCCCTGCGCGCCCAGGCCGAGCGGCTCCTCGCCCACCTCGACGCGGACCCGGCGGCCGAGCCCGCCGACATCGGCCTCACGCTGGCCACCACCCGGGCCGTCTTCGAGCAGCGCGCGGCCGTGGTCGCGGCGGACCGCGACGGCTTCCGCGCCGGCCTGACCGCCCTCGCTGAGGGCCGCTCGGCGGCCGGACTGGTCCGGGGCACCCCCGCGACCGGCGAGAAGCTCGCCTTCCTGTTCACCGGGCAGGGCAGCCAGCGCCTCGGCGTGGGCCGCGAACTGTACGACAGCCACCCGGTGTTCGCTGCCGCCCTCGACGCGGTGTGCGACCGCATGGACCTGGAACAGCCCCTGAAGGACGTGCTGTTCGGGTCGGACGAGGAGCTCCTGAACGAGACGGCGTACACCCAGCCCGCGCTGTTCGCGGTCGAAGTGGCCCTGTTCCGGTTGCTGGAGTCCTGGGGCGTGAAGCCGGACTTCGTGTCCGGCCACTCCATCGGTGAGATCGCCGCCGCGCACGCGGCCGGGGTCCTCTCGCTGGACGACGCGTGCACCCTGGTGGCCGCCCGCGGCCGGCTGATGCAGGCCCTGCCGGCCGGCGGCGTGATGATCGCCGTGGAAGCGGCGGAGGACGAGGTCCTGCCGCTGCTGACCGACCGGGTGGGCATCGCCGCGGTCAACGGCCCCCGGTCGGTGGTCGTGGCCGGCGACGAGGACGCGGCGGCCGCCGTCGCGGAGGCCCTCGAGGCGCAGGGCCGCAAAACCAAGCGGCTCACCGTCAGCCACGCCTTCCACTCGCCGCACATGGACGTCATGCTGGACGACTTCCGCCGGGTGGCCGAGAGGATCTCGTACGCCGCCCCGCGCATCCCGGTCGTCTCCAACCTGACCGGTTCCGTCGTCGCCGACGAGATGGGCTCGGCCGACTTCTGGGTCCGGCACGTCCGCGAGGCCGTCCGCTTCCTCGACGGCGTCCGCGCCTTGGAGGCCGCCGGCGTCACCACGTACGTCGAACTCGGCCCCGACGGCGTCCTCTCCGCGATGGCCCAGGCCTGCCTGACCGACGACACCGGCACCGCCGCGTTCGCCGCCGCCCTGCGCGCCGGACGTCCCGAGTCCGAGACCCTGCTCACCGCCCTCTCCACGGCCCACGTCCGCGGCACCGCCGTCGACTGGCAGGCCTTCTACGCCCCGCTCGGGGCCCGGCGCGTCGACCTGCCGACGTACCCCTTCCAGCGGACCCGCTACTGGCTGGACGCCGGCCGCGCCGACGGCGACGTCACCGCCGCCGGACTCGGCACCGCCGACCACCCGCTGCTCGGCGCCGAGGTCCAACTCCCCGACTCCGACGGCCACCTGTTCACCGGACGGCTGTCGCTCACCACCCACCCCTGGCTCGGCGACCACCGGGTCATGGGCGCGGCCCTGCTGCCCGGCACGGCCTTCGTCGAGCTCGCGCTCCGCGCCGGCGAGCACCTCGGCTGCGACCTGGTCGACGAACTCACCCTGGAGGCCCCGCTGGTGCTGCCCGAACAGGGCGGCGTCCAGCTGCGGCTCTCCGTCGGCGCCGCCGACCCGGCGGGCCGGCGTACCCTCGCCCTGCACTCCCGCACCGAGGACGCGGACCCGCACGCCCCGTGGACGCGGCACGCCGTCGGTGCGCTCACGGCCGCGCCCCACCCGGCCCCGCAGGGCCTCACCGAATGGCCGCCGGCCGGCGCGCAGCCGGTCCCGCTGGACGGCCTGTACGAGGGCCTCGCGGACTCCGGCTTCGGCTACGGGCCGGTGTTCCAGGGCCTGCGCGCCGCCTGGCGGCGCGAGGACGCGTACTACGCCGAGGTCGCCCTGCCCGCCGGCGCGGCCGACGAGGCCGCACGGTTCGGCCTGCACCCGGCCCTGCTCGACGCGGCCCTGCACGCGCTCGGACTGGGCGCCGCGGACACCGGCGCCGGTGAAGGACGCCTGCCGTTCTCCTGGTCCGGGGTGTCCCTGCACGCGGTCGGGGCCGCCGAGCTCCGGGTCCGCCTGACCACGGCCCGCACCGGCGAGGTGGCCCTGACGATCGCCGACGCCACGGGCGCCCCCGTGGCCTCGGTGGCCGGACTGGCCCTGCGCGCGGTGAACCGCGACCAGCTGGGCACGGCACCGGACGCCACCCGCGACGCCCTGTTCCGGGTGGAGTGGACGGAGCTCGCCGCCGGCGGGTCCTTCGAGGACTGGCGGATGCTGGACGGGTCCGACGGGTCCGACGGGTCCGCGGCCGCGCTGGTCGTGCCCTGCACGACGCCGGCCGGCACGGACCCGGCCGCCGCGGTGCACGCGGAGACCGCCCGGGTGCTCCGGCTGCTCCAGGACTGGTCGGCGGACGAGCGGTCCGCCGACGCCCGCCTGGTCTTCCTGACCCACGGCGCGGTGGAGGCCGTACCCGGCGAAGGCGTGGCGGACCCGGCGGCCGCAGGCGTGCGGGGTCTGGTGCGTTCGGCGCAGTCCGAGAACCCGGGCCGCCTGGTGCTGGTGGACGTCGACGCCGACGCGACCGACGCCGACGTGGCCGGGGCGCTCTCGGCGGCGCTGGCCTCGGGCGAGTCCGAGGTGGCGGTACGCGAGGGCGCGGTGCTGGTGCCGAGGCTGGCCCGCACCACGGTCGCGGCCGCTGACGCGGCTGCCGCGTGGGATGCCGAGGGCACGGTGCTGGTGACGGGTGCGAGCGGTTCGCTGGGCGGGCTGTTCGCCCGTCACCTGGTGGCCGAGCAGGGTGTCCGGCGCCTGCTGCTGGTGTCCCGTCGCGGTGGAGCGGCCGAGGGTGCCGCGGAGCTGTCGGCGGAGCTGGCGGAACTGGGTGCCGAGGTGTCCTGGGCTGCCTGTGACGTGGCCGACCGGGAGGCGTTGGCGACGGTCCTGGCCGGAATCCCGGCGGAGCACCCGCTGACCGCGGTCGTGCACACCGCCGGTGTCCTGGACGACGGCGTGATCGGCTCGCTGACGGCCGAGCGCCTGTCGGCGGTGCTGCGCCCGAAGGTGGACGCGGCCTGGAACCTCCACGAGCTGACGGCCGACCTGGACCTCTCCGCGTTCGTCCTGTTCTCCTCCGCCGCAGGAGTCTTCGGCGGCGCCGGACAGGCCAACTACGCGGCCGCCAACACCTTCCTGGACGCCCTGGCCGCCCACCGCCGCGCGAGCGGCCTCGCGGCCACCTCGCTGGCCTGGGGCCTGTGGACCGGTGTCGGCGGCATGGGCGGCGAGCTCACCGACGTCGACCGCGAGCGCATCAACCGCGGCGGCATCGGCGCCCTCACCCCCGAGACCGGCCTCGCCCTCTTCGACGCGGCCCGCCGCACCGCCGACCCGCTGCTCGTCCCGCTCCCGCTCGACCTGCCCGCGCTGCGCGCCCAGGCCCGCACCGGCACGGTGCCCGACCTGTTGCGCGGCCTGGTCCGGGTACCGGCCCGCCGGGCCGCCGCGGGACAGGCCGCCACTGGTGACGGTTCCGCGTTCCGTACGCGGCTGGCCGGGCTGCCCGCCGAGGAGCGGGAGACCTCCCTGCTGGACATGGTCCGGGCCGAGGTGGCCGCCGTACTCGGCCACGCCTCCACCGACGAGGTGCCGGCCGACCGGGCGTTCAAGGAGCTCGGCTTCGACTCCCTGACCTCCGTCGAGCTGCGCAACCGGCTCGGCGCCGCCACCGGCGAGCGGCTGCCCGCCACGCTCGTCTTCGACTACCCGACCCCGAGCGCGCTCGCCGGGTACCTGAGGGCCGAGGTCCTGGGCCTGGCCGCGGACGAGCACACGACCGCCGGTGCGACGGCGCCGGCCGTCTCCGCGGGCGCCCCGCTGCACGAGGACCCGATCGCGATCGTCGGCATGGGCTGCCGCTACCCCGGCGGGGTCGAGACCCCCGAGGACCTGTGGCGCCTGGTGGCCGGCGGCATCGACGCCATCTCGGAGTTCCCGCAGGGCCGCGGCTGGGACCTGGAGTCGCTCTACGACCCGGACCCGGACGGCAAGGGCACCAGCTACACCCGCTCCGGCGGCTTCCTGCACGACGCGGGCCGCTTCGACCCGGCGTTCTTCGGGATCTCCCCGCGCGAGGCCGTGGCGATGGACCCGCAGCAGCGCCTGCTGTTGGAGACCTCCTGGGAGGCCTTCGAGCGGGCCGGCATCGACCCGGCGAGCATGCGCGGCAGCCGGACCGGCGTGTTCGCGGGCATCATGTACCACGACTACGCCACCCGGATCACCTCCGTGCCGGACGGCGTCGAGGGCTACCTCGGCACCGGCAACTCCGGCAGCATTGCCTCCGGCCGCGTCTCCTACGCCTTCGGGCTGGAGGGGCCGGCGGTCACCGTCGACACGGCCTGCTCCTCCTCCCTGGTCGCCCTGCACTGGGCGATCCAGGCGCTCCGCAACGGCGAGTGCACCATGGCACTGGCCGGCGGTGTGACGGTCATGTCGACCCCCGGCACCTTCACCGAGTTCAGCCGCCAGCGCGGTCTGGCCGCCGACGGCCGGATCAAGTCCTTCGCGGCGGCCGCCGACGGCACCAGCTGGGCCGAGGGCGCGGGCATGCTGCTCGTCGAGCGGCTGTCGGACGCCCGCCGCAACGGCCACCCCGTGCTCGCCGTGGTCCGCGGCTCTGCGATCAACCAGGACGGCGCGAGCAACGGCCTGACCGCGCCCAACGGCCCGTCCCAGCAGCGCGTCATCCGGCAGGCCCTCGACTCCGCCGGGCTGAGCAGCGACCGGATCGACGTGGTCGAGGCGCACGGCACGGGCACCACCCTCGGCGACCCGATCGAGGCGCAGGCCCTGCTGGCCACCTACGGCCGGGAGCGCGATGCCGACGAGCCGCTGTGGCTTGGCTCCATCAAGTCCAACATGGGCCACACGCAGGCCGCCGCCGGTGTCGCCGGCATCATCAAGATGATCATGGCGATGCGGCACGGGGTGCTGCCGAAGACCCTGCACGTGGACGAGCCGACCCCGCACGTCGACTGGGAGGACGGCGCCGTCTCCCTGCTGACCGAGTCCGTGCCGTGGCCCGAGACCGGCCGCCCGCGCCGCGCCGGTGTGTCGTCCTTCGGCATCAGCGGCACCAACGCCCACACGATCATCGAGCAGGCCCCGGAGGAGCCCACCCCGGCCGCACCGGCCGCCGCGGCCGACCGTCCGGCGCCCGTGCTGCCGTACGTGCTGTCCGCGAAGTCGGCGGACGCGCTGCGCGGCCAGGCGGCCCGCCTCCGCGCCCACCTGGAGGACGCGCCCGAGGCCGGAACCGCGGACGCGGCCTACTCGCTGGCCACCCGCCGCGCCGCCTTCGACCACCGCGCGGTGGTCGTGGCCGCCGGCCGGGACGAGCTGCTGCGCGGCCTCACCGCCCTCGCGGAGGGCGCCCCGGCCCCGGCCGGGGTCACACGGGACACCGTGGGCGCCGCCGGCGCCGGAAGGCTCGCCTTCCTGTTCACCGGCCAGGGCAGCCAGCGCCTCGGCACCGGCCGGGAGCTGTACGCCGCCCACCCGGTGTTCGCGGCCGCCCTCGACGCGGTGTGCGCCGAGCTCGACCCGAGGCTCGAACTCCCCCTGAAGGACGTGCTGTTCGGCGAGGACGCGACCCTCCTCGACCGCACGGAGTACACCCAGCCGGCGCTGTTCGCCGTCGAGGTGGCCCTCTTCCGGCTGCTGGAGTCCTGGGGCGTGAAGCCGGACTTCCTGTCCGGCCACTCCATCGGCGAGATCGCCGCCGCCCATGTGGCGGGCGTGTTCCCCCTGTCCGACGCCTGCGAACTGGTCGCCGCCCGAGGCCGGCTGATGCAGGCCCTCCCGGCGGGCGGCGCGATGGTCGCCGTCCAGGCCGCGGAGGACGAGGTCGCGCCGCTGCTGACCGGCACCGACCGGGTGGGCATCGCCGCGGTCAACGGCCCGCAGTCGGTGGTCGTCGCCGGCGACGAGGACGCGGCCCTCGCCATCGCGGAGGCCTTCGAGGCGCAGGGCCGCAAGACCAAGCGGCTCACCGTCAGCCACGCGTTCCACTCGCCGCACATGGACGGCATGCTGGCCGACTTCCGGAAGGTCGCGGAGGGGATCACGTACGGGGCCCCGCGCATCCCGGTCGTCTCCAACCTGACCGGCGCCCTGGTCACGGACGAGATGGGCTCGGCCGACTTCTGGGTGCGGCACGTCCGCGAGGCGGTCCGCTTCCTCGACGGCATTCGCGCCCTGGAAGCCGCCGGCGTCACCACGTACCTCGAACTCGGCCCCGACGGGACCCTGTCCGCGCTCGCCCAGGACTGCCTCACCGAGGACGGCACGGCCCGCTTCGCGCCCGCCCTCCGCGCCGGCCGCCCCGAACCGGAGACCCTCGCCACGGCCCTGGCCCGGGCCCACACCCGCGGCACCGCCGTGGACTGGGAGGCGTACTTCGCCCCGACCGGCGCCCGTCAGGCCGAACTGCCCACCTACGCCTTCCAGCGCGACTGGTACTGGCTCGACTCCGCCGTCGGCGCGCAGCACGCCCCGGGCGACGCCGCCGGCCTCGGCCTCGGTACCACCGACCACCCGCTGCTCGGCGCCGCCGTCGAACTGCCCGACTCCGACGGCTTCCTCTTCACCGGCCGGCTGTCCACGGCCACCCAGCCCTGGCTCGCGGACCACGCCGTCCTCGGCTCGGTCCTCCTGCCCGGCACGGCCTTCGTGGAGCTCGCGGTCCGCGCCGGCGACCAGGTCGGCTGCGCGGTCCTGGAGGAGCTGACCCTTCAGGCCCCGCTGGTCCTGCCCGACCGCGGCGGCGTCCAGCTGCGGCTCTCCGTCGCCGCCGCCGACGACTCCGGGCGGCGCGCCCTGTCCCTGCACTCCCGTGACGAGGACAGCGACGCCGACCGGCCGTGGACGCGGCACGCCACTGGCGTCCTCGCCCCCGGCGCCGCCGACCCCGCCGCCCCGGCGGCCGACCTCACGGCCTGGCCGCCGGCCGGAGCCGACCCGGTGGACCTCGACGGCCTCTACGAGGGCCTCGCCGCCGCCGGCTTCGACTACGGACCCGCCTTCCAGGGCCTGCGCTCCGCCTGGCTGCACGGCGACGCCGTGTACGCCGAGGTGGGCCTGGACGAGGAGACCGCCGGCACGGCCGACTGGTTCGGCCTCCACCCGGCCCTGCTCGACGCCACCCTCCACGCGGCCGGCCTCGGCTCCCTCGTCGAGAACACCGGCCAGGGGCGGCTGCCCTTCGCCTGGAGCGGAGTCCGGCTGCACGCCGCCGGCGCCGCCGCGGTACGGGTCCGCCTGGCCCCGGCCGGCCGCGACGCGGTCGCCCTGGAACTCGCCGACCCGGCGGGCGCCCCCGTCGCCTCGGTCGCCTCGCTGGCGCTGCGCGCGGTCTCGCCCGAGCAGATCGGCGCGGCCCGCGGCGGCCGCCAGGAGTCGCTGTTCCGGGTGGAGTGGACGGCCGTGCCGGTGACCCCGGTCTCCGCGGCCGAGCAGCGCCCCTGGGGCCTGCTCGGGGACGGCCACCAGGGCCTGGACGCCGTCGGCGTCCGCCACGAGGCCCACGACTCCCTCGCCACCCTCACGGACCCTGCCGTGGTGTGCGTCCCGCTCGCCCCGGTGACTGACCCGCAGGACGTCGCGGGTGTGGTGCACGCCGAGACCGGACGGGTGCTGGCGCTGCTCCAGGAATGGCTGTCGGACGAGCGGTTCGCGGACTCCCGCCTGCTGTTCCTGACGCAGGGCGCGGTGGCCGCCGCATCCGGCGAGGACCCGTCGGACCTGGTGCACGCCGCGGTGTGGGGTCTGGTGCGGTCGGCGCAGTCGGAGAACCCGGGCCGGATCGTCCTGGCCGACACCGACGGCAGCGACGCGTCCCACCGTGCACTGCCCGCCGTACTGGCCTCGGGCGAGTCCGAGGTCGCGGTGCGGGGCGGTGCGGTCCTGGCGCCGAGGCTGGCGCGGACCGCGGCGGCTGCCGGATCCGGCACGGAGTGGGACGCCGACGGCACGGTGCTGGTGACGGGCGCGAGCGGTTCGCTCGGCAGCCTGTTCGCGCGGCACCTGGTCACGGAGCACGGCGTGCGGCACCTGCTGCTGGTGTCGCGCCGCGGCGGAGCGGCCGTGGGCGCACAGGAGTTGACGGCCGAGCTGGCCGGCCTGGGCGCCGAGGTCGCCTGGGCGGCCTGCGATGTGGCCGACCGGGACGCGCTGGCAGCCGTACTGGCCGGTATCCCGGCGGAACACCCGCTGACGGCCGTGGTCCACACGGCGGGTGTCCTGGACGACGGCGTGATCGGCTCCCTCACGGGGGAGCGGCTGTCGGCGGTCCTCCGCCCGAAGGTGGACGCGGCCTGGAACCTGCACGAGCTGACCCGCGGCCTGGAGCTCTCCGCGTTCGTGCTGTTCTCCTCCGCCGCCGGTGTGTTCGGCGGCGCCGGACAGGCCAACTACGCGGCCGCCAACACCTTCCTCGACGCCCTGGCCGAACACCGCCGGGCGCAGGGCCTGCCCGCCACCTCGCTGGCCTGGGGCCTCTGGTCCGAGACCGGCGGCGGCATGGGGGCCACCCTGGACGCCGAGGAGGTCTCACGCCTGGGCCGCGGCGGCGTCCACCCCCTCACCGCCACCGAGGGCGTCGCCCTGTTCGACACCGCCGGTGCCACCGGGCAGGCGCTCCTCGTCCCGGTCAAGCTGGACCTGGCGGCCCTCCGCGCCCAGGCCGGCAGCGGCATGCTCCCGCCGCTCCTGTCCGGGCTGGTCCGTACGCCCGTACGCCGAGCCGCAGGCGGCACCGCCCCCGGTGCCGACGGCGGAGCCGAGCTGCGCGAGCGCCTCACCGGCCTCTCGCCGGCCGCGCGGGACGAGGCCCTGCTGGAGCTGGTGTGCGGGTACGTCGCCGGGGTCCTCGGCTTCGCCGGACCCGAAGCGGTCGACCCGGCACGCTCGTTCAACGAGGTCGGCTTCGACTCGCTGACCGCCGTCGAACTGCGCAACCGGCTCGGTGCCGCCACCGGCGTCCGCCTGCCCGCCACCCTCGTCTTCGACTACCCGACCCCGACGGCGCTCGTCGAGTACCTGCGGGACGAGCTCTGGCAGGACGGCGCCGCGGCGGTACCCCCGCTGCTCGCCGAACTGGACCGGCTGGAGAAGACACTCGTCACCTCCGCACCCGACGACGCCGGCCGCGACCGCATCACCGAGCGGCTCCAGGCCCTGCTGGCGGCCTGGAGCGAGGCCGGGGCGCAGGCCGCCGGGGCCACCGCCGACGACGGCGCCGATGTCGCCGGGGCACTGGAGAGCGCGACCGACGACGACCTCTTCGACTTCATCGGCAAGGAGTTCGGCATCTCATGACGCGGCCGCTCCGCTCCACCTCTCCCCACCACTCTGACTCTTCCGACTCTCTGGCTTCTGTACGAGGGATGCACGCATGAACGAGGAAAAGCTCCGGTACTTCCTGAAGCGGGTGACGGCCGATCTCCACGAGACGCGCCGCCGGCTCCAGGAGGTCGAGTCGGAGGAGCAGGAGCCGATCGCGATCATCGGGATGAGCTGCCGCTACCCGGGCGACGTCGAGTCCCCCGAGGACCTGTGGCGGCTCGTGGCAGGGGAGACCGACGCCATCTCGCCGTTCCCCACCGACCGCGGCTGGGACACGGGCGCGCTCTTCGACGAGGACCCCGACGGACGCGGCACCAGCTACGTGCAGGAGGGCGGCTTCCTGCACTCCGCCAACCGGTTCGACCCGGCGTTCTTCGGGATCTCGCCCCGCGAGGCCACGGCGATGGACCCGCAGCAGCGCCTGCTCCTGGAGATCTCCTGGGAGGCGTTCGAACGGGCCGGCATCGACCCGACCTCGGTGCGCGGAAGCCGCACCGGCGTGTTCACCGGGGTCATGTACCACGACTACGCCTCCCGGCTGCGGGCCGTCCCGCCGGAGGTCGAGGGCTACCTCGGCACCGGCGCCTCCAGCAGCATCGCCTCCGGCCGCGTCTCGTACACGTTCGGCCTGGAAGGGCCGGCGCTCACCGTCGACACGGCCTGCTCCTCCTCCCTCGTCACCCTGCACCTCGCCATGCAGGCGCTCCGCAAGGGCGAGTGCTCGCTCGCCCTCGCGGGCGGTGTCACCGTCATGCCGACGCCGGGCACCTTCACCGAGTTCAGCAAGCAGCGCGGCCTGTCCTTCGACGGACGCTGCAAGTCCTTCGCGGACGCCGCCGACGGCACCGGCTGGGGCGAGGGCGCGGGCATGCTGCTGGTGGAGCGGCTGTCCAACGCCCGCCGCAACGGCCACCGCGTGCTGGCCGTCGTCCGGGGCTCCGCCGTCAACCAGGACGGCGCCAGCAACGGCCTGACCGCCCCCAACGGCCCGTCCCAGCAGCGCGTCATCCGCCAGGCCCTCGCCGACGCCCGGCTGACGGCGGCCGACATCGACGTCGTCGAGGCGCACGGCACCGGCACCACCCTCGGCGACCCGATCGAGGCCCAGGCGCTGCTCGCCACCTACGGCCGGGAGCACACGGACGACCTCCCCCTGTGGCTGGGCTCCGTCAAGTCCAACATCGGGCACACCCAGGCCGCGGCGGGTGTCGCCGGCGTCATCAAGATGGTCATGGCGATCCGCCACGGCCGGATCCCGAAGACCCTCCACGTGGACGAGCCGTCGACCAAGGTCGACTGGTCCGCGGGCGCGGTGTCGCTGCTGCGCGAGACCGTGGACTGGCCGGAGACCGGCCGCCCGCGCCGCGCCGCCGTGTCCTCGTTCGGCATCAGCGGCACCAACGCGCACACCATCATCGAGCAGGCGCCGCCCGCGGCGGCAGCCGGACCCGCCCCCGCCGCCCACCCCGCCGACGCCGACGGCGATGCCGGCGGCGACGCCGACGCCGCGGCTGCCGCCGCAGGCACCGGGCCCGCCGACGCCGCCGAGTCCGGCCCGCAGGCCCGTCCGGTCGTCGTGCCCCCGGCCCTGCCGTGGCCGGTGTCGGCCCGTACCGAAGAGGCCCTGCGCGCTCAGGCCGGGCGCCTGCTCGACCACCTGCGCGCCCACCCCGACCAGACGGCACAGGACATCAGCCTGACCCTGGCCACCGGCCGTGCCGCCCTCGAACACCGCGCCGTCGTCGTGGCCGGCGACCGGGAGGAAGCCCTAGCCGACCTCGCCGCGCTCGCCTCGGGCGGCACCACCTCCCAGCGGGTGGTCCTGGGCGAGGCCGCAGCCCGCGGCAAACTGGCCTTCCTCTTCACCGGTCAGGGCAGCCAGCGCCCCGGCACGGGCCGCGAACTGTACGCCGCCCACCCGCTGTTCGCAGACGCCCTCGACGAGGTCTGCGCCGCCCTGGACCCGCACCTCGCCACCCCGCTGAAGCAGGTGGTCTTCGGCGCCGACGCGGCGGTGCTGGACCGCACCGAGTACGCGCAGCCGGCACTGTTCGCGGTCGAGGTGGCCCTCTTCCGGCTCCTGGAGTCCTGGGGTGTGAAGCCGGACTTCCTGTCCGGGCACTCGGTCGGCGAGATCGCCGCCGCACACGTGGCCGGGGTCCTGTCCCTGGAGGACGCGTGCGCCCTGGTGGCGGCTCGCGGCCGGCTGATGCAGGCGCTGCCCGCCGGCGGTGTGATGATCGCGCTGGAGGCGACCGAGGCCGAGGTCCTGCCGCTGCTGACGGCCGGTGTGAGCATCGCGGCCGTCAACGGCCCGCGGTCGGTCGTGGTCGCCGGTGACGAGGACGCCGCCGTTGCCGTCACGGACGCCTTCCCGGGCCGCAAGACCAAGCGGCTGACGGTCAGTCACGCGTTCCACTCGCCGCACATGGACGGCATGCTCGACGACTTCCGTGAGGTGGTGTCCGGGCTTTCCTTCGCCGCCCCGCAGATTCCGGTCGTCTCCAACCTGACCGGCGCGCTCGTCACCGACGAGATGGGCTCGGCCGACTTCTGGGTCCGGCACGTCCGCGAGGCCGTCCGCTTCCTGGACGGCGTACGCGCCCTGGAGTCCGCGGGCGTGACGACGTACGTCGAACTCGGCCCGGACGGCGTGCTGTCCGCGCTCGCCCAGGGCTGCCTGACCGGCGACACCGGCGCGGCCGAGTTCACCCCCACCCTCCGCAAGGGCGGCTCCGAGGCCGCGACGGTCACCGCCGCCCTCGCCCGGGTCCACGTCCGCGGCACCGCCGTCGACTGGCACGCGTTCCACTCCGCCACCGGAGCCGAGCACGTGGACCTGCCCACCTACGCCTTCCAGCGCGAGCACTACTGGCTGGACGCCGGCACCCTCGGCGGCGACGTCACCACCGCGGGCCTCCGCTCCGCCGACCACCCCCTCCTCGGTGCCTCCGTCACCCTGGCCGACGCCGACGGCCTCCTCCTCACCGGCCGGCTGTCCCTCGCCGCCCACCCCTGGCTCGCCGACCACCGAGTCGCCGGCACCGCCCTGCTCCCGGGCACGGCCTTCGTCGAGCTGGCGCTCCAGGCGGGCGAGAAGGCCGGCTGCGCCCTGGTCGACGACCTCACCCTCGCCGCACCGCTCGTCCTCCCCGAAGAGGGCGGCGTCGAGCTGCAGATCACGGTCGCGGCACCGGACGAGTCGGGCCGCCGGTCCGTCGTCTTCCACTCCCGCGACGGCTTCGCGGCCGACGACGAGCCGTGGGTGCGCAACGCCACCGCCGTCCTGGCCGCGGCGGGCGAGGAGCCCCCGGCGTACGACCTGACCGCCTGGCCGCCGGCGGGAGCCGAAGCCGTCGACGTCGAGGCGCTGTACGACGCCCTCGCCGACGCCGGCTTCGGGTACGGGCCGGTGTTCCAGGGGCTGCGGGCCGCCTGGCGGCAGGGCCAGGACGTGTACGCCGAGGTGAGCCTCGGCTCCGAAACCCAGCCCGGTGCGGAGCAGTTCACCCTCCACCCGGCCCTCCTCGACTCGGTCCTGCACGCCATCAACCTCGGCTCGCTGGTGGAGGACACCGGCCAGGGACGGCTGCCCTTCTCCTGGTCCGGAATCTCGGTACATTCGGCAGGGGCGGACGCGCTGCGCGTACGGCTCTCCCCGGCCGGCCGGGACACGGTCCGGCTGGAGATCGCCGACGCGGCGGGCGCGCCCGTCGCATCGGTCGACGGCCTCGCGCTGAGGGCCTTCTCGCCCGAGCAGCTCGGCAGGCAGGCCCACGGCCTCGGCAACGCCCTGCACCGCGTGGAGTGGGCCGAGGCCGCCGCGGCGGGCGGGCCGGCCGAGGACTGGATGCTGCTCGGCGAGGGCACGCAGGCGTTCGCGGACCTGGCCGGTCTGGGCATCGCGGTCGTCGAAGGCGGCGAGATCCCCCCGGTGCTCGTCGTGCCCTGCACGGAGGCCGCGGGTGAGGGCGTGGCCGCTGCCGTGCACGCCGAGACGGGCCGGGTCCTGTCCCTGGTGAAGGAGTGGCTGGCCGACCGCCGCTTCGCGGACGGCCGCCTCGTCGTCCTGACCCGCGGTGCCGTGGCCGCCCTGCCGGGCGAGGTCCCGGCGGACCTCGCACGCGCTGCCGTACGGGGTCTGGTGCGGTCGGCGCAGTCGGAGAACCCGGGCCGGATCGTCCTCGTCGACCTCGACAGCGACCGCGTCACCGACGGAGCTGGCGACATCGCCGAGGGGCTTTCGGCCGCGCTCGCCACCGGCGAGCCCGAGGTCGCCGTACGGGCGGGCAAGGTCCTGGCGCCGCGGCTCGCGCGTGCCGGGGTGCCGGCCGGGGAGGCCGCCGCGTGGGATGCCGAGGGCACGGTGCTGGTGACGGGTGCGAGCGGTTCGCTGGGCGGGCTGTTCGCCCGTCACCTGGTGGCCGAGCAGGGTGTCCGGCGCCTGCTGCTGGTGTCCCGTCGCGGTGGAGCGGCCGAGGGTGCCGCGGAGCTGTCGGCGGAGCTGGCCGGTCTGGGTGCCGAGGTGTCGTGGGCGGCCTGTGACGTGGCCGACCGGGACGCGCTCGCGGCGGTCCTGGCCGGTATCCCGGCGGAGCACCCGCTGACCGCGGTCGTGCACACCGCGGGTGTGCTGGACGACGGCGTGATCGGCTCGCTGACGGCGGACCGACTGTCGGCGGTGCTGCGTCCGAAGGTGGACGCGGCCTGGAACCTCCACGAGCTGACGGCCGGCCTGGAGCTCTCCGCGTTCGTGCTGTTCTCCTCCGCCGCCGGTGTGTTCGGCGGCGCCGGACAGGCCAACTACGCGGCCGGCAACACCTTCCTCGACGCCCTGGCCGAACACCGCCGGGCGCAGGGTCTGCCCGCCACCTCGCTGGCGTGGGGTCTCTGGGCCGAGGTCGGCGGCATGGGCGATGCGCTGGATGCCGAGGACGTCTCACGCCTGGGCCGTGGCGGTGTCCACGCCATCGGCGCGGCGGAGGGCGTGGCACTGTTCGACGCCGCTTGCGCCGCCGACCAGGCGCTGCTGGTGCCGGTGAAGCTGGACCTGGCGGCACTGCGGGCCCAGGCCGGCAGCGGCATGCTCCCGCCGCTGCTCTCCGGCCTCGTGCGGGTGCCCGTACGCCGTGCCGCCCGGGGTGCCGGGGGCGCGTTCGCCCGGCAGCTGGCAGCGCTCCCGCAGGAGCAGCAGCACGGTGCCGTGGTCGAGCTGGTCCGCGGCCAGGTCGCCGCCGTCCTCGGCTTCGCCGGACCCGAAGCGGTCGACCCGGCACGCTCGTTCAACGAGGTCGGCTTCGACTCGCTGACCGCCGTCGAACTGCGCAACCGGCTCGGTGCCGCCACCGGCGTCCGCCTGCCCGCCACGCTCGTCTTCGACTACCCGACCCCTGCCGTCCTGGCGGACTACCTCCACGCCGAACTGCTCGGCAGCCAGGAGGCGGCCACGGCCACCTCCCCGGCCGCCGCCACCCGCCACGACGACGAGCCGATCGCCATCGTGGCCATGGCCTGCCGCTTCCCCGGTGGCGTCCGCTCGCCCGAGGACCTGTGGCAGCTCGTCCTGGACGGCCGCGACGCCGTCTCGGACATGCCGGACGACCGCGGCTGGGACCTCGCCGGCCTGTTCAGCGCGGACCCCGACCAGGCCGGCACGAGCTACAGCACCGCCGGCGGCTTCCTCCACGACGCCCACCACTTCGACCCGGTGTTCTTCGGCATGTCGCCGCGCGAGGCCCTCGCCACCGACCCGCAGCAGCGCCTGCTGCTGGAGACCTCCTGGGAGGCGTTCGAGCGGGCCGGCATCGACCCCGCGTCCGTGCGAGGCAGCCGTACCGGCGTCTTCGCCGGCGTCATGTACAACGACTACGGCACCCTGCTCCACCGCGCCCCCGCAGGGCTTGAGGGCTACATGGGGACGTCCAGCTCGGGTAGCGTCGCCTCGGGCCGCGTCTCCTACACCTTCGGTCTCGAAGGCCCCGCGGTCACCGTCGACACCGCCTGTTCGTCCTCCCTCGTGACCCTGCACCTGGCCGCACAGGCGCTGCGCAACGGCGAGTGCGACCTGGCGCTGGCCGGCGGCGTGACCGTGATGGCCACACCCGGTACGTTCATCGCGTTCAGCCGCCAGCGCGGTCTGGCCACGGACGGCCGCTGCAAGCCGTTCGCGGCCGCCGCCGACGGCACCGCGTGGGGTGAAGGCGTCGGCATGCTGCTCGTGGAGCGGCTCTCCGACGCCCGTCGCAACGGCCACCAGGTCCTCGCGGTGGTCCGCGGCACTGCCATCAACCAGGACGGCGCCTCCAACGGGCTGACCGCCCCGAACGGCCCCTCCCAGCAGCGCGTCATCCGCCAGGCCCTCGCCAACGCCGGCCTGACCGCCGCGGACGTGGACGCCGTGGAGGCGCACGGCACCGGCACCACCCTCGGCGACCCGATCGAAGCGCAGGCCCTCCTCGCCACCTACGGTCGCGAGCACGAGGCCGGTGCGCCGCTGTGGCTCGGCTCGATCAAGTCCAACATGGGCCACACACAGGCCGCGGCGGGTGTCGCCGGCATCATCAAGATGGTGCAGGCGATGCGCCACGGGGTGCTGCCGAAGACCCTGCACGTGGACGAGCCCACCCCGCACGTCGACTGGGCCGAGGGCGCCGTCTCGCTCCTCACCGAGACCGTGGACTGGCCGGAGACCGGCCGCCCGCGCCGCGCCGCCGTGTCGTCCTTCGGCATCAGCGGCACCAACGCGCACACCATCATCGAGCAGGCCCCGGACGAGACGGACGGGCCCGCCACGCCGGCCGGTCACGCCTCCCCGGCTGGTCACGCCT
Source organism: Streptomyces sp. NPDC043853 (assembly GCF_056436025.1). Classification (NCBI taxonomy): domain Bacteria; kingdom Bacillati; phylum Actinomycetota; class Actinomycetes; order Kitasatosporales; family Streptomycetaceae; genus Streptomyces; species Streptomyces sp. NPDC043853. The sequence goes on from NZ_JBWKDJ010000006.1 coordinate 479,184, forward strand.
CCCCGGCCGCGGAGGGCGCAACGCCGGTGGCGTCCGTGCTGCCGTACCTGCTGTCCGCGAAGTCGGACGGGGCGCTGCGCGCCCAGGCGGCCCGCCTCCGGGCCCACCTCCAGGACGCGCCCGAGGCCGGTGCGGTCGACGTCGCCTGGTCGCTGGCCACCCGTCGCGCCGCGTTCGACCACCGCGCGGTGGTCGTGGCCGGTGACCGGGACGAGCTCCTGCGCGGCCTGGCCGCGCTGGCGGACGGCGACCCGGTCGCTCCCGGCGTCACCACCGGCACCGTCGGCGCCGCAGGGGCCGGGAAGCTGGCCTTCCTGTTCACCGGCCAGGGCAGCCAGCGCCTGGGTATGGGCCGTGAACTGTACGGCGCCCACCCGGTGTTCGCTGCCGCCCTCGATGCGGTGTGCGACCGCATGCATCTCGAACGGCCGCTGAAGGAAGTGCTGTTCGGGTCGGACGAAGAGCTCCTGGACGAGACGGCGTACACCCAGCCCGCGCTGTTCGCGGTCGAAGTGGCCCTGTTCCGGTTGCTGGAGTCCTGGGGCGTGAAGCCGGACTTCCTGTCCGGCCACTCGATCGGTGAGATCGCCGCAGCGCACGTGGCCGGGGTCCTGTCCCTGGAGGACGCGTGCACCCTGGTGGCCGCCCGCGGCCGGTTGATGCAGGCCCTGCCGGCCGGCGGTGTGATGATCGCCGTGGAGGCCGCCGAGGACGAGGTCCTGCCGCTGCTCGCCGACACCGACCGGGTGAGCATCGCCGCGGTCAACGGCCCGCGGTCGGTCGTGGTCGCGGGTGACGAGGACCCGGCGGCCGTCATCGCGGCGCACTTCGAGGCTCAGGGCCGCAAGACCAAGCGGCTGACGGTCAGTCACGCGTTCCACTCGCCGCACATGGACGGCATGCTGGAGGACTTCCGGCGCGTGGCCGAGGGGCTCACGTACGCCGCCCCGCGCATCCCGGTCGTCTCCAACCTGATCGGCGCGCTCGTCACCGACGAGATGGGCTCGGCCGACTTCTGGGTCCGGCACGTCCGCGAGGCCGTCCGCTTCCTCGACGGCGTCCGCGCCTTGGAGGCCGCCGGCGTCACCACGTACGTCGAACTCGGCCCGGACGGCGTCCTGTCGGCCATGGCCCAGGCCTGCCTGACCGACGACACCGGCTCCGCCGCCCTCGCCCCCGCCCTGCGCGCCGGACGCCCCGAGGCCGAGACCCTCACCACGGCCCTCGCCCACGCCCACGCGCGGGGAAGCTCCGTCGACTGGGAGACCTGGTTCGCGGGCACCGGTGCGCGCAGCACCGACCTGCCGACGTACGCCTTCCAGCACGAGCGGTACTGGATCGACATCGCTCCGGGCGCCTTCGCCGACGCGGCGGCGGCCGGCCTGCGGTCCGCCGGCCATCCGCTGCTCGGCGCCTCGGTGACCCTCGCCGACGGCGACGGCCTGCTGCTCACCGGCCGCCTGTCGCTCGCCACCCACCCATGGCTCGCGGACCACCGGGTGATGGGCTCGGCGCTCCTGCCCGGCACGGCCTTCGTCGAACTGGCCCTGCGGGCGGGGGAGCAGGCCGGTTGCGACCTGGTGGACGAGCTGACGCTCGCCGCACCCCTGGTGCTGCCCGAGGAGGGCGGCGTCGAGCTGCAGATCTCCGTCGGCGCGGCCGACGACTCGGGCCGCCGGTCCGTCGTCTTCCACTCCCGGGACGCCCTGGCGGCCGACGAGGACCCGTGGACCCTGAACGCGACCGCGACACTGGGCGGAACCGGGGCCCCCGCCCCGGCGTTCGACCTCTCCGCCTGGCCGCCGGCCGGGGCGGAACCGGTCCCCGTGGACGGGCTGTACGAGGGCCTGGCGGACGCCGGCTTCGGGTACGGGCCGGTGTTCCAGGGCCTGCGGGCCGCCTGGCGGCAGGGCGAGGACGTGTTCGCCGAGGTCGCGCTGGAGGCCGAAGCCGACCCCGGCGCCGAGCAGTTCACCCTCCATCCCGCGCTGCTGGACGCCGTCCTGCACGCCATCGGACTCGGCCCGCTCGTGGCGGACACCGGCGAGGGCCGCCTCCCGTTCTCCTGGTCCGGTGTGGCCGTGCACTCGACCGGGGCGGACGCCCTGCGCGTCCGGCTGTCGAGGGCCGGCCGGGACGCGGTGCGGCTGGAGATCGCCGATGCCACCGGCGAGCCCGTCGCGTTCGTGGACAGCCTCGCCCTGCGGGCCTTCTCGCCCGACCGGCTCGGCACGGGCACGGGGGGCCGGCGTGACTCCCTCTTCCGCGTGGAGTGGGTGGAGGCCGCCAGGCCCGCCCGGGACGCCTCGCACGGGTCCGTCGCGGACTGGCCCGTGCTGGGCGGGGGCGACGCCGCGGTGCGTGAGCTCGCCGAGCTGGACGCGGTCCCGCCGGTGCTCGTCGTGCCGTGCGCCGGGCCCGCCGAGGCCGATGCGGCCCGGGCGGTGCACACGGCGACCGGCCGGGTGCTGGCGCTGGTCCGGCAGTGGCTGTCCGACGACCGGTTCGCGGACGCGCGTCTGGCGTTCGTGACGCGGGGCGCGGTGGCCGCCGCACCGGACGAGCCCGTCCCGGACCTCGCCCACGCCGCGGTGTGGGGCCTGGTGCGGTCGGCGCAGTCCGAGAACCCGGGCCGCTTCGTCCTCGTCGACGTGGATGACGCGAGCCACTTTGAGGCAGGCGTCTCCGCCGCCCTCGCCTCCGGCGAGTCCGAGGTGGCGGTCCGGCGCGGAACGGCCCTGGTGCCGAGGCTGGCGCGGGCCGACGCGGCAGCCGACACCACGGCCCGACCGGATGCCGAGGGCACGGTGCTGGTGACGGGTGCGAGCGGTTCGCTGGGCGGGCTGTTCGCGCGGCACCTGGTGGCCGAGTACGGCGTCCGGCGCCTGCTGCTGGTGTCGCGTCGTGGTGAGGCGGCCGAGGGCGCGCAGGGGCTGTCGGCGGAGCTGGCCGGTCTGGGTGCCGAGGTGTCCTGGGCGGCCTGTGACGTGGCCGACCGGGAGGCGTTGGCCGGCGTACTGGCCGGCATTCCGGCGGAGCACCCGCTGACGGCGGTCGTGCACACCGCGGGTGTGCTGGATGACGGCGTGATCGGCTCGCTGACGGCCGAGCGGCTGTCGGCGGTGCTGCGTCCGAAGGTGGACGCGGCCTGGAACCTGCACGAGCTGACGGCTGGCCTGGACCTCTCCGCGTTCGTGCTGTTCTCCTCCGCCGCCGGTGTGTTCGGCGGCGCCGGACAGGCCAACTACGCGGCCGGCAACACCTTCCTCGACGCCCTGGCCGCACACCGGCGGGCACAGGGCCTGCCCGGAACGTCCCTCGCCTGGGGCCTGTGGGCCGAAGAAGGCGGCGGCATGGGCGCCGCGCTGGACGCCGAGGACGTGGCGCGGATGAACCGGAGCGGCGTGCACGCCCTGACCGCCCCCGAGGGCCTGGCCCTGTTCGACGCCGCCTCCGGCGCCGGACAGCCCTCCCTGCTCGTCCCCGTCAGGCTGGACCTGCCCGCGCTCCGTGCCGCGGCGGGCAGCGGGATGCTCCCGCCGCTGCTCTCCGGCCTCGTGCGGATGCCCGCCCGCCGTGCCGCCCGGGGCGGCACGGCCGCCGGCGGCGCGTTCGCCCGGCAGCTGGCGGCGCTGGCCGTGGAGGAACAAGCGGGTGCCGTGCTGGAGCTGGTCCGCGGTCAGGTGGCCGCGGTGCTCGGCTTCGCCGCACCCGAGGCGGTCGACCCGGCGCGGTCCTTCAGCGAGGTCGGCTTCGACTCGCTGACCGCGGTCGAGCTGCGCAACCGGCTCGGTGCCGCCACAGGCGTCCGCCTGCCCGCCACGCTCGTCTTCGACTACCCCCACCCCGCCGTCCTGGCCGAGTACCTCCACACCGAACTCCTCGGCAGCCACGAAACGGCAGGCCCGGCGACGCCGGCCGCCGCCGGCGCGCACGACGACGACCCGATCGCCATCGTGGCCATGGCCTGCCGCTTCCCCGGCGGGGTCCGCTCGCCCGAGGACCTCTGGCAGCTCGTCCGCGAAGGCCGCGACGCCATCTCCGGCATGCCCGACGACCGCGGCTGGGACCTCTCCGGAGTACTCGACCCGGCCCGTCCGGACACCGGATTCAGCCCGACCGGCGGCTTCCTCCACGACGCCCACCACTTCGACCCGGTGTTCTTCGGCATCTCGCCCCGCGAGGCCCTCGCCACAGACCCCCAGCAGCGCCTCCTTCTGGAGACCACCTGGGAGGCGTTCGAGCGGGCCGGCATCGACCCCGCGTCCGTGCGCGGCAGCCGTACCGGCGTGTTCGCCGGCGTCATGTACAACGACTACGGCACCCTGCTCCACCGCGCCCCTGAGGGCCTCGAGGGCTACATGGGCACCGCCAGCTCGGGCAGCGTGGTCTCCGGCCGGGTCTCGTACACCTTCGGCCTGGAGGGCCCGGCGGTCACCGTCGACACCGCCTGCTCCTCCTCCCTCGTGACCCTGCACCTGGCCGTGCAGGCCCTCCGCAACGGCGAATGCGACCTGGCGCTCGCGGGCGGGGTGACGGTGATGGCCACACCGGGCACCTTCATCGCCTTCGGTGTCCAGCGCGGTCTGGCGACCGACGGCCGCTGCAAGCCGTTCGCGGCCGCCGCCGACGGCACCGCGTGGGGCGAGGGCGTCGGCATGCTGCTCGTGGAGCGGCTCTCCGACGCCCGCCGCAACGGGCACCCCGTGCTCGCCGTGGTCCGCGGCTCCGCCGTCAACCAGGACGGCGCCTCCAACGGCCTCACCGCCCCCAACGGGCCCTCCCAGCAGCGCGTCATCCGGCAGGCCCTGGCCAACGCCGGGCTGACGGCGTCCGAGGTGGACGCGGTCGAGGCGCACGGCACCGGCACCACCCTCGGTGACCCGATCGAGGCGCAGGCCCTGCTGGCCACCTACGGCCGGGAGCACACGGACGAGCAGCCGCTCTGGCTCGGCTCGATCAAGTCCAACGTGGGCCACACACAGGCCGCCGCCGGTGTGGCGGGCATCATCAAGATGGTCCAGGCGATCCGGCACGGGATGCTTCCGCAGACCCTGCACGTGGACGAGCCCACCCCGCACGTCGACTGGTCCGAGGGGGCCGTGTCCCTCCTCGAATCGGCCACCCCCTGGCCGGAGACCGGCCGCCCGCGACGCGCCGCCGTGTCCTCGTTCGGCATCAGCGGCACCAACGCGCACACCATCATCGAGCAGGCCCCCGAGCCGGTGGAGCCCGTCACCGGGGACACCGGGGACACCGGGGACGCCGGTGCCGCCGCCGCCCCGCTGCCCTATGTCCTGTCGGCGAAGACGGCGGACGCCCTCCGCGACCAGGCCGCCCGGCTGCGGGCCCACCTGGAGGAGTCGACCGGACTCGCACCCGCCGACGTGGCCTTCTCGCTCGCCACCACCAGGGCCGCGTTCGACCACCGTGCGGTGGTCGTCGCCGACGGCCGGGACGAGCTGCTGCGCGGCCTGACCGCCCTCGACGACGGGGCCGCCGCGGCCGGCGTGGCCCGCGGCACGGCCGGCGCCGGGAAGACGGCGTTCGTCTTCCCGGGCCAGGGCTCACAGTGGGTGGGCATGGCAGCGGCCCTGCTCGACGCGTCGCCGGTGTTCGCCTCCCGCATCGACGCGTGCGCCAAGGCACTGGAGCCCTTCACCGACTGGTCGTTGACGGACGTCCTCCGGGGCGTGGACGGTGCGCCGTCCCTGGACCGGGTGGACGTGGTCCAGCCGTCCTTGTTCGCCGTGATGGTGTCGCTGGCGGAGGCTTGGCGGGCCGCGGGCGTGCGGCCCGGTGCCGTGATCGGCCATTCGCAGGGGGAGATCGCGGCCGCGTGTGTGGCGGGGATCCTGTCGCTGGAGGACGCGGCCCGGGTGGTGGCTCTGCGGAGCCAGGCGATCGGTCGGGTGCTGGCGGGGTTGGGCGGCATGGTGTCCGTGCCGCTGCCGGCCGCGGAGGTCCGGGAGCGGATCGCCCCGTGGGGTGAGCAGCGGATCTCCGTCGCCGCCGCCAACGGCCCCTCCTCGGTGGTGATTTCCGGTGAGGTGCAGGCGCTGGAGGAGTTCCTGGCCGCCTGCGAGGCCGATGGCGTGCGGGCGAAGCGGATCGCGGTGGACTACGCCTCCCATTCCGCGCAGGTCGACCTGCTGAAGGACGAGCTGGCCGAGTTGCTGGCGCCGATCGAACCCCGTGCCGCCGAAGTGCCGTTCCTGTCCACCGTCACCGGTGAGTGGGTCAAGGGTCCCGAGCTGGACGCCGGTTACTGGTTCCGCAACCTGCGGCAGACCGTCGAGCTGGAGGACGCCACCCGCACCCTCCTCGACCAGGGCTTCGGTGTCTTCATCGAGTCCAGCCCGCACCCGGTGCTGACCGTCGGCATGCAGGAGACCATCGAGGAAGCGGGCCGCGAGGCAGCCGCCGTCCTGGGCTCGCTGCGCCGCAACGAGGGCGGCCTGGACCGCTTCCGGCTGTCCCTGGCCGAGGCGTACGTCCGGGGCGTGCAGGTCGACTGGGACGCCCTGTTCGCCGGAACCGGCGCGCAGCGCGTGGACCTGCCCACCTACGCCTTCCAGCGCGAGCGCTACTGGATCGAGGTGCCGGCCGGCCGGGCCGGTGACGTGGCCTCCGCCGGACTCGGCGCGGCCCGGCACCCGCTGCTCGGCGCGGCCGTGGAACTGCCCGACTCGGAAGGCTTCCTGTTCACCGGTCGCCTGTCGCTGCGGACCCACCCCTGGCTGGCCGACCACCGGGCCGCGGACTCCGTCCTGCTGCCGGGCACCGCGTTCGTGGAACTCGCCCTGCACGCCGGCCGGCGCGTCGGCAGCGTCCTCCTCGAAGAGCTGACCCTGGAGGCGCCGCTGGTGCTGCCCGAGCACGGTGCGCTCCAGCTCCGCGTGTCGGTGGCCGCGCCCGACGGGACGGGCAGGCGGTCCCTCCAGGTCCACTCGCGGCCGGAGGGCACCGACGGCGACGACGGCCCGGCCGGGGACGAGCCCTGGACGCGGCACGCCGGCGGTGTGCTCGGTGCGGCCGACGGTCCGGCCGTGCCCCGGCCCGCCGCACCGGAGGTCTGGCCCCCCGCGGGAGCCGAACAGCTCGACGTGGCGGATCTGTACGAGCTGTTCGCCGCGGGCGGGTACGCCTACGGCCCCGCGTTCAGCAACCTGACGGCCGCCTGGCGGCGCGGGGACGAACTGTTCACCGAACTGTCCCTCCCCGAGGACTCCCGGGCCGAGGCAGCGGACTTCGCGGTGCACCCGGCGCTTCTGGACGCGGGGCTGCACGGTCTCGCGCTGGGCTCCTTCTTCGCCGAGGACGGGGAACCCGGCGCGGCAGTCCGGATGCGGCTGCCCTTCTCCTTCACCGGCGTCGGACTGCACGCCGTCGGAGCCGGTGCGCTGAGGGTGCGGCTGGCCCCCGCCGGGCCGGACGCGGTGTCCCTCGCGGCGTTCGACGAGCAGGGCGAGGCGGTGGTGTCGGTGGAGTCGCTGCTGCTGCGCGAGCTCGACCCGGCGCGGCTCCGGGCGTCCCGGTCCGCGTACCACGATTCGCTGTTCCGCCTCGACTGGCCCGCCGTCGCGGGTACGTCCGTGCCGGGTGGCGGACGCTGGGCCGTCGTCGGCACCGACACCCTCGGGCTGGAGGCCGCACTGGGCGCGGCGGGCCTCACCGCCGAGGCGTACGCCGACCTGGACGCCCTCTTCGGGGTGGTGGCCGCCGGAAAGCCGCGGCCAGACACCGTCCTGGTCCCGTTCGCCTCACCCGACGCGGACGGCCCGGCGGAGACCACCGGAGCCGGTGCCGGAGCCGGAGCTGGATCCGGAGCCGCGGGGACCGCGGAGGCCGTCCGGCGGGCGGCCCGGGACGCCCTCGGGCTCGTCCAGGACTGGCAGGCCGGGGAACCGCTCGCCGGGACCCGCCTGGTCGTGGTCACGCGTGGCGCCGTCGAGGCGAGGCCCGGCGAGGGGGTGGCGGACCTGGCGCACGCGCCCGTGTGGGGTCTGCTGCGGTCCGCGCAGTCGGAGAACCCGGACCGGTTCCTGCTGCTCGACCTCGACGCCGCCCACCCGGGCGCAGCGGCCGGGGACACAGCGGCGGACCTCGGCGCCCTGCTGGCCGCCGCCGTGGCCACCGGTGAACCCCAGCTCGCCGTCCGCGGCGGGGCCCTGCACGCCCCCAGGCTGGCCAGGGTGCCCGCAGCCCTCCCCGACACTCCCGGATCAGGCGAGGGCGCCGGGACGGCCGGTGCCACCGAGGTCACCGGTGCCACCGAGGTCACCGAGGCCACCGAGGTCGCCGATGCCGCCGCGGGGACTGCGGCCGGCAACGCACGGGACGCCGCCCCCGCCGGGGCCGCGGCGCTCGATCCGGAGGGCACGGTCCTCATCACCGGCGGCACCGGTGTGCTCGGTGGACTGCTGGCCCGCCACCTCGTGACGGAACACGGAGTCCGGCGCCTGCTGCTGACCAGCCGTCGCGGCCCCGCCGCCCCCGGCGCCGCCGGACTCCTCGCGGAACTGGCCGTACTGGGCGCCGAAGCGGAGGCCGTCGCCTGCGACGCGTCCGACCGCGAAGCGCTGGCCGCGCTGCTGGCGTCCGTCCCGGCCGAGCACCCGCTCACCGCCGTCGTCCACACCGCGGGCCACCTCGACGACGGGCTCGTACCGTCCCTGACCCCGGAGAGGCTGGACGCGGTCCTGCGCCCGAAGACGGACGCGGCCCTGCACCTGCACGAGCTCACCCGGGATCTGGACCTCGCCGCGTTCGTGCTGTTCTCCTCGGCGGCCGGCACGCTCGGCAGCCCCGGCCAGGCCAACTACGCCGCGGCCAACGCCTTCCTCGACGCACTGGCGCAGCACCGGCGGGCGGCCGGGCTGCCCGCCGTGTCGCTGGCCTGGGGCCTGTGGGAGCAGCGCAGCGAGATGACCGGCGACCTGTCCGACGCCGACGTCCAGCGGATGGCACGGGCCGGACTGGCCCCCCTGTCGTCCGCCGAGGGCCTCGCCCTCTACGACACGGCGTCCGGCCTGGCCGAGGGCGGCAGCGTGTTCGTCGCCATGCACCTGGACGCGGCACCGCTGCGGGTCCAGGCTGACGCGGGAGCCCTCCCGGCCGTCTTCCGCGGGCTGGTGCGCGGCGGGCTCCGCAGGGTGGCGGCCCACGGGGCCGCCGACGCGGCCGCGTCCGCCGCCGCACGACGGCTCCAGGGCCTGTCCGCGCTGCCGGAGGAGGAGCAGGAGCGGGTCCTGCTGGAGGTGGTCCGGGCCACGGCCGCCGCCGTGCTCGCCTACCCGTCGCCCGAGGCGGTGGGGGAGTCCCAGCCCTTCCTGGAGCTCGGCCTGGACTCGCTGACCGCGGTCGAGCTGCGCAACCAGCTGAACGCGGTGACGGGACTGCGGCTGCCCGCCACCCTGCTCTTCGACCACCCGACCCCGCTGCTGGTCGCGGAGCGGCTGCGTACCGAGCTCGCCGGGCCCGCCGGCACCGACGGAGCCCGGGGCGGGCAAGCGCAGGGCGGGTCCGGGACCGGTGGCGTGTTCGGGGCGATGCTCCACGAGGCCGGGGCGCAGGGCGCGTCCGGCCCGTTCATGGAGCTGCTGATGCAGGCCTCCCGGTTCCGGCCGTCCTTCGCCTCGCCGGCCGAGCTCCGCAAGGCGCCCGCCCTCGTACGGCTCTCCCGCGGGGAGGACGCCGCCCCCGGCCTGGTCTGCTTCTCCTCGATCCTGTCGATCTCCGGGCCGCACCAGTACGCCCGGTTCGCGTCCGCGTTCCGCGGGCGGCGGGACGTCCACGCGATGGCAGCCCCCGGGTTCGTACGGGGCGAGCAACTGCCCGCGAGCACCGAGGCGGTGATCGAGGCGAAGGCCGAAGCCGTCCTGCGGCACGCGGACGGAGCGCCGTTCGTCCTGCTCGGGCACTCCTCGGGCGGCATCTTCGCCCACGCCGTGGCCGGGAAGCTGGAACGGGCCGGGATCTTCCCGGAGGCCGTGGTCCTGATCGACATCTACTCCCACGACGACGACGCGATCCTCGGCATCCAGCCGGGGCTGGCGAAGGGCGTCGACGAGCGGCAGGACACGCACGTCCCGGTCGACGACGACCGGCTGCTGGCGATGGGCGCCTACTTCCGGCTGTTCGGCGGCTGGAAGCCGGAGGAGATCAAGACGCCCACGCTGCTGGTACGGGCCGAGGAGCGGTTCTTCGACTGGAGCCGCCGGCAGGACGGCGACTGGCGGTCCTACTGGGACCTGGAGCACAGCGTCCTGGACGTGCCCGGCAACCACTTCACCATGATGGAGGGCCACGCCGGGACGACCGCGCAGGCCGTCGAGAGCTGGCTGGAGTCCCACCGCTGAGGACGCGGCGGCCGGTGGGACGAAGGCCGGGCCCCCGCCCCGCAAGGGGTGGGGGCCCGGCCCGTCGCGGCCCTGCGGTGATCCGTCCGGCGGTGGTCCGCCGGCCGTCCGCCGTCCCGTCCGCGGTCCCGCCCGCCGGCTCAGGCGCCGCGGCGGGGGCGTTCCGCCCGCGACCGGTCCAGCGCGCGCTGCCGGTCCCGTTCACGGTCCCGCTTCTTCGGCAGGCCCACGGCGACGACCTCGAAGGCGTCCTTGGTGATGTCCAGCCGGTGGAAGAGGTTGTCGGGGCCGGTGACGTACAGCGTGCCCACCCCGAGCCCGCGGAGCGCGTCCACCATGCCCGGCCAGTGGATGGGCCGGTCGAAGGTGTCCAGCATCATCGTCCGGACCCCGGCGGCGTCCCGGACGACCGATCCGTCGTGGTCGACGACCACGGGGAGGGAGGGATCGGCGAACGCGTAGGAGGGGAAGACCTCCTCCTCCGCCTTGCGGCGCAGCGCGGAGAAGGCCGCCGCGTGCACGGGCGGCCGCATCGAGTACATGGAGTAGCCGCCCGCGGCGCTGATGCCGGCCTTCAGGCCGTCGAGGTCCTTCTCCCGTACGGAGAGCATGTGGAACCCGGCGTCGAGCCGGCCGGAGAGGTCGTACCAGGCGCCGCGGTCGTCGAACCCGGCGAGGATCTCGTCCAGCCGGTCCTGCGGGGTGCGGACGAAGCAGTGCGTGACCACGTCCTGGTAGGCGCCGGCGAAGTACTCCTCCTCGCACGCGGCCAGTTCGGCGGTCAGCCGGACGACCTCCGGGAAGGACAGCGACCCGACGAAGGCGGCGGTGGCCTTCTGGCCGAAGCTGGGCCCCGCGCACACGTCGGGCGTGATGCCGAGGGTGTCGACGGCACGGTCGGCCAGCGCCATCGAATTCACGAGGAAGGCGATCTGGAAATCGACCGAGTAGTCCTCGGCGGCGTTCCGGAACCGGTCGAAGACGGAATGGCCGAGCACGTCGTCGGCCTCCGCAAGACGGGCTCGGGCATAGGGGTCGAGGAGCAGGAACTTGCCGACCTCCGCGAACGAGGCCGGGCCCATTCCGGGGAAGACGATGGCGTTTCCGGTGCGGGTAGCGGTGGAATCCGCGGAGTTCTCTGCGGGAGTGTCTGCGGGAGTTCCGGTGGGAGTTTCGGCGGGGGCCTCGGCGGAACGGGTCATGGTCCGTGAATACCTTTGCTTTCGGGACGGCCAGGTGCGGGAGAGGACTGCCTGGAAGGATTTCGCGCAAGGGCGCGGGGAAAGGGAATGGGGAAAGGGCACGGGGAAAGGGCACGGGGAAAGGCCCCGTCCCCGGCCGGCGCGGGGTGCGCCGGTCCGGGCACGGGGCCGGAGGGGGAGGAGGAACGGGGTCAGTCCTGGGCCCTGCGGTGGAAGCCCTTGATGCCGATCGTCCCGAAGAGCAGGATCGCGGCGGTCAGCGCGGACAGGCACACCCACAGCGGGATCGAGCCGGGTCCGCCGGGCGGCAGGAGCAGGGCCCGGATGCCCTCGCTGACGTAGGTCAGCGGGTTGAGGGTGCACAGCACCTGGAACCAGCGGACGTCGGCCAGGCCGTGCCACGGGAACTGGGTGCAGCCGGTGAACATCAGCGGGGTCAGCGTCACCGCGAAGACGATGCTGATGTGCCGCGGCGGGGCCAGGGTGCCGATGGTCAGGCCCACCGTGCTGCCGGCCAGCGCGCCCATCAGCAGCACGCCCACCGTGGCCGGGAAGCTGTCCATGGGCCAGGACGCGTGGTCCAGGACCAGGAAGCCCATCGGGATCATCAGCAGCGAGGCCACGATGCCGCGCAGCATGCCGAACACCAGCTTCTCCACGGCCACCAGCGTGGTGGGGATGGGAGCGAGCAGCCGGTCCTCGATCTCCTTGCTCCAGGAGAAGTCGATGATCAGCGGCAGGGCCGTGTTCTGCAGGCTCACCAGGAAGCTGTTGAGCGCCACCACGCCGGGCAGCAGGACCTGCTGGAAGCCGCCGCCGGTGTAGCCGAGTTCGCCGAGGACCTTGCCGAAGACGAACAGGATGAAGAACGGCTCCACCAGCACCTGGGCGAGGAAGGTGCCCAGTTCGCGGCCGGTGACGAAGACGTCCCGCCAGAGGATGGAGAAGAACGTGCGGGTCACCGAGCGGACGCCGGCCGGGGCCGGCCGCAGCTCCTCCGGGAATCCGGCGACGGCGCCGGGGACGGTGGCGGCGGAGTTCATCGCAGCTCCCGGCCGGTCAGCCCGATGAACACGTCCTCCAGGGTCGCGGTGCCCACTTTGATGTCCTTGATGTCGTAGCTCGCCGCCGTCAGGGTGGTGACGGCGGCCTGGAGCAGCGCGCCGGACGGCGCGTCGCTGTACAGACGGAGGCGTACGGGCGCGTCCGGGGCCGCCGCGGCCGGCACCGGGCCGGAGGCCGCCCCGGAGGCCGCCCCGGAGGCCGGGCCGTCCGCGGTGCCCGCCGGGTCGGCGGGCCCGACCGTTTCGACCCGGGTCACCGCGTCGAGCTTCTCCAGCAGGCGGACGGCGTCCACCGCGCCCCCTTCCCCCGGCCGCACCGTGAGCGTGCAGGCGGTGCCTCCGAGGTTCTCCATGAGCGCCTGCGGGGTGTCCAGGGCGAGCAGCCGCCCGTGGTCCACGATGCCCACGCGGTCGCAGAGCCGGGCGGCCTCCTCCATGTCATGGGTGGTGATCACGGTGGTCACACCACGCCCGCTCAGCTCGGCCACCCGTTCGTGGATGAACAGCCGGGCCTGCGGGTCGAGTCCGTTGGCCGGCTCGTCCAGGAACAGCACGTCGGGCCGGTGCATCAGGGCCCGGGCGATCATCACGCGCTGGGCCTGGCCGCCGGAGAGCCGGTCCCCGCGGTCCTTGCCGCGGTCGCCGAGCCCCACCCAGTCGAGGCACTCGTCGGCGAGTCGGCGCCGTTCGGCCCGGCCCATGCCGTGGTAGGCGGCATGGAAGGTCAGGTTCTGCCGCAGGGTGAGCGACTGGTCGAGGTTGTTGCGCTGCGGTACGACGGCGAAGGCCCGGCGCGCCCGCGCGGGATGGGCCACGACGTCCACGCCCTGGACGAACGCGCGTCCCGCGGTCGGGGCGACGCGGGTGGTCAGGACCCCGATCGTCGTCGTCTTGCCGGCGCCGTTCGGGCCCAGGAACCCGAAGACCTCGCCCTGCCGGACCGAGAAACTCAAGCCGTCCACCGCCGGGCGGTCACGGTCCCGGTACTTCTTGACCAGTCCGTCGACCACGACAGCGGAATGCACGGGTCGTTCAGATTTCATTTATGCCTGCGAATCACGCGGGACGCCTTGACGGCCGTCCGGCAGTCCGTGCGGGGAGTTCCGCAGGGCCGGCCGTACGTCGGGCGCCGACTGAATGGGACACGGAAGTGATCTGTGCCATGTCTAGCACGCGCGAACGCGCGAGGGGCCGCCGGCGCCCGCGCTTAGGGGGGAATGGGGAAACACCTAGGGGGGAATAGGGGTGATCGCCTATTGCCTCTCCGGAATATGCTCGCAGCATCGCCGTGTGACCGTGCCGGACCGACCCGACCGCCTCACCGTTCCGCGAGGAGACCCGTGAAAAGACACGTCCTTGCGGGGGATTCCGGCACCCGTCCGCACCCCCTGCCCGCCGGCTCCGCCGGGTTGCCTCCCGCAGGCGTGCTCCCCGGCGACGGGTCAGGCGTCCACGGCACAGCACAGACCCGACCATGAGGCACCTCCGCACGGGAGGCGCCGGCCGTACGCCCGACCGCGAGCCGGGCACCACCCGAGGCGGAGTTCCAGGGAGCATGACCCTTGCGCACAGCCGGCCCCCGGTCGAGGGCTACACCCCCGACGAGGTCGGCCTGATCCAGGTCCGGCAGCCCGCGCTCCCGAGCAGCTACCGCATGATCTGCTTCCCGAGCTCGCAGAACTCCCCGCTCTGCTACCTCGCCATGGCCGATCTGCTGCTGCCCACGGTGGAACTGCTCATCGTGCAGTACCCCGCCGTGCCCGCGGCCGAGGAACTCGAACCGGAGTCGGGCGCCCTGCTCGCCGACCGGGTCTTCGAGTCGGTACGGGGCTGGGCCGACCGCCCGTTCGCCCTGTTCGGGCACCGGCTCGGCGCCGACCTGGCCTACTCGGTGGCCTGCCGCTTCGAACGGGAGACGTACGCGGCACCCCTGACCCTCTTCGTCTCGGGTCAGAACGCCCCCGGCCACCGGCGCAGCCTCGGACCGCCCGAACTCGACTGCCGTGTCGTCGCCCTGACGGCACACCACGACCCGCGCGCCACACTGCACGGGGTCCGCTCCTGGCGGCGGGCCACCTCCGGCCGGTTCGACCTGGAGGTCTTCCCCGGCGCCCAGGGATACCTCAGGTCCTACCGCCGGGAGGTGGTCAACATCGTCCACGACCAGCTGATCTCCCTCGGCGAACCCGACCCCGACTGAAGGCGCCCCCGACCCACCGCCGGCCGGCGCACGTACGTCGCCGGCCGTGTCACGTCCCAGAGGAAGGACATTGTGCGACCGATGACCGCGAAGATACTGGCACCCGATGCCGTACGGACCGTCGAGGACTTCGAACAGGACGCCCTGCGGGTGGCCGAGGCCATCCGCGAACGGGGCGTGGGCCTCGGCGACCGCGTGATGCTCAAGGCCGGGAACTCGGCCGGCTACGTGTGCGTGCTGTACGCGCTGATGCACGTCGGCGCCTCGATCGTCCTCGTCGACCAGCAGGAACACCCGGAGGAGACGCGCCGCATCGCCGTGCGCACCGGCGTGAAGGTCACCTTCGTCGACGACGACACCCCCGTCTACGCAGACGCCGACGCCGTCCACCTCTACGAGCTGATGGTCGCCGTCGCCGACCACGAACCGACCGCGTCCGCCCTGGACTTCAGCGCCTGGGCCGAGCTGCCCGATGGCCTGGTCATGTGGACCTCCGGGTCCACCGGATCCCCCAAGGGCGTGGTGAAGTCCGGCGCCGCGTTCCTCCGCAACCTGCAGCGGAACGCGGACCAGGTCGGGCACCGGGCCGACGACGTGCTGATGCCGCTGCTGCCCTTCGCCCACCAGTACGGCCTGTCGATGGTGCTCATCGCCTGGCTGACCCGCTGCTCCCTGGTGATCGCCCCCTACCGGCGGCTCGACCGCGCCCTGCGCATGGCCCGCGACGCCGGGGTCACCGTCATCGACGCCACCCCGTCCAGCTACCGCAGCATCCTCGGCCTGATCGGCCGCAAGCCGTCCCTGCGCGACCACCTGGCCGGCACCCGCATGTTCTGCGTCGGCGCGGCCCCGCTCGACGCCCCGCTGGTCGACCGGTACGTGGCCGAGTTCGGGCTGCCCCTGCTCGACAGCTACGGCTCCACCGAGCTCGGCAACATCTCCTTCGCCACCCTCGACAATCCGGTCGCCACCGGCAGGGCCATGGAGGGCATCCGGCTGCGGATCGTGGACGAGGAGGGCCGGGAGCTGCCTGCGGGCGAGACCGGCGAGATCCAGGTCGAGACCCCGGACGCCCTCCTCGGCCAGATCGCCGAGGACGGCACCGTCGTCCCGGCCCACGCCACCGGCTGGCAGGCCACCGGAGACCTCGGCCACCTCGACGCCGGGGGCAACCTGCACGTCCTGGGCCGCAAGTTCGCCGTGCACCGCATGGGCTACACCCTCTACCCCGAGCTCATCGAGCGGAAGGCCGCCGCCCACGGCTGCTCCACCCGCATCGTGCCGCTGCCCGACGAACTGCGCGGCTCCCAGCTGGTGTTCTTCGTCGAGGACGAGGAGATGCGGGACTCCGGCCACTGGCGGGAGCGGCTCTGCGCCGTGCTACCCGCCTTCGAACAGCCCAACAGGGTCGTGGTGCTGGAGCAGTTCCCGCTCAACCGCAACGGCAAGCCCGACAAGAAGGCCCTCGCCGTGCTCGCCGCCGAGTCCTGAAGACCGGTCCGTAAGCACGCCGAAGGCGCCCCCGCCCCGTAGGCGGGGGCGCCTTCGTGCCCCGTGCGGCTCCGGACGACGCCCGGTCCGCAGCCCGTCCGCCAGTACGTCCGCCGGTACGTCCGGGTCGCCGTACGCTCAGCCGTCGTAGGGCAGTTCGACGGGCGCCAGGGAGTCGAAGAGGTCCCCGGGACCCGGGTTGTCCGGGTGGGTCGCCCCGCCCAGCCGGTCCACCACGCCCCACACGGCGTTCAGCGCCGTGGTGACGGCGCCCTCCGCGAAGCCGCCCGTCCACGACACGTCGTCCCCGCACAGGAAGAAACCGCGCTCGCCGTCCGGCAGTCCGCGCTGCATGAACTGCGTGAACAGCCTCCGCTGGTAGCGGTACTGGCCCGGCAGGTTCGCCTTGAAGGCGCCCATGAAGTGCGGCTCGTTCTCCCACGTGACGGTGAGCGGACCACCGATCACGTGAGACCGGATGTCCAGTCCCGGATAGATCCCGGCGAGCTTCCCCAGCAGCACGTCGAGCCGTTCCCGCGGGCTCAGCGTGGACAGCTTCAGCGAGTCGTCGTTCCAGGTGTACGACAGGCACATCACGCCCGGCCGGTCCGGTCCCTCGTCGAACAGGTAGACCCCGCGCGGCATCCGGTCGGTGAGCGTCATGCTCATCACCGGCAGCCCCGTCGCGGGGTCCACGTCGTGCCAGAACGGCCGGTCCGTCAGCACGAACAGCTTGGACGAGCCCATGTAGTGGGTGCGTTCCACCGCCGTCCACAACGGTGCGCTCAGCAGCGCCGGATCGGCCTCCACCCGGTTCAGCAGCGTCCACACGTGCGGGGTGTACACCACGGCCGGGTACCACTCCCGCCGGCCGTCGGCGTCGGTGACGGTGAACCCCGCGCCGTCCCGGGCGACGGCGCGCACCTCGGGCCGGGGCGCCCCGTCGTGCAGGGAGGCCAGCGAGGTCCCCGCGGGCCAGTGCGCGCAGTCCCGCGGCCGGTGCTCCCACAGCCCGCGCGGCACCTGCTGGGAACCGCCGTGGATGGCCACCTGGTGGTCGTCGGCCTCGGTGTAGACCACCCGCAGGATCTCCAGCAGCGAGTTCGGGAAGTCGGTGTCCCAGCCGCCGGTGCCGAAGCCCACCTGACCGAAGACCTCCCGGTGGCGGAACGACCGGAACGCCGAACTGGTGGCGAGGAAGCCGTGGAAGGACTGGTCGTCGAACTCCCGGACCAGCCGGTCCCAGACGTGCTTCAGCGTTCCGACGTCGCGCCGCCGGACGGCGTCCCGCATCGTCGCCAGCTCCGCCCGCTCCTGCAGCGCCTTCTCCCAGGCCGCGGCCACCTCCTGGTACACGTCCGGCAACTGCTCCGCGGTGCGCACGGCGTGCCGTACGCCGCCCAGGTCGATGAGGGTGCTCGGGGTCTGCGGGGCCAGCGGGTTGGGGAACGGGCCGGTGCGCAGCCCCAGCAGGTCGATGTAGTGGAACAGGGCGCGGGCCGACAGCGGGAAGCGCATCGCGCCCATCTCCGCCACACAGCCGGAATCCCCCGGGAAGGGCACGGAGCGCATCCGGCCGCCCAGCTGGTCGGCCTCGTGGACGACCGGGCGCAGGCCCAGCCGCATCAGCTCGTACGCGGCGGTCAGGCCCGCCATGCCGCCGCCGACCACGGCCACCGGTGTCCCGGCCCGCCCGGGCGGCAGCGAGCCGAGGCCGGCCGGGTGGCGCAGCCAGCCGTCGTAGGAGAACGGGAAGTCCGGCACGAGCATGGAGGTGCGGGCCGGGCTTGCTGATGTCATCTGAGTACCTCTCGGGCCGGTGCGACATCGCTTCCAGGGAACCGGGACGCGCCGGACACAGCAGGGAACGCGGAACCGCTGCCGGTGCCGTCCGGGTGGGCCGGACCGCCCCGGACCGGTTCGCGGTGCAGGAGGCCGCGGGCCCGGCGCGAACCGGCGGACCCGTCGGCGGACACGTCCGAGCCGGTGGACACGGGAGGGCGCGGACGGCGGGAGGCCGCGCGCCGTCCGGCGTACGCCGTGCACGGCCGGTCCGGTCCGGTCCCCGCACGCTATGCAGCGGCCCGGGAGCCGGACAACCCCTACCGACCCGGGCGACCGACCCCGCCCTCCGCGACGGCCGCCGCGGGCAGGCGCACGGGCACGCTGATCGCGGTGACCACCAGGCCGCGGTGCACGATCCAGCGGCCGTTGAAAGCCGACACCGGGTGCCCGTCGGGAGCGGTCCCGGGGCGCAGCACGCGGGCCCGGAACGTGCCGGTGCGCGCACCGGCGGCGGCCCGTCCGGCGGGGCCGCCGCCCTCGGTGCCGACGGGGCCGTCCTCGCGGAAGGAGATGGCCGCGTCCTCGAAGTCCAGCTCGGTCCCCACCAGGGGGTACCAGGTCTTGTACACGGCTTCCTTGGTGCTGAACAGCAGCCGGTCCCGGTGCAGCGGGGCCGCCCCGGCCGGCGGGGTGCGCACCCAGGCGAGCTCCGCGGGGAGGGCCGTGGCCTCCAGCACCCCGCGGGGCAGCGGCCGGTGCACCTCGGCGTCGATGCCGACCGCCATCAGATCGGTGTCCCGTGCGAGCACCGCGGCCCGGTACCCGGCGCAGTGGGTCATGCTGCCCACGACCCCGGCGGGCCAGCGCGGCGCGTTGCGCTTCCCGGGGAGGACGGGGGCGGGCGGGAGCCCGAGGGCCGCCAGCGCGCGCCGGGCGCAGCCCCGTACGGTGGTGAACTCCTCGCGCCGCTCGTTCGGTGCGGCGGCGACCAGGGCCGCCTCCTCGGGGTACAGCACCGCGGCCCCGTCCGGTCCGAAGGCCTCGCTCGCGCCCGCCTCCCGGGGTACCAGCGTCTCGATCACGTCCGGGCTCCCTCGCCGGTGCCGGCGGCCGTACGCGCCGGAGTGCCCGCGGACGGCGGGCCGTCCCCGGGACCGTCGGGGTGCGGCAGGATCTGCCGCAGCAGGCCCTTGGGGTGTCCGCGGCGGCGCCACTCGCGCGGGTAGCCGATCGACACCTCCTCGAAGCGCACGCCGTCGTACCGGGTGGTCCGCGGGATGTGCAGGTGCCCGTAGACCACGGCGGCGGTCGGGAACCTGCGGTGCCAGTCGGCGGTGAGCACGGTGCCGCACCACTGGGCGAACTCCGGGTGCCACAGCACGTCCGTGGGCTCGCGCACCAGCGGGTAGTGATTGACCAGGACCAGGGGCAGTGCCGGGTCGTGCGCCTCCAGCCGGCCCAGGGTGTGCGCCACCCGGGCCCGGCACCAGGAGTCCCGGTCCGGGTACGGGTCGGGGTGCAGCAGGTACTCGTCGGTGCAGACCACGCCCGCCTCGTGGGCGCGGGCCAGCGACTCCTCCTTGGTGGCGGTGCCCGCCACCCGGAACGTGTAGTCGTACAGCAGGAACAGCGGCGCCACGGCGGCCGGACCGCCGGGTCCCCGCCACACCGGCCACGGGTCCTCGGGGGTGACCACCCCCAGCCCGCGGCACATCTCCACCAGGTACCGGTAGCGTTCCTCGCCCCGCGCCTGGACCGGGTCCTCGCGCGGTGTCCACAGTTCGTGGTTGCCCGGAGCCCACACCACCTTGGCGAACCGGCCGGCCAGCAGGCGCAGTGCCCAGGCGATGTCCTCGGTCAGCTCGCCGACGTCGCCGGCGACGAGCAGCCAGTCGTCCGGGTGGCCCGGCCGCAGCGACTCCAGGATGGGCCGGTTGTCGGCCATTCCGATGTGCAGGTCGCTGACCGCGAGCAGCTGCGGCCCGGACGGGACGGCGGCGGCACCGGCCGCGGCGGCGGGTTCAGGCAGTATGTGCGACATCTGGGTCCCAACTCACCGGCAGGTCCTGACGGCGTGTGATGTTGATCTTCCGGTAGACGCGGGTCAAGTGCTGTTCCACGGTACTCACCGTGATGAACAGTTTTGCGCTGATCTCCCGGTTCGTGTGGCCGTGCGCGGCCAGCGCCGCCACCCGCCGTTCGGCGTCCGTCAGCGAGGACACCGCGTCGGCCGCCGCGGGCCGGGCGGGGCCCGGACCGTCCGTGTCCACCGGGACGGGCGGCTCGTTCTGCGGGGCCTGATCGGCCTGGAGGCTGCGGGTGAGCTCCCGGGCACCGCAGGCCTCGGCGATCCGCCACGCCCGGCGGGCGCAGCTCTTGCCCTGCGCCGCGTCGCCTAGCTGCTCGTACGCCGCTCCCAGGTCCGTCAGCGCCAGTGCCAGCCCGTGCGCATCGCCCTCCCGCTGGAGCAGCGCCACCGCCTGCTCCAGCAGCGCGGGCCGGTCGGGCAGCGGCCGGGCGCCGGCCAGCACCCGCAGGGCCAGGCCGCGCACCCGGGGCCCGGCCCCCGTGGCGAGCTGTTCCCTGGCGAGCCGTTCGGCCTGCCCGTGGTTGCCGAGGGCCAGCGAGGCCTCCGCGACCCCGACCCGCCAGGGCGCGAGGCCCTCCCGGTCCAGGTTCCAGTCGCGCATCAGGTTCCCGCAGGCCGTGAAGTCGGTCAGCGCCGCGTGGTGCCGCCCCGTGGCGAGCCGGTGACGCCCCCGCGCGTACAGGTAGTGCAGGCCGTAGCGGGTCAGCAGCAGTTGCTCCGGCACCGGGTGGTCCACCAGCGCCGCCGCCGCCTCGTGGTCGCCCATCGCCGTCCGTGCCTCGATGAGGGCGGACAGGGGGAGGCCGATGCCCACCCCCCAGCCGTGCGGCGGCAGGTGTTCCAGGGCCTCCTCCGCCAGGGCCCGGGCCCGGGCCAGTTCACCGCGGCGCAGCGCCATGTGCGCCCGGATCGCCTGCATCACGGCCGTCCAGCCGGGGGCACCGCGATCGGCGGCCTCCTCCAGCATCCGGTCCGTCCACGCCGTCGCCGAGCCGAGCCGTTCCGCGTACAGCAGGGCCAGCAGGCACGCCCGCACGGTGACGTGGGTGTCCTCGTCGAGCCGGGTGCCGGCCAGGATCTGCTCGGCCTGCGCGGTGAACTCCGCGTCCGTCGCGGCCCGGTCCCGTCGTCCGGCCGCCGCGCCCGGCCCGGCGCCCGCGCCGAGCACGCCGTGCAGCGCCTCCAGGCCGGCCGTCGCCGCGTCCTGCGGCCCCGGAGCCCCCCCGAGGGGCTCCGCGCGTTCGAACGCCGGGTGCAGTGCACCGTCCAGCCGGTCCGTCAGCGTCGGGTAGGTGGAGGCCAGCATCAGCCGTACGCACCGGAGTTCGTCGGCCGGGGGTGCCTCGGGAGATCCCGGGATCGCGTCGAGGGCGTACCGGATGGCGACCGCCGCGTCCTTGATCCAGCCGTTCCACAGCAGGTTGCCGACGAGCTGGAGGGATTCGCTGACCGGCAGCGTGCCCTGGTGCAATGCCGCGTTCAGCGGCGCGAGCTCGTGCACCCAGGCGGACGGCTTGACCCGCCAGATGAACTTGGCGGTGCTCGCCCGGAGCTGGAGCCGCTCCCGTTCGTCCCGCGAGCACTCCTCCGCCAGGCGCAGGCAGCGCACCGCGAACCCGACCCGCTGCGACGCGAGCGCCGTGTGCGCTGCGGCGCTGAGCACCCCCGGCACCCACTCCTCGTCCAGCCCGTCCGGCCCGTGCCCCAGCAGGTGAGCGGCGACGGCCGTCGGTGCGGCCCCCGCCTCGTACAGCAGCCGCGCCGCCCGTCTGCGCAGATGGACCACGGCGTCGTCGGTCAGGCTCTCCAGCACCGCGGTCCGCACCGCGCCGTGCCGGAACCGCTCCCCCTGGAGGATGCCCGCCTCGGCCAGGGCGTCCACCACCTGCTGCACCGTCCGCTCGTCGGCCTTCACCAGCCGGGACAGCAGCGGCGGCCGGCCGGCGCTGCCCAGCAGCGCGACGCCCTGCGCGACCCGCAGGCCGTCGCCGCCCGTGCGGTGGATGCATATCAGCGCGTTCTGCAGGAACTGCTCGCCCGCCGGCACCCCGGAGGCCGTGTCCGTGCCCTGCTGCCGGGATGCGTGGTCGTCGAGGAGGCTGCGCACCAGCAGCGGGTTGCCGCCGCTGGCGGCGTGCAGGGAGGCGGCCAGGCGGGCGGTGTCCCCCGAGCGGCCGGTCAGCATCCGCTCCACCCCGGGCGCGCTGAGCGGGCCCAGCCGCAGGCGCAACCCTTCGATGCCGCCCAGGAGTTCCTCCAGGACCCGCGGTCGTACCGTGCCCGCGTCCGGGCCGTGGGTCACCATCACCGAGAGGCGCACCGCAGCCGATCCGGCCCGGTCCAGTGCGTACCGGAGGCAGTGCAGCGACTGGGGGTCGGCGTACTGCACGTCGTCGACGGCGATGAGGAGGGGCCCGCGCGCCGCGAGCCCGGCGAGCCTGGCGTGGAACGCGACGAGGGTCTGCACGGGCACGGGGTCCCCGGGACCGGCCGGCCCGTGGAGGGGGAGCGGGCCGCCGGCGTCCAGGGTGTCGCGGAGCAGTTCCTCCACCACGCCGAAGGGGATGTGCCGTTCGGCGGCGGAGGTGACCGCGCTGAGGACCCGGACACCCGAGTCGGCGGTCCGCTCCAGCACGCGGTGGAGCAGGGCCGTCTTGCCGGACGCGACCGGGCCGCCGATCGAGGCGATCCGGCCGCGGGACCCGTCCGCGCCGGTCACCCAGGAGGTCAGTTCGGCGATCTGTTCATCCCGCTCCACCAACAAGGCTGTCGCCCTCCCCGATGAGATTCAAAACGACGCACGTCGGTTGCCAGTCATGACGTGGCTATTCCTTCGAGTTACCGTGCCGCAGGCAGAAGGGTGCCCGTGAGAGTGCATGGAAATTCAGCGCTCACCGCTGGTCAAACGGCGGGCTGGTTCCTCCCGTTCGGCAGGTTGGATTGCACTGTACCAACTATCGGACAGTCGGCCGCCTGCTTGCCTTTGTCATCACACGGAGCCAAGTCGCCTTCGGTTCAACCGAATCGGAAAATGGTCCGTTCCGCCCGTTTGAGAAACCTCAAGGAAACCTCAAGCGGCGGGTGTTCGGCCTTTGCCGTTCTAGGGGTGGGTGGCCCGAGAATAGGGGTCGGCGGCGGTGGAGGGCCGCGCCGGCCGCTCGTTTAATGGCAGCGTGACGACGAACCTCACCGGGAAAGTGGCCGAGTTGCACGACCTGCGTGAGCGGGCGCGGCGTGGCCCCAGTGACCGCGCGACCGAGGCCCAGCACGCCAAGGGCAAGCTGACCGCCCGCGAGCGCATCGCGCTCCTCCTCGACGAGGGCTCCTTCAAGGAGGTCGAGCAGCTGCGCCGGCACCGGGCGACCGGTTTCGGTCTGGAGGCCCGCAAGCCCTACACCGACGGTGTCATCACCGGCTGGGGCACGGTCGAGGGCCGTACGGTCTTCGTCTACGCCCACGACTTCCGGATCTTCGGCGGTGCGCTGGGCGAGGCCCACGCGGCGAAGATCCACAAGATCATGGACATGGCCATCGCGGCCGGTGCCCCGCTGGTCTCCCTCAACGACGGCGCGGGCGCCCGTATCCAGGAGGGCGTCTCCGCCCTGGCCGGTTACGGCGGCATCTTCCAGCGCAACACCCGTGCCTCGGGTGTCATCCCGCAGATCTCGGTGATGCTGGGCCCGTGCGCGGGCGGCGCCGCGTACTCCCCGGCCCTGACGGACTTCGTGTTCATGGTCCGGGACACCTCGCAGATGTTCATCACCGGCCCGGACGTGGTCCGCGCGGTGACCGGCGAGGAGATCACCCAGAACGGCCTGGGCGGCGCGGACGTGCACGCCGAGACCTCGGGCGTGGCGCACTTCGCCTACGACGACGAGGAGACCTGCATCGCCGAGGTCCGGTACCTCATCTCGATGCTGCCCTCCAACAACCGCGAGAACCCCCCGCACTACCCGGGCAGCGATCCGGCGGACCGCCGTTCCGAGGCCCTTCTCACGCTCGTCCCGGTCGACGGCAACCGCCCGTACGACATGCTCGAGGTCATCGAGGAGCTCGTCGACGACGGGGAGGTGCTGGAGATCCACGAGCGCTGGGCCCGCAACCTGATCTGCGCGCTGGCGCGGATGGACGGCCAGGTCGTCGGCATCGTCGCCAACCAGCCCGGCCACCTCGCCGGCGTCCTGGACATCGAGGCCTCCGAAAAGGGCGCGCGCTTCGTCCAGATGTGCGACGCCTTCAACATCCCGATCCTGACCTTCCTGGACGTCCCGGGCTTCCTGCCCGGCGTCTCCCAGGAGCACGGCGGCATCATCCGCCACGGCGCGAAGCTGCTGTACGCGTACTGCAACGCCACCGTGCCCCGGATCTCCCTGATCCTGCGCAAGGCCTACGGCGGGGCGTACATCGTCATGGACTCCCAGTCCATCGGCGCCGACCTGACCTACGCCTGGCCCACCAACGAGATCGCGGTGATGGGCGCGGAGGGCGCCGCCAACGTCATCTTCCGCAAGCAGATCGCCGATGCCGAGGACCCCGAAGCCATGCGCGCCCGCATGGTCAAGGAGTACAAGGCCGAGCTGATGCACCCGTACTACGCGGCCGAACGCGGCCTCGTCGACGACGTCATCGACCCCGCCGAGACCCGCGAGACGCTGATCAGCGCCCTCGCGATGCTCCGCAACAAGCACGCCGACCTGCCGTCCCGCAAGCACGGCAACCCGCCGCAGTGACCCCCTGGAAAGGCTCAGACGCACCATGACCGCCCAGCCCAACGGAGTGACCCCGCCGCTGCCGCCGACCGAGACCGATCGGACGCTGCACTTCGCCGGCCCGGCCACGTTCGGCCGCATCCCGCGCATCGACCAGGTGGAGAAGGCCGACATCGCGGTGGTCGGGGTCCCGTTCGACGGCGGTGTCACCTACCGTCCCGGAGCCCGCTTCGGCGGCAACGCGATCCGCGAGGCGTCCCGCACCCTGCGCCCCTACAACCCGGCCCAGGACGTGTACCCGTACCACTTCAGCCAGGTGGCGGACGCCGGTGACATCAGCGCCAATCCGTTCGACGCGGCGGAGGCGGTCGAGACCATCGAGGCCGCGGCCGACGAGCTCCTCGCCACCGGGGCGCGGCTGATGACCCTGGGAGGCGACCACACCGTCGCGCTGCCGCTGCTGCGTTCCGTCGCCAAGAAGCACGGGCCGGTGGCGGTCCTGCACTTCGACGCCCACCTGGACACCTGGGACGACTACTTCGGGCAGCAGTACACCCACGGGATGCCCTTCCGGCGTGCCGTGGAGGAAGGCGTCGTCGACACCTCCGCCCTGTGCCACGTGGGGACCCGCGGCCCGATCTACGGCAAGCAGGACCTCGACGAGGACGCAAAGCTCGGCTTCGGCATCGTGACCTCCGCGGACGTCATGCGGCGCGGGGTGGACGAGATCGCCCAGCAGCTGCGCGAGCGGGTCGGCGACCGCCCCCTCTACGTCTCCATCGACATCGACGTCCTGGACCCGGCGCACGCCCCCGGCACCGGAACACCGGAGGCCGGCGGCATGACCTCCCGCGAACTGCTGGAGATCCTGCGGGGCCTGTCCGACTGCCACCTCGTTTCCGCCGACATCGTGGAGGTCGCACCGGCCTACGACCACGCGAACATCACCTCGATCGCCGCCTCGCACGCGGCCTACGAGCTGATCACGATCATGTCCAAGCAGATCGCCCCGGTTCGCTGGGGCATGGCGGAGTGACGGCCGCGGGCACGGCCGGCGCAACCTCCGCCGGCAGTGCCCGCATACGTGAATTCTCCGTCCCGAAACCGGATCGCAACATGCTCCACACGGTGGGTCCATACGGGCCGCGAGTCTTCGGCGGCACGCCGGCTTCGCCCGCCCACTGCCCCATTTCCCTTGGGTGGGGACACCGTTCGTCTTTCCTCGGCTAACCGGTTCACCGGCACGTCGATAAAACCCGGATAAACCCGCGGCGATGCAATATCGAACGCGATCAGTAATTGCATCCGCGAGTGGCGTGGGCTACCAGTACGCCCCAGCGGGACCGCCCGCGTCACCCTTTCGTTCATTGAGTTCACGCCCCGGCGCCGGGAACGGCCGCCGCGGCCCGGCGTACGCGTCGGCAGAGGTGAGGTCGCGCGGAGGAGCACCCCGACGCCCGAGGCGGTTGCGATCTCGTTGTCCGGCTTCGGTTCCCAGGTGCCGTCGGGGAGAACATGTCGCCGCCGCCCGAGGGGACGACGTCGATGGCCAGGGTGGGGCGCAGACCGGCGGCCAGGGCGCGGCCGGTCAGCGGGACTCCGAAGCCCGTCTTCGGTGCGACGCCGGGACTGACGGAGAGCGAGCGGGCAGCGTCGGCGGGCATGCGCGCCACCCTGACCGGCCTTGCTCGGACTTACGCAAATGCCCGACTCGGACGTCGAGTTGACGAGCGGCGTGCCGGATGCTGCAGCGTGGCACCGTGCCCGTCCGGTCTCTCCACGCGCTCCACCCGGCGGAACTCGTACGGTACGGGCCGGCCCTGATGGTCGTGGACGACGCCCACGCGCCCCGAGCCCAGCCGCCCTGTTCGGGGCCGCCATGTGCGGTGGGGAGAGGGCCGAGCCGGGCCCGTGGCGGGCCGTGAGGGGTGGTCAGGTGATGGCCAGGGCCTGGGTGAGGATGGCGTCGCTGAGCGCGTAGCCGAGGTCCATGCGGGGCAGCAGGGCGTGAACGTGGTCGGCGAGGCCGGGCGGCAGGGTCTCGCGGCGGGCTCCGAGGATGTCGGTGCCGATGCCCGTCTGGGCGAGGGCGACCTCGGTGGCCTTCCGTGAGGCGATGCCGTCCGACGTATGCAGGGCGATGGCGTCCCAGACGAGGGCGATGCGCCCTTCGTCGACGCCGCGCTCGCGGAGGAAGGCGGCAGCGGTGTCGGCGCCGTCGACTTCGAAGCGCTGGTCGCCGTTGCCTTCCTCGCTCAGGCCGATGTCGTCCCGGGTGAGGCTCGTGTCGGGGAGGTCGAGCTGATCGAAGGCGGACAGGGGAGTTTCTGTGGTCACGATGCGTCCCTTTCGTCTGGTGCCTCGGGGGTAGGTCGGGCCGGTCGGTCGTCGCGGTGTGGGAGGTGGCCGGCCGTGGGGTGGTCCTGCCGGCCTCGGCATGCAGGTGAGGCGGCCGTTCCCGGTGTCGCGGAGGGGCCGGGTCACACCGTCCGGGTCCAGGCTGCGACCTGGACGCGCTTGATGAGTTCCTCGGTCTGTGGCGGCCAGACGTTCCGGTGGGTGCCGTGTTCGGCGCCGATGATCTCGACCATCTTGTCGATCATGTCCTTCGGGTCGAACTGGTCGGCCAGGATCTCCGCGAAGCGGGTCCTCACGTCATCGGTACGGTTGAAGTGGACCGTGTCGTCCAGCCAGCGGAAGGTGGTGTCCGCGATGCGGTCGTTGAATCCGGTCAGGTAGGCCCCCGGGTTGATGGTCTGCACGGTGATCCCGGTCGGCGCGAGTTCGTCGCGCAGGGTCGCGGCGATTCCTTCGAGGGCGTGTTTGCTCGCGCAGTACGGGCCGAGGCCGAAGGCGGTCAGCATGCCGCCCATCGAGCTGATGAAGACGGCGCGGCCCGCGGTGCCGGCGTCCACCCAGGTGCGGATCACCCGCTGGGTGAGTTCCAGGTTCGCGAAGACGTTCACCTCGAACGTACGGCGGACCAGCTCGACGGGGATCTCCGCCAGCGGCCCGCAGTCGCCGAGCTCGCCGGCCACGCCGGTGTCTCCACGCGCACCCTGACCCCCGCCTCTGGCGCCAGGAGACCGGTGTCAGCCCGCACCAGTGGCTCCTGACCGCCCGGATCAGCCGTACGCGCGAACTCCCGGAGACCTCGGACCTCCAGGTGGAGCACATCGCCCTACGGTGCGGTCTCGGCAGCGGTGCCAACATGCGCGCCCGTTTCCGTGACACGGTGGGCGTCACGCCCACGGCGTATCGTCGCGCCTTCCACCACCGGGCCGTCTGACCTCGGCCCCCTGCCCGATGACGCCGCCGCGAACGGGACCCGGCGTGCCTTGCCGGACGGGCCCGTCCGAAGGAGGGCGCCTTTCCGCATCACTGGTCGGAGTCCAGCGCGGCGAGCCACCGGTCGAGAGTCTCGCGGGCGTCTGCGCCGATTGCCGCGCTGATCCATGCCTGGCTTCGACGCCAGGCCGGTTCGGCATCGGCCAGCGCCTGGAACCCGGCTTCGGTGACGGTCACCTGCGTGGTCCGGCCCGTCGATGACGTCGAAGCCACCTGAACGAACCCTCGCTGCACCAGGACGTCGAGGTTGCGGCTGACGGTGGAACGCTCGAGTCCGAGCCATCCGGCGATCTCCGACGGTCGCGCCGGAGCACCGGCGGACGCCATTTCGGACAGCACCTCAAGCTGCGGCAGCGTCAGTCCGAAGGGACGCAACTCCGCTTCGACCCTTCGCCCCACCAGGCGCTGCAATCGTGCGATCCGCCTGCCGATGCACTGTTCCGCCATCAGTGCTGCCTGCGAACGCGACTCCGCCCCGGTCTCCTGTTGCATCTACACCTCCGCTCTGTAGAGTACCTTGCGGTGCATGTTGCATATACATCACATGGAGGAGCCGTGTCGCAGTTCCAGGGGTTGCTCGCACGCAATCGCGAGTTCGCCGCGTCCATCGATCCCAGCAGGCTGGCCATGCCGGACGGGGCGGAGATGCCCGAGAGGGTGCTCCTCGTGCTGACCTGTGTCGACCCGAGGGTCGAGCCGGCTGGATTCCTCGGACTCAGAACCGGGGAGGCCGCAGTGCTGCGCAACGCCGGAGGCCGCGTCGACGACCGCATCGCGGAGGACATCGCCTATCTCGCCGTACGCCTGGGCGTGCGGATGGACGTCGCCGTGGTCCACCACACGCAATGCGGGACCGGCAAGCTGTCCGAGCCCGCCTTCCGCCGTGCCTTCGCCGGCCGCACCGGGCTCGACGACGGGGCGCTCGAGGCCAAGGCCGTGACCGATCCGACCGAGACCGTGCGCAGGGACGTCGCGCAACTGCTCGGCCATCCACTGCTGGGTGGTGACATCGCCGCTTCGGTGTCCGGCCATGTGCTTCGGCTCGAAACGGGACTCGTCGAGACGGTCGTCGAAGCAACCGGTCGGCGCTGACCCCCGCCGCGCGGACAGACTCGTCCAGGACGTCCTGGGAGGGGCTGACGAACCGCCCGCAGGTGGTCGACGGGAACCTGGGGTACTCGGTCATGCGCCCTCCTCACGCGTCCAGGAACGTGTGCGCATCGGCCGCGACCTCCTGCGCGTACTGGAACAGGAAGCCATGGGCGGAGTCCGGGTACAGCTTCACGCTCGCGTCGGGGATCAGGCCGGCGGTGAGGTGCGAGTACCACGGGGGGATCATGCGGTCGCCGTCGCCGTTCAGGATGAGGACCGGCTGCTTGATCGCCGTGAGCCGCTGGAGCAGCGCGAGGTTCGGCGTTCCCCACTTCAGGACCGCGTCGTACTGGGCGTTGCGGGTCCGCCAGCTGGTCGGCTCGTCGCGGCCCTCGGTCCGTGCGAAGATCCGGCCCAGGAATTGTTGGCCGGCGGACCTGCTCGCGGCCGAGTCGGTGAAGAACGCGTGGAGCATTCCCTCGGCGTCGGTCGTCGGCTCCCCGATCGCGGCGATGATGTCGGGCGCCCAGCCGTGCATGCCCGGCGCGCCCTGGGGTGCGGTCGAGGCGAGTACCGCCTTCGCCATCAGCGACGGCCTCGTGAGCAGCATCTCCTGGGCGACGAAGCTGCCGATGGAGAACCCGAACAGGTCGACGCTCTCCAGCCCGAGGGCCTCGACGAACAGGAGCGCGTCGTCGGCCATCTGCGCGATCGTGCCGGGAGTGGATCCGGTGGTCGCCCCCACGCCCACGTTGTCGAAGGCGATGACCTCGCGCGAGGCCGCCAGCGCGTCGACGAGCTCGGGGTCCCAGTTGTCGAGGTTGCCGCGGAAGTGCTGCAGGAGGAGCAGTGGGCGGCCTCCCGAGGGGCCCAATCGGCGGTAGGCGTACATGACTCCGTTGGATCCCTCGGCCGTCGCCGTGCTGACGTCAACGTAGTTCGTGGTCTGTGCCATGGTTCTGCTCCCATCCTTCGGTCAGTCGATGAAGACGCTCCACGCGACGGTGTTGAGGTGGTCGGCGTGGAAGAAGTCATGGCCGCCCAGGCGTTGTCTCCATGACGCCGGCATCCGGCATGGCCTCGGCCGCACGGGTGACCACCGCGTCGGGGAGCCCTGCCGCGCGGGCGGCCTCCTTGAGGTCCACTTCGGCGAGCGCCCGGGTGGCGGATGTGCGCAATGCGCAAGTCCCGGATGTATTCGCCCTTGGTCCGCACGTCGCTCGGAGTGCCGAAGAGGGCCATGTGAGGCGCCGCCGCCCAGCTCGGTGAGGCGGTAGCCGGAGTCGGGATGACGGGGCCTCGGGCGAACTCCGGAACCGGCGCGAACTCCGACATGGACAGGTGCCCCTTGCGTCGAGGTCAGGACGGTGCCGAAGGCCGTTCCATGGTCCCTTGCAGCCCCCGCATCTCCGGCAGAGGTACCTGTTCGGCGAGCCAGGACGCCGCCGACCTCGTCCAGTCGGCGGCGTCGCCGGCGCCCGGGGCCAGCCCGAGACTGTGCGGACCGTGCGCGAAGACATGGACGGCGTGGGGTACGCCGTAGGACGCGAGGGCCGAAGCGAGCCGGTAGGTGTGTTCCGGTGGGACGTAGACGTCTTCGGCGGTGTGCCAGAGGAAGAACGGCGGTGACGCCGCGCTGACCAGTGTGTCGAGTGACGTCGAACGGCGCAGTTCCGGCGGGGCGTCCTCACCGAGCAGGATCACGCGAGCCGGCCGGTAGGTCTCCGTCTCCATCGAGGTGATCGCGTAGCCGAGGAGGGCGAACTGGACCGACTGCCGGGGATCGTCACCCGGCGCGAGGGCAGCCAGCCCCGCGAGGTGGCCGCCGGCCGAGAAACCCACCACTCCGATCCGCTCGGCCCCCAGCTCGCGCCGACGTCGGATCTCCGCCCGCAGTGCCAGGAGAGGCTCCGGGTACCGCACGTTCAGCGGGTAACGGAAGACGCTCGCCGACACGCCCAGTCCGGTGAGCCAAGCGGCGACCGGCTCCGCCTCGTGTTCGGCGTGTACGGCGTAACCCCCGCCGGGCAGCACGACCACGTGAGTCGTCGCGGGCGAGGCCTCCTGGGCAAGCCCGAGCGACACTGGTCCTGGTCCTGGTCCTGGTCCTGATTCGAGTCGATCGCTCACGGGCAACCTCCGCGCCTGCCCGCGGACGCCGTGACCGGCCCTCACCCGCGAGCGTCCACCCAGGTCATCACCACGGCACGCTTCCCGCCACCACGCAAACGGGTGAGGCGCAGCCGAGCACGCCCGCGCGGCCCGCGACGGCGATCGCCCCGGACGACGCCGTGCCTGGTCCCACCGCGCGCAGCTCACATGTTTGGGTGATGGCGCGGCGCCCCGCCTCCGCGAACGATGAGGTCGACAGTCCCGACAGCCGACACGATCGGACGGAAAGTCATGCCTGCGGAGACCTCCCTCGACTACGACGTATTCGTCGCCGACCCGACCCCGCTGAGTGCCGGCCCCCTGCCCAACGGGGAAAGGCGTACCTACCAGCCGATCGCGGTCACCCTCGTCCGCGGCCGGCGCGACGCGGTACTCGTCGATCCGCCCCTGACCACCCAGCAGGCGCGAGAGGTCGGCGACCGGGTCCAGGCCAGCGGGAAGCGACTGACCCACATCGTCGCGACGCACGGCCATGGCGACCACTGGTTCACCGCGGACCTGCTCGCCCGTCGCTTCGGCGCACAGGTGGTGGCCTCTGCCGCCACCATCGAGCACATGCACGCCAACGTCTCCGCCCGGGAGGCCCTCTGGGACGCGATGTGGCCCGGCCAGATCCCGCCGTCCCCCGTCACGGCCGTCCCACTGCCCGGCAACCGCATCACCCTCGAAGGGCACGACCTCACCCTCGTGGACGTGGGGCACGCGGACAGCGACGACTGCACCGTGCTGCACGTGCCGGACCTCGACCTGGTGGTGGCCGGTGACGCGATCTACAACGGCGTCCACCTGTACCTCGGCGAGGCCGGAGGCGAGTTCGGCCCGTGGCGGAAGGCCATCGACGCCCTCGCCGCACTGGAGCCGCGCCACATCGTCGCCGGCCATCAGAACAAGGACCTCGACGACGACGCCGGACGCCTCATCGCCGAGACCCGTCGGTACCTCGACGTCGCCGAGGCAGCCTTCGCGGCGCACGAGGGCCCCGCCGAGTTCTTCAACGCGATGATCGAGCACTACCCCGACCATCTCGGCAGGACCCTCCTCTGGGTGAGCTCGCGAGCGCTGTACCTGGCACGGGAGAACGGCGACCCGTGGCAGAACCTCCTCGCGGCGTGGCTGTGAGCAGCGGGCGAACAGCCCTCCGGGCAGGACCGAGAAGTTCCGGCAGCGGATCGAACAGGTCGCCCGCCTGAGCGGCCTCGGCAGCCCCGCGGCCTTCCGCGCCGCATGCATGCCCGCTCGGTCCGCGGTGGTCGCCGCCTCATGGTGCGGTGATACCCGCGGGGTATCAACGCTTGCGGAACGGGACTTGGACAGCGATACCGACCCGGCAGTGGAATCGGTACATGACAGACGAACCGCGGAACAGCGAGCCGGACGGCGACCCCACCGTATCGGTGGTCGGTCCGAATGACGGGGAACACATCCTCCTGGGCACCACCCGCATGCGCGTCCTCGAAAGCGGCAGCAACACCGGTCACCGCCTTGGCATCGCCGAGTCCGTCCTCGCGCCGCACACGCCCGGGCCACCGCAGCACCGTCACGCCCGGCATGACGAGGGCTTCTACATCATCTCGGGCTCGGTGCGGTTCACGGTGGGCACGGCGGACCATGACGCGAGGGCGGGCACGCTCGTGATGGCTCCGCCCGGTGCCCCGCACACCTTCGCCAACGTGACCGACGAACCGGCCGTCATGCTCAGCACCTTCACGCCGGACCTGTACGTGCAGTACTTCCGGGACCTCCAGGACATGTTCGCCACCGGCCGGCCGTTGAACCCGCAGTCGAGCGCCCAGGTCATGGGCCGCTACGCCACCACGCCCGCCCTCGAGTTCGCCCCGCAGGAGCCGGACAGCGCGGACGGGCGCACGTGAACAGCGCCTACTGGATCCTCGCCGGCCTCCTCGCCCTCTTCTACCTCTACAGCGGCGCGGTGAAAGCGGTCCGGAGCCGTGACCAGCTCCGGCCGATGATGGCCTGGGTGGACGGCACCCCGATGCCGGCCGTGCGGGCCATCGGGGTGATCGAGCTACTCGGCGCGATCGGGCTGCTCGCCCCTCCGCTGACCGGTGTCGCGCCCTGGCTGGCCCTCGCCGCGGCCGTCGGCTTCGTGGCCCTGCAGATCGGCGCGATCGTGGTCCATCTGCGGCTCGGAGACCGCCGGCTCGCTCTCAACGTGTCGCTCTTGGCGACGGCTGCCGTGACCGGTGCGCTGACGGCGACCTGGCTCTGACGGCGAGGGTCCGACGGCCGGAGGCAGCGCGAGAAAGGGGGGAACCTCCGTACGGGTACCGTTGCGGAATGGAGCTACGCACGCTTCGCTACTTCACGGCCGTCGCCGAGGAACTCCACTTCGGTCGGGCCGCCGCCCGGCTGCACATGAGTCAGCCGCCGCTGAGCCGGGCGATCAAGCAGCTGGAGGCCGACCTCGGTACCGCCCTGTTCCACCGGTCCACCGCAGGTGTCACCCTCACCCCCGCGGGGGCGGCACTGCTGGACGAGGAGGGCAAGCTGCTGGGCCAGGCCGAGCGGGTGCGCGCCCGCGTCGCCGCAGCAGCCGGCCCCGCGACCCTCACCATCGGCATTCTCGGCGACAGCACCGACGAGGCGGTGTCGCGGCTGGCCGCCGCGTACCGGGGGCAGCACCCGGGAGTCCAGGTCCACATCCGTGAGGCCGATCTGACCGACCCGACCTGCGGTCTGCGCGCCGGACGGGTCGACGTGGCCCTGACCCGCGCGCCGTTCGAGGAGACCGGCCTGACGGTCCGCGGACTGCGCGCCGACCCGGTGGGCGCGGTGCTGCGCGCCGATGACCC
This sequence comes from Streptomyces sp. NPDC043853, assembly GCF_056436025.1. NCBI lineage: Bacteria > Bacillati > Actinomycetota > Actinomycetes > Kitasatosporales > Streptomycetaceae > Streptomyces > Streptomyces sp. NPDC043853. The sequence continues at coordinate 513,510 of NZ_JBWKDJ010000006.1, forward strand.
GCTGGCCCGCCGCGAGCACCTGAGGCTGGCCGAGCTGGCCGACCGGTGCTGGTTCCAGTTCCCGGACGGCACCGACCCGCTCTGGCGGTCGTACTGGAACGGCGGCGAGCACCGCGAGGGACCGGTCGTGCGGGCCGTCCAGGAGTGCCGGCAGGCCGTGTTGTGGAACGGTACGGTCGGGCTGACCCCGCTCGGGCACCAGCCTCCCGAGCAGCTGGCCGTGGTGCCCATTGTCGACATGGAGCCGAGCCGTGTGGTGGCCGTGTGGAACACGGGTGACGCGAACCCGCTGCTCCGGTCGTTCGTCCGGCTCGCGACGGCCGTCTACCGCGACTGAGCCCGCCCGGCTCTTGGGGCCGCGCTTGGACCCCGCACCGCTTCACCCCGGCCCCACCCTTGCCTCGGTACACGACCGGTAGCCCCCCCGTTACCGTTTTCATGGCTTCGCAATGGGGCCTCCGGCCTTCGGGTCCGGCATGACTTCCCCCCTTGTTGTTCATGATCCGGGGGGGGTGGTGTCACCGGGTCCGGAGGCATCGACGGACCGCTGATGAGGGGCTTGAGCACCGGCTTCACCCAAGGCCGGAAGAGCTCTCCGTAACGTGGATGTGGCAGCTCGGTGCCCTGGCAAGGCCGGACGAGAACGTGATGGAGGGGCCTGCACGTGATCGACACCGGCGACATCGACGTCTTCCTCGGCATGGCGGTCGGCGCCGCCATCGCGGGCCAGGACGCATGCGGACGGCCCGGAGCGATGAGCGCCGCTCGGATCACGAGCCGCTTCTCGGCGAGGTGCTCGCTCACGCTTCGATCTGGGCGAGTGCGCTCCAGCCGTGTTCCAGGAGGCCGAAGGCCCGGGTGATGGCCTGGCGGGGGTTGTCGTGGGCGTAGGCCGCGCGGGGGGCTTCGAGGGCGAAGTGGGCCAGTGCGGTGCAGGCGGGGTCGCCCGCGGCGACGCCGCTCTCCTCGGCGATGACCTGGGCGAGTGAAGTGGTGTGACGCAGCCACATGTTCTGGGCGTAGTCGCGCAGCGCGGGGGTGCCGGCCACCAGGTTGCTGAAGGCGATGAAACGGGCGTCGCTGTCCATGGCCGCCAGCCGGGTGGTCAGGGCGTGTTCCCGCAGTGCGGCGGGGATGGACTGGCCCTTGGGCCGCTCGCGGACGGCGGCGAGCAGGCGGGTCTCCTGGTCGGCGTCCTCGTCGAAGACGAGGGCCTCCTTGACCGGGAAGTGCTTGAACAGCGTGGTGGTGGACACGTCGGCGGCGTCCGCGATCTCGCGAATGCCGACCCCGTCGTAGCCGCGCTCCAGGAACAGGTGCAGCGCGGCGTCGGCGATGGCCTGACGGGTGGCGGCCTTCTTGCGCTCACGGCGCCCCATCGGCGCAGGAGAGGGGCCTGCTGCGGTGTCGGTCGTAGTGCCGGTCATACGGACACTCTACCCGGTCGGTTGACCGGCTAAAAAAGTTTAGCTGTTGCACTTATTGGGTTGGTGTGTTTTTGTCGTGTGGGCTTCGAGGCACCGCCCGGCTCTGTCGTTTCGGAGAGACCCCACCAACCCGCACCCACCTATCAGTCGCAGACAGTCGCTGCACTGCCGGACAGAACGGACGGAACACCGCCATGAACACCACCCCCGTACCCCGCATCGCCATCGTCGGCGCCGGTCCCGGCGGCTTGACCTGCGCCCGCATCCTCCAGCAGCACGGCATCACCGCCGCCGTGTACGACCGCGACGCCGGCCCCCGCTCCCGCGATCAGGGCGGCACCCTTGACCTGCATGCCGACAACGGCCAGATCGCCCTGCGCGAAGCCGGTCTCCTGGATGAGTTCTTCCAACTGGCCCGCCCCGAGGGACAGGAGATGCGCCAGATGGACCCGGCCGGCGCGATTCTCTTCCACCACGTCCCCGAGGAGGGCGACCGGTTCAAGCCGGAAGTCGACCGCGGCCAGTTGCGCGACCTGCTGCTCAACTCGCTTCAGCCCGGCACCGTGCGTTGGGGCCATACCCTGCAGACCATCAGCGGCCCCGCCGAAGGACCCCGGCAGTTGCACTTCACCGACGGCTCCACCCTTGAAGCGGACCTCGTCGTCGGCGCCGACGGGGCCTGGTCCAAGGTTCGCCGCAGCATTTCCCCGGCCGTCCCCCAGCACAGCGGCGTGAGCTTCCTGGAAGCCTGGTTCCACGACGTCGAGGCCCAGCATCCCGACATTGCCGAACTGGTCGGCCAGGGCGGTGCCGCCGCAGCCGACGGGGACCGCGGCCTGTTCGCCCAGCGCAACAGCGGCGGTCACATCCGCGTCTACATCATCCAGCGGGCCCCGGCCGACTGGATCACCGCCAGCGGTCTCACCCCCCAGGACACCGACGGCATCCGCACCCTCCTCCTGGAGGGCTACCGCAACTGGTCACCTCGCCTGCGCCGGCTGATCGCCGACAACGACGGCCTCTACGTCGACCGCCCGATCTTCGCCCTGCCCGTCCCGCACACCTGGGAGCACAACCCCACAGTGACCCTGCTCGGCGACGCCGCCCACCTCATGCCCCCACTCGGCGTCGGCGTCAACCTGGCCATGCTGGATGCCTGCGAACTCGCCCTCGCCCTCGCGCACCACGCCACCGTCGACGATGCCATCCACGCCTACGAGAAGACCATGCTGCCCCGCTCCACGGAAATGGCCCAGCTCCTCGACGGTGCCGCCGAACATCTGTTGTCCACCGAGCTGCCCGACTTCGCCACCGACGGCGACCACTGACCCGCGGGTACGCGCCTCCGCGTATCGGGCCCGCTCGCCGGACGGGCGCGGGCCCCAGGCTGGAATGGGGCCGTTCGTTGGCGGGGGAGCGGCGTTGACCGCGGCGCGCCGTGCGGTGACGGCGGCCAGGGCCGCGTAGAAGCGTGCGGGTGCTCCGCAACTCTCAGTCTCAGCCGCCTCAGACGGTGCTCCTCCGGGCCGCATGAGCCGGCTGATCGCACCGAGGGCGAGGCACGATTCCTGGACCGTTCGAGGACGCGCTCGTGGACGGTGGCAGAACACGTCAGCCCACCCGGAGACCGACCGCCAGCGTCAGTTCGAGAACCCGGTGCGGCGACCCGAGATCTGGAAACAGCTCCCGCAGCTGCGACATCCGGTACCGGACGGTCTGGGGATGGACGAACAACGCCGCCGCCACCTCGTCCCGCCTGCCCTGGTGCAGCAGCCACGCCCGCAACGTCTCCTCGAGCCGCCGCGCGGTCGCGGCCGGCAAGGTCCGCAACGGTGCGAGGGCTCGGGCACGCAGGTCGGCGAACGCGTCCGCGTCGGCGCTCAGTACCAGCTCGGGCAGGTGGTCCTCGGTGTCGCGGATGTCGGAGGAGAGGGAGCGCGCGCGTACGGCTCGTGCGTACGAGGCGGACGCACGCGTCCACGGCCGGGCCGGGCCGACCACGGCGGTGCGGTCGGGGAGCTGCCTCAGGAGATGTGCTCGGTCGGCATCGGGGACGAGCAGCACAGCGGAGGCGTCCGGCAGATCGTCGAGGACAAGGGTGCCCGGGTCGAGCGAACGGTAGGCCGGCCGGGCCTGGGCGGCGGGCAGCAGGACTGCGGTCAGCGAAACCGGCGGCTGCCACCCGGCCCGCCCGGCAGCGGCAAGGAGGACGTCCGGGCTCGCGCCGGAGAGGAGGTCGCGGGCCAGTTGTTCCAGGTGGCGCTCGTGGGCCCGGCCCCGGGCGGCCAGTTCGTCGGCGTGGCCCGCGGCGCTCGCGGCGGAGAGCTCGTCGATGTAGGCGAAGGTCAGCTCGGCGAACTTGGCGACCTGGGCGGCGGGCAGACCTGCGGGTACGGCACCTGCGGCCAGGCCTCGCCAGGCCACGCGGGCGCCGACCCGGTAGGCGCTGAGCAGGGCGTCCATCGAACGGCCGTCGCGGACCTCGCCGCGGCCCAGCTCGTAGGCCGCGTCGCCGGCGTCGACGCCCGTGGCCTTCCCGCTCGCGAGGTCGAGGTAATGACCCAGGGCGGTGCGGACGGCTCGGCGGATGGTGGCGCCCATGCGGCCCGAAAGGGCGTTGGCGTAGGGCGGGACCTCGTCGATGATCGCCTGGACGACCTCGTCGGCGGTGGTCCTCAGCGCGGCCCGAAGCGCGGCGACCGTCGTCTCATCCAGGACCAGTTCGCTGGCCCTCCGGACTGCATGGCTCACGTTTTTGTTCCCTGCGAACAATTCAACCGATCAGATTCACGTCCTGCGGACAGGACTTTACCCCCCGAAGCACATCAAGCTGGGGTCATGACGAGTGCAGCCCTCCGCAGTAGGGCGTGGAAACTGCTGGAGACGGTCACGACGCCGCTGCTGCCGTCGGACTACCTCGACCTGGTCAGCCCGCTCCGTGCGGGCGCCGACCTGCGGGGGCGCATCGAGGCCGTGCAACCCGAGACGGATGACGCCGCGACCATCGTGATCAGGCCGGGACGGGGCTGGCGCGGCCATACAGCCGGTCAGTACGTACGGATCGGGGTCGACGTCGACGGGGTGCGCCTGTGGCGTGCCTACTCGCTCACCTCGCCGACGAACCGCCGGGACGGCCGGATCACGATCACCGTGAAGGCGATCCCGGACGGCAAGGTCAGCAACCACCTGGTCCGCAGGGCGGAACCGGACACGCTGATCCACCTCGACCAGGCGACCGGCGATTTCGTGCTGCCGGAGGCCAAGCCCGCCAAGGTGCTCTACCTGACGGCCGGCAGCGGCATCACGCCGGTGATGGGCATGCTGCGCGACACCGAGTTCGACGACGTCGTCATGGTCCACTCCGCGCCGCAGCCGCAGGACGTGATCTTCCGCAACGACCTGCACGACCTGGTCGCGGACAAGAAGCTGAGTCTCATCGAGCTGCACACCGACACGGACGGCATGCTCGACATCGCCCGTCTGGGCGAACTCGTCCCCGACTGGGCCGAGCGCGAGACCTGGGCGTGCGGGCCCGCGGGCCTGCTCGACGCCGCCGAGGAGCACTGGACCGAGCACGGCGTACCGGAGCGCCTGCACACCGAACGCTTCCGGCCCACCGTCGTCGTCACCGGCGACGGTGGCGAGGTCACGTTCGGCACCACCGGCAAGACCGTGGACGCGGACGGCGCCACGCCGTTGCTGGAGGTCGGCGAGGAGGCCGGCGTGCTCATGCCGTCCGGGTGCCGCATGGGCATCTGCTTCGGCTGCGTCACGCCGCTCACGGCGGGCGCCGTCCGCGACCTGCGCACCGGCGAGATCACCGAGGCCGGGCCGGGCGTGCTCATCCAGACCTGCGTGTCCGCCGCGGCGGGCCCCTGCGACATCGAACGGTAGGAGCACCTTGACCGCCATCGACCCCACCGCCCACCTGACCGCGGAGCAGATCGAGGAGCTCGGCCGCGAGCTGGACGCGATCCGCGACGAGGTCATCGCCGGCCGTGGTGAGAAGGACGCCGCCTACATCCGCAAGGTCATCTCGGCGCAGCGCAAACTCGAGCTGGTCAGCAGGGGCATCCTGCTGTTCTCGTTCTTCCCGCCCGCGTGGCTGATCGGCACCGCCGGCCTGTCCGTGGCGAAGATCATGGAGAACATGGAGATCGGCCACAACGTGCTGCACGGCCAGTGGGACTGGATGCGGGACCCGAAGATCCACTCCACCACCTGGGAATGGGATCACGTCTCGCCGGCCGATCAGTGGAAGCACTCGCACAACGAGCTGCACCACACGTACACCAACGTGATCGGCAAGGACAACGACCTCGGCTACGGCATCATGCGCGTCGACGAGGACCAGAAGTGGCACCCGTTCCACCTCGGCCAGCCACTGTGGAACTTCATCAACGCCTGCTTCTTCGAGTACGGCATCGCCGCCTACGACCTGGAACTCGGCAAGAACCTGCACAAGCGCCGCCGCAAGAACCCGGAGTTCCGCGCGCGGGCCAGGGCCGTGGGCCGCAAGATCCGCAAGCAGGTGCTCAAAGACTACGTGATCCACCCGCTCCTTTCGGGACCGTCGTTCCTCACCACGCTCGCCGCCACGTTCACCGCGAACCTGGTCCGCAACATCTGGTCCCACTCGGTGATCATGTGCGGGCACTTTCCCGAGGGCGTGCAGGTCTTCGAGCGCCGGTCGATCAAGGGCGAAACGCGCGGTCAGTGGTACCTGCGCCAGATGATGGGCTCGGCGAACATCAGCGGCGGCAAGGCCACGCACTTCATGACCGGCAACCTGTCGCACCAGATCGAGCACCACCTGTTCCCTGACCTGCCGAGCAATCGGTACGCCGAGGTCGCGGTGAAGGTGCGCGCGCTGTTCGAGAAGTACGAGCTGGAGTACGTCACCGGGCCCCTGCCCAAGCAGGTGTTCTCCGCGTGGCGCAAGGTCTTCCGCCTCTCGCTGCCGAACAAGAAGCCCAAGGTCACGACGCCGGACCGCGAGCAGGAGCTCGCCGCGGCCTGATGCCCCGTACTGGTTCAGACCCTTCGGCCGTACCGGCGGCACCGCCGGTTTGTGCGACATCCCGCGAGTCCTCCTGAGGCCCGCTGAGTGACCGAGGCTGTGGCCAGGGGCTTCTTCCCCGTTCGAGTATTCCGTTCGGCGGTGACGCAACTTCGGGAATGCTGGAGCGCTCTCAGCTCGTGCGACCGATTTGCGGTCCGGTCGTAGGCAGGGAAGCGCAGGTTGTCGGCGCCGGCGGTGTCGGTTGCATCTGTGTACTCGCTTTCCGGCCGCCGCGGTTCGGTGGCGGCCATCGGGTCGACCCCGGGCATCCAGGCCCGACGCATGGATTGCCGGCAGCCCTAGCTAAGGGCTGTCCCGTAAGAGCTGGCGGGGCCGCGACTCGGACCTCGCGCCTGTGGCAGCCTGCCGTCATGCCAGCCGAGCTGCGAGAACATGC
>NZ_JBWKDJ010000007.1:0-418037 GCF_056436025.1 Streptomyces sp. NPDC043853
CCCGCGGAGCGGGTCCCCATGCGCTGCGCGCATGGGAGAGAACCGAGGCGCGTTGCGCCTCGGCGGGCTCGCTTGCGAGCCCAGTGCCGGCCCAAGGGCCGGGGTCCGGCGCGTTGCGCCGGACGGTTCGGGACTCCGCTTCGCTCCATCCCGAACAGAGGCTGCTCTGCAGCCTCAAGGGCCCGCGCACAGCGCAGGGCTGACCCCGTGTCACGGGGTCAGCGGCCTTCGGCCGTTGGGGTGTCCGCTCCGCTCCCACCCCCGGGTCCTTCCGGCTTCGCCTCCAGGACTTGCCCGCTAGCTGCGGGGAGGGTGGCTGGAGTGGTTGGCTGTGCGCGGATCGTCGTTCCGACCGGGTCTGAGAAGGCGGAGCCTGCGCGGGGGTACAGGACCCGCCTTCTCCGGGATCAGCTCTCGCCGCGCATCAGCTCCACGATCACTGACCACAAAGCGCGGGCGCTCAGTGCCACAGCAATTCGCTTCGCCATCTCCGCAGCCAGCCGACTCCGGCGAGATGACTTCCGGTCATCACTCATGCCTGTCCTCCTCCCTGTTCGAGGGCCGTCCCGCCCTTCGAGGCGGGACGTCCCTCCCCCCGTCGGAGAGAGCAGACAACTGCCAGCCTAGTCCGGGGTGTTGGTCCTGTGGAAGCCCGGCGTCACGGGGGAGAGCCAGTCACTGCGTTTGGTCGGTTGGCCCTCCGCTTCGCTGCGGTCAACCGACAGCGCTGCCCGCTGTGCAAGCGTCGCCCTGCCTGCACAGCGGGTGGGGCGACGGTCGGTCCGCTGCGCTTCCGGGTGGGGTCCGTCGACTGCGGGCCAGGCCGGCTGCAGGGGCATTCGGGTTGGGCCCTGGTACATGCTGCATCGTGTGATGCAGCATGTACCATTGGCAGAAATAGGTGATGTGGTCTTGGGAGCTTGGGACGGTTATGGGGAATGCGAGGGCCTACCCGGTCTATCGGAATCTGCTCGGCGACGTAGAAGCGGTCATTGCCGTAGCCGAGCTTTTGGTCCGGTGCGGGGATCTGCGGGCTGATGCGACCGTGGACCTGGATGCCGAGCTGTCTCGGGTGGACGACGTGCGGTGTACCGCAGGGCTGTTCCCGCACACCTTGTTCCCGCACACCCTGTTCTGGGGAGGCGATTCCTATCTTCGGGGTCCGGAACTGCCGCAGGACGATGCCGTGCTGGCTTCTCTGCTGCCGCTGACGGTATCGGTAGAGGCGCGGGTTGCAAGCGACCTTCTCATAAGGGCGCCTGGGGTCCTGTCTCGCGCGACCTGGGGGCAGCTCGCATGGATGGCCCTGTCCTGGCCGGCAGTGCCTGAGCTCGACCTCGAACCCGAGCACGCGCGCACCGGCGTCCAAGCATGCTTCAACATCAACGCCAATCACGAGCCCGCCGACGGCCACACCGTCTACGCCCACGTACGCCCCTCCGAGGGCGAACGAGCACAGCACCTCGCCCAACAGATCCGCCACCACATCGTCGGCCCCTCCGAGCACGGCTGGTAACACGCCTCACGAAAGAAGAGCTGCTCCGTAACGGCATCGCGAAAGGCGTTTAGCAGTGATCCAGCTCCGAGAGCATCAGGTAGACCAGAAATCGGCGTTTCGACAATGGGTAGGATTCCCGGCAAGATCACTGGTGCCACCGCAGGGGGCCCGGGGAACGATCGTCTCCGCGACCGGGTCCGGCAAGACGATCACAGCAGCCGCAAGCGCGCTGGAGTCCTTCCCGGACGGCCGGATCCTCGTCACCGTCCCCACCCTGGACCTCCTCGCGCAGACCGCCCAGGCATGGCGGCTGGTGGGCCACCGGGCCCCGATGATCGCTGTCTGCTCCCTGGAGAACGACCCGGTCCTGAACGAGTTGGGGGTGCGCACCACCACCAACCCCATCCAGCTCGCCCTGTGGGCCGCGTCCGGGCCGGTCGTCGTGTTCGCTACGTACGCCACCCTCGTGGACCGCGAGGACCTCGACGCACCCGAGGGCCAGCGCAAGGTCCGCGGGCCCCTGGAGGCCGCACTGGCGGGCGGGGAGCGGCTCTACGGGCAGCGGATGGCGGGCTTCGACCTCGCGATCGTCGACGAGGCTCACAGCACTGCCGGTGATCTCGGGCGGCCGTGGGCGGCCATCCACGACAACGCCAGGATCCCGGCGGACTTCCGGCTCTACCTCACCGCGACCCCGCGGATCCTCGCGGCGGCCTGGCCGCAAAAGGGCACTGGGGGCCAGGAGGTGGAGATCGCGAGCATGGCCGACGACCCGGACGGCACCTACGGGGCCTGGCTGGCCGAGCTCGGGCTGTCCGAGGCGATCGAGCGGGGGATCCTCGCCGGCTTCGAAATCGACGTCCTGGAGATCCACGACCCCTCCCCCGTCCTCGGCGAGTCCGAGGAAGCGCAGCGGGGCCGGCGCCTGGCGCTGCTGCAGGCCGCCCTCCTCGAGCACGCCGCGGCGTACAACCTGCGTACGGTCATGACGTTCCACCAGAAGGTGGAGGAGGCGGCCGCGTTCGCGGAGAAGCTGCCGGAGACGGCCGCCGAGCTGTACGTCACCGACGCCTCCGACGCCGACCTGGCGGCCGCGGAGAAGCTGCCGAAGTCCTCGATCGACGCCGAGTTCTACGAGCTGGAGGCCGGCCGGCACGTCCCGCCGGACCGGGTCTGGTCGGCCTGGCTGTGCGGCGACCACCTCGTCACCGAGCGCCGCGAGGTCCTGCGGCAGTTCGCCAACGGCATCGACGCGAACAACCGGCGCGTGCACCGGGCGTTCCTCGCCTCCGTACGCGTCCTCGGCGAAGGCGTCGACATCACCGGCGAACGGGGCGTGGAGGCGATCTGCTTCGCCGACACCCGTGGCTCCCAGGTCGAAATCGTCCAGAACATCGGCCGGGCCCTCCGACTCAGCAAGGACGGCTCCACCAAGGTCGCGCGGATCATCGTGCCCGTCTTCCTGAAACCGAACGAGGACCCGGCCGACATGGTCGCCAGCTCCAGCTTCCGCCCTCTTGTAGCCGTCCTCCAGGGCCTCCGCAGCCATGACGACCGCCTCGTCGAGCAGCTCGCCTCCCGCGCCCTCACCAGCGGCAAGCGCAAGGTCCACCTCCGGCGCGACGAGGACGGACGGATCATCGGGACCGGCGGCGAAGGTGACGGCAAGGACCAGGAGGACGACACCGACGCGGCCGCGGAGTCGGCGCTGCTGCATTTCTCCAGCCCGCGCGACGCCGCCACAATCGCCGCGTTCCTGCGCACCCGCGTCTACCGACCCGAATCCCTGGTGTGGCTGGAGGGCTACCAGGCCCTCATCCGGTGGCGGGCCGAGAACGAGATCACCGGCCTTCACGCCGTCCCGTACGACACCGAGACCGAGGTCGGCGTCACCAAGGCGTTCCCCCTCGGCCGGTGGGTGCACCAACAGCGCAAAGCCCTGCGCACCGGGGAACTCGAGGACCGGCGCAAGGAACTGCTGGACGCCCCGGAGGCCGGGATGGTCTGGGAGCCGGGCGAGGAGGCGTGGGAGGCCAAGCTCGCCGTGCTGAGGTCCTACCGGAAGGCCACCGGACACCTTGCACCCCGGCAGGACGCCATGTGGGGCGAGGACGACGAGATGGTGCCCATCGGCCAGTACATGGCCAACCTCCGCCGCAAGGGCGCCAAGAACGGACTCGGGAAGAACCAGGACACCGCCACGACCCGGGCCGCGCAGCTCGCCGCGATCGACAAGGACTGGAACTGCCCCTGGCCACTCGACTGGCAGCGCCACCACCGCGTCCTGGCAGACCTGGTCGACGCCGACGGCCAGCTGCCCGACATCGCCCCCGGCATGCTGATGGACGGCGACGACATCGGCCGGTGGCTCCAGCAGCAGAAGCAGCCGGCCACCTGGGCGCGGCTGCTGCCCGAACAGCAGGCACGGCTGACCGCACTGGGCGTAGGACCCGCCCAGGCGCCGCCTCCGGCCCCGGCGGCCGGGCGTGCGGCGAAGGGACCGAGCAAGGCGCAGCAGGCGTTCCAGCGGGGCCTGGCAGCCCTCGCGCAGTGGGTCGAGCGGGAAGGCGCCCACCGGCCGGTACCCCGCTCCCATGGCGAGGAGGTCACGGTCGAGGGCGAAGCGGAGCCGGTTGTGGTGAAGCTAGGGGTGTGGGTCTCGAACACCAAGTCCCGGCGCGACAAGCTCACCGCCGACCAGCTCGCCGCCCTCGCGCAGCTGGGGGTGGACTGGGCGTAACAGGTTGCCCGGCTCGTCGTTGAGCGGGGAGGTCAGCGAAGTGAAGGCCCCGGGACGTCATCACCCCTGGGGCTTCCGCCCCGGCAGTCTCCCTGCGCTTTCCTGGCGAGCCCGCTCCTCGTCGTCCTCCAGCAGGGTCGTCACCCCGCCCTGCGGGCACCCGCGCGAAGGCCACCGGCTTCGAAGTGGCAGCGCCTGGTTCGGCTACAGCACCATCAGCACCCGCTCCCGAACCCCCATGCCACCACTCAGCGCACACCCCTGACCGAACCTGCCCGTCGTCACGCAACGTCACAGATCAGGGATCTGAACACAGCTACCCGGCTTGAGCGCGCGGTGATCGCGGTGTGTGCCTGGCGCGGCGGTGCCAGCGGGCAGCCCACTGGGCGATCAGTCTCACGTACCGGCGTTCTTCTTCTCCGCGGTCATCACTGCCCCGAGCTTGTGCTGGGTGTCACGGAGAATCTGGTGCAGTTCCGTCGTGGATTTGCCCCAGTCAAGCTCGACGCGCTGCCAGAGCTCAGACGCCTCGCCTTCGTAGGCCCTGGCGAGCTTGTGGAGGAGGGACGTCACGGCGTCGAGCTCCATCCGCAGCCCCTGGGCTGTGGTCTGGAAGTCGGCCTGGGTGGACTGCAGCTGTGCGTAGGTGACTCGGATGGTCATCGGTTTCCCCTGGGTGTCTGGACGGCGGGTGATGTCAGCCGAGCCGGCTGATGATGTCGGAGATGCTGGACTGCGTGTCCAGCTCCGGTCGGCTGTAAGTCACGCCGGCCGCTCCAGGTGCTCACTGACCGTGGTGAGGCACTGGTGAACCCTCTGGCTGTTGGCGTGGATCTGCTCGGCGAGGCTGTGGAACGCAGTGGCGGAGTCGCCCTCCCACAGGTCTCCGATGCCGTGAACCGAGCCCTGCAGGTGAGCGAACATGCCCTTGATGGTCTGCGAGGACACGTCCAGCTTCCGCGCGATGCTGGACAGTTCCTCGCAAGAAAGCGCGTATCCGGCCATTGCCGTCGTCCTCCTGTGCAGGCCGATGGAAGGGCTCGGGACGCCCCAACTTCCCGGCCCGGCGCCGAAAGGCACCAAGGAGACCCTATTCCGGCAGAAACCTCCTGCTCCAACCATGATCACCCGTTCGGCATGGATACCAGCCTTTCGCGTGACCGTGCGGGCGCCCGTCATGAGAGAGGCGGCTCCCGGGCCGGCCCGGCCCCGCCTGCTTTTCGCTGTTGGGCCGGAAGGCCGGCCCGTGCGCGCGATCCGCCAACGGTGCCCCGGCCCGCTCGCCGGCTGGGGAGTTCATCCGGACGGATCGGCCGGGTTCGCAGGCCGGCCAGGACAGCTCCGCGTACGGGCTTCCGGTCTTCACGCGCCGGTAGATGGCTTTCACCCGCGTCAGGGCGTCCTCATGCGAGGGCCGAAGAAAGACCGGCGTATCCCCGCGGCGCCCAAGCGCCGCCGCTCGTCAGGCCGGCGCAACAGCCGGTCCACGGCGGCCGCCAGCGCCACGGGTCGCCCGGAGGAAGCAGCACAGCCGCCTCAACGCGTCCGGTCTGGGCCCTGATACCCGGCAGATCGCTGGCCACGACGAGGACGCCAGCCGCCATCGCTTCCAGGAGCCGGTCAGCTGCTGTCGGAGCGTGTCCTTCTCCGCGGCGACGTACATGGCGTGCTCCTGGCCCTGCGGTGCGGTCGAGGCGGACCCAGTCGGGCATCTCGCGCACGAGGGCGTCCGCGCTCGGCCAGGCCGGCGGAACGTGGACTTCGCGGACGGTGTCGATCAGGTCGGGCAAGCGGCCCTCTCGCCGGGCCTGAGCCAGCTGCGCGGAAAGCTTGCGGTACATCGGCGGCGTGTGCGGCAGCACGCCCTCGGCAGCGAGGCGGTACATCACCTGCCTGAGCGTGACCTTCGTGGGCAGCCGCTCGGCAGTCCCGCGCGGGTCGGTGCGCTGGAACAGGCTCAGCATCGAGCCGGTTCTGGGGTCAGGAGGCGGGTGCTGACGCCCGCGCGATCCGGGCGAGGGTCGTGCGCATGCCGTGGCGGTTCACGGCGATCCGGCGCTCAGGGGTGGTGCCGGCAAAGACGGTGCCGAGGAGGTCGGTGAAGCGCGAGCCGCGCCCGGTACGCAGGTCTTCCCAGGTCTCAGTGACGCGAGTGCCCGTCCCTTCAGCGGCGAAGCGATAGCCCCAGCGGGCGATCGGCAGCCCGAAGACCCCAACGTCGAATGTGAACTCTTCGCCGATGCGCGCGGCCGATACTCGGCCCGTTGTGAACCAGACGAACGGTCCACGCCGGTTAAGACCGACGAAGCGCGTGCCGGTGCGCGCAGGAGTCCGTGCCCACACCCGGCGACACTCCGGGCTCCAGCGGCGCATGTCGGGAAGGTGCGCCACCAGCCGATAGACGACCTCGGGCGCGGCGTCCACCACAACGGACTCCTCAAGATGCCGCTGACGCCCCATCGGTGCCCTCCCTGCTACTCCACCCGAGCTTACTCGCGGGTAGGGTACGCGACCTCCAGCCGTCGCGTGTTCTGCCGGCCTGGGAAGCCGATCACGGCGGCTTCCGCCCGACGTCCGCGCGCCCTCCCGCCGCGCCGCCACCCGGCCGCACAAGGAAGGGCCGCCACCCGGGCGGGTGACGGCCCTTGCATACGTCGCTGCGGCCCCCTTTACGGGGCAGGGGTGAACTCCACCTCCGTGCCGCCGCAGCCGGCCGCGATGTCCAGCAGCCGGACCCGCTCCGCCTCATCGGCCGCCAGGCCCCAGCGGAGCTTGGTCGCGGTCCACTCCGCCCCGTACCGGCACAACGCCTCCGGCGACGGCGGAAGCCACTCCGCCGGGTCCTGGTCAGCCTTGCTGCGGTTCGAGCGGGCCGTGACCGCCACCAGCGAGGCCGCCTGGCCCTGGTCGTTGGCGTACGCCTCCCGGCGCGCCGCCGTCCACGCCGAGGCCCCCGAGTCCCACGCCTCCGCCAGCGGCACCATGTGTTATCCGCACCCTGTTTTTGCTGCCGCTGACATCTGTGACGTGGCGTGGTGGACCGTGTCCTTCCTGTGAGCGCTGCGCTATCCGGTATAGCGGAGAGGTGCCGCTGACAGCGATCACAGATGGGGTGATGGTGGCAAGTACGCAGCGGTTGGTCACGGGGGAAAGGTGTGACGTGGACGGTCATCGGCGAGGACTACCGTGTCGCGGTGCCGGTTGAGCAGTACCTGGAGTACCTGAGATCGAGGGACTGCTCACCCAACACCCTCAAGAGCTACGCGCGGGGCCTCGCCCTGTGGTGGTCGTTTCTGGAGCGGCGGGCGTAGGCGTGGGACGCGATTGGAATTACTGAACTCGGCACCTTCGTCGGACAGTTGCGTCGCGGGAGTGTGGCTGAGGATGTGGTGCCGCTCCATGAGGGTACGAAGGCGGCCGACGCGACCGTGGCGAGCCGGGCTCGCGCGGTCATGGGCTTCTACCGCTATCACGCTGCTCGCGGGGTCGAGGTCGCGGGACGGCTGTACGAGACGGTGAAGGCCCGGCCGGGAGGCTACCTGCCGTTCCTGGAGCACGTGGCGCGCAAAACCGGACGGCGTTCGAGCGTGGTCAAGATCCGTGTACGTGCGAAACCGGTGCCGGTGCTGCTGCCCGACCAGATGTCAACGCTCCGCGAGGCGGAGGCGACCTGGAACTCGTCGGGCGCGGTCTGGTCGGGCGAACTGCGATACCGCCTGCTGTGGACCCTGCTGGAGGAGACCGGGCTGCGTCTTGGCGAGGCCCTCGGCCTGCGGCACCGCGACTGGAAGACCGGCACGGGTACGACCGCGCAGTCGAGGTCGTCCACCGTGAGGACCACCCGCACGGCCTACGAGCCAAGAGCGGCCACCGCCGCGTCTTCATAGGCTCGGCTTTGGACCGCCTTTACGGCGACTGGGTCTGGGCCCTGTACGAGGCCGGCGCCGACGTCGAACTGGACGATTGGGACGACGCGTACATCTTCTGCAACGTGCACCGCGGACGCCGGTTCGCGCCGCTCAGGGCGGAGAGCGTCTACAAGCACCTGGCTGCGCGGAAGCAGCAAGTCCCCGGCCTGCCACCGGACATGACACCGCACTGGTACCGGCACACCCATGCCACAGCCCTGCTGCTGTCGGGCGTTCCCATGCACGTGGTCAGCCGACGGCTCGGCCACGCCGACATCCAGACCACGATCAACACGTACGCCCATGTGACCGAGGACGCCGAGCTGCGCGCGTGTGCGGACTGGCAGAAGGTCACGCAAGCCTGGGAAAAGCCGTCATGAAAGCTGAGCCAATCGTTCACCTGGTAGCCGAGACGGCGGCCGTTCCCTCGCCGCGTACTCCGGAACGTGAGCGGCAGGACAAGCGAGACCCGCGCCTGTCCGTGGCCCGGTTCTTCAGCGAGGAGAAGGCGCGGCGCCAGTGGGAGAGTCTGCCGGAGGAGCACCGGCAGGACCATTTCGACTCGGCCAACATGCCAGAGGACTACGGCGAGACTTTCACCAAGCGGACCAGCGACCGGGAGAAGGGCTGGTATTCCCAGGCGATCAGCTTCCGCGGTCTACCCGAGCCCATGATCTGGGAACTGGCCTGGTGCGTCCATCAGCAAGTTGCCGAGGGATACGACATCACCACAGTGCGGTTCCAGGAACTCAGGCGGGGCTTGGTCCTCGCGATCGCGTACGGCGGGCCGCAGGCACGTTCCGCGAGGTCGCTGACGGCACTCTCCCACGAGGAGTGGGCACGCGAAGTGCAGAGTGCGGTCATGCGAACCGACCCGTCACGGAACGCGAGTCTCGTCACGCATGTGCTGAACAGCGTCAAGCATCTCCAGGACCGCCTGGCCCATGCCTACCACGACGGCGAATGGTGGCGGCTGGACGTGTGGAACCCCGGTCTGGATCGGCGCATCCCGCAGCGCGAGCACGAGCCCTGGGGCCGGTCCGTGGCCAACTTCAGCCAGCTCACGACGGACTGGTTCCGGGAGGCCGCGAAGTGGTGGCTGTCGGTGCAGCTGTCAACGGAGCGGTACGTGTGGTCGTCGGTCAAGAGTCGCCTCGACCGCCTGAAGTGGTTCCAGTGGTACATCGACCAGGCCGGCTGCTCCGGCCCTCAGCTCGTCGAATCCCGGATCAGCTCCGGACCTGGTTGCGCGGATTCGTGGACTCCCTCAACAGTCACATCGCGATGACCGGCCCGAACAAGGGCGGCCAGCTCTCCAAGAACAGCCGCCGCAGCACGCTGGTGACCATCGAGGCCTTCTACCGGTGGATGTACGACAACCGTGCCGAGGCCGTCACGGTGCTCGGAGACCGGCGCTGGGGCGGGCTCGGTATGCACCACTGCGTGCTGTTCCGGCTTGAGGACAAGCCACGGCTCACGAACCGGCCACCTGACGACATGGCGCTGGACGACGAGGTGATCAGCAAGATTGCCGCAGGTTCCGAAGTGCTCGCAGCCCCCGCGGCCGGGGGCGGACTCGACGACCGGCAGACCTTCCACGCGCTCATGCTGCTGATTCGGACCGGCCGACGCATGAACGAGGTCCTGATGATGGAGTTTGAACCGTTGCTACCGCTCCTGTCACCGGGCAAGCAGGAGAACAAAGAGGCGGACGGTTTCGTTGCTCGGCTCGCCTATCAGCAGACGAAGATCACCGGTGGTGACCCGCCGACAATCCCGGTCGACCAGGAGATCGTCGACATCATCCGCCTCCAGCAAGAGTGGGCCCGCGAGTTCATCACCGCCCAAGGCGCCCCGGCGGGAACGGACCCGCGCTATCTCTTCTTGCAGACCAAGAACAACCGGCTCGGGAAAAGGCCGTACGCTTCGGCAACCTTCCACAGCCGACTCGGCGCGCTGACCAAGACTCTGGCCATCACCGACAGCGTCGGCCGCCCCGTCACGATCTCCAAGACCCACACTTTCCGGCACACACGGGCGACGGACCTGATCAACGCCGGCGTCCCGATCCACGTCGTCATGCGCTACCTGGGACACATCACCCCGGCCATGACCATGCACTACGCCAAGACCTTGTCAGTGACGGCCGAGCGCGAATTCCTCCGCTACAAGAAGGTCACGGCCGACGGCCGGACCGCCGAGATGAACCCGAGCGACCTCTACGACCTCCTCCACCTCGACCATCGCGCGGACCGAGTGCTGCCCAACGGCTGGTGCATGCTGCCGCCCCGGCAGGTCTGCACCAAGGGCAACGCGTGCCTGACCTGCGACAAGTTCGTCACCGATGCCAGTCACCGGGACGAACTCCAGCACCAACTTGCCCAGACCGAGGCGCTGGTCGCACGCCGCCAGACGCAGTTCACCGCCCGCCATGGAGAGCCGATGGGCGAGGACAACATCTGGCTCGCCGGCCGCCTCGGCGAGACCCGCGCCCTGGCCAAGGTCCTCGTCGCCCTGAACCAGGTCAGCGTCCACGAGGACGGACAGCTCCGGGCGGTGCGCGGAGCCGGCGCGGCCGACCGCCCCGAGCCGTCATCCACGGCCTCACAGAAGGAACCGACCACATGACACCACTGCCCGATCACCTCCGCCAGGCCACCCGCGCCCGCACTCAGGAGGCAGAGAAGCGGGCCCGCACCGCCCTCACCGAGCTGGCCAAGGCGGACAAGCCGGTCACCTTCACCACAGTGGCCCGCCAGGCCGGTGTGAGCACCGACTTCCTCTATCGGAGCCCGGACCTACGCACCCAGATCGAGCGGCACCGTGCCAAGGCCGGGCCGGCTCCAGTTGGGCCCGAAGTCCCTCAGGGCAGCTCATCGACATCGGCGGCCGTCAGGGCGCTCAGCGCCCGCCTCACCCAACAGCGGCAGATCCACCACGAGGAGGTGACGAAGCTCCGCGAGGCCTTGGAAGTCGCGCAGGGCGAGAACCTGGAGCTGCGCCGGCGCCTGGCCCGTCACGAAAACGATTGAGTGATGGTAGCCCTGGGTGAGGGTCAGCCCACGGACGCACTCCAGCCAGCTCCGGCCGCGACGAGCAAGGCGCCCTCGTGCAAGTCGAGGCTACAGGCAGTAGTGGGCTTCCCCACCTGGACGAGCGGGCCGGGCCCCTGGAACGCGCCGGCCTGGAGGCGGAAGGAGTTCGGCTCGGTGCAGCCGACAGTGCGCAGTCGCCAAGGTCCCGAAGAGCTCTTGTCAGTGTTGGGCGGCAGGGCGAGTTGGAGCTGCGCGGCGGCCGGGCGCTCTGTCTGGTATTCGGTGTGTGCCGCCGTCCAGGTGGCCATGACGAGGGCGGCCTGCGCGGGCGTACCGCACACGGGCTGGCTGTCGGTGAGGGAGGAGACGGTTCGTTCGGGAGCCCGGGGCAGCTCGATGATGTCCGGGCGGCCTGCGCGTTCCCTGAGAGCACCGGCGAACCAGCGGGTGAGTTCCGGGCCGCCCTGGCCGGCCCAGGCGCGGATCACGTCACGGAAGGCCGCCTCACGGCGGCGGGCGCCACGCCGCGACCCCGCGGCCAGGATCCCTTCACCCGCTCCCGAGAAGGCGCGGCACAGCTTGAGCACAGGGACGCGATCGGCACGGGCGGCGTAGCGCACCGAGCGGAGCTCCAGCATGGCCTGGTGCAGGAGTGCAGCGGCAGCGTACGCGTCGGAGCCCAGCTCTCCGCTCGGCGGCCGACGCAGACGGTTCGGCCCGCCGGTACGGGGAGGAGTGAGCGCGTCTGCGCGTCGGCCGGCAGCTGACAGGTGCCATGAGCGATCGTCCAGCCGATACTCGCCGCCAGCGGAGCGGAGCCGGCCGCCCGAGCCCAGGGAAATCCCGATCTCCCGGATTCCGGGGTCCAGGATCGCTCCCCGCGTGTCGGAGAGGTCGAAGGCGATGTCAGTGACGTCATCCAGCCACACGTCCAGCAGGGCAGGTGGCGCGGACTCGTCGACAGTGAACTTGCGGTCGGTGACCAACTGGAGATATGCAGTCAGGCGAGTACCGGCCCGCTCTACCTGCAGGTGGCGGACGGACGCCGTCGCCAGATCGTAGTCGGGGACCAGCTCGTCCACGCTCTGGCGAGTGAGCCGGAACTGCGGTGCCATGACATGGCCGAGGGAGTCGCGGCCTGGCATGTGCGGCTTGGCCGGTGGCAGGAGCGATTCGATGTCGTACCCGGCCATCGCCGCCTGCTCTGTCATCCACACACGCCGCCGCTCGCCGAGACCGGCCATCCACTCCAGAACGGTCGTCGCCCGCCTCTCACGTTCACCGGCACGGGACGTGCTCGCAGCCCAGAACAGCGGAAACAGGTTGTTGTCCCACACATCCGATGCCGCGCGAATGGCTTCCCGGTCGAACAGGCGGACGTCTGCCGCAGCCTCCGCCATCTGCTCCAGTGAGCGGTCCAGCAGTGCTGCCAGCACGGACATGGCCGACGCGGAACGCATGGGCGAGCACGGTGCATCGGACGCTGGAGGGGCAGGTATGACCACATCGTGATCGTCGCACATCCTTGGATGCGCTCATGGAAATACGTCAACGGCATGCCGCTGACGTGGTGAGCAGCTTGAGCTCGAGCTCATGTCGTCGCAGGCGCGGATACCATGTGGTCGATGTCCAGCTTGCCTGCGTCGGTCACGGAGACCTCGTCGTAGTAGGACACCCACATACCCCCACTCAGCGCGCAGCCCGGACCGATCCCGGGGTGGTCAACCGCCTCGGCCAGCAGCACCTCCTTGGGTCGGGTACTGCTGGAGAGAGGTTGCCGGGCCCCGCGTGGTTCGTGCGACTGGTGCCCTGCAGGAGCAGCGGTCGTGGGGTGAACCGGGGCGGAAGAAGAAGTGGAGCTGGAAAGAGCCGGGTCGGGCTGAGGACCCGGAGGGGCTTCCTGCCAGACCATGTCGTCGGTGGTGGCGACGACCGGGTTCTCGCCCAGGGGGGCGGCCGCGGGAAGTTCGTGGTGGCCACGCCGGAAGCGGTGCCGGCGGCGTCGGCGGCGGCGTCGGCCGTGAACGCGGCGCTTCGGACCGCGGCCGCCGCATCCGAACCCGCCGTGGACGCCCGCCTGGCGGCGGCAGCGGCGTTGCCGGCGACTGCCGCCGTCTTGCGCGCGCCAGCGACCGCATCGCGCGCGGTCTGGGCGGCCTGGCGCGCGGCAGTGGCCTGGTCCGCGTTCTTGGGAGCACCCGACTCCAGAGCCTTGGTGGCCTCCCGCCTGACGGCAGCACCGCTGTTGTCCATGACGGGGAACACCGCCGCCCGCAGATCCGTGTCCAATGCCTGGGCGTAACCGTCACGCAGGTAGGCGGAGATCGCCGCATCCCCTGCGGACAAAGCCGCGTCGGCCGACTCGCGGACCGACTTGTCCGCGTAAGGAAGGGCACTGAGGACGGCGAAGCGGTCGTCGTCCGCTTTGGAGACGGGCAACTCATTCGCGAGGAAGGCGGCGACAGCGGCCGGAGGGCCGGCAAGGGCGAGGGCAGCGGCCTCGCGGACCGCCCGCCCACCCGTCTTGTCCGCCCACACGGCCTTGCCCCGATCGGTGTCGGGCAGGCCGTTGCCCGCGGCAGGGTCGCCCTCGGCCGCCGAGGCGGGGCCGGCGGTCAGGGTGAAGATGGACGGCAGGGCGGAGACAGCGGCCGTACCGGCCATGGTGGTGAGCATCCGGCGCCTGCTCCAGAACGAAGGCGAGCTGGGCAACGCCTCAAGCACAGCCTGCCCAAACAGCACCGGGGCCGCGATCAGGCCGAACTCGCCGCCGAGACCCGCCGCTTCTTCTATAGGCGCCAGCGTCAGCCGCACATCGTCCGCGACTACTTCGGCGGCCCGCACGTACGCTACGTCCTGGACGAGAACCCCATGAATTTCTGATCAATACGCCCGGGTGTCACCTGCCCTTATCGGTGCGGGCCGCCCCGGTGGTTCAGCGCCCAGGTCAGCTCGCGGTTGCCTGCACGGGCCGCGTCGAGTTCGGCCTGCGTCTCTTCCAGCTTCGCCGACACCTCGATGTTCGCCTGTTCCAGGCAGGTGGCTTGGCGCCGGACCTCCTCGTGGTCGGCCTGGGCGCCCAGTCCCGACTCACGCCACACGTGCTCGCCCATGAGTTCCGACAGCCTCCTTTCCAGGTGCCGGATCTGCGTGAGGAGCCAGGTGTTACGGGCGTGCGCGTTGGCGAGGTCGGTGTGGAGGGAGGCCAGGCTGACGGGCGGCCACCGGATGTGTCAGCGGCCGGCTGGAGCTCGGCGGCGTGGATCAGCGCGAGCAGGTCGGTGGCGGTAGAGGAAGGTGCGGTCCGCCCCGGCCTGCCGGGCGATGCCGCTCGCGCCGATCGCGGTGCTGTTCTGGGTGGCTTGCTGGATGGCGTTCTTCACGCGTTGGCGGCGGCGGTCACTGCCGGCGCGGCGGCCGTCGACCATGGCGGTGTTCATGCGGTCCTCGTGGTGTGAATGTGAGGTCACCGAGATCGGCTTGGACCCGATCGATCAGCCGGCGCACCCTGCAATGCCTGCTCGAAGGGCTGCTGCCGCCAGTTCCCTGCCTGGACCGGTCGGGCCGGTCACGCGGGGGCTACAGCACTATCCTGCCGTCGGGAAAACCGCAATGCGACTGTCATACCGGCCCCGTAGAGTCCGCCTGTTCACAGGGGAGGGACTCTAGTTCGATGAAGGTCAGCAGAACGGCCCGTGCGGCCATCACCATAGGGCTCGTAGGGATTACCGCTGGATGCGCACGGGGCGGATCCGGGACGGAAGACACAGCCGCGGCAAAGTGGGGCGGGACGACCAGCTACGGATCCGCCGAGCAGCTGCCTGAACGCATGGCTCCGGACGGTACGGCGATAGTGGTCGGGAATCCCGCAGCCCGTTCGACGGTGCAGGTCTATGAGGACCCGCGCTGCCCCGTCGTCGAGGAGTACGAGCAGACCGGCGGCGCAGAACTCCAGGAGCTCCTGCTCGAGGGGGAGATCAAGGCCGAGTACACCCTCGCCTCCTTCAAGGACAACCGGCTCGGCGGCGACGGCTCGAAGCAGGCCGTGAACGCATTGCGCGCCGCGCTGGAGAAGGGGAAGTTCGTCGAATACCACAAGGTGCTCTTCGAGAACCAGCCCGCCGTCGAGAGCAGCGGCGGGTTCACCGCCGAACGTCTGCTCAAGCTTGCCGAGGAAGTCCCCGGACTCCGCGACGAGGCCTTCGACCAGGCCGTCAGGACAATGAAGTACCGCTCGTACGTCACCGCCTCCCAGGAGGCCTACCGGCAGACCGGCGACGATCCGATCGGCCCCGGCACACCCACGATCGTCATCAACGGCCACACCATCGACCGCGGTCTCTACGGCGCCAACTTCGATGGAGACCTGTTCCGCATTCTGGTGACAGACCTCCACGAAAAGCCCTGGACGTGGAACGCGGCCTACAAGCCTCTGAGGGAGAAGGACGCCTGAACACCCACACCCCAGCAGCGCACGGCGCCTGTGGAGGTGATGGCGGAGGGGGGAACGCCCCCACGATCCTTCCCTCCCAGCACGATCCGGGCCCGCCCGGGGTCGCTGCAGAGCACCGTGCGGGTGGCGCTGCCCGACATACGCGCGAGTCGCACGCACGTTCCCGCGCCGGGCCGTGTGAAATGCGAGGTACCGGGGCTGCCGGACAGGGTATGCGGCGGCTCCACCCCGCCTTGCCACCCTGGATACCCATGGGGCGCCACGTACTCCGCCAGGCAGCCGCTGCCGCGCTATCCACCACGGGACAGTTCCTCGCCACCGGGCCGGACGCCCGAGCAGCTCAGCACCAGCCCACCGAGCTGTGCTCGATCGGGCAGACCATCCCCCTCTCGATGAACGCCTTCGGCACGAGTTCCTGAAACCCCAGGCGTACACGGGCGGGGGAGGCTGTTCGCCTCCGGCCGGGAGCCCTGCGCTTCGCTCCGGGCTTCCGCGGGGTCCGCTGCGCTCCCCCTGCGGGTCCCCATCCCCCGCAGCGGGATGGGGACTTGGGGCCTCTGCGGTTGGCTCCGGGGTGGTGGGCGGCGCCGGCATGGGGATCGGGAGGTGCTTGCCGCGATCGTGTTCGTGGCCACGTCCGGCTACACCTGGCAGCAACTGCCCACCGCGTCTTTCGGGCCGTCCGGGGCGACCGCCCACCGACGGTTTTCCGAGTGGTCGAGGGCCCGGGTGTGGGCCAAGCTCCACCGCCTGGTCCTCGACGAACTCGGCGCCCGCGGCGATCTGGACTGGTCCCGCTGCGCCATCGACTCGGTCAACATGAGGGCCTTGAAAAGGGGGACCTGACAGGTCCGAATCCTGTCGACAAGGGCAAGTACGGATCGAAGATCCACTTGATCACCGAACGGACTGGTCTGCCCATATCCATCGGTATTTCCGGGGCAAATCTGCACGGCAGTCAGGCCCTGATCCCACTGGTCAACGGCATACCACCGATCCGCTCCCGCCGGGGACGCCGACACCGAAAGCCCGGCAAGCTCCATGCCGACAAGGGCTACGACTACGCCCACCTGCGGAAATGGTTACGAGGACGCGGCATCACCCACCGCATCGCGCGCCGGGGAATCGAGTCCTCACAGCGACTGGGCCGTCACCGCTGAACCATCGAACGCACGATGTCGTGGCTCGCCGGCTGTCGCCGCCTCCACCGCCGCTACGAGCGCAAGGCCGACCGCTTCCTCGCCTTCACCAGCATCGCCTGCACCCTCATCTGCTACCGCAGAATCCAAATGAGATGACCTCTTACTGATCTTTTCGTAAGTTCGTTGGGTGTGGTGGGTGGATGGGTGAGAGTCTTCTGTCGTGTCGTCTCAACCATCGTCCACGGTTTCTGGGTGGTCTGTTCCTCCTTTGTCGAGGCCGCAGTTGGCGGAGGCTCGGCGAGTCCGTGCGGCCGATTTGTTCGGGCAGGGCCGCTCGAACGCCGAGATCGCGGGGATGGTGGGGGTCCATGCCGAAAGTGTGCGTCGGTGGAGACGCGCATGGGAGAACGGCGGAGCTCAGGCGATGCGGCGGCGGCCGGCATCCGGCCGCCGGCCGAAGTTGGGCGATGCCCAGGTGGAAGAGGTGCGGGCCGCGTTGAAGCGGGGCGCCCAGGCCCACGGCTTCGAGGCCGATCTGTGGACGTTGGAACGGGTCGGTGTGGTGGTCGAGCGTGTGACGGGGGTGTCCCTCTCACGGGCGTCGGTGTGGCGACTGCTGACCGGCCGGCTCGGATGGAGCCTGCAACGGCCCGAGCGGCGGGCGGTTGAGCGGGACGAGTCGGAGATCGCCCGCTGGATCGCGCATGAGTGGCCGCGCATCAAAAAGGGGCCGTGAACACACGTGCCTGGATCGTGTTCCTCGACGAATCAGGCGTCTCGCTCCTCCCGCAGATCCGCCGCACCTACGCGCCCCGGGGCCGCACCCCGCTCTTACGGCACCGCCTGAACTGGAAGCGCGCGTCGATGGCCGGGGCACTGGGCTACCACTCCACCGACCCCGACCGTGGGGCCCGCCTTTGCTTTCACCTCAAGCCCGGCAGCTACGACACCGCCGGGCTCATCAAGGTCCTGGAACAGATGAAGGTCTTCTACCGCGGCGAAAACGTGGTCCTCGTGTGGGACGGCCTGTCCGCTCACTGGAGCCGGGCGATGCGGGCGTGGGTCACCGAACAGGACTGGCTCACCCTGGAGCGATTACCCGCCTACGCTCCCGAGCTGAACCCGGTGGAGCTGCTGTGGTCCTCACTCAAGAAGCGCGAGCTCGCCAACCTCGCCGGCGACCACCTCGCGGACGTCGCCGACGCCACCGAACAAGGCATCCAACGCATCAACACAAACCCCCAACTGCCGTGGTCATTCCTCACCCACACCGGCCTGACCATCCACCCACCACACCCACCGAACTTACGAAAAGATCAGTAGTGACGACCCTTGCCCGCTGCATTGCGGCCCGCTATGGGGCGGGGTCAACTCCACGTCGGCCGCCGCAGCCAGCCGCGATGTCCAGCAGCCGCTCCCGCTCCGCCTCATCCACCGCCAGGCCCCACCGGAGCTTCGTCGCCGTCCACTCCGACCCATACCGGCACAACGCATCCGCCGACGGCGGCAACCACTCCGCCGGATCCTGATCCGCCTTACTGCGGCTCGAACGCGCCGACACCGCCACCAGACTGGCGCCTGCGCCACGCCCCACCACTCCGGCGCCCGTGCGGCACTGCGGCCTGCGCCGTCTCAACGGCGAGCGGCACGACCACCCGGCCCACCAAGCGGCGCCCGGGCCAGCGGCGCGGGGCCGGCTCCCCGACGGGCCTGGACGACTTGGAGGCCTCGTCCGCCGACTCCGTCCATCGGCACCGTGCCCCCTCCGCGGCCGCCGTCCCGGGGCCGGCGATCTTCGGCAGGCCCACCCGTAATGCCGACCACAGCGCGCGCCCAGCCATCCGGCGAGGACAGTTCGGTGTCGTGCCCGTCGGCCAGGGCACGCCACGCGGACCGGCCGCCGCGTCCAGGTGGGCCAGGCATCGGCCGTGCGGGCAGGGGCACGTGGCGGTGCCGCGGACCCAGCCCGCGTGGCGGAGGCAGCAGGCGGTGCGGAGTCCGGAGGGCGGAGAAAAAAGTCTTGGATCCGGCTGGACGGATTTCGCGGGCATGCGCCCAGCCTGTTTCTGTCGCTCCCGACCGGCACCTGGCCGCGCGAACGGATGAGGCAGCAGATCACGACCGCCTGCGGACAGCCGCACCGGTGGCTTCGACCGCGGAGTACGTTCGGAGGTACGGGGTGCGGCCTTGGCCACCGGTCGTCGTGGAACAGTCGGCGGACAAGCTCCGGCGTGCTGGAGGCGGAGGCGGGCGGTCCGGGCTGCGGGCGCGGGAGTTGGCCGGGCGGCTGGGCCTGGAAGCGGTGCCGGCGAAGGTCGCGGGGTGCGGTCGGAGGGGAAGTGGTTGGTGGAGCGGGGCTGGCTGGCCGAGGAGCGGCCCGGGGTGTTCACGCCGAGGCGGGCTGCCGGGTGAGGTTTCGGCTCCGGTGGCGGGGCGAGGCGGCGTCCCATGAGCGTGGTCATCGACCACAGGACGGCGGCTTCGCTGCTTTCGGGCCGGGTCTCGTAGTCCCGGGCAAGGCGCCGCGAGCGCATCAGCCAGCTCAGCGTCCTCTCCACCACCCACCTGCGTGGAAGCACCACGAACCACTCATGTCGTCGGCGCGTTTGACGATCTGAGGGGTGAGCCGCCCTGGACGTCCCCTTGGCACGCACTTCTTTTCGTACGACCGTCTCCAATGGTGCGACGCGAGGGGAGAAGGCCGGATTCCGGGGTGATGCGGACGTCCGGGTCCGTCAGACGAGGTGGATCGTGAAGCGCCTCACGACCTTGGGGGTTGTGGCGATCGTGTCGGAGTGGACCCAGCCGCGAGCCTTCTTGTACTCCCCGGTGCCGCCAGTGATCGCGTTGTCGAAGGGACCCTGGTCGAGGTAGTTGAAGTACACTCCCTCCACGATGAGCTGGCCGCCCGGGAGGATGTAGGTCACGGCGCACTGCTGCGCTTCATCGGCGCCGCCCCGGGTGGTGGTGCAGGCGCCGTGGGTCTCGCCGACCTTGTTGCCCGCCTCGTCGAGGAGGTCCGAGCGGACGACGGCTCGATCGCCCTGCGAGACGCTGCCGGGGGTGACGGGGAAGCGGGTCAGCTGCTGCACCTCGGCCAGGACTGTGATGGTCCGGTCCTTGTCCCCGGCCTGGGCGGAACCGGTGTCCGTCGCGGCGGCCGCGACGGGGGTGCAGGCGAGGAGGGTGACCAGCGTGGCCGTGCCGAGGCAGGCCGCTCTGATGGGGCGCATCATGCGACTCCTGAGGTTGATGTTCGGGAATGACCGGATGGCGAACTTCCATCCGATTCCGTTCGATTCCCTTCATATCCTCGACTCCGCCGCGCCGCGGAGCACCCCGGCACGAACCACCGGCACATCCAGCCGGTCGGACCAAAGTCAGGCGGCGGAGCTCGGCACGAAGCCGAACGGCAGCTCCAGGCGATGCCGGGCCATGAGCTCCTCGTCGGCGACGATCCCGCCCGTCGGCCCGTCGGCCCGTCGGTGGCGATGGCGCCCTCGCTGAGGACGGCCAAGCGCGGGCAGAGCTCCAGGGCGTGCGGCTGGTCGTGGGTGACCCCGGTCGGGCGCTCCCCGGCGTCTCCCGGAGCCACGCTAATAAATGAGCAGCCGCTTATCTGCCGCCCGACCTGCCTCGGCTGCGAACCCTGGTGACCTACCTGCGCGGCGAACTCCGGCCGCGCGGAGCAGGCCCTCGCCGTCGCCGAGGAGCGCGAAGCCCTCGCCGCCCGGCGGCTGCCGCCCAAGGAACCGCCCGCGTAGCTGATCGAGCGCGGAATCGGCACCGGCCGGCCCCCTGTCCGCCTGCACACCGGACACTGCTGGGACACCGGCAAGCGCTGCTCCCCCGCCACCCCCGAGCAGATCCGGCAGCTCCTCGCCCAGGGCATCCCCGCGTGTATCCACTGCCGCCCCGACACCACTACCCGCCGGACGCCGAGGGCGGACGCCGCGTCCGCGTCGACGGTGAGATCCTCGGCCGCGCCCTCGGCCCCGGCGATCTTCTGGAGTTCCTGCGGCGGGCCGGCCTGTGGCGCGGCGGCGGGCCGGCTGTGTGGAGTGCGGACACCGACGGAGCCTGAGCGCAGCAGTACGGCCGCCACGTGGCGAGGCGGTTACGCGCGGACGGCATCGCTGGGGCGCGTATCGAGTCGTGATCATCGGGTGGTCCTGGTGAGGTCTTTGATCCAGATCATCGAGGCGTGCAGGTGGCGGCGGCGAGGTAGCTGTCGGGAGTCTTGTCGTATCGGGTGTCTCACCGTCCCAGTTCCGGCCTCCTGGTACGTCACGCTCTGGGGCGGGTGAGGCAGGTGGAGCCGACGTGAGCCGACCGGTGCACTGGGACATGGCCCGGCACCGGGCTCAGGTTCCGGGGAGGATACGGCGCGTTTCGTAGGCCCACATCGCGATCTCGACCCGGTTGCGGGCGCCGAGTTTGGCCATCAGGCTGGCCAGATGCGTCTTCACCGTGCTGAGGCTGATGTGCAGTGCATCGGCGATCTCGGTGTTGGTCAGCCCGCGAGCGACGGCGAGGAGCACCTGCTCCTCGCGGGCGGTGACGGGGGAGACCGGCTGGGCCACGGGCCGGCCGGCGGGCAGGTCCGCGAATGCCTGGAGCAGACGGACGGTGACGCTGGGCGCGATGAGCGCCTCACCGTCGGACGCCGACCGTACGGCCTGCGCCAGAAGGTCCGGTCCGGTGTCCTTGAGGAGGAATCCGCGGGCGCCGGCACGCAGTGAGCCGTAGACGTACTCGTCGAGGTCGAACGTGGTGATGACGACCACGACCAGCGGGTCGGCGACGCCCGGGCCGGCGACCAGCCGGGTGGCCTCGAGCCCGTCGAGTACAGGCATGCGGATGTCGAACAGGCAGACGTCGGGGCGCAGTTCGCGGGCCAGACGTACCGCTTCGTGTCCGTCCGCGGCCTCGCCGACCACCTCGATGCCGGGCTGGGCGTTCAGCATGATCCGCAACCCGGTGCGGATGATCGTCTGGTCATCAGCGACGAGGACGCGAATGGACACCGCTCTCGTTCCTCGCTCTCGGCAGTTCGGCTTCGACATGCCAGCCCCGGTCGGTACCCGGGCCGGCTCGTAGTGTGCCGCCGAGCAGGGTCGCGCGCTCGCGCAGTCCGGTAAGTCCGTATCCGTCGCGACCCCGGCCGGTGCGCCGGCCGTCGTCGCGCACGCTCACCCGTACCGTGTGCCGTTCCGCGGCGACCCGAACGACGAGCTCGGTCGCGTCGACCGCATGGCGCAGCGCGTTGGTCACCGACTCCTGCACGATCCGGTAGACGGCCGCGTCCACGGCCGGGGGCAGCGCGTCCAGTTCGCCGTCGAGCCCCAGGTCGACCCTGAGGCGGCCACCCGGGGTGCGCACCAGGCGCTCCAGATCGGCGACTCCGGCAGGGGGCGCCAGCTCGGCGCCGACCCCGCGGTCGCGCAGCGCGGCGACCATGGCGCGCATTTCCTCCAGCGTGCGCGCCCCTTCCTCCTCGACCCCCTCCAGCGCCTCGACGGCGGCGGACGGGTCGGCGCCCGCGAGCACCCGGCCCGCCTGGGCGATGATCACCATGGCCGACACGTGGTGGGCCACCGTGTCGTGCAGTTCCCGGGCGAGCTGCTCGCGCTCGCGGGAGCGCAGCTGCTCCAACTGCCGCTCGCGAGCGGTCACCCGGAACCGCACGGCAGCCCCGAGCACGCCGGGCAGCAGCAGGAAGACGAAGCCCACGACCTTTTCGACGACCGGGGTCTCGTCCATGACGACACACAGCGCGCCGGCCGCGAGGATCACCGCGCCGCCCAGCACGATCTCGCGTCCCGATCCCCACCGGGGCAGCGCGTACACCAGCACGAGCACGACCGCGCCGGTGTACAGGCCGAAGGGCTCGCTCGGTGCGGCGACGAGCGAGGCCACCGGAGGCAGGACCACCGAGCCGAACGCCAGCGTCACCATCGCCAGCGGGCGGGTCCGGCGCCACAGGGGCAGCAGGCACAGCCATACGGCGAACACCACCGCCACCGGCCGCCACACGACGTTCTCGCGCAGGGTGGCCTCCAGCGCCACACCGGCAAGGCCCGCGGCGAGCAACGCCCAGTCCCGCCATACCCGGGCGGGCGCGCCGGGCGGCCGGGGTTCGGTCCACAGGGTTCGCAGGTCGTCTCGGATCACGGTTCTCAGCCTAGGGACCGCGGCGTGCCGCGCATCGGCCGAAAGGACGGTTCGTCACTCCGCCCCGGGGCCGACGGATCCGCGGCCCGCGGGCCGATGCCGCGGAGCGCCGTGGCGACGAGCCTCGGCATCGGCGGCCGTACAAGGACGGCCGACGAGGTGGTTGGAGGACCCGATGCTCTCGAAAGCCCTGTTGCGCGTGGGCGCAAGCGCCGCCCGCCATCCCTGGCGGGTGATCGCGGCATGGCTGATCGCCGTCACACTCGCCGTCCTCGCCGCGATCGCCTTCGGCGGGCGGAACGCGGACTCGATGACCGCTCCGGGGCTGGACTCCCAACGGGCCGCGGAACTGATCGAGCGGGCCGGCACCGGCCAGGAGGGGATGACCGCCCAAGTGGTCGTCACCCCCCTCGACGGCGGTGCGACGTTCTTCGACCACGGCAGCGCGCGCACCGCTCTCACGCGGCTGCAGACCGAGGTGAAGCGGCTGCCGCACGTGCTCGGCACGAGCGACCCGGCGGGGGCGCTCGACACGGGCGGGGACACCGCCGTGCGCGGCGGCCTTGTCTCGGCCGACGGGCGGATCGCAGTCGTCCGGGTGCAGTACCCCGACCAGAGCCGGCTGTCGGCCGAAGACCTCGACGCCCTCGTCGATCTCGGCGACCGGCTGCGCGCCGAGCTGCCGCTGCGCATCGAGATGGGCGGGAACCTCTTCTACGCCTTCTCCGACCCCGACGGCGGCGCGAGCGAGCTGATCGGCCTCCTCGCCGCGGCCGCGATCCTGTTCCTGGCGTTCGGTTCGCTCGTCGCCGCCGCCCTGCCGATCGGCATGGCGGTCTTCGGGCTGACCATCGGAGTCGCCACGATGACGGTACTGGCGGGGGTGACGGACGTCCCGACCTTCGCCCCCGTCCTGGGCAGCATGGTCGGGCTCGGAGTGGGCATCGACTACGCGCTGTTCGTGCTCGCCAGGCACCGGGAGTACCTCGCGTGCGGGCTCGATCCGCAGGCGGCGGCGGGGCGAGCGGTGGCAACGGCGGGGCGGCCGGTGGTCTTCGCCGGCGGCACCGTCGTCGTGTCGATCCTCGGCCTGGCGGTCGCGAACGTGCCGTTCATGACGGTGGGCGGGGTTGCCGTCTCGATCGTCGTCCTGACGATGGTGCTCGCGTCGGTGACGCTGCTGCCGGCCTTCCTCGGCGCGGCGGGCCCGCGTCTGGGGCGGGCCGGCCGGATCGGCCGGGCTCTGCAGACCAGGATGCCGGGCCGACTCGCACGGCGGCAGGACCCGGCGGCAGGCGCCGCCCACGCCGCCGGGTGGCGGCGCTGGATCGGGCACGTCAGCCGGCACCCGGTACCGTACGCGGTCGGCGCGGCGGGGCTGCTGCTGACGGCGACGCTGCCCGTGCTCGGCCTGCGCGTCGGCCTGCCCGACGACGGCTCAATGCCTCAGAGCCGGACCGAGCGCCGCGCGTACGACCTCGTCGCCGAGGGATTCGGCCCGGGCACCAACGGTCCCCTCGTCATCGCCGCGGACCCCACCGGTGATCCGGGAGTGCTGGACCGACTCGTCGCAACGGTCGCGGCGGATCCGGGCATCGCATCCGTCGCGCCGACGCACATCGATCGGGCCACCGGCATCGCGACCCTCGTGGTGTTCCCGACCACCAGCCCTCAGGAGAAGGCCACGGCCGACACCATCGCCCGGCTGCGCACCGACGTGCTGCCCACGGCGATCGGGCACGGCCCGGCCAGGGCCCACGTCGGCGGCGCCGCCGCGAGCCTGTCCGATGTGGGCCAACGCACCAGCCAGCGCCTGCCGGTGTTCGTCGCCGCCGTGCTGGCGATGTCGTTCCTGCTGCTGATGCTGGTCTTCCGCTCGATACTCGTACCGCTCAAGGCGGTACTGCTGAATCTGCTGAGCATCGGCGCGGCCTACGGCATCATGGTCGCGGTCTTCCAGTGGGGCTGGGGAGGCGCACTCATCGGGCTGGAAGCGACGGTTCCGATCGTGTCGTTCATCCCGATGTTCCTCTTCGCCATCCTGTTCGGCCTGTCGATGGACTACGAGGTGTTCCTCCTCTCCCGCGTACGCGAGGAGTACCTGCGCACCGGCGACAACGGCACGGCGATCGTCGAGGGCGTCTCGCGCACCGCCCGGATCATCACCTCGGCCGCCCTCATCATGGTGGCGGTCTTCCTGTCCTTCGCCGTCGCCGAGGACCCCTCCACCAAAATGTTCGGGCTCGGCCTGGCCACCGCGATCTTCATCGACGCCACGGTCGTACGCATGGTGCTGGTACCGGCGACCATGACACTCCTCGGCCGGACCAACTGGTGGCTGCCGAAGTGGCTGGACCGGATGCTTCCCCGCGGCCCGGTCGGCACCGACGACACCGACGCGGAATCCACGGGTGAAGCCCCGCGTCCACGGCTGGTTGACCGTTGACTCAACTCCTGCCCGCCCTTGGCGTCCGGCACCTCAGCTCGTCACCGAGGGGCGTATCGAGTCGTGATCACCGGGTGGTCCTGGTGAGGTCCTTGATCCAGATCATCGAGGCGCGCAGGTGGAGACCGGCGAGGTAGCGGTCGGGAGTCCTGTCGTATCGGGTGGCGATGCCTCGCCATGCTGTGAGCTTGTTGATCAGGCGTTCGACGATGTTCCGCTCCTTGGAGAGATCGGCGTCGTGGCTGACGGGTCGGCCACCTCTGGAGCCCTTCTCCTTCCGGTTGGCGGCCTGGTCCTCCTTCTCCGGGATGACCGCCTTGATACGGCGTTTGCGCAGGTGGGCGCGGTTTCCGCGGGACGAGTACGCCTTGTCCCCGGCGACCGCGTCCGGCCGGATGCGGGGTCGGCCGACGGGCCCGCGTACCCGTACCTTCTTCAGGGCGGGGATGAACTGCGGGCTGTCCGCTGCCTGGCCTGTGGTCAGGATGAACGCCGGCGGGCGGCACTTGCGGTCGGCGGCGAGGTGGACCTCTCTGGTCTGCCCGCCTCTGGAACGTCCGAGGAGGGCGGCCTTCAGCCGGAGTTTCCGCCGACGCCGGGTGCGTCGTCGTTCTTCCAGCGCGGGATCACTTTCGGCCTCTTGCCCGTTTTGCTCTTCGAGGCCGCCCCCTTTGACCTGGTCTTCTCCTCCTCGGCCGCGGCTTTCTCCAGGGCGGTGACGACGTCCTCGTCGAGGTGCATCCCGGCCGCGTCGAGGTGCATCCCGGCCGCGCCGTGGTGGGCTCGGGCGGTGGTGGAGCCGATGCTGACCAGGGACAGGTCCACCTCACCCCGCTTCGCGGCTTCCGTGATCAGGCCCTCCAGCAGGGCCTCGAAGGCGCCGGCGTCACGCCACTGCCGGAAGCGGTTGCGGACGGTCGACCAGGCGCCGAACTCCGTCGGCATCTCCCGCCACTGCCCGCCCGTCTTGAACCGCCAGATCACGCCCTCGAACTGCTGCCGCAGTCGCTCGGGGTACGGGCCGTACTCGCCGATCGGCAGGTACGGCTCGATGAACTACCAATCCGGATCGGTCAGTTGCACTCGCGTCACGAAAGACCGTCGATCGGACCGGACCGTGCCACGAAGGCACATCCCGCAAATTGATCACGACTCGATACGCGCCCTAGACCGACCGGCCTGCACAACACGCAGGCGGAAAGGCAGCCCGACCAATCGACGCCCAAGGCACCTTCGATGAGGCACGATCATCGGAGCCGCCCACGGCGCCTTCGCGGCCAGGCGGCGGCGCGGCTGCGGGCGGCGGGCCGGCGCTGCAACCCCTCGAAGGACAGCCGGCCCGCTTCGGCGTCCCAGACGAGCAGTTCGCCATCGAGTACCAGGCCGGCGGGCAGCTGCCGCTCGGCGGCGGCCACCGGGTCCGGGAAACGGTCCTGGATGAGATACCCGCGGCGGGTCTGCACCAGCCCCCCTCCCACCCGGCTCGGTCGGGGTGAGTGCCTGTTCCACATCCCAGGTCGTGGCCGGCGGCGATACCCTCGGAGTGGAGCCCTTTGGTCCACGTTCGCCCCCGTCAACGGGGATTCTGGGACGCGGTGGTGGCGGTGACCGCCACACGTTTCAACAGCAGGCTCATCGACAGGGAACAGGCACTCAAAGGCATCCCTGGGCCAGACGTACCAAGCCTCACCCGAACAGGTCAGCGTAATCGGGCGCCCCTCCATCCTCCGTGCCAGGCTCGATGAGTCCCTCCCACACACAAGAGCGGAGCACCCTCATGGGCATCAAGGACGAGATGCAGGCGAAGGCCCAGCAGGCCAAGGAGAAGATGCAAGCCCAGCAAGACGAAGCGCAGAAGCGAGGCCAGTCGGAGCAGGATCGCCTGAGGCAGCGCGCCGACGAGGCCCGGCATCAGGGCCAGCGGAGTTACGACGATATTCAGGATGAACTGGACGACCGCACCTGACGCCTCAAGCGACAGACTCGGGCCCGCGGCCCCCATCCGGGACGCGGGTCCGGACCCGCGTCCCATGGGCTGGGCCACACACCCCAGAATGCCGTTCGGGGAGCGGTCACTGCGACCGCTCCCCGAACGCGTCGTGTGGATGATCTCCCCAAAACCGGGCCCCTACCTGCAATTTGACGACCACCCCTTCCTCTCGTTGAAGCCTGCTTGCTGCCGCGGGTGTCGGACCAGGCTCTCGCGGGGGCTGGTCGCAGGTCACCAGCCCCTGCTGGAGGGTGTCGGGCAGGTTGAGGCCCTCGTGGTGAGGATCCGCACGAAGGCTTCTACGCGGGGCGGTAGTCCAGGGTGTACAGGGCATCGTCGAGGTTGAAGGTCAGGGTTCCCCTGTCCCCCTCGATGGTGTCGCTGCCGAGGTGATCGTCGGCGTCCGGGAATTCCTTGTCATACAGCGCGATCGTGTCGCCCGGCTGAGCGAGGCGGTTGACCGGCCGGGTCGTCGGGGCGTTGTGATCGCAGTCGATGGTGTCGGTGGAGCTCCAGACCGTGGTGCCGTTGATCTGGAGGTAGATCTCGTCTCCACCCGTCACGTCGTGGGTTTCGTAGCAGGTGAGCTCGGTCAGATTGACGGCCGCGGCCATGCTGTCGGGCCTGGCTGCGGCGGTCGTGGGGCCGGTGAGGGTGGCGGTGAGCGCGATGGCGCCGGCGAGGGCCGCCGCAGCCCTGCCGAGTGAATGGATCTTGTTCATGACCGGCTAACGACCTGGTCACGCATCGGTGACTACAAGGATGGGGGACCGGACCATGGGGCAATCTTCGGTGAGAGCGCTCAACCTTCGGTGAGACCGGACAGTGAGCGGGCGCGCCCAGCCCAGCGTGCCTGTTGCCAGGCCCGTAGCGTCACGCGAAGGCGTCACGGCGTGGCGCCTCCTGAACGCGAAAGCCTCTGGCGACAGGCCCGGGTGCGGCACCTCGGTGAGCAATGCAGGGCATCGATGCGCTTGCGGTTGCCGCCCGGGGCCTCGCCGGTGAACCACCGGCTCTTGCAATAGGGCACCGCTCCCGCGGCCGGTGATACGGGCGGCCTTCCGCAGAGCGGCCGCGAACTCGACGTTGCTCCGCCACCACTCCTCGCGCTCACGCTTCCACCGCCACGCCTTCGTGCGACAGGCCGCTCGCCCGTCTCGGCCCTCGCCGACGGGGGGCAGCCCGTCGGCGGCTATGTCTCTCCGCGCGGTCGAGTAGATCCACGCGCGGCCGACCGGTCAGAGACCAAGCCTCTCTGCGGCCATGCGCGTGCCGCGCACCCGGGCCTCGATCTTGGCGAAGGCCACGTCGCGGGAGGTGGACGTGTCGTCGGCCCAGGGGGCGAAGCCGGCGTCGTCGCAGGTGCCCAGGCGCTCGACCGGGATGTGATCGGCCGCCATCAGCACGCGGTCGCGCACCTCTTCCGCGCTCTCGACCCGGGGGTCGATCGGGTCGGTCACGCCGATGAAGATCCGCTGGTCGTGGTCCGAGTGGTCCCGAGCAACACGCAGGGCGCGCTCCGGGTCCGGCTCGCTCGCCATCTGGAGGTAGAAGTTCCCGGCCTTCAACTTGAACAGGTCGGGCAGCAGCTCGGTGTAGTCCACGTCAAGGCTGTGGGTGGAGTCCTGGTCCGCGCCCGGGCAGACGTGGATGCCGAGGCGGGCCCGGTCGCTCACGCTGAAACGGCCGAGGACCTCGTTGTCGAGTGCGATGAAGTCCCTGAGCATGCCCTTGCTCGGGTCCAGCTTCAGCGTCAGCCGAGACAGCGAGCAGTCCAGCTGCACACCGGCCGCGCCCGCTTCCAGACACGCGCGGATCTCGGACTCCGCCTCGTCGGCGAGGTCGCTGAGGAAGGTCTCGCGGGAGTAGCCGGAGACTCCGTCGTTCGGGTGCAGCAGGCTCAGCGCGGACGGCGCGACCACGGTCTGCTTCACCGGGCGGCTCGTGTGCTGCTTGGCCTTCAGCAGATACGACTCCGCACGGACCTTGTACCGGAAGGGCCCGGAGGTCAGCCTGGGCAGCTGCCGGGTGTGGCCGTCGGCGAACGGGATGACGACGCCGTCCGGGGTGAGGGTCGTCAGGCCGTTCAGCGGATAGGTGAGGGAGCTGGGCTTGGTCTGCTCGCCGTCCACGAGGACGGGGCTACCGGTCGCCTCCAGCTTCTGGATCGTCTCTTTGACGGCCCGCTCCGGGTCCTGGCTCACATAGGGGGGCCGGGGGATGCTGCCGATGGGCTCGGTGGGGATGCTCATGCCCGCGAACTTAGGGGCCCCGCCCGCCCCTCGGCCGGGGCGCGCGGGCCGGGTCACCGGAATCGGGGGCGGCCCGGCCGCCGGATTGACCAGGGGTCCTCGGGACTCGCGCCCTCGCCGGACCGTAGCCGGGCCTCGGGCCTGTCCGGCACCGTTTCGCCGAGAACCAAGTGAGGCGAGGAGCGACCCCGGCCGCTTTCAAGAATCGCCATCACAGACGGGGGCCGAGACGCTCACATCTGCAGGCACCGTAATCTTGTCGTGGGCAAGCAGCCAAGCCACGATGGCCAGCCGGTCGGGCTGCGGGTGCACGTCCGTACCCTCGGCCGGG
Organism: Streptomyces sp. NPDC043853; assembly: GCF_056436025.1. NCBI lineage: Bacteria > Bacillati > Actinomycetota > Actinomycetes > Kitasatosporales > Streptomycetaceae > Streptomyces > Streptomyces sp. NPDC043853. The sequence goes on from NZ_JBWKDJ010000007.1 coordinate 29,970, forward strand.
GCGACAGCGTACAACCATCCGCATGGCTGGTGGGTCTCCCTTCGGAGCGTCGAGCCGCACCTCGGGCAACGAAGCCTGCAGGGATGTGCCGCCGGTCCTTCAAGGTCATCGTCTCAGCCAGTCCAGTGCGCGGGGGAACAGAAAAATGAGACTCAGCTCTGCCATGCGGTTCGGCAACGTCCAGCCGGGTTCGCGGGGAACCTCGCGGCCGCCCGGGCCTACTACGAGCAGCACGGCACCCTGGCCGCCTCAGGGCACGCAACCGCCCGGCGGACACCCGGCGAACCGTTCCGGCAGGCACGCCCGGCCCGCCCGGCCCGCCGGGGCCCAGGCCCGGGAGCACCGCTGGGACATCGACGTACTGCGGATCGTGTGCTCGGTGGCGGTCATCGCCATCCACACCGCCGGCTACCTGCTGACCGCCGTGAAGCACGACCCGGACCGCGGCCTGGCCTCCTACTGGCTGGGCACCGGCCTGGACGGGCTGACCCGCTTCGCCGTTCCGCTGTTCTTCGCGATGGCCGGCTGGGCCGTGCTGGTCGGATCGCCGCCCCACTCCGCCACGGTGCTGCGCAAGCGGCTGGTCCGCGTGTTCGTGCCGATGGTCGTCTGGACCGTGTTCTACCTGGTGTGGGCCGCGTACGTGGACGACACCCCGGGCATCGCCGACCTCACCCGGGACGCCCTGTTCGGGTCGATCCGCCCGGCGTACCACCTCTGGTACCTCTACTCCTACATTCCGCTGATCGTGCTGCTCGGGCTGGCCGCGCTGCTCCGCTCGGGCGCCCGCCCGTGGGGTGCGGCGATCGCGGTCATGCTGCTGGGCGCGGCCCCGTACGCGCTCGGCGACCTGTCCACCGCCACCGGCTGGCACTTCCCCGCCTGGAAGTGGCAGTTCGCGGCCTACCAGGCCGGATACGCGGTGCTCGGCGCTCTCCTGCTGAGCATCCCGCGGCTACGCGGGCGGCTCTGGTGGGTGGCGGCCGTCGTCCTGCTGACGCCCGCGGTGGCCGTCTACCAGGACCAGGTGAAGTTCCCGGTGCCCTACGGCTCGCTACTGGTCGCCGCGCTGTCGGCGGCGGTCCTGATGTCCCTGCTCCACATCCGGGTCCCCGAGCGGCTCCGTCCGTGGGTCAGCAAGCTGTCCGCCGCCTCCTTCGGCGCCTACCTGGTGCACCTGGTGATCCTGCGGCCGGTGTCCGACCAACTGCTGTCCCCCGGACACGGCTGGGCCGCGGCGATCGGCGCCACCCTCGCCTGCGTCTTGATCACCTCCGTGGTGGCCTTCGGACTCACCATGCTCTGGCAGAGGGCCAAGCTGGAACGCCTGCTGGGTTAGTACTGCAACGGACCGTTGCAGTACTAAGAGGACGTCGCCGATGTGCTCCAGCTGGAGGCGGTCGGAGTGGGCCAGGCCCTTGATGCCCACCCCGCACCGGCAGGAACCCATCCGGTACGCCTCTCCATCGTGTAGTCCGCACCGGGGACGGCGGCGGTGCGGACCGCGCCCATCGGGTGGACCCCACCGCCGGGCGGTGCACCGCACCGCACCAGGTGCGCGCTGCGGTTGCGGGCCTATCACACACCCCCTTGACCAGGCCTGATCGGCGGCCGGAACCTGCTGTGTCAAGGAGAAACGTGCCAGTGGCAAACCTGGTCAAGGGGGTGGGGCGCGTCGGCCCGTGCAGTGCGGGTGCGGCACACCGGGTGCAGGCGAGAGTGCCGCGCAGCGTTGGATGGTGCGCACCGCAGTGGACTCCCGGTACCGGTCGCCGATCCCCTACCCGACCTCCACTTGGCCAGCTCCGCCTTGCTCGCCTCCTGTTCGGCTTGGGCGTGGGTTCCTGTTGGGGGCAGGTCCGGCTGCTGCACTGGAGGCGGCGGGGGAGTGGACCGCGACTTCTCCTCGATTCTTGTGCTGGTCTGGAGGACAGCAGGTTTGCTGGGATGCTGGGGCCAGGCGGTGATGAGTCAGTCCTCAACGGGTCTGGCAGCCCCTCACCGGCTGACCGTGTGCACGCACGGCATTTCGATCGGATGCGGCGGCCCGTCGCCGCGAAGCGCGTGGTCCTGGATGGGGTGGGTGAGGGGCCGTAGGGCGGGTTGTGGATCAGTAGAGGCCGAGGTACTTCTGCCAGCCGGTGGTGATCTTTACGGGGGGCTGGAAGGTGCCGGTGCCGGTGCCGTCGTGGCGCCAGATATTGCCGGTGCTGTCCCGTGCGATGAGGTCAGCGCGGCCGTCACCGCCGAGGTCGCCGATGCCGACGAGCGCGTTGTAGGCGCTCCCCCAGTTGGCGGCGATCTCGACGGGTGCGGCGAACTTGCCGGCGCCGATCCCGTTCATGCGCCACAGGCGGTTGGCATTGTCGTGGAGCAGCAGCTCGCCGTACCCGTCACCGTTGAGGTCGCCGGCGCCAGTGATCCTCTTGTAGCTCTGGTAGGAGCCGGGGATCTGCACGCGCGGTGCCAGCAGCCCTTCCTTGGTCTGGGCGTGAAGATGTACCGCCCCGGTGGATGCCTCCCGGGTGATGACGTCTGCGCGTCCGTCGCCGGTGACGTCGCCAGGGGAGATCATGATGTTGTAGGCGTTCCAGCCGGTCCCGATGAGCTTGCTGGGGGTTGTCGGGCTGATGCCGGCGGAGGCAAAGCAGTCAGGCGTGTACCGGCGCAGTTCGCCCTTGCTGTCGCGGGCGAGCAGGTCGTTGCAGCGGTCACCGTTCATGTCGCCGATGGAGGCGAACACGGTCCCGGCGCGCCAGCCACTGCCGCTGCGGACCGGCCCGAAGGCCCCCGTGAGTTTGTCGCCGTAGAGCATGTGCAGGGTCCTTTTGCCGTCCGCTTCAGCTGTCAGCGCGAAAACGTCGCCGATGCCGTCCGGATGGCCCTCGGATCCGTGGTCGTGCGGAGCGGGGCGCATGCCGTAGATCCAGCTGGACAGAGTCGCCACGGTGACCTCACTGGCAGATCCGTAGGGCACGGCCGTGAGGGTCGAGGTGTAGCCGCCGTTCACCACGTCCGTGCCGGCCGTGGTCTTGCCGTCCCATGTTGTCTTGATCCGGCCGGGAGTGGAGCCGCCGGAAAGGGTGCGCAGAGTCCTGCCCAGTGGGTCGGTGAAGGTGATCTTCCACGAAACGACGGGCTGGTTCAGGAGGATGTCCCACCGCGCGGGGTGATCCTTGCCGATGGTGCTGCCAGCCCCGCCGGCCACCCATCTGAGCACCGGCAGGGCCACGCCGGCGGACCGTACATGGACCTTCTCGTCCGTGCCGACCCAGGCGACGAGGTTGGTGGCCTCGTCCACGGTCCACCGCACACGCCGGTCCCATCCGGGGCCGGCAGCCTGGACCGAGGAGGCCAGCACCCTGCTGGTACCGGCGATGGCGTCGGAGAGGACCAGCGTCTTCGCGGCGTGGTCGTGGTGCAGCGTGAAACCGTCGCCGAGCAGGACGTCCCCGGACGGCGCCGGCCTGGAGGTCTTGCTGTCCATGTTGTAGACACCGGCCGGACCGGTTGCGCCGCAGCTCCAGTACACCCACCGGTTCCGTGCCTGCAGCTCCTTGGGGACACAGGGTGCCCCTGTCTCGTGCGTCCACGGTCCGCGCTGCGACCCCAGACCGTGGAGCTCGATCCGGCCCGGACTGGAGGTGGTGGTGAACACCGCGTCGTACAGCACTGCGGCGGACCCGACGGAACGCTTCTGCAGCGTCCCCTGCCCGAACCGAGACACGTACTGTACGGGCTTCGCACCGCCGGTGTTGAACACCGCAACCCCGTCGCCGACATCGACCACAGAGCCGCCCTTGGCGGCATCGAACGAGAGCTCATCACCCGAGCCAAGGGCCTTGAGCCGGTCCTCACCGTTCGGCCCGCGCGAATGGATGACCACACCTCCCGACCCGGTGTTCCCCCACAACGGCGTGCAGTCCACCGCCGCGGCAGGGCACGGCCCGTCCGCGTTCGCTCCCGTGGCCCGCGCCGACGCGCTGAGCCCCCCATCGGCCCCCGCCGTGATCTGCCACACGCTCGTACGGTCAACCGCACTGGCCGCGCTCACGTCCTCGGCCACCTGCAGCTCACCACGGTGCAGGGAAATGCCCGTCTTCCGGAACCCCAGGCCGGTCCCGCCCTCCTTGGGAGCATCAAGTAGCAGCTCGCTGACCGGTGCGACACCGACAGTAGGCAAAACCACAGGCCCGGCTACAGCAGGGAAACCGCCGGCACCGGCGAGGAGCCCCAAACACAGCGCCGCGGGGAACACCCCGCGGCTCGGGATACGACGAAGCAACCAGACCTCCGGAGCAGAATGCTTGAGTAGAAGCAGGAACGCCCCTGAAACACAGTCAGCTCCCGCCTGCCCGCGTCCCGCAGTGCCCCACTGTCATAAGCGAACGTGAGCATATATCCAGTTCCGGCCAGGACTCGTCCCCGCCCAGAGCCGGACCATCGGCAGCCAGCAGGCGACCTGAGGGTCTGGGTCGGCTCCCCGTGTCTGATGGGGCATAAGCAAGAACGCGGGGCTACAGTCCGGCTGACGGCCTCCGGCCCCCCATGGCACTCAGATGGGCACCCTGGCCGATCCCGCCCCCCTTCCTGCCGGGCGGTCCTGGCACGCGACCGAGGCGGACCTGCCGCTCCTGGTGAAGGGGAGCGAGGAGTTCGACCGGGAGTGCGGCATCCCATCCACCCCTCCAGGGACGCCCTGCGCGCCTGGATCTCGTACGGCGGGCTTCTGCTCTGGGAGTACGCCGGCGCCCCGGTGGCCATGGCGGCCCTCGTCCGCCCGATCGCCAGTATCTCCCGCCCGCTGCCCTGGCGTGACGATCAGGGACAGCGGGCGGCAGCGGCGCCGTTTCTGCTGCCGGGTCCCTCTGGGGGTGCCTTCATCGGGCTCCGCACCGGCCCTGTGGACTGGCCGGAACTGATGCTGACGCACCGCTCAGTGCTGCTGCCGAGGCGGGCCGAGTGGTGTCGGACGGGCGTGTGCGGGCTCAGTCGGCTGCTGTCAGTTCCGTGTCGATCTCCGTGGTCGAGCGCAGGTGGACGGCCCGGGCGAACAGGTCCCGGATGTCGCTGTGCTGTCCGTACGGGAAGCGGATGTGCCAGTGCGTGACGACGTGCTCCAGCAGGTCGAAGCGGCCCGAGCCGGCGATCGTCGACGCTGCCAGCAGACTCTGCCGGACACCGAGCGTGCTGGTCGGCGGGTCCTGGTAGTTGCTCTGCCGCACGGCCATCAGGGCCTGCATCGCCAGCACGGGCTCGCAGGACGTGTAGAAGTCCGCGTTGCCGGTCCACTGCGGCAGCTCGGTTCCGGAGTCCGGGGTCCAGTCCGCGAAGTCGGCGCGCAGCCCGGGAAGTACCGGTACCGGCTGCTCGCGCGGACCGAACGGGCGGCCGGCCAGCACGGCCGCGGTGGAGGAGGCGTCCAGGGACCTCGCCCACGCGAACTCGCCGCGCACCAGACGGGCGTTGAGCCAGGGATCGTCCTGGGCGAGCAGCTCCGGGATGAGGACGTCGTCGTACAGGTCCAGGGGACCCCGGCCGAACGGGTCGGACGGATTCTTGACCCGGGGGGCGTCCAGCAGCGCGTCCCACACGAGCCGGTCTCCGTGCCGCACCAAGGCCCGGAGGGTGTCGGCGTTCCGGGTGGTCCTGACCAGTACGACGCGGGTGGGGACATCGAGCCGGCCCACGACGGAGTCCACGACCTCGCCGGGGGCGAGCGCGAGGAGGGCGGCCGGCGCCCCGTGGAGGACGGCCGCCCGGCCCAGGGGGTCCTGCGGGTCTGCGGTCGCTGCGTCGAGCAGCTCGGGCAGGGTTCCGTCGAAGCCTGCGGTGAGCAGGCGCACGGCGTGCGCCCAGGGTCCGGGGGATCCGCCCAGTCGGCCGCGTACCAGCTCTGCTGCCTCATCCGGCCCGGGACCGGCGAGGAAGTCGGCGGCCGGCACCACGTCGAGCGGCGCACCGCCCTCGCAAAGCCGGGCGGCGGTGTGCAGGAGCTGCGGCAGGGGGCCCGAGAAGTAGGGGGTGAGGCGCCGCAGCGCGAGCCAGAGCCGCGCCTCGGCCGCCGGAGCTCCTGCGCCCGCTTGCCGCAGGAACTCCGCGAGGAGTCGACCGAGCGGTTCGCGGGGAGCGTGGGGAAGCAGGCGTTGAACGGGGCGTGCGTGGCGGAGTACGTCCTCGGGGGTCACCGCGGGCGCCCATCCGGGCTGGGGGCAGGATCCGCGCACGGCCGTGCCGCTCGCGTTGGACGAGAACAGGGGCGGGAGGAAGATGCCTTCCCTCAGCGCTGCGACGCCGATGGCCCGCTCGGCGTAGAGCCGCAACAGATCGAGTCCGTTGGGATCGAAGCCGGCGGTCAGGGCGGTGACGACGTCCGGCGGGCAGTCGGCGCGGGCCAGCAGGACCCCGTACAGTTCGCGCGCCCGCCGCCGGTGGTGGCGCATCGCGGGGTCGGCGAGGCGGCTGCGGACGAGGTCCCAGTCGACCCGGTACCAGGGGTCGCGGGTGATGTCCCGGCTCGCGGCGGCGAGTTCGGCCAGTGCGTACAGCCGGATCTGATAGGAGGTCGGGTCGCATGGCAGGCGCAGGCGCCACACGCGCAGTGCCTCGTCCAGGTGGTCGTCACCCTGCTCCCGATGCGCCGACGCGGCCGTGCGCAGCGGCTGCGCCGACCCCTCGGCCAGCGCGGCGGCGAATGCCTCCTGCACATCCTGGTCCCGGATGCCGTTGCTCCGCTCGTCCAGCAGGGTGCGCAGCTCGTCGGCCCGGCCCGATTCCCACAGCCGTATGCCGGCGACCAGTTGCTGGTACGCGGTCAGCAGCTGCTCCCCGTTTTCGGCCGAGGCCCGAAGCGCCTGGGCGACGAGGCCGGGTTCGCGGGAGTCGTAGCAGAGCCGGAGCAGATCGGCCTCCCACGGCACGGCCGGCGGGGCGGCGATGAGGGCGTGCACGGCAGGGGTCCGCGGCAGCGGGTCCTCGGCGTCGGGCCCGAAGGGACGGCCCTCCAGGAGGGCCAGCCGGGTCGAGGGGGCCAGCCGGTATCCCCGGTCCGGGTCGGCGCCGGCGAGGCCGGTGAGCAGCCACTGGTTGATCTGCGGGTCGTCCCGGAGCAGGAAGGCTCGCTCGATGTCGGCCTCGCGTTCACCGCTGCGGTGTTCCAGGCTGTACTCCCCGCCGAACAGGGATCGCCACACCTCCCGGTCGGCGGTGTCGATCAGTGGCTGAACGAGGCGTCTTCCACTGTTTCCACGGCTCAGCAGGTGCAAGGGCCAGGGGGCGATGCGGGCGAGGAGACGTGGTCCCAGATCACCCGGCGCGAGTTCGATCAGCCATGCGATGCTGCTCTTCGGGTCGACGCGTGCGCCCGCCGTCCCACCCGTGGTGGCGTGCCGCGCGGCGGCATCGAGCAGGGTCGGCAGATCGCCCGTGAAGCCCTCCGCGAGCAGCTCGAACGCGCTCTCCCATGCCCGTTCGTCGGTGCCCAGCCGCGCCTGGACCCGGCGGGCCACCTCCGGCAGCGGCCTGCTGTTGCTGTGGATCCGGAGGAACTCGGGAGGCGCTGCCAGCCACTCCCGCTCGACGCGCCCGGCCGCCACCGCGGCCTGCCCGCTGCCGACCGCGGCGGAGATTTCGGGGCCGAGGCCCTCGCGTGCGGCGACGAGCGCGGCCTGATGGCTGGTCAGCCCCAAGCGATCGAGGAGGATCGTCACCTCGTCGGCCCCGCCGTGCCCCGCGACCCAGTCCCCGAAGCCCTCGGGCGGGGCGTACCACCGCTCGTGCAGGATGTCCGCCCGTTCCTGCGGCCCGAGTGCTTCGGCCACGTGCGCCGCGGCGTGACGTCCGGCGTGCCGGAACAGAGAGAGAAAGGTTTCGCCGCGTTCTTCGGCCATGGATGTGCTCACGTCACCGCACGCTACTCCTGGAGAGATCGGGTGGATCAAGGGGTGGCCGACTGGCCGACTGGCCGACTGGCCGACTGGCCGACTGGCCGACTGGCCGACTGGCGGCGGATACCGGGGACCGTGCCTGGTTCCTCAGCGCAGGGTCGAGGCTTCAGCCGTGTGCACTTCGCGGGGCTCCGAGAGAACAGGGTCTGCGGGTGTGTAGATGCTGAGGTTGATGCGGGCTCCGGGGGCGGCGACGGGTTCGGCAAGGCAGGTCGTGAGCTTGCCGGGTCCGTGGACGGCGTGGCGGACGGGGAGCTCGGAGCCGTCGAAGTAGGGGATGGGAGCCGTGGCGTGCTCTCGGTAGAGCGGTCCGGTCACGGGGTCGTTGCGGACCTCGTACGCGAGGCGGCCGAGCGCCGGGTTCTCCGGGCGCAGCTCCACGCTGTGCTTGAGGTGGGGCATCATGGCCGGCACCCAGTGCGTCTCCCAGTGCATCAGGACGTCGGTGCGGGCCTCGGGGTCCAGGAGCATCCAGCGCATGATGTTGGCGGGGGCTTGTCCGCGGGGGAAGAAGCGTCGGAAGTCCTCGTTGTGGGCGACGAGGTTCCATTCGGCGTCGTTGACGAACGCCAAGGCACCGTGGATGTGGTTGGTGACCCGCTGCCACGCTCCTGCTATGGACGTCCCCGAGCTGCCGTACAGGGTGTGGGGCGGGCTCTCCTTGCGGGTGATCAGCCACAGGAACGCCCACTCCTGCTCGTCCAGCCCCAGCGTCCTGGCGACCGAGGTGAGGAGATCGGCGGCGGGGCTGGAGAGCTGACCGTTCTCGAACCGGTTGTACGTGCCCGGGGTCCTCGTGAGCAGCACGTCCATCTGCTCCTGACTCAGGCCGGCAGCCCGCCGACCGGGACCGGGTCCTCGCTCCGGGAACCCCATCCTCACAGGGTCGATCGCGGCTCGGCGCGCCTGAAGGACCTTCTTGAGGCGGCCTCGGTCACTGGCCGACGGCTTCATCCGGAACCTTCCACTCGGGCTGTGCCCGGGCAGCAGCCGGGGCGGCCCAATTATCTGCACTGGCAGACCCTGGAAAGGACGGTGGCACCGCGCGAGACTCGAGCTGCCCGTTGCCCGTTGCCCGTTGCGCGTTGCGCGTTGCGCGTTGCGCCGCCGTGGGGCGCATTGCCCAGCACGTCGGTCCGGACCGACCGGCCCCCTGGGGTCGGGAGGTCCGGCAGGCACCACTTCCGCTCGCCGGCGCCCGGTACCGGAACACGTCCACGTGTCCCCGAGCGCCCGTTCTCCGACCGGAACGTGCCAGGGGCCGACAGACGAACCTCGTGGAGATCACCTTCATGTTTCCGAGACCACGCCGACGATATGTGCCCGCTGTTGTCCCCGTGCTGATGCTCGGCGCGCTCCTGTCGCCGGCGGCGACCGCGAGCGCCTCCCCCGCAGCACCCGGGGTTCCGGAGCCTGCCCGGATCAACCTGGTTCTCGACCTGTCCGGGTCGATGAACGAGAACGACGCCGGCGGCCAGACCCGCCTCGCCGCCGCCAAACAGGCGGTCACCCGGATCATCGAGACCGCCCCTGAGCAGGCCCCGCTGGGACTGCGCGTCTACGGCGCCACGTATCCCGGGCAGGAGAAGAAGCAAGGCTGCGCCGACACGCAGCAGGTGCTGCCGGTCACTCCGATGGACCGGGCGGCGCGGGCCGGCGCCAAGCGGCGGGTCGCGGACTTCAAGGCGGTCGGGTTCACACCGATCGGCGTCTCGCTCCGCGAAGCCGCCAAGGACCTCGGTACGAGCGGCAAGCGCCGCATCGTCCTGGTCTCGGACGGTGACGACACCTGTGCGCCGCCGCCTCCGTGCGAGGTGGCGCGCGAGCTCAAGGCGCAGGGCGTCGACCTCGCCGTGGACGTGGTCGGGTTCCGGACGCCCTCCTCGGCACGTGCGCAGCTGAAGTGCATCGCCGACGTGACCGGCGGGTCGTACGCGGACGCCGACGACGCCGACTCGCTGACCAGCAATCTGGGCACCCTGTTCCGCAAGGCCTGGCGCACCTACCACGCCACCGGAAAGCCGGTCGAGGGCTCCCGCAACGGCTGCCAGGATGCTCCGCTGGTCGCGCCCGGCCAGTACCTGGACGAGTTCACCGGGGGGCGCGACCTCTATTACAAGGTCAAGAAGCGGCCGGACCAGCGGCTCCAGGTGAGTGCCACCGCCGTCGCCGAGGAGGGGTACTCGCGCGGTTCCATCATCACCGTCGCTGCCGGGCCTCCGGGCGACGGCAAACCCCGCGCATGGCTGCGGGAGTTCGAGCAGTCGATGGGGTGGGCGAACATCATCTCCGCCGGAGGCCGCAGCAGGCCCGGATCGGGCAATGAGACGCCGGCGCCGGACGACACCGGCTGCATCGTGGTGGAGAACCAGGTGACCGGGTCCGGCGACAAGCCGATGCCCGTCGAGCTTCTCGTCGGCATCGCCGACAAGACGACCCAGGGGGCCGGCGCGCGGATTCCCGAGCCCCGCACCGGGGCCGACGCCGAGGGCGGCTTCTCCTTCAACAGCGCCACCCCGATCGGACCGGGCACCCATCGGCAGTCCATCGCGGTCGGTGAGGCGCCCTTCTGGCGGGTGGAGCTGAAGGCGGGCCAGAAACTGACGGTCAAGGCCGGTGTGGACATCCCGGCCGACTTCCCCGGCTCCGCCACCACCGGGTGGGGCGTCGCCGTGTACAACGCCCAGCGTGAGTCGACGCTGTGCAACGAGGACCACCGCGCCACCGAGCTCTTCGCGGGCAGGACCGGACGCGTCGAGCGGGTCTGCGGGCCCTGGGACATCACCGAGCAGGACGACGCGAAAAGCCCGGACTCCAAGGGATACGACGTACCCGGCACTTACTACATCCAGGCGCAGGTCGCCGAGCCGGACGACAAGGCGAAGGGCATCGTCGTACCGATTTCACTGACCGTGAGCGTCTCCGGCACACCGCGCCCCGGGAACGGCCCGGTGTTCTTCTTCGGTGACGGCGCCGCCCAGGGTCCCTCGCCGTCCGGTGCGAACGGGAACGAGTACGGGAAGGGGAAGGGGAACGGGAACGGCGAGCAGGGCGGGACCGGCGGCACAACGGCTGCCGTGAAGGACGGGGACTCGCTCGTGGGCGAGCTCGTGCTGCCGGCCGGTGTCGGCGCCGGGGTGCTGATGCTCGGCGGCATCGCCTTCTACGCCCTCAGGCGACGCAGGGCGGCCTGACACCCGCGCTCGTCCAGGTGGAACGAGCGGCGTCGGCACGGGCGTCAGGGAAGTCTTGACAAGTCGGCGGCGGCAAGATTTCCCTGACGCATTTGATCTTGAATTCCAAGGGTCACATCAAGCTGACCGATGATCACTGATGAGGAAACGAGCAATGACGCTTCGAACGATGCGCGGTGTGGCCATGGGTCTCCCGCTTGCACTGGCACTGGCACTGGCGGGTTGCTCGGACGGAAGTACCGCTCGTGACGGTCAGGGCGCCGGTGACAGCCGCGCCGCCGACGCCCCGCTCGATCCCTCTCAGCTGGCCCAGGCCATCCCGAGCAAACTCGCCGCCCCGAAGGGGTGGACCGCTGATTCTCCACTCGTCAGGGACGGGAGCAAGGCGCAGGAGCTCTGCCAGCGGGCGTCCCGTTTCAGCTGTGCCGGGCTCACCTCCATGGGGAACAGCCGTTATCGCATGGACAGCCAGAGCGAAACGCTCGTGGACTTCGAAGTCCTCGCCTACGACTCCGTCGACAACGCCAAGACGGGCATGAAGTCGCTGGTCGCCGACGTCCGCGACGGAAAGTCCGACGAGCTCAAACCGCTGACCGTCGACGCGGGCGCCGACGAGACGGATGCCTATGCGGATGGGGACCGCCCGGGCGTGGTGCTGCGTGTGGGTACCGTCGTGGCCTTCGTGTTCGGCGATTCCCTGCCCAAGGATCACGACCTGCAGTCGTTCGCCAAGCTGCAGGTCCAGCGCATCAACACCGCTGCCACGGGCAAGAACCCTGATGCCTAGCGCCTGTTGTGAAGGTGGCGGGAGATACACGGGGTGTCGTTCAGAGACCGTGGATGGCCTCGGCCAGGTCGGATCCGTAGGAGGCCCAGCAGATCACCGAACCGTCGCCGTCGAGCTGCCCCATGAACCACTCACCGTCGTCCCTCACGAGGCACAGTTCGTGGAACGCGAGAATCACATCGGGCTGGAGCGGTTCGTAGTCGTCCTGACCGGCGGCCTCGACGACCACGAGTCGATCGCAGGAGAGCGGGGCGGCGCTCGGGTCTCCGGAGAGAGCGCGCACGCGTTCGATCGTCCATCCGGCGGGGAGTCCTGAGTTCACCGGCGCATGGTCTCAACCGGATGCCCGTCACAGCCACTCGTCAAGGACTGCGACCAGCACGGTCGCTTCGCCCCGACCGCCAAATGGTGCAACCAGTTCCGGATCTGGGTCGCTTCGGTCGCTCCGCAGACTGCTTCTCGGCGACGGTTGAACTCTGACCCTCTGACGGCGTATCAAAAGTGACCCACGTCGCGTGCGCCACCGCCGCCGAGGAACCCGTTCCGCCACTTGGCGACGATGCCCCGGTTCACACCCAACCAGGTGGCGACCGAGAGGTTCGGTCCGCCATCCGCGCACCCCAGACCGATCCTCGCCCACAGGGCCAGCCCCTGCGCGGCCGTCCGGCGCTTGACCCAGTTGTTCAACATCTGCCGCTCGGTCTCGCTCAGGACCAGCGGCTCTCCAGCCTGCTGTCACCCACAACCCACAGCAGACCGAACCCAACCGGCACCCGTCAGCCAGACCCGCGAATTGGTGCGCAGAACGAATCACGTGGTGAGGAAGCACCTCACAACCGGATCACTGGCAGGTTGTGCGCCCGCCCGGTGGCCAGGTCGATGCGGTTCCCCCGCATCCGTGGCTCGAACTGCACCCGGCGTCCCTGGTGGTCGACGTAGGCGATGACCGGCACCCACATCTCGGGGTCGGTGTTAGGCCGGCGTGGCGGGCGTGGCGGTTCTGGTGGTCTTGGGGGTCTTGGGGGTCTTGGAGGTCCTCGTGGTCGTCGGGTGCGGGGAAGCCCGCAGAGGCCCGGGGCCGGCTCCGAAGGTGCTGCGGCGCGGACCTCAGGCGGTCGCCGCCCGCTTCTCCGCGCCACCGGGATACGGCTGCGCGGTGTGCTGGTGGCGCTGTGCCCAGCGGACGGCGAGTGGCGCGGCCAGGCCCGTCAGGGCGAACATCGCTCCCACGACGTACCAGCCGGGGCGGCCCCAGGTGATGCACAGGGAGATGAGGAGGGCGGGCCCGACTGCCTCGGCCAGGCCAGCGCCGAGTCCGAAGACGCCGAGGTACTGGCCGGTTGCGTGCTTCGGTGCGAGGGCGAAGGAGATCTCGAATCCTGCCGCCGAGTGCCAGAGTTCACCGATCGTGTGGACGGCGACTCCGGCCAGCAGGAGGGTGGCCGCAGCCCAAGCCGGCAGGTCGGCGGACAGCGAGATCAGCACGCACGCCAGGAGGAAGGCGAATCCCGAGCGCCGGTAGGCGAGGGCTCCGGCCGTGGGGGTTCCGATGTCGCGGCTGGCTCGCATCTGGCAGGTGACGACCACGACGGTGTTCAGCAGCATGGTGCCCGAGATCAGCCAGTGCGGGGCGTCGGTGGCCGCGACCAGCCACAGGGGGATGGCGACGGTGAGCACCTTGAACTGGATGGCCATGATGCCGTCCAGCACGGTCAGCGCGAGGTAGGGCCGGTCGCGCAGGGCGATCCAGCGCGGACCGCCCGCGGCCGGCTCGGGCTCGAAAGGGCACAGGCGGAACAGGATCAACGCGGAGGCGGCGAAGGCGAGCGCGTTGCCGATGACCAGCAGCTGGTAGGCGCTGTGGGTGCCCACCTGCACGGCCCAGCCCGCCAGCACCGCGCCCAGGGAGATGCCGAGGTTCGTCACGGCGCGCAGGTACGCGCGGAACTCCTGCGGCCGGACCCCTCCGTAGTGGCGGATGATCGGGCTGCGTGCGGCCAGCCCTGCCCCCTTCGCCCCGGTGGCCGCACACACCGCGAGCACGAACGGCCAGAAGCTGTCCGCGAGCAGGAAGCCGGCCGTGGCCAGTGCCTGTACGACGAGCGTGGCCGCGTAGACCCCGCGTGCACCGCGCCGGTCCGCCAGGTGCCCCACGGCGATGCCGACGGCCAGCGAGAAGACCCCGGCGATGCCGAGTCCGAGGCCCACCTCGGCTGCCGGAAGCCGGACGGCCTGGGTGAAGTAGAGCACTCCCGCGGTGAGGTAGAGGCCGCTGCCGAGGGTGTAGACGAAGTTCGAGGCGGCGATGATGCGCTGCGGTCCGGAGTCCGGCAGCAGGTGGGGCATGGTGTGCTCCGCATCCTGGGCAGGCGACGAGGTTCGGCCACTCAGATCTATTGCAAGTCGTATGCAATAGCAAGAGGTTTGTAACAATGGGTCCGGCCGGCTCGGCCGAGCAGCGTCTGGCCGGTCGGATGGGGTGCCTGCCGGCTTCCCCGCATGCGGGTGGTGCTGCCCGGGAGCCGGTGGGACACCGCCGTCTGCTTCGCCGCCACCTTCATCTGGTCAGCGGGATGTTCCGGAGGAAAGACGCTGGCCGGCCTTCTCGAAGGTGCCCAGCCCGTTGGCGTCCAGGTACTCCACGCGCATCCGGCCGTCGGTGAAGGTCACCCCGGTGCGGCCGACCGCGTTCTCTCCGGCCGTCTCAAAGCTGAAGGTGTTCCCGTCGTAGTGGGTGAGCGGGTAGTTCTGCGGCTTCGGCCCCAGGTGCAGGACCAGGCCGCCGCCCGGGCCGGCGGTGACGGTGGCCCGCCCGTAGAACGGGTTGGTGTACGTACCGACGTACGCGCCGTCCGCGCGGGCCGGCTTCGCGTTGGCGGGCGGCTTGGCGTAGTCCGTGTCCGAGCCGCCCTCGTTGAGCTGCTCTTCGTAGGCCTTGGCCACCAAGGGCAGCCAGTCCCGGGTGGGCTTGCCGTGCTCGGCGGTGTCGAAGAAGTTGAGGGCGATGGCGTCGGGGAGGCCCGAGGGGGCGCCGTTGGTGAGCACCACGATGGCGAGCTTCTCGGCGGGGACCAGTGTGGCGTTGGTGTTGGCGCCGAGTGCGAAGGCGCCGGAGTGGCTCAGGCGCAGCCGGCCGTGCTCGTCGTAGCGCACGTTCCAGCCCAGGCCGTAGTAGCCGGGCTGGGCGTTCGGCTCGGCGGCGGGTTGGCTGATGATGTGCGGGACGTGGGTCTGGGCCAGGCCCTCGCTGTTGATGACCTGCCGGCCGTCGATCTTTCCGGCGCCCATCTGGAGGCGCAGCCAGCGGGCCATGTCCCGGGCGTTGGAGCTGACGCCGCCGGCCGCGGTCTGCGCGTCGGCGTCGCGGACGTAGAGCGGCTTCCAGGTGCCGTCGGCGGTCTTGACGTGGGTCAGGGCACGGTCGGCGGCGTTCTCGTAGTCGCTGAAGCGGGAGCTGGTGTGCGTCATCCCGGCGGGCTTGTACAGCAGGTCGTCGGAGAGCTTGTCCCAGGGCACGCCCTTGGCCTTGGCGACGGCCTCGGCAGCCGCGGTGAAGCCGAAGTTCGTGTACGCGTAGCTGGTGCGGAACGGGCTGAGGGGCTCGTAGCGCAGGTGGGACAGGATGTACGACTGGTCGTAGCCCAGGTCCTCCAGGAGGTCGCCGGAGTGGTCGGGCAGGCCCGAGCGGTGCGAGAGCAGGTCGGCCGCCGTGACGTGCGAGCTGACCCAGGGGTCCTTGAGGACGATGCCCTTGAGCGGATCGTCGAAGCCGTCGGCGCCGATGGCCTGCGCCACGACGGTGGTGGCCACCGGCTTGGAGACCGAGGCCAGTTGGAAGACGGTGTCCGGACCGACCTTCTCCCCCGGGGCGGCGGTGCTGCGGACGCCGAAGCCCTTGAGGTAGACGACCTTGTCGTCGTGGACCACGGCCACCGAGACACCCGGCACCCCGGTGCGCCGCATGCCTTCCTGCACCTGCGTGTCCAGCTTGTCCAGGGCCGCCCTCACGTCGAAGCTGCCGGGGCTCGGCGACGGTGCGGCGGCGACGGTCCCGGCTGCCAGGGCGAGCCCGGCGGCCACTGCCAGCCCCCTGCGCTTGCTGTTACGTCGCATACGTCCATTGAACGCCGGTCCCGCGTCGGGCGCCGGGGGAGCCCGGGGTACGCAAACGCCGGCGGGGCCGCGCTCGCGGTCCCACTACGTGGTGGGCTGGGCTCGAAATTCGAACACACGCTCCAATCGGTGCGTGAACCCGTTCCGCTTCACCGACGATCTGGTGGTGTGACTGAGCACTGGGTCTGTCCAACGAGCATGGGAGTTGTCGTGCTGGGTGTTCCGTATGGCCGGCAGGGTGGCGCCCGCGTGGGCTGAGCCAGGTGTTCCCCGTTCGTCCCTCTACCGAGAAGGGGGCGTTGTCGGTGGGGGCTGGCACGGTGTGTGCATGACGGATAGCGAGCGTGCCCGTATGACGCGGATCCTGAGCGGGTTGCCGGCAGCGGCCCGAGAACTGCTGTTGAGGACGGACTGGGAGTCTCTCCAGCACGCCTACGGCTCCGGCGAGGACATACCAGTCTCCCTGTGTTCCCTCGTGGACGAAGATTCCGAGGTCCGGTCGGAGGCGTTGGCCGCGTTGGACACGGGCGTGTTGCACCAGGGCTCGCTGTACACCGTCACCGCGCCCGCGGCGCTGTTCGTCGCCGCGATCCTCGACCACCCCGTGGGCCTCGCCGAGCACGAGGGGCACTTCCCGTGGGACAACGGGCCGCCGCGCAGCTTGCGGGCCGCCCTGCTCGTCTGGCTGGGGCAGGTTGCCGAGTCTGCCGCCTACGGGGAGGATCCGGTGCGGGACCGAACCGACTGGCAGTGGGCGCCCTGGCACGACGGGACGCGACGCGAGCACGACCCGGACGAGCTCGCCGCACTGCAGGCGTGCCGGGAGATACGCCCCACCCTGTACGACGCCGTCGAGCCCTTCCTCTCCTCTCCCGATCCCCACGTCCGCGAGGCCGCGCTCGGCGCCGCAGTGCCGCTCCTCGTCGCCCCGGGGCTCGCCGACCGGGTGCCTCGGGCCGCCACGCTGCTGCGGGCACGGCTGGGCCCCGTGGCGGGGCGGCGGGAGCGAGCGAGTGTGGCGCGGGCGCTCGGCGTGTGGGGGATGGACACCTCCGACCTGCTCGCCGACTCCGACCCGGCCGTGCGGGTCTGCGCCGCGCTCGGTCCCGCCCAGGTTGATCGGCCACGCGCTCTCGCCGTCCTCCTCGACGCCCTGCGGGACCCGCGAACGACGGACGGCTGGTTCCCCGAGCCACTGCCCGGGCTCGACGGGTGGTTCCGGTTCACCGTGCTGCGCTCCGCGCTCGCCCTGGCCGAAACCTTCGAGGAGGTGGCACCGGTGGCGGTCGCCATCGTGGCCGCCGGCGGCACGTCGGTCACCGACCACGAACGCGGGCCGATCCTGCTCAGAGCCTTTGCTGGTGGCTACGCCCCGACCCACCCGCTCACCCCCACCCAACGCAACCTTTTGCGGGCCTTCGTGGACACCGACGAGGCGACGGGCGGCATCGCCGGAAACGTGTTGTGGTTCCGCGCGGCCGGGCTGCCCGAGAACCGGGAGGGCATCGCTGCGTTGCTGTGACCTTGCCCGCCACCGCACCCGCACCCGCACCCGCACCCGCACCCGCACCCGCACCCATGACGCTCCCCGCCTGAGGTTGAGCATCGAAGTTGTCCGCCCGGGCCATCCACGGTGCACGGTCACAGGTGGCACTCCAAGCCGCGTGGCTGCCGACCCATGACGCGCCGGCGCAGGATCCGGCCGATGTCGGCGCGACCGAGCTGCGTCGGCGGCTGATCGGTCTGTCGTGCCTTCTGCACACCCATCCGTTCTGGGCTTCGTCCGGTTACCGCCCTGCGAGCGGATTCGAGCTGCGCCTTCGGACGCGGGCACGCACCTGAGCAGCCGCGGCATGAGCGCCTGGCAGCCCGCTCCCTGCGCTGCGGAACAGTTCCCCGACGGTCTGATCGTTCTGCATCAACGGTGGACCGGCTCTTCAACCACCTGGTCGGCTGGAGTGGCCGTCGAGGGCTAGGAGCTGCGGGCGCACGAGGGTCCCGGTGAGGGCCTCGAACGTGTCGCGGCGGCGGTTTACCCACCAGGCCGCGGCCCCGGCCGCCCGCTCGGCTCGAAGAAACGACAGCCCGCCACCCGCTGCGACGTCGGACGAGTCCTCGCCACCTGTGAGTCCTCCACCCGACCCGCACACCACAAGGTCGGCACCGAACCCCGACGCAGCTCAGAACCGAGTACAGCCGGATGAATCTCCGAGCCGACAGCATGGAGATCGTGCGACGATTCGTTGGCCAACAGAGCCACGAGCGGGGATGAAGGGACGATGGAGTACATCAACCTGAATGCACGGATCGGCAACCTGTCGGGCGTCATATCCCCTACTCGATACCTGGAGCATCTGCCCTCGCTGGCTGACGATCTGCCGGTCGGGGCCCGGGGCTTCGCGACTGCCCCGGAGCACCACGACTTCTCCAGCAAGCGGTGTGTGAAGGACCTGGAGGTCCAGCACATCCGCGGTGTCGGAGCTGATGACCAGCAGATGGAGATCCAGTTCCGGCACAACTGCTGGAAGCACGACGAAGACCTGGTCATCCGCTACACAGGCGTCTCCAGCTTCGATGCCGGAAGCGTCGAGGGCAACGACTGGGCAGACCTCGGGACCGTGATCCTCGACGAGGTCCTGCCCCACCAGAACGGCTGCAGCCACGAGATCGCGTTCCGGAACGGCTCACTCTCCGTTGTCTGCCGTGACCTCGTCGCGAGCTGGACCGAGGCTGACTGCCCCAACGGTCCTTAGACCAGTAAGTCCTCACCACGCACAGCCAACTCCTCCGCCGAGGTTGCTCAGCAAGCCGGCAGCAGAAGCCGGCCGCGTCGCGGGCGGCCGCGACCACGTCGGCGACATCCACCTGCTCTCGAACATCGCCAAGGCCCATCCGCGCGTGAAAAGGTCCTGGGCCGGCACCGGCTACCGGACCAAGGCCATCGAGCACGGCGCCACCCTCGGCATCGACGTCGAGATCGCCCGCCGGGGACCCCGACCAAAGGGGCTTCAAGGTCATCCCGCGGCGCTGGGTCGGCGAGCGGACCTTCGGCCGGGGCGGCTGCAGACGTCGTAGGCCATGGAGCCGAGGGAGAGCACCACCAGCGGCCATACGAGCGGGGAGTCAGCGGGCACGGCGCCGGTCAGGAGAGCCGTGGTTAATGTGGAGGCCGCCAAAACCAGACCCGTGGTCGAAGAGGCTCTCCGCCGGTCCTGGAACGCATGCGCGGCCACGGGCTGCCCGAAGTGCGGCGTCGGGCCCGGACGGTACTGCCGGGACCGTACAGCCGGGGTTTGGTACGTAACCCGCTTTCACAGGCCACGGCAGGACGCCTCCGACGTCTCCCAGATCCTCGGCCCAGTTGGGATCCGCGGCCTAAGCTGGGCCCGGCGGAGGGGGCCGTTCGTCTGGGACAACCGCTCCGTCCCCGAGCTCTGACGGCCCGTGCACGGCGGATGCGCGCCCACGCGTGATGGTGCCTGCCCGAGTGTGCTCGCCGGCCACACCTAAGAGGCCGCACCGGTCCGAGGGTGGTCGACCGTGTGTTCTCTGGGACATGGCGCGGCGAGGCGAGGGTGCCCTAAGACTGGTGGGTCCTGCTCGACATGGCCGCTCCCACGCGCCTGTGCCGCCCGGTCTCCTCGCCCCGGACCCCGATGCCGCCGTCACGCCTGCACGTGCGTGAGGCGACCGCGCCGTCCGGCCGTGCCTGCGAGGGAGCGGGCCGCTGCCGCGATGTGGCCGATCCCGGCGAGGGCTGCGCAGACCCGGGGACGCACCGGTGCCCCGGCGGGAACTTTCCCGCCGGGGCACCGGTGCCATGTGCGCTTAATCCCGTTTTCATCAGTCCCAGCAGAATTGCCAGGTCCCGCTTCGAGCCTGCAGTTCCGCATAGGTCGTCGTGTCGTGCCCGTCGTGGCAGTACGCGTACTGCTCGATTGCAGCCTTCGCCACCTCAACTCGTGCTTGCGGAGGCCGGGCAACATCGACCATCAGCACTCCACTTGCCATGTACAGCAGCTCCGCCCCGAAACGGGCGTTCCAGGTATGCAGGAACGCCACGTGATCGGAAGCCAACATCATGCGACCGCCCGGCCCGTGGGACCAGTTGCGTGCGCGCGGATACGTCAGCAGAACGCTCGGCACCAAATAACCAGCTTGAGCTTCGACCAAGCACAGCCAGCGCGGATAGAAGTCCTTGCGTGGGCTGGAAACCCTAGGCTCCAAATTGATGGAACCGGCCAACTGGTCGGCATCAAAGTCGGCCCTCCACTCGGCCGCCTCTTCCTCGTCCGCGAACCTCAGACACTCCGCCAGCGCAGCCTCTTCGATTTCAGTGACGATCTCCTGCGGTGCAGTGAGCGCCCGGCCATCGAAGATCTGCTGCTCCTGGTGACGGGGGTCCACTAGGTCGGAGGGGTGTCCTGTGGTCAATACTGGGTGCCATCTCGAGTCGTAGCAGGCGGCGAGTAGCTGCCGCCACAGACTTTCAGCCTCCATCGGTGCGACTGGACGCCCCAGAACCCACTGCCCCGACGGCGCAAGAGCCTCCTCGATCACAATCGACGGATCTGGGGAACCCGCCCCCCGTAGGAGTTCTACTGCTTCGCTCTTCTCCATGCCCTGGCTCCTTTGCCCCCTGTTCCCAGCGCTATTCGTAGCGCTTGGTCTTATCGAATCCCTCGCCCATAATACGCACCGACTTCAGGCCGAGTGTTGTCTTGGTTGTGAATTCTCGCCTGCCAATGTCTTTGAAAACCGTCTCCGCTAACCGTTTCCGATGCCACCATCCAGCATCTCCGGGCCGCTATCGAGCAGGTGAATCCGGGCTGAGTAGCCGGAGCGGTAAAGCCCGACTGTACCTGTCAGCGCCCGCTCCGAGTCACCTGCTCGGCGTAGACTTCTGCACAGCCTGCCGAGAGCGACGTACAGCTGCGGGGAGGCCGGGGGGTGACGGACCGTCGACCCGGTCTCTCCACTACTGGATGACGGTCCGGTGGGAGGCGCCAATGCCCGGTGCCGCAGATGACCCGAAGCCCGAAGGCGAAGGGTCCGGACGGAACCGGGACGAGGCCCAGAGCACGAGGCGTGAACTGGTGGCCAAGTTGCTGGTCGAGGTGATTCTCCTCGATACGGCCAAGGAGGTCGCCAGCCGGCTGTACGACCTGATCGGCAGCTGGCTGTAAACGCGTGCGCCCCCCGTCGGTTGCAGCCGACGAGAGGCGCGAGTGCGGGATGAGTCCCGGGCGGTCGCTGTCAGCTTTCGCAGGCGAGGCAGCGGCCGCTTTCTCATTGAGTGTTGCCGCGCCCCGATGACATTGCACATCAGAGCACGAATAAGCAACACCCCCACCTTAGCGCACTGCGTTGTGCGCTACTCCCGGATCTGCCGCTGTCATGACAGTAGACATGCAGGTCAGGGCTTCGTACTTGACCAGGTGGCCCATCTAGGCCGCACCGATCCGGCCAACCGGATCGTGCTGAGCAGCGCGTGGCTCCTCGCCGACCAGCCCCGGTGCGCAGATGTGCACCGGGGCTGCGGTACAGCGGGCACGGCACCGCACGGCGGAGGCATGCCCGCCCGGGGACCTCAGTGTGGGGTCGCCCCGGCAGCGATCTGCTCGCGGACCTCTGCGGCGCCGACCACGATCAGCAGGGTGGCGGGCCCCCCGGACCCGCGCCGGACAGTGACGCTGCCGCGCCCCTGCGGCAGGTCTGTCGACGCCTCGCCGCGGTACTCGATCACCATCGCGTTCCTGCCGCACGACATTGACGCCCATACGGCACCGCCGGAACCGGACACGGTGTTGTACGGACCCGCCGGGTAGCGGGAGTCGGCCGCGGTGTCCCGCGGCCACGCCGAACCCAGTTGGACGGGCGGCTCCTGTGGGGAGCCGCCGTCGGGCGCGGCCCTGAACCCGCAGCCGTCCTCTCCGGCGTAGGCGAGCAGGCGTCGAGAGCCGACGTTCACCTCGGCGAGGACTCTCGGCCCCGGGCCCGTGAGAGAGGTGCCGAGCTCCGCGAGGGGGTCGCCGGCCACGTCCGCGGCCGGCGCTGTACGGAGCGGGACGGACGCGTCCTGCGGCCGCCCGGACGGGCGGCCTCCGCCCTCGCCGCCGTCGCAACCTGCAAGCAGCAATGTCAGCGCGGCCAGGACCACGGGTCGAATCTTGTACACGAAGTCACGCCACCCCATTATTGCGTCGTTACGACAGCCACTGATTGAAGCAAACCCCCACGGGCTTGTACGCGTACACCTTCTTCTTGGTGGGGATGCTCGGCTGAAGCCCTTCCCACACATCCCCCATGTAAACGTTGTAGAGCGGGAATGCCTGTACGGTGCCGAACTTGCCCGAGGGGACTTCGTATCGCGTTTCGTTCTTTACCGTGTAACTTTTCGTGACGTCCCAGCCGACACCGTACGAGACGCACTTGGCGTCGATTTTGGTTTCCCTTTTAACGGTCGCAGCGACGCCCCTGTGAGAACGAGAGTCGTCTTTCCGCGACCGCTCGACTGCTGAATCACATCGGTCCCACAGCTCTGGCCCAGATCCTGGACGTTGCGCAGCTGCTGGAAGGCGGTGGCACCGAAGGACGGGGTGACGGCTAACGTGCCGGCCTGCGCAGGCGCCCCGCCTTCGGTCAGCTTGACAACGGTGTTGGGGCCAGGCTGGAAGAACTTGCCGTCACTCGATATCGAAGAAGCGGGAATGCCATGGATCGGCGATTCCGCGGCGTGCGAAACCCCTCCGCCGGCACTGATGGAAAGCAGGGCCGCGCAGGAGACGGTAACGGCCGAGGCAATTGAGCGCCGGGACAAGCTGGTGGTTACGTCTACTCCTCAAACTTCCGAGAATCTTTCAATTCGCACCGCGCTCATGGCTCCAAAGCGAGGGGCGATGCTTTCCCAGAATCCTGTGGGCTTGAGTTGTGATGATCAACCACATCGGCTCACATGTGTCCGGCGTCACATGGAAACCTCAAATGTGCCTCAATTTCAGTCCGCATCCTGATGACTTCAAGCCGTGTCGGGATAATTCTCGCCAGAAGCGCCCCTGAGGCTGGGGGCGCTATTTCGGACACCGGATCCGATTTTCTGGCGGATTGCTTTCGGGTGAAAAAGAGACGCCCCCGACCCCGGGGGCGTCCCGGCGCAGACCGAACGGCTCGCCGGTCGTCCCGTCAGGATTCCTCGATCGTGAAACGGCCCTCGGTAAAGGGGATGCGGAGCGCTGCTTGGCCGGCCGGGCCGGCGGCCGCGGCGTCCTCCAGCGCCAGGCGGGCCTGCGGGGTGGCCGGGTGATCGCGCCAGTACGGGTGGCCGGAGACCGCCAGGCCCGCGCGGGCCAGCTCGCCCGCCAGGGCGGTGCGCAGAGCGGGATCGCCGACCATGCGGTTGTGGAGGCTGATCTGGGCCTGCTTGAGCCGGACCAGGTCTTCAGGGAAGTCCACGGAGATCACCTCGTTCCACGATCACTCGTCTGCCAACCGCGGCTAGTAAAGCAACTGCATTGGCCAGCGAAGGCCCCAGACCCCACCGGTCCGGTCGAGGACCCGTCGGTGGTCAAGCGGACGACTTTGGGCGGTTGGATGCCCTCGCCACGGCCAGTACTGAAGGTCTCGCCGCCCAATCACCCGGCTCGACCGGCTCTCCCGCTCAGTGCTCCACCTGGTGACCCTCGGCGCCGACCTGCGCGAGCGGGGTATCGGGCTGCACGTGAGGCGGATCGCTGACGCGCCCGACGAGGACCGGCGAGGACTGACTGCGCTGTTCTGGTCGAACATCAACCCGTACGGCACCTTCCGCCTCGACATGGACAATCGGCTCGACCTGCTGCCTGCCCTGGTGCCCGGGCCGCGCCGCGCGGCGGATGACGGCGTTCAAGCAGCAGGCTCGGCATCCGGCCGCTGAACCGGAGCGACACCGCCGCCCGCGTCGTGACCACCCGCAACCTTCCATGGACGCGATCCAGGCGGGAGCATCCTGGTGACGGTGGACGGGGGTGGCAGACCATGGGGCGTGGACGGGGTGCGTGGGCCGGGTCGGCGGTAGCGGGAGGGGCCGCATTGGTGGCGGCTGTGCTGGGGCCGGTGGCCAACTACGCCAGTGCCGCGGTGCCTGGCTGGGCGGCGCAGGCGTGGGTGATCTGGCCGGTGTTCGCCGTATTGGTGGCGGTCAGCGTCGGGCTGTTGCTGTGGGGCCGGCATCTGGATGCCGCCGCAAGGCCCCCGGCGCGGCTGGCACCGGTGAGCCGACTGGCCCGAGGCCAGCAGGCTTCGTTACGCCCCCCGCATGTTCAGCGCGTGCGGGGGCGTGAGGGAGAACTCGCCGTGCTGGCGGGCATGCTTCGGCGGCCACAAGGCCGGTTCGCGGTGCTGTGCGCGGTCGGCGGGATGGGCAAGACAACGGTGGCCGCGCAACTGGCCACCCAGGCCGAGGCGGCGGGCTGGCGAGTGTTTTGGGTGCGCTGGCGCGACGGCGCCGAGCTGGCGCAGCAGATGGTGCAGGTGGCGCTGGCCTGCGGCCTGCCAGAGGCAGAGCTGGAGGCCGCGCGAGCGGGGCAGGCGAGCCTGCCGGATGTGGTCTGGCGACAGTTGGGCCGGGTGCGGCGGTGGCTGCTGGTGGTGGACAACGCCGACGAGCCGCACGAGATCGGCCCGGCAGGGGAGCCGGTGGCCGACTACCGCGGCTGGATCCGTCCGCACGGCCGGGGTCTGCTGGTGGTGACCAGCCGGGATGGCAGCGAGCAGACCTGGGGTCCGTGCGCACGGCTGCTGCCGCTGGAGCCGCTGCCGGTGCGACCTGCGGGGCAGGTCCTGCTGGACGCTGCTCCCGCGGCCGGCACTGCCGAGCAGGCCCGGGAGCTGGCGGCGCGACTGGGGGGGCTGCCACTGGCGTTGCACGCGGCTGGCACCTATCTGGCCGGACCCACCAGCCGCTACCGCACCTTTGCCGCCTACCGCCAGGCCCTGGAACAGGAACTGCGGTTCTTGTTGGGAGCGGCGCACCCGAATGCCTCCCATCCGCAGGTCGCCCGCGCCGTGGTGCGGCATACCTGGGAGGTGTCCTTGGACCAGCTCGCCGGGGAGGGCAACGCTTTGGCCCGCCCCTTGTTGCGACTGCTGGCCCTGCTGGCTCAGGCCCCAGTCCCACTGTCCCTGATCACCCCGGACCTGCTATCCGTCGTCACCGGACACGACGTCACCGCGGTGACCCTGGAGGCCGCGTTCGCCGGCCTGCACCGCTACGGTCTCCTCGGCCTGCCCCACTCTCCCGGCAGCACCGGCCCGGCGTCGGGCGGCAGTGAGGGGGCGCAGGTGGTGCTGCATCCCCTGATCCGAGAGATCAACGCTGTCGCCCTCACGGCCGAGACCTCCGAGCTCGCCGTGTGGCACCGGGCCCTTGCCGAGCGGCTGACCACGGCCGTGCACGAGGCCGACCAGCGCGGGCGCGCTGGTTGGCCTGCAGCCGTGCTCCTCGCCCCCCACCTGCCTCTGCTGCTCGACTACGCGGACCCGCGCACCGCCACACACCACCGCACCACTCTCAACGCCCTGGCGCAGGCGCTGCAGAAGGCCGGCGCTTTCGGTGCGGCGCGCCTGCTGGATGAACGGGTCCTCGACGTCGCGACCCGCATGCTGGGCCCCGAGCACCCCGATACCTTGACCAGCCGCAACAACCTGGGCAATGCCTTGTTCGGACTGGGAGAGCCGGCCGAGGCAATACGCCTGCTGCGGCAGACCCTGGAGGACCGCGCCCGCATCCTGGGCCCCGTGCACCCCGACACCTTAACCAGCCGCAATGACCTCGCATGCGCTTTGGACGGGACGGGTGAGCATGCCGAGGCGGTGGATCTGCTGCGGCAGACCCTCAACGACCGTACCCGTGTCCTGGGCCCCGAGCATCCGCATACGCTGGCCAGCCGGGACAGCCTCGGTCTCGCCCTGGACGGAATGGGCGAGCACGCACAAGCAGTGCGCATGCACCGGCGCACCCTGGAGGACCGCACCCGCATCCTGGGCCCCGAGCACCACCTCACCCTGCTCAGCCGCCACAACCTCGCCAGCGCCCTGACCAGGGCGGGTGAGCAGACGGAAGCGATACAGCTGCTGCGGCAGGCGCTCAACGACCACGCCCGCATTCTGGGTCCCGAGCATCCGCACACGCTGGCCAGCCGGGACAGCCTCGGTCTCGCCCTGGACGGAATGGGCGAGCACGCACAAGCAGTGCGCATGCACCGGCAGACCCTGGAGGACCGCACCCGCATCCTGGGCCCCGAGCACCCGGACACCCTTGCCAGTCGCCACAACCTCGCTCTCGCTTTGACCAGTGCAGGTGAGCAGGCCGAGGCGATACAGCTGCTGCGCCGAACCCTCGATGACCGCGTCCGCATCCTGGGCGACGAGCACAGGTATACCTTGAGCACCGGCAACGCGCTGGAGGCAGCGCTAGCCATGTCCACCCAACGGCCACAGAGCCGGTGGTGGCACTGGCCGCGGCGCAGGAACGCCGCAGCCAGTGGCGGTTGAGCAGGCCCCGTATCCCCGAGCCGCCGCCAAGCGTCAAGTAGCACTCTGTAATTACTGTTGCATTGTGTGAGCGTCCCCGATCGTCAGATTGACGCCCTGCTGCGGGCCGGCGTCGAGCGCGACAACATCCACGTCGACAAGGCGAGCGGCGAAGGTGTCCCGGCCGAAGCTCGATCTCGCCATGCAGCTGCTGCGCGAGGGCGACACGTTCAAGGTCACCCGGCTCGACCGGCTCTCCCGCTCGGTGCTGCACCTGGTAACGCTCGGTGCCGAGCTGCGCGAGCGCGGCATCGGGCTGCACGTCATCGAGCAGGGCATCGACACCTCCACGATGGAGGGCCGGGCGATGTTCGGGATGCTGTCCGTGCTGGCCGAGCTTCAGCGTGAACTGATCGTGGCGAACACCAACGACGGTCTCGCCTCCGCACGGGCCCGTGGCCGGGTCGGTGGGCGGGCCGAAGCTCACCGCGGATCAGGCCGCGCTCGCCCAGCGTCTCTACGACGAGCGGGAGAAGACCGTCCAGCAGATCGCGGACAGGTTCGGCGTACCCCGGTTGACGGTGTACGGGCACCTCGACAAGATCAAGACCGTGCCCCGCCAGGCCAAGAAGACCACGGTCGCGAAGCCCTGACCGCTACTTTGCGGCTGGGGTCAGAGATAGGAGTTCGGGGCCTTCTACGCCCACGAGGAAACGGACTTCGCCTGGCGGGCGCTCGACGCCGGCTGGGACATCGACTACCGGCCGACATGGTGCTGCAACACCCGCGCACGGGCAAATCAAAGGCCTGGTGGAGTTGCCCACACGCTTCAAACACATAGACGCGGCGACAATCACCTGCGGTGTCGCACCTGGGGAAATGCGGCTCTGCGCGTCTCGATTGAGCTCAGCGCCATCGAAACAACGCTCACCTCTACGAGTCCCTGTCACCGCCGCGCCCCCAGCCCGCTCTTGGGGCAGGCGCCGGCTGCGGTTCCCGTATTCAGCCAGAATATCGATGATTATAGGACAGGTGATCTTTCGCCGTACCCCTCTGGGGCGCGCTATGGCGTATACAGAGGCAGAGGCTGGCGCGGCCTTACCCCGGGGGGACCATTGCACAGAACAGCTGTGCTCATACGTACTGCCGGTGCCGCATCAATGGTGTTGGCTTCGCTTGGTATCACCGTTCCTGCCGCGTACGCGGACACCGTCGAGCTGTCGCAGGCTGACACCACGCTCTTGGTGCAGATGGCCGACTCCTACCTGCAGCGGCGCGCAGATGCCGTCACGACGGCCCCGCCGGTCCGGCCCGCTGCGGCGGTAGCGATGACCGATGCCGCAGCCGGTGAACTGGCCGCGGATCTGGAGGTACTGCAGCACAACGCCCACGTCCTCGAAACGGTCGACGGCGGATACACGCGTGCCGAGGTAACCACCACGGCGGAAGAAACGTCTCTGAGCGGGAACACCGCGACGGTGAAGGTTACCGAGGACACCCGCCTGTACTCTCCCGGCCCCAAGGGCGGGGAGCCCATCTATGAGGAGTACGTCCTCCCGCACACTCTGACGTTCACGCGTTCCGCCCAGGGGCGGTGGAAACTCGCCAACGCCCAGGCCGAAGTGAATCGCTCTGGTCTGCTGCCCAGTACGCAGATCAGCAAGCCGATCGACGGCGGAGGCCCGCTGCCCGGCCCCGCCGAAGAGTCCAGCCCGGGTGAGGAGCCCAGCTCCGCCGAGGAGCCCAGCCCGGCCGAAGAGCCCAGCCCGGCCGAGGAACCCGCCGCGGAGTCCCAGGACGCGGGGCCGAAGGCGAAACCCAGCAGCACCGAGATGCCGGCCTTGGGGGTGATGGCGGTTGAGGCGAAGCCGATGGTGACGGCCTCGTACAACTACAACAGCATGGTCTTCTACGCGAAGAAGCACGCGCTGCGCCCGAACTCCGCATATCGCAAGTACAGCAACGACTGCACGAACTTCATCTCCCAGGCAATGCGTGCGGGCGGCTGGACGGAAACGTCGGGCAGCGCATTTTCCCGCAAGGACAACCGCAGGTGGTTCTACGGCAGCTACACCTCGAACACCAGCTACACCTGGGCGGGTGCGGAGAACTGGTACTGGTACGCCAACCGCCACTCAGGCAGGACCAAGGCGCTGGACAACGTGTGGAAGATGCTTCCTTCCGACGTTCTTCAGATCGACTTCGCCAGGCCGCGCCCTGACGGGAACATCAACCACACCATGATCGTCACCGCCAAGGTGGGTAGCGTGCCTCTCCTCAGCGGACACACCAACAACGTCTACAACAAATCCCTGCACAAGATCCTGGCCGAGAACCAAGGCGCCTGGTTCTACGCTCACCGCACCTGATCCGAACAAGAGGAGCGTCTTGTGAGAAAGGCCCTGGCACTGCTGCTGGTATCCGTTGTGGGTGGGCTGCTCGCCGCCTGCTCCAGTGAGGGCAGGAGCGAAGAGGAGACCGCGAAGGCATACATCTCCGCGCTCAACGACCGCGACCCGAAGGCACTGTTGGCTCTGGCGAGGAAGACCGACGGCTTGGTGGGGATGGAGGAGGACGCCGAGGAAATCATCGTCAAGGATGGCGGCCGCGGCCTGAAGATCACCGACATGAAGGTCACCACCCCCACGTCGCCCGAAGCCGCCGACGTGGACGTCAGCGGTACGGACAAGGCCGGGAAACCCTTCACCATGCGCGTCTACGTCTCCCGTGAAGGGGACGCGAGGGACTGGACCATCAACCTGGGCCGATACGAAGGCACCCCCAAGCCAAACCCCGCCGCGACCGGGGCTTGACCCCGGATCCTGGACACTCGAGACACTTGGATCTTGAGTGTCCAGGAGAACGGATGTCCCGTGGTGATGAAGCACTACCCGTCGGAGTTCAAGGCTGGCGCCGCGAGTGGGCGGCTGGCCCGCTCCGGCGCTCGCCCGGCGCGCTGCAGGCGTCAAACGACCGGTCACAGATGCCCCTCGTTGTCTCGACCGCGCCACCGCATGAGCCGCTTTCCCGCCCGGTCAGGTGGCAGGCGGGGAGTGGGTGACGGCGTCGGCGGAGAGAGTGGGTGCGATCTCTTCGAGGTCGGGGTGGGTGGCCGCGACGGCACGCAGGACCCGCAGGACTGACTGGGGTTCGAGGCGGTTGCCGTTGACGGTGGTGAACAAGTGCCCGGAGTCGGGTACGGCGTTCGCGCGGATCGCCCGGGTCTGCGATGTCCTCCCAGCCTGCAGCGGCGGCTTTCCAGGCGTGCGAGGACTCCCGCAGCACGGCAGCCGCGTCCTTGAGGCTGTCCCTGGCGGGACCTTCCGGCAGGCTTTCCGCGACGTGCAGCAGGGTCCGTCCCGCCAGCAGCCGGCCCATGGCGTTCCAGCGGGAGATCTGCTTGAGGTCCGAGCCGCTCAGCCGGATGTCCGAGCGGTCGTGGAGGGCCGTGTACGCGGCCCGGGAGAGACGATCGCAGTCGTCCCCGAGCCGGGCGGTGACGGCACTGGTCGCGTCGGAGGGGGTGGCCTGTACCGGCTCGACGGGCAGGATCGCCGGGAAGCTGGCCAGGGCGTCATCAGCGTTCCGCGTCGAGGCCCGCGCATACACGGAAGCTCGGGCGAGGGATGTCCGGCTCTGGGTGAAGGCCTCGACAGCACCAGGATGTTCTGCTCCCTGCGACAGGCGGTGCACGACCTGGCCGGCGGACCAGGCGACCTCGGAGTAGCGCTGGGCGAGGTAGTCGAACGCCTTCTCGTTCCGCATGGGTAGGCGTACGGGGTCAGCGGAGCGGGTCCTCGGAGTCCAGCTGCGCGTGCATCTCCAACAATGCAGACATCAACATCCCCTCCTTCGTATCGGAATGGGAATGATCGTCCCACCCGGGACATGAGACACGAACCAGCCTGTGGACAGGACGTGCCCTGTGGAAAGCGCTGAGCGGACGATCACTCGCTTCAGTCACCGGTCGGGTAGCCCAAGAGCCGACCGTCCACGAGGACCAGGCCGAAGTACTCGTTGACCACGACCGGCGCGGCCTCCGGCCGAGTGGGCATGTCCTTCCCGGTCAGCGCATCCAGCGTCACTGCTTCCTTGGAGGCCTTGCCGTACACGCGGCCGTGCCAGGCCGTGGTGACAGCGGGGACGAGGCGCCCGTCTCCCTCTCGCAGGTCCCAGATCTGGCTGCCGGATGCCGCATCCAGAGCGACCACCGAGAAGCCGTCCACGCAGACCAGGGTCGCCGCAGCGTCGTGCATGCAGCTCAGCCCCTGCATGTGCGCAGCCAGGCTCTGCCGGACCTGCCCCGAGTCGCCGACGAGGAGGTCGTCGAAGTGGGTGGGACCGAGGTAGCCCCGGACCCGGACCAGGGAAGGGCCGGCCGCCTGGACGGACACCAAGGTACTGGGTTTGCCGCGCCACCTCT
This sequence comes from Streptomyces sp. NPDC043853, assembly GCF_056436025.1. Classification (NCBI taxonomy): domain Bacteria; kingdom Bacillati; phylum Actinomycetota; class Actinomycetes; order Kitasatosporales; family Streptomycetaceae; genus Streptomyces; species Streptomyces sp. NPDC043853. The sequence continues at coordinate 60,942 of NZ_JBWKDJ010000007.1, forward strand.
CCGTGCCGCGGGTGACCTCCCATCCGGCAATGACCTGGGTGTCGTTCTCGGCCGGGGCCAGGCCCACGGCCGTGCCGGCGGCAACGGCCCCGATGGCGGCGTCCGGCAGCGTCCACCGCAGCTGGTGGGTGGTGAGGTCGATGCCGTACGAGACGGAGCGCTCCCTGTTGTGCATGCTGATCACGGCGACGCCGGCGTGCGCACCGACCGCGGAGACCTCCACTCGGCTGGAGGAGGAGTTGACCCAGTCCGGTAGACGGACGGTCATCTGCCAGGCTGTTCTCCCGGTTTCGGCAGCGACGCCGACGACCTCCAGCATCCCCGCCGGGACCTGAGTGCCGGACCCTCCCCCGACGGTCAGGAACGGGACGACAGCCTCGGCCTCACCACCGTTCGTACTCCTCGTCGTGCGCCCGCCCATGTTGATGATCTTGTGGCAGCATCGCACGTCCGGCACCACCAGGCAGCGGCTTTGCCAGGGCTCCCTCAACGACCCCGGGCAGTGGCGCCTTTCTACTACCTCGGTGGTGATGGCGATATTTGGAATTTTCCCCACCGAGCGCTCAGGGATGCCTCAGAGTTGCTCAGGTTGATTCCCCAGACCCGCGCCGACTTGCCGCGGTCGGCTTCTTCCGCCTGGGTGCCACCCGCGGACGGGCCTTGCCTGGCTACGGCAGGTGGAGGTTCACACAGGTGGGGCCACGCGATGAACGGACATCGCAGTCCCCTTCGCCACCCGCGGTAACTGCTGTGATCTGAATGCCCCAGGCTTTTTGGGGGACCGTGACGGGCACGCTGACTCGCTGGTCGACCTCGCCCTTGTCGTTGGGGCGAAGGGTGCCCTCGTAGAGGATTTCGTCCGCGACAGACTCTCCGTTCTTGTTCACCCCAGTGACGTATACGCCGATCGTGGCCCACCTATCGACACCGTCCGCGTGAACGTCGAAGTACAGCTTCAGGTCGGGTCTGCGCCCCTCGACGGTCACCTTCGTGACGCTGGGGCGCCCGTTACCGCCTGCCGCCTCGGCGGCGCCGACGACGGCCACGCTCAATGCCGTCATGTAGAAGATCACCCCCAGTACCAGGACCACGGTCTTCCAGACGTTGCCCCGGCGCGTGGGGTGGAGGAGCAGAGCCACGACGCTGCATGCGATAGCCAGGATCGCGCACAGGGAGGCGACGTAGATGGGCCAGGAATCGTTGTTGAGGGCGACGAAGACCACATCGCTCGTCAAGCCGAGGGTGGTCATGATCCCCGCGACGGCGACCAAGGCGCCGGCCAGAATCTTGGCGACGTCGTCCAGGCGCTTGCCGACCGTAGCCTGGACCAAATCCGGTTCCGCCGTCAGCGGCTCATCCTCGCGGCCCGCGCCCGGCGTAGGGACCCAGCTCATGGCACCACGCTACGGTCGCGCCGGGAGGCAGGCCGTTCGGAGCTAGCCCGAAGGGGCGTAGACCGAACGGAATGGCCACAGATCGTGAAGATCACCGTTCCGATCCGGTAATCCGGCACCTACTGCAGCTTCCCCACGAGAACGGGGCCAAGGAGCGGGCGGCCCCAGTCTGTTGAGAACTGAACAAGGTGGGGCGAGGAGAAGCCTTGGTCGTTTTTGGGAATCCCCATCAGTGGCGGAGTCCGAGGTAGCAGAAGCGGCCAGTGTTCGCTATGCCCCCAGGCGTGGGGAGCGGGGGGCGTCCGGCGGAGGCATCGCGGCGCGCGGTGCCGGGGCCGTCACCTGTGGTGCAGCTCGTTGGCCGGCGGGGGTTGCGCCCGACTGGGTCGCCGCAAGCCGCGCGGAATGCGCACCGGCTGCCTGGCCTATGTCCTGCAGGGCCTTCACGTCTGCCGGAGCGAAGCGATTCGCCGCCACGGCGGCGGTGACCGCCGCGTGGGCCCGTTCGGCCACAGCCCGGTACGGCGCCGCGGCCGCGCCGGGGCCGTGCGGCAGGTCGTGCGGGGGTAGCTGCTGCCACGCCTCGCGCAGGGCGTTGATCCGCGGGTGGGTAGAGCCGGCCAGCTCCTGGCCCATGCCGCTCTGCATCCAGGCCTGGAAGCGTCGAGTGACCTCCTCGCCCGCGTGGCGCGCAGCCGCGGGCGTGGCGTACGGGTCCGGCGTGGTGCCGGGGGTGGCAGGTCTGCCGGGGCTGCCCGGGTTCCCGTGGACCGTGGACCGTGGTGGATCTGGACCGGGCCGCCGCGCCGGAGGGCCGTCCCGGCGTCGCGGCGGTGGTGGTGCTCACGCGCATGTCGCCTTCGATGCTGTTGTGGCGCATCGCGGGGGCGTGCGGGCTGGGCGCAGGCCCCTTGTCCCAGGCCCCGCGGTCGACCTTGATGAGGCCGGTGACCGCGCCTTCGGTGTAGAGGCGGTCCGCGTTGGCGCGGGCAGCGGAGAACGAGGAGTTCGCCTCCTGCTGCGGGTAGAGGGCGCGGATGAGGTACTCGGGGGCCATGCGGCCGCCGTAGGGGTTGGCTCCCGCATCGAAGGCGAGTCGTCCCGTCTGCCACCGCAGGGCGTTCTGCTCCAGCGACATCTGCATGGGGACTTCGACGCTCAGCACGACACGGTCGGCGTATCCTTCGCGTGCCAGATCGCCGAGCATGGTCGCCGTCCAGTCGTAGTCCGCCATGACGCCGTCGTAGAGCAGGTTGAGGTTCTCCGACCCACGCCGGCGAACCACGTGGCGGTGCGGACCCCGGGCCGTACGCGTCCTCGGCCGGCGGAGGGCGCGCCTTCCGGCCGGGCGGACCGGCTCCCTATGATGATCGTCGCCGAGGAACGCGGGAAGTCCGGCGGACCGTCGACGGCGACTCGCTCGGGGGGAGCAGACATGACCGCGCAGGTGAACGACGTACCGTCCGGCAGACGGACCAGGCGCAGCCTGGCCACGACGGGGGCGGCCCTGGTCGCCCTCTGCTCACTCACCGCTGGGTGCCTCCTCTCCGGGGCCGAGGACATGGGCGTCGCTTGGGACACCCCCGCGGACCGCAAGGGCGAACCGCAGGGCAACGGGGCCTGGCTGTCCGGCGACACCCTGGTCCGCACCCGCTTCGACGCGGTGCGCGGGTACGACGCCTCCACCGGCGAACGGAGTTGGGAGTACGTGCCGCCCAGCCGCTCGGCGGTCTGCCACGCCGCCGCCGACACCGACGGCTCGGTCCTGGTCGTCACCCGCGACGGGGACGGCGCTTCCGCCTCGGCCAAGGGCAAGCCCTGCGCCACCGCTGTCGCGCTCGACATGAAGAACGGCCGCGAGATCTGGCAGGTCCCGCTCTCCACCACCGAGCCCGGCCTCCGCCGCCTCCAGCCCTATTCGGTGTCCGCAGGCAGCGGCATCGCGGTGCTCCTCCAGAAGGACGACCTGCACGCCGTGGACGTGCGCACCGGTAAGTCCCGCTGGAAGGCTGCCCTCCCCAAGGGCTGCGTTCCGGGCAGGACCGCGGTGGCCGAGCGCCAGGTCGCCGCCCTCCTCGCCTGCGTCGGCACCGAGAACGTCTGGGGCGACAAGGTCCCCGGCGACGCCGAACTGCACGCCGCCGCCTTCGACCCGGCCACCGGCGCGCTCCTGTGGTCCGCCCCGCTCGGGGACCGGCGCACCGTCTCCTGGGAAGCCAGTGCGGAGTTCGTCTCGGCCGATCCGGTGGTCGTGGCCGCCTCGGAATCCGGCGACTCCGACTACGGGGCCTACTTCTCCTTCGGCAGGGACGGCCGCCCGAACCCGCCGATCGACTTCAGCGGCCCGTACGGCGAGATCCAGCGCGACTGGCGGCTCACGGCGGCGGTGGACGCCGGCAGGCTCTACGTTCTGCCCCGCCACCGGTCGAGGAACCGCCGTGACGCCTACCGCCTGACCGCCTTCGACCTGGCCACCGGAGACCCCGTCTGGGGCGGCACCCTCGACGACGACCGCCTCGACGGCGACAACGGGTCCCACCTTCACCTCCAGGACGGGAAACTCACCGTCCTCACCTCGCGCCACCGCAGTTCCTACGGCCTGCGCGTCTTCGACACCGCCACGGGCGAGCAGCGCGAATCCCGCAGCTTCCCCGATGGCCCGGGCCCGGTGGACAAGCTCTTCGAGTACAAGGACCGGCTCATCGTCGCCCGCTACGACGCCTATACGACACCGCCCAAGCCCTTCACGGCCTACGAACGCCGTTGACCGCCGTTGACGGCCGTTCGCGATCCCGCCCCGGGTTCGGGTTCTCCCGCGGAGATCGCCGGTTCCCGGACCGGCCGTCCGGAACCGACGGTCCGCCAGATCGCGCGCCGGGCACGCACCCGTACCGTGACGCGGATCACGGAAGGGCGGAGCCGTGGGGTGTCACGCACGGATCCGGTCGGTTGTCCTGTTGTCGTACCCATCACTTCAGGAGGATGACCATGAGAGTCCTGCTCGCCGGTGCGACCGGCGCCATCGGCCGACCGCTGACCCGGGCGCTGCTCGGCGGCGGGCACCAGGTGCTGGCGCTCGCCCGGACGGACCGCTCCGCGGCGACCGTGCGCGGGCTCGGCGCCGAACCCGTCCGGGCGGACGCCCTGGACCGGGACGGCCTGCTGCGGGCGCTGGACGGCGTCTCGGCCGACGCGGTGATCCACCAGCTGACGGCGCTCAAGGCGCCCAGGCGCACGCTCACCGCGGACGATCCCAGCAACGTGCTCCGCGAACGCGGCACCGCGAACCTGTTGGAGGCCGCGGGCACGGTCGGCGCCGCCCGGTTCCTCACCCAGTCCCTCGTCCTGGGCTACGGATACCGCGACCACGGCGACCGGGTCCTCACCGAGGAGGACCCCTTCGGAGTGCGTGGTGGCAACGTCGCCGACCATGTGATCACCGGGCTGCTGGAGGCCGAGGGCCGGCTCTTCGACGCCGGGCACGTGGCGGGCTGCGCCCTGCGCTACGGGGTGTTCTACGGCCCGGGAACCTGGTTCGACCCGACTCCGGGAAGCAAGTCCATCCCCGTCCCGACCGGCGGGGGCGGAGTGGTGCCGTGGGTCCACGTCGAGGACGCGGCCGCGGCCACCGTCGCGGCCCTGGAGCACGGACGGGCGGGCGAGGCTTACAACATCGTCGACGACCTGCCGTCGACGTGGGGCGAGCTCGGCGCGGCGCGCGCGTCGGCGGCCGGTGGCCGCGGGGTACGGCTGCCCGGGTGGGCTCTGCGCCTAATGGTCCCCTACCTCGGGGCGCTCATGCTGGACACCCGACTGCGGGTCTCGGGCGTGAAGGCGGCCCGGGAGCTCGGCTGGACCCCGCTCCACCGGGACCACCGGGCCGGTATGGGCGTCGCCTGAGCGGCGCCCGTACCCGCCCGCCCCCCTGGCCTGGGGCAACCCGGCAGCGCACCGCCGTCGTTCCGGATTCGACCACGCGTCAGGCAACTCCTGTGACACGATCGTCCGGCACGGTCACCGGGGGAGGTACTGCGCGTGGGCTGGGACTATTGGCATAAGGTCATCTTCTTCTTCTTGATAGCGGCGGCCTCCGCCGCCGGCCTGGTCGCCATCGGCACCTATGGCGAAGGCTTCCAGCGAACCGACGACAAGACCCTGATCTATCAGATCGGGGTGTCCCTCGCCGTGGTCGCGGTGCTGGGCACGTTCATCGAGAACCACCTGGTCGAGCGAGCCACCATCAAGGCGCGGGAGCGGGCCGTCAAGGCGGAGACCGAACTGAACACCCTCTACACGGACGTGCTGCCGACGATCGGGAACGCGGTCAGGGCCCAGGCGGCCCGGTACCGCGATCTCAATCCCCCTTCAGCGGCTTCGGCTGCCGACGCGGACCTGGTCTCCCGGTTCGACGTGACGGTGCGGACGGTGCTGGAGGCCGCCGTCAGCCTGACCGCCAAACCCTTGACCACGCCACAGGCCAGGAGCGCGTATTACGAGCTCACGTCCACCGGAGACTTCCGGCTCCGCGGCTTCTTCCCCTCCTCCGCCGACCGCCCCCGCGCGCTGATCCCCGGCAACAGCACCGGTGGAGCGCACATCAAGACGGAGATCCTGGACGTCGGGCGAGTCTGGGCGGTGGACGGCACCAACCCCAATCGGGTCAGCCATCTCCGGCCGACCTCCACGAACTCGTATGCGGCCGTGATCGCCGCACCGGTCGCCGACGGCGCGCGGCACTTCGGCATGCTGGCGGTGGACGCCGCCGAGGCGGGCCAGTTCGTCGCCGAACACCAGAAGTTGATCGGGGCGCTGGCGGATCTGCTGGCAGCCCGCCGGGTGTCCGTCGGACCATGACGGGGCGAGCGGCCGGACATGATGTGGCGGTCCGGGGACGTGGGGCTCCCGTCCTGGTACGGGGAAGGAGAGACGGCGCATGGCCTTCACGACCGGTGGTGAGGAACGGGATCGGCGGGGGAACGCCGGCCGACGACGGGAGGGGCTGCCGCCTGTTCCGGAGGACCTGCTCTCGCTGCAGGCCCGGCGCGAGCATGCGCGGCAGCGGGCAGTACAGCGCGTGACGTCAGACCTCGCCCGCGCGGAGGATGAGGCTCTGCCGCATCTCGTCGTCACGGTCCTTGCCACCGGTGCGTTCGCGCTGGTCGGCATCTCGCTCCGGCCTTTGGTTCCGGGCCTGTGGTGGACCGCTCCCGTGGCCGCAGCGGGCGCATCGGCACTGGCCGCCGTCGGATACGCCCGTACCGTGGTGGGGCGGGCCCCGGGCCGCGGCGGCCCGCGCCGTCCGGGGCGCGACGGCCGCGGGTCCCGACCCCGGTCCCGGTTCCGGTCCCGGTTCCGGTTCCGCTTGCCGTCCCGCAACTCCCGGTCCTGGGAGGACCGTTCGGGGTCCGACGACGGTTGACCCGTCCACCGAGCGGTTGGTGTCCCCCGCTGCGGCCGCTCTCGCACGGCCGCGCGGTGGTGGTGTGGCGCGGGCCAACGCGCTCGTTGGGATCACGAGCGGCACCGGGTGGTTCGACCGGGCTCGTGGCTCGGTCCACGCCGACACGATCGCCAACGGATACCCGCACCCCGCCTCGCCGCCGTTCCCGCCCGCGCCCCCGGCCAAGACCTCCCGGCCCCTGCCCTTGGCCCCCGGCGGCGGCTGCCGCGACCGGCACGCTCGTCCTCGGCCTGATAGGCGGGTTCCTCGTCGGCGCCGCCATCGCCATCGGCAGCGACGGCGACGGCGACGGCAACGGCAACGGCAACGGCAACGGCGGCACCGTCGCTGCGGCGGCCGCGAGCACGCCGACCGCCCCGGCCGGCACTGCCCCGGCGGGCCTTGTGATCACCGCCCCGGCCACCACCGAGGCGCCGGTACCGACCCCCGCGGCACCCACCCCCGCCCCCACCCCGACCCCTGTTTGCAGCAGCTTCGAGACGTTGTCCGACCGGGACTTCGCCAAACTCGCCCGCGACCCGGCGGCCCACTTGGGCAAGTGCTACCGGATCTACGGGTATGTGGTGCAGGCCGATTCCTCCACCGGCACCGCCGGTGTGCGTGCGAACACCTGCGGGGAGAAGAAGCAGCCGAAGTACGGCTACATCGCCGACTGCGACACCAACTCCTTCATCGGCACGCAGGTGGGCGTCACCCGAGGCGCCGACGACCTCGTCAAGGACGACGCCCTCGAGGCGGAAGTGGTGGTGGGCCAGCCCATCACCTACGCGACCACCATGGCGGCCAGATGACCGCCCCGCTGTTCGCCGCCTACAAGATCACCCGCTACGCCACCGTCAAGTAGCCCGCCACGCTCGGGGCCGCCCGGTGGACGGGGAGGCTGCCTGACTGCCGGAGTGCTGTCCACGGCACTCCGGCGGTCCCGGTGGTCCCGGTGGTCTTCGCTCAGCGGCGTTCAGAGGCGTTCAGAGGCGTTCGGGGCTGTGGATGCCCAGCAGGGCCATGCCCTGGTGCAGGGTGCGGGCGGTGACGTCGCACAGGAAGAGGCGGTTCTCGACCTGCTGCGGGGTCTCGGCCTTCAGCACCGGGCACTTGTCGTAGAAGGACGTGTAGAGCGAGGCCAACTGGTACAGGTACGCGGCCAGCTTGTGCGGGGCGTATTCCGCCGCCGCCTCCGTCACCGTCTCCGCGAAGGCGTCGGCGTGCAGGCCGAGGGCGCGCTCGGCGTCGGTCAGGGGCAGGTCGGGGTGGGCCGCCGGGCGGACGTCACCGGCCTTGCGGAGGATGGACCGGATCCGGGCGTGGGCGTACTGGAGGTAGACGGAGGTGTCGCCGGTCAGTGAGACCATCTGGTCCAGGTCGAACTTGTAGTCCCGGCCGGCCGACGTCGACAGGTCCGCGTACTTCACCGCGCCGATGCCCACCTGGGCACCGCGCTCGGCGATCTCCTCCTCGGTCAGGCCCTGGGCCTTCTCCCGGACGATGGCCGAGGCGCGGTCGATCGCCTCGTCGAGCAGGTCGACCAGTCGGACCGTCTCGCCCTCACGCGTCTTGAACGGCTTGCCGTCCTTGCCGAGGACCGTGCCGAAGCCGAGCTGGAACGCGGTGACGTCGTCGCCCAGCCAGCCGGCCCGGCGGGCGGTCTCGAAGACCATCCGGAAGTGCAGGGACTGGCGGGCGTCCACGACGTAGAGGAGCGTGTCCGCTTCGAGGCCGAAGACGCGGTCGCGGATCGCCGACAGGTCGGTGGCCGCGTAACCGAACCCGCCGTCGGACTTCTGCACGATCAGCGGGACCGGGTTGCCCTCGGGGCCCTTGACGTCGTCGAAGAACACGCACAGCGCGCCCTCGGAGCGGACGGCCACACCGGACTCCTCCAGCAGGCGGCAGGTCTCGGCCAGCATGTCGTTGTACCCCGACTCGCCGATGATGTCCGCCTCGCGGATCTCGACGTCCAGCTTGTCGAAGACCGAGTAGAAGTAGAGCTTCGACTCGTCCACGAGCCGCTGCCAGATGGCCCGCGTCTCGGCATCCCCGGACTGGAGGTCGACCACCCTGCGGCGGGCCCGGGTCTTGAACTCCTCGTCGGAGTCGAAGAGTGCGCGCGAGGCCTTGTAGACCCGGTTGAGGTTGGACATGGCTTCCTCGCCGGCGCCCTGCCCGCCCTTGTGCGCCAGCTCGTCCGGGTGCTCCAGGAGGTACTGGATGAGCATGCCGAACTGCGTGCCCCAGTCGCCGATGTGGTGGCGCCGGATCACCTTCTCGCCGGTGAACTCCAGGAGCCGGGTCACCGAGTCGCCGATGACGGTGTTGCGCAGATGGCCGACGTGCATCTCCTTGGCCACGTTGGGCTGCGCGTAGTCGATGACGGTGGTGCCGGGGGCGTCGGCGAACGGAACGCCGAGCCGGTCGCCGTCCGCGGCGCGCGCCGCGAGGTTCGCGGTGATCGCCCGGTCGGCGACGGAGATGTTCAGGAAGCCCGGGCCGGAGACCTCGACGTCCCCGATCACCTCACCGGTCACGATCCGGGAGACCACCTGCTGGGCCAGTTCGCGCGGGTTCGCCTTCGCCTTCTTGGCCAGCGCCAGGATCCCGTTGGCCTGGAAGTCGGCCCGGTCGCTCCGTCGCAGCAGCGGGTCCGCGTGCGCGGCCTCGGGCAGCGCTGCCGTGAGGGCGTCCGCGAGGCGCTGGTGCACAAGGGAAGTGAGCGGGGGGACCGAGGGCATCTGGGGTTCCGTTCCGTGCGGCGGCGTGGTCGTGGACAGGTGGTGTGACCGGCCCGACCTGGGCATCTTGCCTGATGCAGTATCACATGAGCGTATTTGGGCGGGTCCGGCTCCGGGGCTGGGTCCGGTCTGGGTCCGGGTCCGGGTCCGGGCCGGTGCAGGCGGCCGTTCCCGTCGTCCGCCGGCGGGCGGGTCCTAGGAGGCGGGCGCACGGAAGCGTCCGGCCACCAGGACCCCGGCGAGGGCGACGAGCGAGAGCGGGAGGAAGACGGCGAGGAACGCCTCGGCCGGTATCGGGCCCGGGGCCGGGCCTTCGCCGGCGGAGCCGCCGCCCAGGGCGGCGAAGACCACGCCGCACACGGCGAGCAGCAGGACGTTGGAGAGGCTGTCGGACAGTTGCAGGGCGGCCGAGTTGTCACCGGCCTCGGCCGGTGGCGAGAGCTCCATCAGCAGTACGCCGAGCGCCGAGACCACGATGCCCATGCCGAAGCCGCCCACGCACCAGGCGAGCGCGGTGGTCCAGGCCGCGGCGCCGGGCGCCAGGGGCAGTGCGGCCCCGGCGATCGCGGCGGCGACCAGCACCATGCCCGCCTGGCACAGCCGTTGCCGGTGTTGCCGGAGTGCCGGGCGGCTCTGCAGGTACGAGCCCACGGCCCAGGTCAACCCGCCGCCGGCGAGGGAGAGTCCGGCGAGGGTGACGGACATGTCGCGGCGGCTGACCAGCATCAGCGGCAGGAAGCTCTCCGCCGCGATGAACGACCCGGCGGCCAGGCCGCGCAGGAGGATCACGGCGGGGAGCCCGCGGGCGGCCCGGAAGGTGCCGCGCGGCATCAGCGTGCGTACGGCGGGGACGAGCAGCCCGGCACCGAGCGCCGCGGGCAGCAGGGCGAGGAGATCCAGTCGCTGCCCGGCGTACTGCAGCAGTGCGGCGCCCGCCGAGACGGTGAAGGCGAGCCGGATGCGCCGCGGGTCGGGCTCTGCCGGGGCGCCGTCCACCGGGCCGGACGCGGTTCGGCGTACGGCGGGGAGGGCCAGGAACAGGGCGGGCACCATGGCGGCCGGCACCGCGAGGAAGACCCAACGCCAGCCGGCATGCTGGGTGACGAGCCCGGCGAGGAGCGGCCCGACGATGCCGGGCACCACCCAGGAGGCGGAGAAGGCGGCCATGACCGCGGGCCGCAGCCGCTCGGGGTAGGCGCGGCTGACCACGACGTAGAGCGCGACGATGACGAGTCCGCCGCCCATTCCCTGCGTGGCCCGCCCGAGCAGGAACACCGCCATGACGGGTGCCGCGCCGGCGAGCAGCAGTCCGGCGGCGAAGAGGGTCAGGCCGGCGGTGAGCGGCGCGAGGGGGCCGCGTCGGTCGCACCACTGCCCGGACAGCACCATCGCGGCGAGGCTGGTGGTGAAGTAGGCGGAGAACGCGAAGGCGTAGAGGTCCACGCCGTGCAGTGCGCGGGCGGCGGCCGGCATGGCGGTGGCCACCGCCGTCGCCTCGAAGGCGATCAGCGCGACCACGGAGAGCATGCCGATGGTGAGGCGGCGGTAGGGCCGGGAGAGGGTTCCCCCGGTGGTCTGCTCGCCGGGCGCGGCGTCCGGCGCCCGTGCGTCCACGTCCTGCATACAGCTCCCCCGCCCTTCGGGAAATCCGGTCCGGGGAGTCCGGCCGGAGGACCAAGCAGGAGTAGTTTCACACACCAATGGTGGCTGCACGCACCCATCGTTGAATACAGAATCACAGGCAGATCCATCCTGAATGACCTGCGTCACACCACACCTCGATGTGGTCTGCGTCATAGACGGCCACCGAACTCGTCGACCAAGATCATCCGGGCTGAGCCGATTCGCACCGGGGGTTTAGAAATGCAGCCAGCAGACGTGGCTATCATCGGTGCTGGGGCATCAGGAACCGCGATATTGTCGGAACTGGTTCACAGATTCCGGACGGAACGTCCGGACCGCTTTTCCATCGTCATCGTCGACCGGGATTTCCGGCGCGGTCACGGCCGGGTCTACGGACCGGACCATCCGTGGCTGCTGATGAACACTCCGGCGCACGCGCTGTCGATCCGCTCCTGGGACGGAGCGGACTTCATGCGCTGGCTCCTCTCGCGCGGCGACCACCGCGGCGAAGAGCCCGTCGAGCACGCCCACGTGTCGCGCGCCCGGTACGGCGAGTATCTGCGCGAGCGTTTCCACGCCCTGCTCGACTCGCCTCCACCGGGCCTCGAGATCGAGGTCGTCGACGACTGGGTGGAGCGGCTCACGCCGCTCGAATGGGGCTCCCGCCTGCGGCTTTCCTCGGGCCGGGTGGTCGAGGCGCGCAAGGCCGTCCTCGCCACCGGCCCGAACCGGCCGGACGACGCCTACGGCCTCACCGGCACACCCGGCTACGTGGACCACCCCTACCCGGCCACCGCGCGCCTGGGCGAGGTGCCACCGGACGGCCGGGTGGCGATCCTCGGCAGCTCCCTGTCCGCGGTGGACGTCGCACTGACCCTGCACCACACCGGGCATCGCGCCCCCGTCCACATGGTCTCGCGGCGCGGGCTGCTCCCCGAGGTGAAGGCCGAGTACACCGTGCAGCAGGAAATCTACGACGAGGCCAGCGGCGCCGGCGCCGAAAACTCCGGGCAGCCCACCTCACTGGAATCGGCACTATCCGTTTTCCGCCGCTTCCTGAACACGCATCGCAGCTCCACGGAACCGGGCCGGAGCGATACTGTCCGGCAATTCACCAAAAGCGTGCGCCAGGCCGAACACCCGACGGACGGCACTTTCGCCCAGCGCTATTCTGCACATCTTGGAATGGACCAGGTATGGCCGCAACTGAGCGAGGAAGAACTGCTCGCATTCATGCGCACGCAGTACGCCTCGCTGCTCCATGAGAACGCCGCCATTCCACTGGCCAACGCACGCAAGCTGCTCGCCCTGCTGCGCGAAGACCGGCTGCGCGTGCACGGCGGCCTGCACACCGTCAGACCGGGCTCGGACGGCGGCTTCCGGATCTCCTTCCAGGACGGCACGGACCTCGCCGTCGACCACGTGATCAACGCCACCGGCCCCAGCAAGTACCTGGTGTCCCCGGGGTCGCGGAACCTCTACGCGCACCTCCTCCACGAGGGACAGCTGCGCGAACTGCCCACCGGCGGGGCCCGGGTCACCTTCCCCGGCGGAAACCTGCTGGACCGGGACGGCCGTCCGGTGCCCGCCCTGCACGCCGTGGGACATCCCACCAGCGGCAGCCACCCCTACATCAACAACGTCGAGCTGATCGTCTCCAACTCCGCACACGTCGCCCAGGAGATCTGCGCCGACCTGATGCGGTCCCGTACGGCTGCGAGGAAACACACGTGACACACCCCGGAGAAGACACGCAAGTCCGGCGGGCGCCCGCGCCCGCGCCTCCGCCCGCGCCGTCGCGCATCTGCGTGGTCGACGGGATCTCCACCGGACTCCACCTCGCCAGGGAGCTGCGCGCACGCGGTGTGGACTGCGCCCATGTCGCGAGCGCCCCGGCCTACCTCGGTGTCCCGCGCACAGCCGCCGCACGGGACCTGTACTCGGCCGAGTTCGCCCTCGACGGCTCCGGCGAGGAGGAGTCCGGCGACGAGGAGTCGTTCGCACGGCTCGTCGGCGAACTGAAGGACTGGCGGCCGGACTTCGTCGTCGCCGGCAGCGAGCCCGGTGTGGAACTCGCCGACCGCCTCGGCAGCGCCCTGGGCATCCCTGAGACGAACGCCGCCGCGACGACACCGTGGCGACGCGACAAATACGCCATGCACGAGCGGCTGCGCGAGACGGGCTTGCCGCACGCCCGGCAGATCCGCACCGCCGACCGCGCGGCCCTGGCCGGCTGGCTGGACGGGCACGGCCGCTACCCGGTCGTGGTCAAGCCCGTCGACAGCTCGTGCAGCGACGGCGTCCAGGTCTGCGAGGATGCCGCGCAGGCCCTGGCCGCCTTCGACGCGCTGATCGGCCGGCGCAACCGCCTGGGCCGCGTCAACCACGATGTGCTCGCCCAGGAGTTCCTCGACGGCACCCAGTACTTCGTCAACACCGTCACCTGGGCCGGTGCCCACCTGACCAGCGACGTCTGGCGGCTGGACCGGCGGCGCAGGCCCAGCGGGGCGTACCTGTTCGAAAGCATGACGCTGCAGCCCGCCGACGGTCCGGTCGAGTCCGCACTGCGCACCTACGTCGAGGCCGCCCTCGACGCCCTCGGGTTCGCCTACGGCGCCGCGCACTGCGAGGTCATGTGGACCGCGTCCGGTCCCGTACTGGTCGAGGCGAACGCCCGGCTGATGGGCGCGTCCATCGACGCCGAGTCCTTCACCCGCGCCCTGGGGCACACGCAGACGGGTCTGCTGGCCGAGGCGTACACCGACCCGGAGGGCTTCCGGCGGCGCCTCGACGCGGGCCCGTACGCGCTGCGCGAGCATCTCGCCGAGGCGTCCTTCCTGTTCAGCCGTTCCGGGACGCTGGCCGACTTCCCGGGACGGGCCCGGATCGAGTCGCTGCCCTCGTTCCACAGCTTCGTCGGCGTGCCCGAGCCGGGCACCCCGGTGACCGAGACCGTCGACACCCTCGGCACCCCGGGCTACGCCTACTTCCTTCACCCCGACCGCTCCGTCGTCGAGAGCGACGCCCGCGCCGTACGGCAATGGCAGCGGGAAGACAGCCTGTTCACCATCGATGAGGAGCCCCAGCCGTGACCACCCCCCGCCCCGAGACCCCGCAGTCCGTGCGCCCCGAGGTCTTCGACCTCGAACGCTTCAACACCTTCGCCCCCGCCGAACTCGACGCCATCGTGGCCGACACCACGGCCCTGGGCTTCGACATGTCCTGCTTCGACGGGGCCGGCCAGCTGCTGCGCCTCCTCGTCTCCACCAAGCCCGGCGGCCGGTTCCTGGAGATCGGCACGGGTACCGGAGTGGGCACGGCCTGGCTGCGGTCCGGCATGGACGCCACCTCGACGCTGACGTCCGTGGAGCTCGACGACAGCCTGGTCGCCGTGGCGCGCCGGCACCTCGGTGCCGACGAGCGGCTGACGTTCGTCACCGGCGACGGCGCCGAATTCCTGGGCGAGCAGCGCCCCGGCACCTACGACCTGATCTTCGCCGACACGGTTCCCGGCAAGTACGAGCTGGTGCGCGAGACCCTCGCGCTGCTGAAGCCGGGCGGCGTCTATGTGGTCGACGACATGCTGCCCCAGGAGGACTGGCCCGCCGACCACTACCCGCTGGCCGCCGGCATGGTCGACGGTCTGGTCTCCCTCGACGGCGTACGCTCGGTCGGCCTCACCTGGTCCAGCGGCCTGGCGCTGTTCACCGTCACCCGATAGGGGCAGAACGCTCGCCCGGTGGCCGGCCCCCTCGTGCCGGCGCGGCTGACGGGCGGCGCTCGTGCAGGGACGAGCGCGCACGGCGTGGCGTGGTCGGGGCGGCTGCGGGCTGGGTCATGATCGGCTGTGTGAAGACTCCCGGACGTCTCGCCGCCTTCGCGGTCGCGGGTCTGCTCCTCGGGCTCCCCGCGTGCTCGGCGCCCGGCGGCCGTGAAGGCGGTGCGGCGGCCCGTCCCGGCACGGGCAGCACCCCTTTGCCGGGCGCTGCCGGCACGCTGTTCCGGGGCGGGCATCCCGCTGCCGCGAGCGCCGGTGACCCGTATTTCCCGGAGCTCGGCAACGCCGGCTACGACGTCACCCACTACGCCCTGACCCTGTCCTACGACCCCGGCAGCGGCCGTCTCGAGGGCACTGCAGAGATCACCGCGAAGGCCACCGAGGACCTCAGTGCCTTCAATCTCGACCTTCTCGGCATGGAGGTGCTGAGCGCCGACGTCGACCGGCGCGAGGCGCGGGTCCGGCGGGACGGGCAGGAGCTCACCCTGCAGCCGCGCGATCACCTCAGGAAGGGCGTCACCTTCCGCAGCGTCGTGCACTACGCGGGCACGCCGGAGTCGATCACCCATGACCACGGATGGCGGGAAGGCTGGCTGAGGACGGAGAACGGAGCGGTCGCGTTCGGTGAGCCGACGGGCTCGATGTCCTGGTTCCCGGGCAACCATCATCCCTCGGACAAGGCCTCGTACGACATTGCCGTCACGGTCCCCAAGGGGGTGCAGGCGATCTCCAACGGGGTACTGCGCGAGCGGCGCACCGACGGCGACAGCACCACCTTCCACTGGCGCCAGGTCGAGCCCATGGCCAGCTATGTGGCGACCGTGGCCGTCGGCAGCTACGACATCAAGACCTCCCGGACCCGATCGGGCGTGCCGGTGGTGACGGCGGTGGACACGACCGCGGGCGTGGACGCGGACGGCGCGGTCCTCGGCCGGCTCCCCGAGATCATGGAATGGGCGGAGGGGAGGTTCGGCCCTTATCCCTTCTCCGCCGCCGGGGTGATCGTCGATCAGGCGGCCGACGTGCCCTACGCCCTGGAGACCCAGACCCGGCCGACCATTCCGGCCGGCATCTTCCACACCACCAACGTGGTGCACGAAATGGCCCACCAGTGGTTCGGCAACTCGGTAACCCCGCGGACCTGGCGGGACATGTGGCTCAACGAGGGCTTCGCGACCTATGCGGAGTGGTTGTGGACCGAGGACCACGGCGGGGCCAGCGCCCAGGACCACTTCGACCGCAACCACGCCAAGGCCGCGGATGACGACGAGTGGCACTTCCCGCCCGCCGAGCCGCCGAGCGCCTCGGACATCTCCGGCCAGCCGGTGTACGTGCGCGGCGCGATGGTGATCCACAGGGTCCGCCAGACCGTGGGCGACGAGGCCTTCCGGGACCTGGTGCGGGGCTGGACCCTGCGCCACCGCCACGGTTTCGCTTCCACGGAGGACTTCACCGCGTACGCGGAGGCGAGGGCCGGCCGGGACCTCGACTCGATCTGGGACTCGTGGCTCTACGGCGATGGCAAGCCCGCGTGACGGGGTCGCCCGCGTGGCCGGGGCACCCGGGTATCGGGGTAACCGGGTCGACGCGACGCCGGATCCGGATGTGCCGTCAGGTCTTGATGCGCTGGTGGGCGGTCTCGACGAGTTTCATGTACTTGTCCCAGTTCCAGACAGGACCGGGGTCCTCGTGAGTGGACTTCGGGATCTCGAAGTGGCCCAGGATGTGGTCCCGGTCGACCGGCACCTCGTACTTGGCGCAGATCGTCGCCGTGAGCACGGCGGACGCCCGGTACATGTCGTCGGTGTAGGCGGGCTGGTCGATCCAGCCTTCGTGCTCGATGCCGATGCTCCGGTAGTTGTACCAGACGCTTCCGGAGTGCCAGGCGACGTCGCGTTCGCGCACGCACTGGGCGATCCGCGTGCCGGTCGCGCTGATCACGTAGTGCGCCGACACCCCCTCGGTGGGGTCGTTGAACATCGCCAGCATCAGCGGAAAGGTGTCCGTCGTCAGGTGAATGATGACGTAGTCGATGGGATACGCCTCGGGGCGATCGGAGTACCTGTAGTTGGACTCGCAGGCTTCGACCCAGACGGCGGGGGCGTAGTCCACCGTGGTGTCCCGACGTACGGTGGCGGGCGGCCCCGCCGCGCCGGGGGCCTTGCGCCCGAGGTTCGGCGGCGCAGGCGTCGCCTTCTCCTCGGATCCCATCAGCTGAGGCACCCCGACAGCGGCCAGAGCCGTACCCGCCGCGCCGGCAGCCCCCCACAACAGTCGTCGACGGCTGAGCGGGCCTTCTTCCATTGCCACTCCTGATCAGGTCGAGGTCGAATTCGAGCAGGCGGAAGACGACACGCCGCAAATCATGACAGTGCGATGCACAAGCGGCATGTCCCGCAATCCGATCCTTTACCAGTGCCCGTACCCCAGCAAGCCGGTGCCCCCACCAATCGGCGCACACCCCCGCCGTGTCCAGCCCCGTCCCCGCCAACAGGCGCCACCCGTCCCACAGCCATACGGGTACACGGTGCGACCGCTCCCGGCCCCTCACCCGGTACCCGCCGGCCGATGGGTATGGGGAGCACGCAATGCGTTGCGATGCGTCTCCCGTTGAAAGGAACGTCATGAAGTTCGCAGTCCTCGGCGGTACCGGGCTGATCGGGTCGCAGGTCGTCAAGATTCTGAACGCCGCCGGGCATGAGGCGGTACCACACTCACAGTCCACCGGAGTCGACGTCATCAGCGGTCAGGGGCTGGACGAGGCGGTGGCGGGAGCCGACGTCGTCGTCAACGTGACGAACTCCCCGACCTTCGACGAAGCCTCCCCGGCCTTCTTCCAGACCTCGATGGACACCCTTCTGGCCGCGGCCCGGAAGGGTGGCGTCGGCCACCTCGTCATCCTCTCGATCGTCGGCGTGGACCAGGTGCCGGAACTGGACTACTACCGGGCCAAGATGCTCCAGGAGGACATCCTGCGGGCCGGGCCGATCCCGTACTCGATCGTCCGGGCGACGCAGTTCATGGAGTTCATGGACGCCGTCCTGTCCTGGGCCGCCGACGGCGACACCGTCCGGCTGCCCGCCACACCGATCCAGCCGATCGCCTCCAAGGACGTGGCCAACGCGGTGGCGGAGGTCGCCGCGGGCGCCCCGCTGAACGGCATCCGCAACGTCGCCGGACCCGAGATCTTCCCTCTGGACGAGCTGGGCCGGATCACCCTGTCCCACAAGGGAGACGACCGTACGGTCGTCACCGACCCCACCGCCGGCATATTCGCCGTGGTCAAGGGTGACGTCCTCACCGACATGGGCGCTCACCTCGCCCCCACCCGCTACACCGACTGGCTCTCCTGAACCGTTCGCGCCCTCCGGCTTCCCGTTCTGCCGGACGTGGACGTTCCTTCGACGCGGTTCATGCCGTGAGCAGGCGGAGGCCGAGATCTGCCGCGTCGAGCTCGGCGAGGTCGCTGTTGCGCTCGGCCCACCGGCCGGATTCGAGGTCGTCGCCGAGGCTTCGTACCGCCCGCCGCTCGGCCTCCGGCCCCACCCTCGTCCACACCGACACCGCACGACGCACGTGATCCTCCAGATACGCCCCAGGCCTGCGCCAGTACGCCTCGAACAGGCCGTCGGCGCAGTCCCACGGGACGGGCACCGGCTCGGCGCGGGCGCCGATCGCGCCGGCCATCCCGGCAAGCGAGGGAAATTCCGCGAGGACGGCGGCGAACTCGGGCAGGTAGTCGCGGGTGAGCCAGAACCGGTCCTGCCACCCGGGCTCGTCGGTGTCGAACGTGAGCACCACCACGCGGCGGGCCACGCGCCGCATCTCGCGCAGCCCCGCTATCGGGTCCCCCCAGTGGTGAACGGTGGAGACGGCCATCGCGACGTCGAAGGAGTGGTCCTCGAACGGCAGGCTCTCCGCGGCGGCGGCCACGCACGGCGCCGAGCCGACGGGCCTCTGTCCCCGCATGACCGCCGACGGCTCCACCGCGGTCACCTCGCGATCGGCAGGCTCGTAGGAGCCGGTGCCGGCCCCGACGTTCAGCACCGTCTGCGCGTCTCCGAGCGCGTCCCAGATCTGCGCGGCGATCCGCGGCTCGGTACGCCGTGTCGCGGTGTAGGAGCCGCCGATCGCGTCGTACAGCCGGGCACCGAGCATCTCCAGTTGCTCCTCCGGTGTCACCTTCAGTCCCTTCGCCCGTGCTTGAAGTTCCCGGTCGATGGCCGCCACCATGGCGTCAGCGCGATCGCGCCGTTCCAGCAGCAGGCCGCGCAGGCGGCGCAGGTGCGCGACCGTGTCGGTGGACGGGTCACCGATCAGTTCCGCAACCTCCCGCAGCCCGAAGCCCAACCGCCGGTATGCCAGCACCTCCCGCAGCCGCTCCACGTCGCCCGCCGAATAGGCCCGGTACCCGGCCGTGGTCCGCGCCGACGGCCGAACGAGCCCGATGGCGTCATAGTGATGCAGCGTGCGGACGCTCACGTCGGCCAGCTCGGCCACGCGTCCCACGGTCCAGTGATCCTCCACGGCCTCGACTATGAAGCCTGACGCCACGTGAGGGTCAAGGGTCAGAGCCTCACTCATGGCAGCAGGAGCCGAACGCGAAGCGGCGGTCCGAGGCGACTCGTGCAGGCCACGACGTCTGCGGACGGGGGGCGGCGCTGCTTCCTGGCACCGGCACCCGTCCGTTCAGGTCGGGTTCGCCTCGCCGGGCCGACCGCCGCCGCCTCCGCCGCCGCCTCCGCCGAAGTGCCGGGCCGACTTGTCCTCCTGGGCCAGTCGGCGGAGGGCCAGCAGGGCGGGTTCGAGGAGGATCGAGACCAGAACGGCCCGTTCGGCCTGGGCCAGCACGTCGCGTTCGCCGCGCATCTGCTGTACGTCCACGTCGGCGGTGCTGTCGGCGAGTCGGGCGTAGGGCAGCAGGCCGCGCCAGTCGATGTCCGCGCCCAGGTCGGCGAGTGCGGCCAGGACCTCTGCGAGGGTGTGCGCGGCGGGGTTGCCCCGGGACACTTCCCACCCCATCTCGTCGATCAGCCTGCGTGCGTCGGCCAAGCCCTCGGGCTCGGGCTCCGGCTCCGGCTCCGCCGAGGACGCTTCCGTGCCGGCGTCCTCTTCCTTCGTGGTCGGGCGTACGCCCAGCACGATCCCGAAGACCTGGTGCAGATCCTCTTGTTCGGCGGTGATCGCGTCCAGGATCTCCTTCGTCGCGCCGGCCGACAGGCCGCGCGTGGCGATCAGGGTGCGGATGAGCCGGAGCCGGTGGACGTGGTCTTCGCCGTAGTCGGCCTGGTTGGACGCGGTGGCCCGACCCGGCGGCAGCATCCCTTCACGCAGGTAGTACTTGATCAGCGGCACTCGTACGCCGGTGCGTCGACTGAGCTCGGAGACCTTCATCCACTCACTTTTCCCTCGGCAACGGATAGCAGATAACGCTATTATCCATTCTGCTCTTCAACAGCTCCGCGGCTTGAACACAACCGACCGACCGAAGGGATTCTCCTCTCATGTTCGGCACACTCATGCTCATCGCCGTCCCCACCGTGTTCTTCCGACTGCTCGGCGCGTTCGGCGTCGGACGGTTCGCGACCTGGCGGGTGTCCGTCCTGCACGGCCTCGCGGTCATGCTGGTGTTCACGGCGAGCGCGCACTTCGTCCCGTCGGCCCTCGGTCCCATGCCCGGCCACCACGACCTGGTCGCGATGGTCCCGCCGTTCGTGCCGTTCCCCCGCCTCGCGGTGTACGCCACGGGCGTCCTCGAACTGCTCGGCGCCGCAGGACTCGTCCGGGAGGCCACCCGGTCGGCGGCCGGGCTCGGCCTCGCCGCGCTGTTCGTCCTGATGCTCCCGGCCAACATCCACGCGGCCGTGGAGCACATCCCGTTCAACGGGGAGCCGGCGACGCCCTTGTGGTTCAGGATTCCCGAGCAGGTGGTCTTCATCGGTGTCGCGCTGTGCGCCTACGCCCCGGCGCGTGCTGCGGCTGCCCGCCGGGCCGACGGGGCGCCTGCGTAGGGTCGTGGCGGGTGGCCGGCCCGCGCCGTTCCCCAGCCCTGTCGATGCGGCGTTCGACCGGTTGCGGTCGCGGCAGCGCTCGGTGTCGTGGAGACGGGCTGTCCGCCCCGGCGGCCCGTCTTCTTGCGGTCCGCCGGTCTTCTACGGGACCACTGCCCGGAGGTTGCGTCTGCACAGGAGGAGTGGTCGGCGCGGGAGGGGGTGCGTCTACCGCCCCGGTCCAGCCGGTGCGGCAGAACCGCCGAGCCCCCGATCCGAACGCGGCGCGCTCGCCGGCCGGAGTGACGCGAGCGTGAAGTGACGTACCTGCAGCGGTGCGACGAGGTACTCGTCCTCGCCCGGCAGGACGACGGGCTGGTCACGCCAGTGCTCGCCCGCGTAGTCGACCAGATCCTGCTCGCTGCGCCAGCGACTGACGTACAGCAACGAATCCGGCGGCGCGAGCAGCACCTCATGGTCCACCAGCCCTGCGTAGCGGCTGGGAAACTCGCGCACCGCAGAGACGATCACGTCGCGGAACTCATCGAAACGGTCAGGACGTACGCGTGCCTCACTCACCCTGATGATCACGGTCACCAGAATGTCATGCACACGGACGTGCGCGCCAGCGTCCTGCCCGGTGCCGGGCGGCATCCGTCATGCGGCGGGCTCGAGGGAGGCGGTGGCGCCCTTGGAAACGAATGTGGTCATGTTCATTCGCTTGCTGTAGCGGTACGTCATCAGCGGGCTGCCGCTGACCAGCTCCTTGTACATCACGGCGGCGCGACCGGTGAGGCGCATGCGGACCGGGGTGAAGTCGGCCTTGGTGAACTGGATGACCGCGTCGCGCCGGCCGAGGCTGAGCGGCTGGTGGAAGTAGCCGAATCGGAACGGCTTGACGGACTTGCCGCTGACCAGCCGGACGATCGTGTCGGCGGTGTACTGGGCGGTCGGCAGCCCGCTCTGGCAGGAGCCGTGGAGTTGCCCCCAGGTCATGCGGACGGAGGCGGCGTCGCCGACGGCGTGGATCTCCGGGTGGGACACCGACCGCAGCGTGGCGTCGGTCAGGAGCAGTCCGCGGCCATCGGTGGCGATCTTCGAATCGGCGGCGAGCGGCGACACCTTGACGCCGGTGGTCCACAGGCAGGCGTCGGAGCGTACGGTGCGGCCGTCGCCCAGCTCGACGGCGTCGGGCAGTACCCGGGCGACACGGGCGCCGGACATCACGGTGATGCCGAGGCGGTCCAGTGCGCGGTGCAGGTATGCGCGGGCCTTGTCACCCATCATCGCGCCGGGCTCCTCCGCGCTGATCAGGGTGACGTTCAGACCGGGGTGGGCCTCGGCGAGCTCGGTGGCCGCCTCGATGCCGGTCAGGCCGCCGCCGCAGACGGTGACCGTGCCGCCTCGCCGCGCGAGCTCGGCGGCCCGCGCGGCGAGGAGGCCGGCGGTCTCCGGGCTGTTGAGGGTGAGCGCGTGGGCGGCGGCGCCGGGAACGTTGCCGGTGTCGGTCGAGCTGCCCAGCGCGTAGACGAGCGTGTCGTACCCGAGCGAGCGGGTGCCGTCGACGGTGACGCGCCGGGCTTCGGGATCGATGGCGGTGGCGGCTCCCCGGACGAACGTGACGTCCGTACCCGCGAGCAGGTCGGGGATCCGGTGGTCTGCCAGCTTCTGCCCGGCGGCGATCTGGTGCATCCGCAGCCGCTCCACGAACCGGTCCGAAGGGTTGACCAGTGTGATCTTCACGCCGGTCCGGCGGGTGCGGTGGGCCAGCCGGATGGCGGTGAACATGCCCGTATAGCCGGCGCCGAGAACGACGATGCGGTGGTTCGTGTCCATCGTGTGTGCTCCTCCGTTGTTCGTCGCTGTTGCGAGGACATCCACGGGACAAGTGAGGGCGCGGCGGCGTGACAGCCTTGAACGTGACCTGCATCACTCCGCGTACGGTGCTGGACGCGCGCTCGATCGGGCTGAGGCGGCGCCTGCACGTCGGCCGCGCCGCCGGCGCAGCAGCAATCCACTCAAAAGGGATAAAGTTCTGCCCCACCTTCGTTGGTGCCCGCCAAGGCGCCTAGCCTGACCAGCGAGAACCTGTCAGACAACCGAGAGGCAAACGATGGACCACACGCTCAACGGAGAGAACGTCGAGATCACCGACGCGCTGCGCGGTTTCGTCGGCGAGAAGCTGGCCGGGCTCAATGTGCACGGCACCGAGAGCACCAGCGCTCAGGTGACCCTGAAGAGCAACGGCACGGAGCAGACCGCCTCGGGCACCCTCCGGGTGGACGGCCAGGACCTCACCGCCCTGTCCGCAACGGCCTCCGACATGCACGCGGCCGTCGACGCACTCGTCGGCAAGATGTCCGCCCAGCTCCGGCGGCACACGCAGAGGCAGTTCGGGCGCCCCAAGTAGCCGGAAGCGTTCGGGGGTGGGGCAGTGTGCGGTCGGGAGCCTGTCGAACACGTCGGCGGCGATCCCGGCCCGCTCGGCCCGCTCGGCCCGCTCGACTGCTCGGCCCGCTCGACGCCTTCCCGTCCGGCGCGGGTGGCGGACGGCCGTCAGGGCTGTTTGGTCAGGAGCATCTCATCGCACTCGTCGGGGTCCCCCAGCACGTTGTGCAGCCTGGGCTGTTGCCGGGTGCCGGTGACGCGCAACGGTATGCCCGTGCTCCGCCCGTCCCGCAGTTCGAGCTTCACATGGACCTCCATCCAGTCCGTGTCGAACGGATCCCGCTCCAGCCGCCAGGTGCCCTTTCCGGTTGTCGGGAGCGTGGGGTAGGTGTCGATGTTGCCGACCGAGTCGTACTCGGGGTGGTCCATCCAGTCGGCGACCGCGAGGGTTCCGTCCTCCGACAGAGTCAGCTCGCCCTTCGGGTGACCGGCGTAGGTACCGACCACATCGGCCGCGGCCACCTCCTTCAACGGTCTGCCCTCGCAGCCCAGATAGACCTCGGACAGGGCGCACGAGGTCAGGCCCGCCCCCGTCACCAGGGAGAAGGCCAGCGGCAGAGCCCACCTGCGGCTCCGGCCGAAGGCCGCCGTCGCGAACGGAAGACGTGACATCCCTTGCCCCCTCGTCATCGCGGTCCTGACCGGTCCGGTCGACATCGCCATGGATTGAACGCGTTCAACATAGCGGACGGCGCGGCCGTTCCTGCGGTCGGTGCAGCCCATGGCGCCGTCACTGGCGCCGTCACCAACAACTTGAACGCGTTCAAGTGATGTGTCAGCATGACTGCCGAAGGCTGCGGACCGACCTGAATCCGGCCCCGCCGCCGACACCACAGCCGCCGGCGGGACATCGGTGTCCGTCTGGATCCGACGCTGCGCAGGCAGGTAGGGAGGGCATGACATGATCCTTTGGATTCCGATGCTGCTCGCTGCGCTGGCTCTCGTCATTGCGGCGCCCATCGCCGCTGCCTGGGCCACCACCGAGCTGACCCGCCGACTTCCCGGAGCCGCCCGGATCGGCCTCACCGTGCTCGCGGTGGCCGTGTCCTCGTGGTGGTTGCTGGTTCCCTCTCTCCTGTGGGCGGCGTTCGGGGCCCTGCTGTCATGGGCCGCCGTCGTCCTGCTGGTCGTCGACGCACACGAACACCGACGGGCCCGCCACCTCGTCATGACCCCCGCCCGGCACCAGGCGCAGGCCCATGGACCCTCGGCTCCGACCGAATGATGCGGGCGGTGCCGTCCGGCGCCTGCGAGCGTGTGCCCCGTTCCGGGTCAGGCGGGCGCGGTGCCGTACGGGTTGTCGATGACGTAGCGCCACAGACCGTCCGGACCGCGCCGGGCGACGTCCGTCGCGGTCCCGGAGAGGTGGACGGCCGCGCCGTCCGGTCCGGTGCCCTCGATGCTCCAGTCCACGATCAGCAGTGCGAGCTCACCCGCCGTGGACACGTGGCGGGGGTTCACTTCGATCGGCAGCCCCAGCCCGAGGAACTCCGCGGTGGCGGTGTCCGGGCGCTGGACCACACTCGTGCTGAGGGAACTCATGGGCGGGCCGCTGTCGTTCGGAGCGTTGTCGGCCCGGCTCCCCGACATCAGCCCGAAGGTGCTCACCGAACGGCTGCGGTCGCTCGAGGGTGAGGGCCTCGCCTCCCGGGAACGGCTGCCCGGCTTTCCCGTACGCACCCGCTACGGTCTGACCGCGGCCGGCGCGGCCTTGCGGCCCCTGCTCGTCGAGCTGTACCGGACCGGGGTGGCGCTGGCAGCGACGGGGGCGGAGGCGGAGCAGCTCGGGAAGGTGCGCGACCCCGCACCCTGAGCGCCGGACCGGGCAGCCCCGGCACAGGGCATCCCGCACGTACCGGATCCGGATCGGCCGAACCGCAGTGACGCGTTCGTGATCGTTTTCCGTACAACCACCTGGCCTCGGCACGGGTCGATCAGGTCATGTCCTCTTCTCAACTCCTCGCCGAACGGGACGCGTCCGCGATCCTCGGCCCCGGCCGCCCGGCCGTCGGGCGGGATCGCAGTGACAGCCGCCCACGTCTCCGGCGGCCGCGCGCCCCCTCCTCTTCGATCCGCTGCACCCCCCTGAATCAGCCACGCCCCTGCTCGGGCACCCCGCGGAGAGGATTCGCATGAGTCACTACCAGCCGTCTTCCGGCTCCGGGTACCCCTATCCCCAGCAGCCGCATCCGCAGCCGCAGCCCGCCGGCATGCCCACGGGAAAGAAGATCGGCATCGGCTGCGGCGGTTGCCTGGGCCTGCTGCTCCTGCTCGCCGCGTGCGGCGCGGTCATCGGCGGGGACACGGACCCGAAGAAGGCACCGAAGCCGACCGTGTCCGTCGGGGCCACCGCCACGGCGACCACGCAAACGCCGAGCGGTTCCCCTTCGCCGGAAGAGACCCGGGAGAAGCGCTCGCAGTCCCCGGCGCCTCGTCTCTCCACCCAGGCCCCCCGTCCGAAGTCGACACCGACACCGACCCGGACCCCGACCCGAACCCCGGCCCCGACCCGCGAGAGCGGAACGAGCGGGGGCAGCGGAGGAAGCGGGGGCGGCAGCGTCGGGACCGTGAACCCGGGCTCGTACTGCTCGCCGGAAGGCGCGACCGGCCGCACGAAGGCCGGGACGCTGATGCGCTGCAAGAAGAAGCCGGGCGAGACCCGGGCCCGCTGGCGCGCGGCGTGACCGGGGCGAGGAAGCGGTCCGCCGGGGCGGGAATCACCGGCGGACCACCTTGTTCCGGAGAACCGGCTTCGCCGTGCCCCGTCCGGGGTGCCGACCGGGCCTGAGGTCGTGTCGGGCGTTGCCGCGTCGGTGGAGCCGGTGGCGGAAGAGGCCGGGGCCCTCGATCCCCTGCCGCCCGGGGTGATCATGGCGGGAATGCGTCGGCAGTGGCCGCCGGTGGCGGTCAATCGGCGCTACGGGGGCGGTAGTTGGCCGTTACGATCCGAGGAGTGGGATGCGGTGAACAGGAATGGGGGCCTGCGTGCGCGTCGTCATCACGGTCGGGAACAGGAGTACGGGCGGTGACGCCGGTGCGTTGCCCGAGCTCCGCCGGTATTTGTCGGAGGAGCCGGAGCTTCGCGGTCGCGTACGGCGGCACCGGGACGAGCCGCTGCCCTCCGACGCCATGGGTCCGGGCACCGACGCGCTGATCGCCGTCCTCGCGCCGGGTGGTGTCGTCGCCGTCCTCGCGGGCGCCGTGGTGGCCTGGGTGCAGGGCCGCCGGGGCGACCAGAGCGTCACCATCAGCCGGGCCGACGGTACGGAGGTCACCGTCTCGACCACCCGCGTGCGCGGTCTCGACGCCCGTCAGAGCGCGGACCTGGCCAGGGAGTTGGCGATGCTGCTCGGGGCGCCGCCGACCGCCGCGGCACCCGAGCCCCCCACCGGTGCCGCAGCCCAGGGCGCCCCGCCCGCGGACGGTGGGGACGAGGGGCCCGCGCCGACGCCCCGCCTGCCGTGAGCGGCCCGGTGCCCGGCGCCGAGCCGGCGCAGTCACCGCCGCCGGCCACCGAAGCGGTTCACGTGCAGGACGATGCCGTGCCGCCGTCCGCGCCGGGCTCCGGTCTCGGCGCCGCCGGGACGCACGCCGTACTGATCGGCACCGGGCGGCACGTCTCCGGCTCACGGCTGCCGGACCTGCCCGGGGTCACCACCACGCTGGACGACCTCGCCGCCGCCCTGCGCGACGTCTGCGGCATCACCGACCCCGGCCGGATCCACCGGGTCCCCGACGACGCGGAGGCCGACGCGGTGATCGCCGCGGTCGAGCGCGCCGTCGCCGAGGCCACCGGGCCCGTCCTCCTGTACTACGTCGGTCACGGCCTGCTGGGCCCCCGCAACGCCCTCTACCTCGCCACCCACGCCACCACGGACGAGGACCGGATCGCCGGCGCGGTGCCCTACCGGACCGTGCGCGACCTGCTCAGTGACGCGGTGGGCGGCAGCATCGTCGTGCTCGACTGCTGCTTCTCGGGCCGCGCCGCCCTGCCGTCCGCCGGCTCCGCCGCGCAGGCGTGGGAGCATTTCGCCTCCGCCCGCCCCGACGGCAGCCTGCTGCTCACCTCGGCCTCCGGCTACGACCTGTCGTTCGCCCCGCCGGGCTCGCGGCACACTCTCTTCAGCGGGCACGTGCTGGACCTGCTGACCACGGGCGACCCGGCCGGGCCGCTGTGGCACACGACGGACAGCCTGTACGCCGCCCTGGAACGCCGTTTCCGCGACGGGCCGGTACGGCCCCGGCGCCAGGGCGAGGGCACCCTGGGGTCCCTCCCCGTCGCCCGCAACCGGGCCTACCGCACGGGCTCGGGCACGGCGCCGGTCCTGCCTCCCGCCGACGTGCCCTGCCCGTACCCGGGCATGGAAGCCTTCAGAGCGGCCGAGAGCCGTCACTTCTTCGGCCGGGAGGCGCTCACGGAACGCCTCGTCGACATGGTCTGCGCACCGTCCCTGACCACCCCCGTCGTCCTCGTGGGCGCATCCGGTGTCGGCAAGTCCTCGATCCTGCGGGCCGGACTGCTCGCCGGACTGCCCGCCGGACTCGAACAGCGCCGCCGGGCCGCCGGCACCTCGGCGGCGGACCCCGACGCCGGGCCGCTCCCCCGCCCCTGGCCGGCCCTGCTGCTCACCGCCCCCGGCCCCCGGCCGGTCCGCTCCCTCGCCGAGCTGTGGGCCCGCGCGACCGGCCGCGACACGGACACCGTCCACACCGCCATCGCGGCCCCGGGCGGGGTCCTGCCCCCGGCGCTGCCCGGGCGCGAGCCGTGCGGCCTGCTCGTCGTGGACCAGTTCGAGGAGGTCTTCACGCGGTGCGAGGACCCGGGCGAACGGACGAGGTTCATCGAACTCCTCGCCGGCGGACCGCGCACCGTACTGGGGCTGCGTGCCGACCTGTACGGCAGCTGCCTGGCGCACCCGGTCCTCGTCCGGGCCCTGAAGGACAACCAGCTGACGGTGCCGCCGATGACGGGTGACGAACTGCGTGCCGTGATCGAACGGCCCGCGCGGGCCGTCGGCCTGTCCCTGGAGGCCGGGCTCACCGACCGCCTCCTGCGCGACCTGCGCGGCGGGCCCGACGCCGAGAGCGCGCTGCCCTTCCTGGCGCACGCCCTGCGCGAGACCTGGCTCGCCCGCAGCGGCGCCACCCTCACCCTGGCCGGGTACGAGGGCACCGGCGGTATCTGGCACTCCGTCACCACGACCACCGAGTCGCTCTATGGCCAACTCGCTCCCGAAGAACGTGAGTTGTTACGGGATCTCCTGATGCAGCTGGTCCACCTCACACCCGCGGGCGCGGACGGTGACGCGGTCGTACGGCGCCGTGTCGGCCGGGACGGCCTCCTGTACGGTTTCACGCCCCGGCAACGGGACTCCGCCGCCGCCCTGCGCGACCGGCTCACCGCCGCCCGCCTGATCACCGTCGACCGCGACGGGGTGCAGATCGCGCACGAGGCCCTGCTGCGTGCCTGGCCCCGACTGCGCGGCTGGATCGAGGAGGACCGCGAGGGGCTCGTCGTCCGCCAGCGCTTGACGGAATCCGCCGAGGCCTGGGCCGCGGCCGACCGCCACCCTGACTTCCACCTGCGGGGCGGCCGGCTGAACGAGGCGTACTCCCTGATCCGCGAGGAACGGCTGCGGCACCGCCGGCTCCCGCGCCTGGACGAGGAGTTCCTCACGGCCAGCCGCCGCGCGGAGCTGGCCGAGCGGCAACGCGAGACCCGCCGCACCCGGCGTCTGCAGGCCGCACTCGCAGGCGTCGCGGTCGGCCTGTGCCTGGCGATCGTGGCAGCGGGCCTGGCCTTCCAGCAGCGCGCGGAGGCCGACGAGCAGCGGCGGCGGGCCATCCACCAGGCGCTCGTGGAGCGCGTCGCCGGCCTGCGTGACGAACAGCCCCTGATCGCACTCAAGCTGGCCCTGGCAGCGGAGCGGATCGATCCGACGTCGGGATCCCGGGCGGCCGTCGTCGACACCCTCGTCCGCACGGACGCCCTCGCGAGCAGCATCGACACCGGAGCGAAGGACGACTACGGGGTCCTGGATCCGGGGGGCACCCTGGAGGCGGCCGTCGACGCTCAGGGCGGCGTCGCCCTGTGGCGCATCGACGAAAAGGCCACCCGCACCCGCCTCGGCGTACGCCTGACGGCAGGCTGCGAACTGAACACCTACGAAGGGCTCGTCTTCAGCCGGGACGGCCGCATGCTCGCCGGGACCTGCCCGCAGGGCACGGTCGTGCTGTGGCGCATCGCGTCCCTCCCGACCGACGGCACGATGGCGCCTGCCGCGACCCTCCGTGTCCCCGGCCTGACGGCAGGCGCCGAAGGCGTGGCCTTCAGCTCCGACGGCACCGTCCTGGCCGCCTCCGGTCAGGAGGCTCACGGGCGCGGGGGTGCCATTGCCCTGTGGAACATCGAAAACCTCGCCGCGCCCCGTCAGTTGGGGGCGGTGAGCAATGTGTACGACAGCTCGGCCGTCCTCTTCAGTCCCGACGGGAAGACGCTCCTCAGCCACACCGGCCTGACCACCGGCACCGAGGAACCCAAGGACCGCCATTCACTGACCACCTCGCCCGGTACCACGCTCTGGGACATCAGCGACACTTCCGCACCGCGCGCCCTCACCCGGCTGCCGAACACCGGCACGCGCCGGGCCTTCAGCCCGGACGGCCGGCGGCTCGTCACCACGACCGGCAACGAGGTCCAGGTCTGGGACCTGCGCGACCCGGCCAAGCCGACGGAGATCGCCCGATGGCCGGCGCACCGCGCCAACGTGAGCACACTGAGGTTCAGCGAAGACGGCTCGCGCCTGCTCACAGCGGGCTACGAATCCGACAAGGACCTGGCGCTGTACAACATGACGGCGCTGCCCAAGGTGGAGGAGCGGGCGAGGTTCGCCGGACACACCAGCGGGGTTGTCGACGCCGCGTTCACCTCCCACTACAACGCCGTGGTCTCGGTGGGCCGGGACGGCCGCGTCATACGGTGGGACCTGGAGAATTGGGGACGGCCCGTCGCCGCCGCCAGCGTGGTCGAGGGTGGGTCCGCGATCACCGCCGCGGCGTTCACCGCGGACGGACGGATGCTCGCCACCGGCGGGTACGGCCAGGACGTCACACTGTGGGACATGGCCGAGCCCCGCCGGCCGAAGAAGCTGGCGGTCGTGCCCGGGGACCGCTTTGTCTGGGGCGTCGCCTTCAGCCGGGACGGCCGAACGCTGGCCATCGGATACGTACGGGCGGGTGTGCGCCTCTACGACCTGCAGGATCCGGCCCATCCCAAGGAGGCCCCGGACTCCGGGGAAGGCCGGGCCCTGGCCACGGCCCTCACGTTCTCCACCGACAACGCGATCGCCCCCGATGGCGGCCTGCTGGCGTTGGGAGGGCCGATGCAGGTCGTACTGCGCCGGCGGGCCGACAGCGGGAAGGGCGTGGCCCTGCCGGAGGGCAAGGGCACGCCCCGCTTCTCGCCCGACGGCCGCACCCTGGCCACGCTCGACTACGACGCGGACCTGATCCTCTGGGACGTCAGGAATCCCGACGAACCCGGGCGGCTCGCCCGTCTGCCGAAGACCGAGGACGACATCCACTCCGTCGCCTACCACCCGGCGGGGGCGCTGGTGGCGGGCCTCCAACGAAGCGGCGAGGTCAACGTGTGGGACGTCGGCGACCCGACCCGGCCGCACCAGGCCACCTTGCTCACGACCCACAGCGATGAAGTCCGCGCCATCACGTTCCGTCCCGACGGACGCTACGCGGTCACCGCCGGCTCCGACGGCCGGGCCATCCTGTGGGACTTGGGCCGCCTCCCGCGCATCGTCGCGGATCCCACGGGAATGGCCTGCGCGGCAGCGGGGGGCGGGTTCACGCCCGAGGAGTGGAAGAAGTTCGTCCCCGACCTTCCGTTCGAGAAGACCTGCGCCTGAGCCGCCGTCACACGAACGGCTCGATGTTCCCGTAGCGGGGCCGGTGTCGGCCTCGTGGTGGCCGCCGGTGATGCGGATCCGGCATGCGAGTGAGAATCCCGCTCCTCCGGGCCCGTCGACACGACACGCGTTCGGCCGGTTGGACAGCCTGGACCGCAGCGTGGACCACAGCCTGCGGGAGCCTGCTCACCCGGCCCCCGCCTCACCGATGGGAGTCCCCATGCGCGGTCATCTCACGCGCGGCGCCACGAAACTCTGCCTCGTCCTGGCCCTGCTGGGCCTGGCCGTCACCCCGACCACCGCCGCGGCGCAGCCCTCACAAGCCCTCTACCGGCAGACCGTCGTGCTGCCCCTCACCGGCACCTTCAGAACCTTCGGCACGGAGCCGATCGACGTCACCGGCAGCATCCGCGTCAGCGTCGTTACCCGGGCCGAGCCGGACGGCGGCGGCACCGCCCGGGTGAGCAGCACTCTGCTCCGCACCACCGGTACCGGCCAGGCCAGCGGCGACACCTACCGCTTCGTCGGCAGCGACCACGACGTGGTCGCCTATCCGCCGGGCCCCATCACCCCGCTGACCTTCCACCCCACCTTCTTCAACATCTTTCCGCCGGACCCCATCATCCCGATCCTCCCGCCCCACCCCATCCGGCCGGTCATCGTCGGCGTGACGCTCGCACCGGGCGGTGCCATCACCGGCATCACCGCACAGGTCGACCCCGGGTCGGTCGACAGCCCCTGAGACCGGGGGGCCGAGCCGCACAGGCCGGCCCCGCCCCCGCGCAGAACAGGTGCCGGGCCGTCACCAGCGGCCCGGCACCGGGCCCGGGCGTCACCTCCAGTCGCCGAACCTCTCGAAGTACGCCTCCACGGAGCGCACGCCGGTCGCGTCGAGCCCGGCCCGCTGCGCTTCCCAGTCGCCGGCGAAGGCCTCGACCAGCACCTCGGCGGCCCTCGGCGTACCGATCACCTTGCGCAGGCACTCCTCGCGGCGCGAACCGTCGAAGTGGACGAGCGCGACCCTCGCCACGTTGTACGCGCGGCTCGTGGGGCTCAGCCGGTACGGCGGGTACGGGCGGAAGCGGTGTGCCAGCCGCGCCTCCGGGACGGCCAGCACGTCGACCCCGGCGCGCCAGGCCCGAAGGCTGAAGTCCACGTCCTCCAGGCCGAGTTCACGGAAGGCGCCGAAGCCGCCCAACCGGTCGAAGGTCGCCCGGCGCACCGCGAGGCAGCCGCCCGGTGCGAGGGGCACGGGGTAAGGGGCGGCTCCGTCGGGCTCCGGAGGCAGCCAGCGCACCCGGAGGTGGGCGTCGATCAGCCGCGCACCGCAGCCCGCCGCCGTGCCGCCGGCTTCGCACACGGCGGGCGCGAGGACGGCGTCGGGCGCGGCGTCCAGCGCGGCCCGCAGGCGGGCCAGGCAGTTCCGCTCCAGTCGGCAGTGCGCGTCGAGGAACACCAGGTGTCTGCCGCGGGCGAGCCGGGCGCCGGCGTTGCGGGCCGCCGCGACCCCGCTGCGCGGGATGCGGCGTACCACGACCCCGCGGGCCCGCCACTCCGCCCGCTCCAGCACGGTGCAGCTGCCGTCGGTGCCGCCGTCGTCGACGACGATCGTCTCGTCCGCGATGACGGATCCGGCGAACACGGACTCCAGGGTCGCGTGCAGCTCCGCGCCCTCGTCCAGCGTGGAGACCACCAGCGAGACCGTTGACGCCCGTGTTCCGCGCCGCACGGGACCGGCCGGGGGCGCCGTACCGCTGTTCATTGCACCGGGGGCCCGGGAGTGCCCGGCGGGACGCCCGCGGGGGGCAGCGTGGCGACCATGTCGATCAGGCCGGGCAGGAGGGCCGCGTGCCTGAGCGAGTCCTGCAGGTAGGCGGTGAGTCCGGCGGTGAGCGTGAAGTGGTAGGAGCCCAGCCGGTCGAGCTCCGTACCGTCCAGGCTGAGCGCCAGCAGGTCGCCGACCCGCAGTCGGGCCAGGCCCAGCGCGTCGAGGACCTTCTGTGGCGGGGCGGAGAACTCCTGGTAGTCCGCGAAGTCGGTGGACGACCGGAAGTCCGCCTCGGCGAAGCCGGCTTGCCCGAGGGCGCGCTCCAGTGCCCGGTCGCCCTCGCGCACCAGATAGCCGGCCGACGGTACGTCCGCCTCGCGCAGGTATTCGAGCAGCTGCTTCGTCATGGCGCCGACGAGGCCGATGTTGGTGGCGTTCCTCCGGTCGGTGAGGACCGGCGTGAGGTGGGCCCGGTCCTCGCTTCCGATCATGGCGATGCCCACCGCCTCGATGCTCTGCGACCCGATGCCCCTGGGCGGCCACGGCCGCTCCGTCACGGCCAGCGCCAGGACGAGGCCGCGCCCGGACAGCAGGGGTTCCAGTACCTCGGTGAAGAGGTGGGGGTAGCGGTTGCGGCGGCAGAACGTCGCGAGCGCGGTCCGCGTCTCGAGGTCGACGTCGCCGGACACGCTCAACCGGACCGACTCGTTGGCGGAATGGTGGTGGGTCATCGCGGGCCTCCGAGAGCGGGCGAGTCTGCACTGGACATCCATCCGGCGACCGCGTAACGCGTGCCGTCCAGCACGGTCGCCACCTCGTGCATCAGCGAGGCCCGGAACAGCAGCAGCATCCCCGGCTCCGGCACGACGACCACCCGCCGGTCACGCAGGCGGGGGTCGGTCTCGTAGACGGTGAGCGCGCCGCCGTCGAACGTCGGCAGGTCCCCGGCCCCGGTGGCGCGGCGGCCGTTGAGGTAGAGCAGCAGCGACCAGCGGTGGGCGGCGAGCCTTGGCGGATCGTCCTTGTGGTTGGCGACGTCGCGGTGCGCGCGGAAGTAGCTGCCCTTCTCGTACGACATGAAGTAGGGGCCGTAGAGGAAGTCCGCGTCCGAGTCGAACGCCGTGCGGTGGTCGTCGAAGTAGGACGCCATGCGTTCGCCGATGCGCCGTTTGTGGTCTTCGGGGAAGTGGTGGTCGAAGCAGAGGCGCAGTGATGCGTCCAGGACCGATTCGCCCGCTCGGACGACCTGGGCGGGCTCGCGGGGCGACTCGTCCATGGCCCGGATGACGTCGGCGCACTCGGCGGCCGACAGGAAGCCGGGGGCCGACGCCACGTTCTGCGTCCTGAACTGGGGTCGCATGTCCTGACGCCTCCCGGTCGGGTACGTCTCGCTGGGGGTGGATCCAGACTCCTGCAGGCGGGCCTCGCGCACCGGGACCGGCACGCCGGACTAGCCCGCGCGGCGGAACGCCGGGCGGCGGAACGCCGGGCGGCGCTCGCGCGCGGATGCACCGGGACGGATCTCCGGAATCCGGGGACAGGCAGAGGGGTATGGCGTGCCGTCCAGGGGGTGCGGCAGTGGGGGCGGGCACCGGCGTCAAGGAAATCTTGACAAGTCGGCCGCGTCAAGGTTTCCTTGACGTATGTTGATCTTGAGTTCGAAGAACCGGCACCGGGACCTCTTTCCCGCCACGCCGTCCATGGCCGCCATGCTGCCGCTCGCCGTGAGCCTGCCGGCCCTGACGGTGATGTTCGGCGACCGGCTCGGCACCTACGCCACCATCGCCCTGATCGTCGTCGGCCTCGTGCTCATCGCCTGCACGGCCGGCCTGGCCTCCCGGGCGGCGGCCCGTGACTCGGCCGAGCGGGCGCGCCGCGACGAGGACGTCCTCGACACCCTCGAACCCCTTGCCGGACTGCGGCGATGAACGACCAACCACTGCTCCACCCCGTGGAGATGGACCGGATCCGGGAAGGGATCGCGACGGCCGTCCTCGGCGCCCCCGAGGGCCTGGCCGACTCGCTCGAACACGACCCCCACGGGTACCTGCGCCTGCTGGACGCCTCGCGCGTCGGCGCCGAGGAGGCGAGCCGGCTGCTGCGCGAGGCCGTCCAGGGCGCCAGGTCCGCAGGCCACAGCTGGGACACGGTGGGCCGCGTCCTGGGTGTCAGCCGCCAGGCCGCCCAGCAGCGGTTCTCGGGCAAGGCCGCGGCCTCGGGCCCGTCGGCACCCCCCGCCGAGGGACCGAACGCCCCGAAGCGCCGCACCCTCGGCGGCTTGACCGCGTTCAACGAGATGGCGGCCCTGGAGGAGGCCGGCCGCGACGGCTGGCACGTGGTCGGCTACGGCCCCTTCTTCCACGAGGTGGAGGCTTCCGGCCACCCGTGGGAGCACTGCCGGGTCACGCTCCCCTCCAGCGCACGGCACCGGCGGATGGAATCGGAGGGCTGGATCCCGGTCGGCGCGGGATGGTTCCCCTGGCGGTACTACAAGCGGCCCGCGAACCCGGGCACCTGAGGATCTTTCAGGAAGGCTTGCTCCGGGGCGTGTTGCCCGTACGGGCGAGGGCGTTGCGGGCGAGGGCGTTGCGGGCGAAGGCGTTGCGGGCATGGGCCCCGGCCTGTCCCGCGCCACGGTCCCGCCCGGTTGACCGCCCGACCGGCCGCCGTTGACGGCTGCTGTCAGCGCAGGGCGAGCAGCATCACGTCGTGGAGGTCCGCGCCCGTCCCCCAGGGCCGCGCCTCGCCGATCTTGCGGTAGCCCCACGCCCGGTAGGCGGCCGACGCCGCCTTGCCGTCCGGGTGGACGTTCAACAGCACCCGCTCGGCCTCGATGCCGTCGAGCAGCGTCCGGTGCAGACGCCGGGCGATGCCCTGCCCGCGCCACGGTCGGCGCACGGCCAGTTCCATCAGCCCGAAGGTGCGGTGTCCGTCCTCCCGTCGCATGGCTTCGGGCACCGGCTCGGTCAGTTCGTCCCACCAGCCCGTGTCGGCGTCGAGCGGGAAGCCGTACGCCATGCCGACCGGCTCGCCGTCCGCCGTACGGGCCAAGGCGGCGCGGAAGCAGTGCTTGCGGACCTGGGAGGGGAAGCGGCGGAAGGCCGCGGCGACGTCGTCCTCGGTCTCGTTGTGCGGAGGCTCGGCGAACACTTCGGCATAGATCAGCCTGAACGCCTCCTCGGCCCGTGCCGCGGCCGGCCCGTCCATGCCCTCTGTCGCGATGGTCCCCTGCTGCGCCATGTGCTGCCCCCTCGGACGGTTTCGCGGATGCGCCCGCCACATTCGCGGGCCGCGCCACTCTCACTCCGGACCACGGCTCTCTGCAACTCCCGGGTCCCATCGGGCGACGGCGGACCGTTCTCCCCCGTCCAGCCGAGGTGGACCGGCCTGCCTCCCCCATGCGGGGGAGGCAGGCCGGTCCCGGTGACCGACGCGCCCGGAGGGCGGTTCGGTCAGAGTTTTCCCGGGCGGGACGCGGTGGGCGTGCCGGACGAGAACGGGACCTCGGGGGGAAGACATGACGACTGCCACGGCTACGGCGGCGGTACGGCGCGGGTGGCGGCAGGATTGGCCGGGCCATGCGGCGGCCGCGGCGGCGATCGCCTACGCGGCACCGCATTTCTGGTGGGGTGCCGGAATCGGCGCGACCTTCCCCGGGGACTTCGCCTCCGCGCCGCACGGCACCTGGGAAGCCGCGATCGGCTACTGGGTGATGGGCATCGTCGCGGTGGCGGGTGCCGCCGTCGCGCTCGCCCTGGTCCGGCCCTGGGGCCGCCGGCTCCCGCGCCGTACGCTGTGCGCCGTGTCCCTGACCGCCTCGGTCGGTATGACCCTGTGGGGCTTCACCTACTTCGCGCTGCAGTACCTGCTCGCCGCCGGCCGGGTCGTCTCGGCCCCCGCGTTCGCCGCCAAGGACGCCCACCCGCAGGCCGCCTGGGGCCTCTTCTGGTACGGCCTCTTCGTCCTGTGGGGCCTCATGCTCGGCCTGGCCGCCCGGAACAGGCTGCGCGAGGACCAGGGTGTCGTATCGGAACCACCGTCGAACTGCGCTTCAGCCGCTTCGACGGCCCTGGGCTGCCCCTGCTTCGGGCGGTGCGGCGGGGAGGCGGGCGAGCCTGAGCGTGCCGACGTAGGCGACCACCACGGCGACGATCACCAGCGGCATCACGGTCAGACCCTCCGCGCCGAGCAGCAGGGTGGCCAGCATCACGGCGGTCATCGGCAGTTTCAGCATCGCCACGGTCATCGCGCCCAGCCCGATGGCGAATCCGGCGGTGGTTCCCAGGCCGGGCAGGTGGGAGAGGGCGAGGCCGCCGGCCGCGCCCGTGAACACCGCGGGGAAGACCGGACCGCCGCGGAAGGCGCTCATCGAGGCGCAGTAGGCGAGTGACTTGCACACCAGCAGGACCACCAGGGCGGCCGCCGTGTAGTTCGCGCTGTCCGCCAGCAGCGGGCCGAGTCCGTCTTGGCCGGAGAACAGCACCCCGGTGGCCGGCCGGTCGGTGATCACCGCGTACAGCAGCGCGATCACGCCGATGACGACGCCCATCAGGACGGTGAGCGGCAGCCGGTGGCGGTCGACCAGGCCCTGCAGGGCGAGCGCGGAACGGCGGATCGCCTCCCCGAGGAGTGCGGCGATGACGCCCGCGACGATCGCCCAGGCGAACTCGCCGAGCGTGGGACGCCCGGCGGGCGGCACATGGGTCAACGTCAGTGAGAAGGTGCCCAGACCGGTCCAGCTGCCGAGGCCGGTGAAGATCAGCGACCCGACGCCCGCGGAGAGCAGGCCGGGCACCAGGACCACGCCCATCATCGGCCCGCCCAGCCCGGTCGCCTCCATCAGCAGGAAGGCGCCGACCAGCGGGGAGCCCAGCAGTTCGCTGATGGCCGCGAAACTGCCGGCCGCGCCGATCACGGCGACGGAG
This sequence comes from Streptomyces sp. NPDC043853, assembly GCF_056436025.1. Taxonomy (NCBI): domain Bacteria; kingdom Bacillati; phylum Actinomycetota; class Actinomycetes; order Kitasatosporales; family Streptomycetaceae; genus Streptomyces; species Streptomyces sp. NPDC043853. Next base: position 98,974 of record NZ_JBWKDJ010000007.1, read on the forward strand.
CCGGGCGCGGCGTCGCGTTTGAGCAGTCTGGCCGCACCGACGGCGAGCCCGCCGCCGAGCGCGATCAGCGGGGCCTCCGGGCCGAGGACGGCACCCAGGCTGAGCGTGGCGAGCGCGGCGAGCGCCACACCCGGCACCACCGCGAACGAGAGGGGGCCGCCGGCCTTGAGCCCTTCGGCCGGCTTGTGGCCGCCGCCACCGGGCAGGTACCGGATCGTCAGGGCCACCAGTACGCCGGCGACCGCGAGCGGTCCGATCGCCCACCAGTCGGGAGTGCCGTGGAAGCCGAGGCTCTTGGGCAGGTCGTCGTAGACGAGCGACTGGAGTTCGGAGACCAGCGCGAGGAAGCCGAACGCGGCGGCCGAGATCGGCACGCCGAGCAGCGCCGAGATCACCAGGACGGAGAGGTATCCGCGGGTGCGGACGATCGCCAGCGGATCCGGCGGCGACACTGCGGGCGCCTCGGGAGCGCCGGGAGTGCCGGGAGTGCCGTGGGTGCCGGGGGTATCCGGGGTGCCGTGGGTGCCGGGGGTATCCGGGGTGCCGGGAGTGCCGGCAGTGCCGGGGGGCTCCTCGGGCTCGGTGGGCGGTCCGGCGGGCATGCGCATCGTCTCCTCTGAAGTCCGGCCCGACCGGGTGACCGGGCCCGAACGCCGGGAGCCGACCTGCCCGGAGGGTGTCGGCCACCGGTCGGCCCTCCTGCCTGGTCGGCCGACTGCCTGCCTGGCCGGCCGACTGCCTGGCCGGTCTGCCGACTGCCTGGCCGGTCGGCAGACCGGCATCCCCGGCCCGGGGCCGGTGCACATCCGTCCTGCGCATCATCGCGGGCGCAGACGGTTCCGTACTGCTGCGGCACGCTCAGACCCGTGATCCGTGGTTGCCGGTGGGCGCCGGTAGCGCCCGGGCACCCGCGCCGGGCTCACTGCGCCCCGCCCCCGTTCGGGGCGGTCGCCGTGGCGTTCCTGCGCTCCCGGCCGCGGTGGGCCGCACCCGCGATGACCTTGATGACCAGGCCGAACACGCCCAGGTCGGCAAGCATCTGCACGGTGACCACCAGCCGTGCCACCTCGGACTTGGCCGTGATGTCGCCGAACCCGACGGTGGAGAACACGGTGACGGTGAAGTAGAGCCCGGTGGAGTGGGAAAGGTGCCTGCCAAAGCTCACGGGAGACTGCGCGGCCATGGCGACGTAGGCGGCCGCGAACAGCAACAGGAAGAACGGGATGCTGACGGCCAGCGCCTCGAAGGCCCGTAGCCCCGGGTAACGGGAGCGGAGGATGAAGCGGACCTGGACGGCGATCAGGACGACGAATCCCACCAGCCCGCTGAGCAGCATGGCGACGGCGGAACCCGTCGAGGAGTGGTCCAGCGGCCCCACGTAATAGAGGGTCACCAGCGCGGCCACCGAGCCGAGCACGCGCAGCGCGGTCCAGAGGATCCGGCCGAACGGGCGCCCGGCCGCCGGCTGGTCCCGGGGCACCCCGCCGGTGTCCGCGGTCATGACGTCCTCCCCAGCGATTCCGCCAGCCGATTCCGCCAGCCGATCCTTCCAGCCGAACCGGTCGGCCTGCGGGAGGCTCACGTGACCTCCCGGGTGACGGGCGCTCGGGTGCGGCGGACTCCGCGGGGCCGGCCGGTGGTGCCTGTCGGCTTCGGCGGCCCGGAGCAGGCGGCGGCCGTCAGGAGGACGCTCCGTAGCACGTGGCGATCGCGGCGGCGCGGTGGTGCAGGGAGTCGCGCAGCGACTGCGGGGCCAGGACCTCCGCGCTCGTGGCGAGCTGCCACAGCGCCCATTCGGCGTGTCTCGGGTCCTGGAAGGTCACCTCCAGCCGCAGCCGGCCGTCGTCGTCGGCTTCTTCGGCGAGGACGGCCAGCGCGGTGCCCACCAGCTCCTCCCGCCGTGCCGGGTCCACCCTTACCAGTACGGCGACCTGGTCGCCGCCGGTCCTGAAACGCGTGCTGCGTTCCTGCCAGGCCCGGTCCAGATCCACCCGCTCCGGGCGCTGTGCCGGTTCGTCGAGTTCCTCGGCGGCGAGCACCCGGGAGAGACGGTAGGTGCGGTCCGAGCCGGACCTCGTGGCCAGCAGGTAGCCCTGGTCGCGGACGGTGACCAGGCCGATCGGGTCCACCGTGCGCCACTTCGGGGTCTGGTCCACAGCCGCGTAGTGGATGCGCAGTTTGTGTCCGGCGAGCACCGCGCGCCGGACCTCGGCCAGGATCGTCTCGGGTATCTCCTCGGCGACCGTGCGGCGCGAGAGCAGGTCGGTCTCCGGGTCGACGAGCAGTCGCTGCGCCGCGCCGGCCGCGTTGGTCCGCTGGTTCTCGGGCAGCGCGTCGACCACCTTGAGCATGGCCGAAGCGAGCGCCGAGCCCAGGCCGAACGCCTGCGCGCCGCGCCGTGATCCGACGACCAGCAGGGCGAGTGCCTCGTCGTGGTTCAGTCCGGTGAGTTCGGTCTGGAAGCCGGGCAGCAGCGCGAAACCGCCGTGTCGGCCGCGTTCGGCGTAGACCGGGACGCCGGCTGCGGACAGCGCCTCGATGTCGCGCAGCACGGTGCGGGTGGACACTTCCAGCTCGCGGGCCAGCGCGGCGGCGGACAGCCGCCCGTGCTGCCGCAGGAGCAGCACCAGCGATACCAAACGATCGGCGCGCATACGAGAACTGTAGGGGAATACACGACAGAGGATGTCGTGATTCCTTGCGAGGCTTGAGCAGCACCACACAGGACCACACAGCACCACACCACACCGCACCGCACCGCACCCCACGGATCCATCGCACACGAGAGGTGACCCGCATGGCACACGACTTCGTCAACCCGGACGGTCTGCACGATCCGGTCCCGTTCGGCTACAGCCACACCGCCGCCGTCCCCGCGGGGTCGGAACTGGTGCTGATCGCGGGTCAGTACGGATCGGGCCCGGACGGCGCGGTGGTCTCGGCCGACTTCGCCGAGCAGGTGAATCAGGCGTTCCGTAACGTCGGCGTCGCCCTCGCCGCCCATGGGCTCGACCTCAGCCACGTCGTGCAGCTCAGGACGTACGTGGTGAACCATGACCTCGCCAAGCTCGGCCCGATCGCCGGCGCCGTGCAGGAGGGCTGGGGTTCGAAGCCGCCCACGCAGACCCTCATCGGTGTCGCGAGCCTGGCTGCCCCTGATGTGCTGTTCGAGGTCGAGGCCCTCGCCGTGCGGCCCTGACCTGCCGCCCGGCCTTGATCGCCGCCCGGCGCCGACTCGCCACTGCCCACTGCCCGCGGCTCAGGATGCCGGGACGGCGGTCAGTCAGCGGGTGCGCCGGGCGCGGGAGGCGTTCAGGGCGGCTGCTCAGGGTTGGGACGGCCGTGGCCAGGCCCGATGCGCGGGTGTCACTCCCGTCGCGGCCCGCGCCGCAGGCGCCGTACGGCCGACTCGCCGTCCCCCAAAGGCTCAACGGACCGTACCCACGGAGCGCCTGCGTGTCTCGCGCGGCCCGGCCCCGTTCTATGGGTGTATCCCCCACCGGAACAGGCTGCTTCATGACGTCCACCCCACCCGCCCGGCTCTCCCGCCGGGCCCTGGTCTCCGCCGCGTTCGCACTCGGAGCCGCCACCGTCCTGCCCACCGCCGCCGCCTCCCGGGCCCGCGCCGCCACCGGCGCCGGGGCGTTCCGCGGCGGCGACGGATCCACCATCCCCGTGATCACCGACTGCGAAGGCTGGGGCGCCCGCGAGGCGTCCGAGTCCGTCGTGCTGCTCGCCGCACGCCCTGAGCGGATCATCGTCCACCACACGGCCACGGCCAACGTCACCGACTTCTCGCAGGACCGCGCCCACAAGCTGGCCCGTGCCATCCAGACCCACCACATGGACCTCCAGGGCTGGATCGACACCGGCCAGCACTTCACCATCAGCCGGGGTGCCTTCGTCATGGAGGGCCGCCACCAGAGCCTCGCCGCGCTGAACTCCGGGAACCGGCTGGTGCGGGCGGCCCATTGCGTCGGCCAGAACAACGTGGCCATCGGCATCGAGAACGAGGGCACCTACATGACGGAGGCGCCCCCGGAGGCGCAGTACGCCGCCCTCGCCGACCTGTGCGCCCATATCTGCCGCCAGTACGAGGTCCCCGCCTCCGAGATCTACGGGCACCGGGACTTCAACAGCACCGCCTGCCCCGGCGACACGCTCCACGCGATGCTGCCGCGGCTGCGCGAGGACGTGTCCCGCCGACTCGGGAACACCGAACCCGTCCCGCTGCCGCGCTGGCCCGTGAACCTGCCCCGCGACTGGCCCGTCGACCCGGCGGCCATGGCCGACTCCCTCTCGGAGTACCTCCCGGCGGGCCTGCTCGACCCCCTACTGACCCGTTAGGAGGCGGCCGAGGGAAGCCAACGGTCCGGTCCGACGGAACGACCGCCGGTGGGGTGATGAGCACGTCCCGGTTCAACCTGCCAGGCGGTGCGCGAGGCGGAGCAGATCCGCCAGGCGCAGCACGCGTCCGTCGGATCCCGGGAGGGGGACGTGGAGTGGCCGGGTCCAGCGGGCGGGGATCGCGTCCAGCCCGTAGTACGCCCCCGCGAGGCCTCCGGTCACCGCGGCGACGGTGTCCGTGTCACCGCCGAGGTCGATCGCCGCGCGGATCGCGTCCTCGAAGCCGGCGGTGGTGCGCAGGGCCCAGACGGCGGAGCCCAGGCAGGGCCAGACGGCACCGTTGAACTCGGTCGCCTGATCGGGGTGCCAGTCGGGCGCGAGGACCGTGGCGTAGCGCCCTCGGTGGTCGGGATGGACGTGGGCCAGGACGTCCGGGAGTGCGACGAGGGGGTCGGCGTCCTCGAAGGTGACGCGGATGAGCTCGTGGAAGATGGCGGTGCCTTCCCAGGCCGCGCGGTCGCCGTGGGTGAGGGCGGCGATGCGGCGGGCCGCGTCCATGGTGGCTTCCCGGCCGGCGGGAGCGAAGTGGACCGCGGAGGTCGTCGCCCGCCACGCTCCCGGGGGGCCGAACTCGAAGGGGCCGCCCAGGGCGTCGCCCACCGCCGAGCCGATGACCGCGCCGGCGGCCCGGTGCATCCGCTTCACTCCCTGCACTACCTGGACTCCCTGCACTCGCTGCCCCTCCAGCACTCGCCGCCCCTCCAGCACTCGCCGCCCCTTCTGCACTGCCTGCGCACCCATTCCCTGACGTATCGTCAAGGAGTTTCGCGCTCCGGGCGAACTGTGCGATCGCCGGGCTCGGTGCCGCCGTGGTGGCGGAGGTAGGCCAGGACGGCGCGGACGCGGCGGTGGCCGCTGTCCCCGGCCGACAGGCCGAGTTTGAGGAAGACGCCGCCGACGTGTTTGTGCACGGCGTTGTCGGTGATGAAGAGCCGCCGGCCGATGGCGGCGTTGTCGTGCCCTTCCGCCATCAGCGCCAGGACCTCGCGTTCGCGCGGAGTGAGGGCCTCGACGGGATCGGCGCGAACAGCCAGGAGCTGGGCGATGACCTCGGGGTCCATGGCGGTACCGCCGGCGGCCACGCGGCGCAGCGCGTCGGTGAACTCCGCGATACGGCTCACCCGGTCCTTGAGCAGATAGCCGATGCCGCCGCGGGTGTCGGAGAGGAGCCGACCGGCGTATTCCTGCTCGACGTACTGGGACAGGAGCAGGACGGGAAGACCGGGGTGGTCGCGGCGGGCCCGGAGGGCGGCCCGGATGCCTTCGTCGCGGAATGTCGGGGGCAACCGCACGTCGACGATGGTGACGTCCGGACGGTGGGTCTCGACGGCGGCGAGGAAGCCGGGGGCGTCATCCGTGATCGCGGCGACCTCGAAGCCCTGGGATTTCAGCAGGAGTTCGAGTCCGGAGGACAGCAGGACGTTGTCCTCGACGATGACTACGCGCACGGCAGCTCCACGGTGATCGCGGTCGGCCCGCCCGGCGGGCTGCTGATCGTCATGGTGCCGTCCAGGGCGGCGGCGCGGCGACGAATTCCGTTCAGGCCGCTGCCTCGGGACGCGTCCGCCCCGCCGGTCCCGTCGTCGGTGATCTCCACCGACAGCTTCGTGCCGTTGCGGACGACGCGGAACGCCGCCCCGGTGGCCCGGCTGTGCCGGGCGATGTTCGCCAGCGCCTCGGTGACGGCGAAATAGGCGACCGCTTCGACCGCGGCAGGGACTGCACCGAGCTCGCCTATGTCGATACGGGTCGGTACGCCGGCTCTGGTGGCCAGGGTGCCGAGCGCGCCGACGAGACCCTGGTCGGCGAGGACCGGAGGGTAGATGGTGCGGATGACGGAGCGCAGCTCGGTCATGGCCTCCTCGGTCTCGGCGCGGGCCTGCCCCACGAGCGCGGCCGCCGCATCGGGGTCCCGGGGAAGGGTCTCCCCGGCCACGGCGAGCCGGAGCGCGATGGCCACCAGCCGGGCCTGGGTGCCGTCGTGCAGGTCGCGTTCGATCCGGCGGAGTTCCGCGCCGTGCGCCTGCAGGACGTCCGCGCGCGTCCGGGTGAGCTCGGTGACGCGCGCGGCCAGTCGTTCCGCGGGAGACGGCGCCAGGACGGCCAGGCAGCACCGCGCGTGCACCCGGGCGAGCGGTGGCAGGGCGACGGCCGCCAGCACCGCGAGGAGCAGGAACTGCACGAGGTTGACCGTCAGCGCGGGGGCCCAGCCGTCGATACGTACGCCGAACAGCAGCAGCCGTGGCGGATCCGACGGGGGAAAGGCCCACCACCCCACGGTGACGACAAGGGTGAGGAGCAGGTTGCCCAGGCACAGCAGGGCGAGCGTGCCCGCGGGCAGGCCGGTGGCCACCTGGATCACGAACCATGCGAGGTCGCGGCGGAGGGCGCGCGGCCGCGGCTCCACCGGTCGGCCCAGCAGCGCGCCGGCGCGGCGTCGGTGGTGCTCCGCCCAGGAAGCCGCCGGCGACGGTATGCACAGCAGGGGCGCCGCGACGAGCGTCACCGTCGCGGTCATCAGGGTGCCGAGCAGGTAACGTCCGCTGCGCGCGGTCCGTAGCGACCACGCGCGTGCCTCGCCGATCACACCGTGCACGGGCTCGCCCTCCTCTGTCGTACGGACGGGGAACGGACCGGGAGTTGCCCGGAATCGGACCGGGACCAGCTCTGGAACGGACCGGGAGTTGCCCGGAAACGGATCAGAAACGGGCCTCGGACGCGTCACTGTACGGGCCGGACATACCTGCGGCACTACAGCCACCTGTAGGTTTCCAGCGGCCGCCCGCGGTAGCGACGCGCAACTCGACGCCTGCCTAGCGTGGGATTCATGAGACCCACGACCCCGGCCTCCGCGCCGCAGCACCGCCCGTCCCGGCAGCGTCACCGTAGGATCCGCCGAGGGTGGTCGGCCGTCGCGGCCGCCGCACTCTGCACGGTGGGCGTGGCCCTGGCCGTCCAGACCTCGGACGGCGCGGCCGCGACGTCCACGCCCGGCTACCGGCAGGACGACCTGCGCCTGGACACCGATGCCGTCCGGGCCCTGGGGGTCACCGGCGTCCAGGCGCGGGTGACCACCGCCTCCGGCCGGGATCTGGTCGCCGCCGCCGGTGTCGCCGTGGCGGGCACGAACCGCCCGGTGCCCCGCGACGGCTACTTCCGGATGGCCAGCACCGGCAAGGCACTCATGGCCACGGTGATCCTGCAGCTGGTCGACGAGGGCAAGCTGTCACTGGGCGACACGGTGGACCGTCGGCTGCCCGGTGTGATCGCCGGCAACGGCAACGACGGCCGGAAGATCACGGTGCGTCAACTCCTGCAGAACACCAGCGGCCTCCACGACGACCTGCCCGGCTTCGACACCGCGCAGCAGTACTACCAGCACCGTTACGACACCTACACCCCCGAGCAGATCGTCGCCCGGGCGATGAGTCACCCCCCGGACTTCCCGCCCGGCACCGGCTGGAGCTACTCCAACACCGGCTACGTCGTCCTCGGCATGATCGTCGAGAAGGTCGTCGGCCGGCCGTGGCAGGAGGAGGTCGAGAGCCGGATCCTGAAACCGCTCGGCATGCACCACACCTATCTGCCGGGCACCACGTCCACCCTCCGTCCCCCGCACGCCCACGGCTACCAGGTCTTCGGCTCCGGTGAACGGACCGACGTCACCGAACAGATCGTCCCCGACCTCGGCGGCTACGTCTCCACCACGGCGGACGTCAACCGCTTCTTCCGGGGACTGCTGGGCGGCGAGCTGCTGTCCGCGGCGCGCACCGCCGAGATGAAGGACACCATCCCGGTCGACAAGCGGTTCGAGACGTTCTGGCCCGGTGGACGCTACGGCCTCGGATTGGTCAACCGCCCCCTGACCTGTGGCGGCGGCTACTGGAGCCACGAAGGCGGCGAAGCCGGCTACATCACCCTGAACGGCGCCACCGACGACGGCAGCCGCACCGTCACCGTCTCCATGTCCACCAGCTTCAACGACCTCGACACAACGCTCCGGCAGCACAAGGCCGCCAGTGACCTCGTCGCCCGCGCGCTGTGCGACACCCCCACCAGCAGATGAGGGCAAGCAGCCTGCCCGGGTCGTGCGTGCCGGCTCCGGACCACCGCAAGCCGCTCCCCCGCAGCGGCACCGGCCGGCACGGGCGGTCGTTCCGCGCGCACCGTCGTACGTCAGGCCTCGCCCTGCGCCTCCCCTTGCGCCTTGCCCTGGGCCTTGCCGTGCGCCTCCCCCTGGGCCTTGTGCTGGGCCTCCCCCTGGGCCTTGCGCTGGGTCTCGCCGTGCGCCTCCCCCTGGTGCATCCAGGCGATGACGTCCAGCACGCGCAGGACGCCGATGTCCTCGCCGATCCCGGCCTTGGTCCGGAGCATTTCCAGATGCCGGCGGAAAGCCCCTCCGTCCGCCCGGAGTGCGGCTGCCACCGAGGCCCAGAAGGCGTGGTCGCTCTTCGGACGCCGGAACAGCGTCTTGACGCGGGCGTCGTAGACGGGGATCAGGTGCGGACGCTTGCGGGCCATGAGTTTGCCCGCGACGACGGGTCCCACACCGTCCGGACCGGACGGGTACTTTCCGCCCGGGTTCACCAGCCGCTCCCACAGCTCCCAGGCCGGCCCGCCCTCCGCGACCAGCGGATCGCTGGCCGGGTCCTCCAGCCGGGCGTCGCGGGGTAGGGCGGACAGCAGCCGGTGCCAGTGCCCTTCGGGGTCGGTCAGCAGCTCGATCGCGCCATGAGCGGCAACCGAGACGCTGAGCATGCCGATGGCGACCAGATCGGCCGCCTCGAACCTGTCCGCAGCCTCCGCACGGTCCCCGCCGCCTCCGAGCCGCTCGAAATGGGCGCCGGAGTAGTAGAGGTCGCCCCTGTGGCGCCGCTCGGTGAAGTAAGTCCGCAGCAGGCGGACCGACTCGTCGACGTCCCGGTAGACCTCGGGAACGTGGAGCTCCGTCACGTGCTGTCCCTCTCTCCCTGGTCGCGTGCAGCAGTTCGCCTTGCCTCGCCTTGCCTACCCGCGAACACCCGGCGCGACGCGGAGCCGGCCGCCCAAGCCTCGCCCTCCGGTCGCCCCACCTGTTGCTCAGACCCCCAGCCGGGCCGCCCTCTGCCGACGGCGCTCAGGCACCGGAGTCACTCCACCGGGCGACGATCCGGCCCGCGACCGAGCCGACACGTCGGAAATTCTTGACGCGTCGGAAATTGCCGACGCATACTGTGGTCATGCCTACCGACGTGTTCGGCGTACTGGCGAACCCGGTACGCCGCAGACTGCTCGAGAGCCTGCGCGAAGGGCCTCGCTCCACGGGCGAGCTGGCCGGGATGTTCGAGCTCGGGAGGCCGGCGGTCTCCGAGCACCTGGCGGTGCTCCGTACCGTCGGCCTCGTGCGCGAGGAGCCCCGCGGCCGGCACCGCTTCTACCACCTCCAACCGGCCCGGCTGGCCGAGGTGAGCGAGTGGCTGCATCCCTTCGAGCACTACTGGAAGCAGCGCCTGGACGCGCTGGCCGACGTTCTGGACGAGGAGAGCGAAAGATGACCGAGAGCAACACCATCACCTGCGAGAAGTTCCTGCCCCACCCCCCGGCTGCGGTGTGGAGGGCCCTCACGGACCCGGACCTCCACGCCCGCTGGTGGGCCGCCGGCGACGTGAAGCCCGTCGTCGGGCACCGCTTCACCCTCGACATGGGCGCCTTCGGCAGCCAGCCCTGCGAGGTGACCGAGGTGGAGGACCAGCGACTGCTGTCCTACCGCTTCGCCGAAGGCACGCTCGACACCACCATCACGTGGACGCTTCAGCCGGAAGGCTCGGGCACCCGCCTGTTCCTCACCCACGCCGGCTTCGACCTCGACTCCCCCATGGGCCGACAGGCGTACGACGGCATGGGCAAGGGCTGGCCCCACGTCCTGGACCGCCTCGAAGCCGTACTGGGCGAAACCGCCTGACCCCGGGGCGCCCCGGAGCGGTTCATCACCCGCAGAAGTAGTACACCTCCTCGGAGGCGGGTCCGGCACGCTGCCGGACGACGTCAGCACGTCAGCACGTCAGCCGTCAGTGCGTCCGAGTCCGCCAACTGCCAGATGTAGCGCCCGCCCCAGTGGCCGGCCATCCCTCCGGCACCGTGGCGGCGATACTCGTCGAGCCGCTTCCGCAAACCCCTCCGGCCGTCCTTCCCTGCCGTCGCCTTACCGATGTAGAAGACCGTGGCACCCGTCACCCAGGCGCTGCCGAGCTCGTCCGCCGTCACCGACGGGTCACGTCCTTTGAGGTGGCCGGCAGGGTTTCGAGGGAGGAACGACGGGGTCTCCGTACTCGTGCGCAGTACCACGTAGATGCCGGGCTCTGCGGGAACTCCGCCGTCACCCATCTCGCGGAACGGAACGAATCCGCGGAAGCCGCGCTCTGTCAGCGTCTTCCGGGTCAGCTCTGATGTCGGACTCATGGCTGGGATCGTGCCATCAACTGTGGCAACGGCGTCGGCGTCGAGTTCTCCTCATCACCACCGCAGTCGCCGGGCCCGCTGTGCTCCCCCGCTGACGCTTCTGAGACACGGTCCGCTGCCTCGCGGAAACGCTCTCTGGCCCTGCCCCCTCACACCAGCGGCGAGGTCAGTAATCCCTGTGGCAGACGCCGCAGTTGAGCCCGCTCCGGTGCGTTGTGTACGACGTGCCTCCGCCTCCTACCGGCCTGGGAAATGCACTGCTCGCCCACGACGCGCCTCGTTACGCTCTCTGGATGATCCACTCGTCGCCGTCCCCGCTGACCCTCGATGCCGCCCGGGACCTGCAGCGTCTCCTCCGTGCCGAGATCGGCCCCGGTCTGACCGAGACGGAGCTCGACGAGATCGAGGCCCGGTTCGGCTTCAGGTTCGCGGCGGATCACCGGGTGTTCCTGGCCGCCGGGCTGCCGCACGGAAACCGTGGCTGGCCGGACTGGCGGCACGGTGACCTCGAAGACCTCAAGGATCGGCTGCGCCGGCCGGTCGAGGGCGTGTTGTTCGACGTCGAGCACAACGGATTCTGGCACCGGTCCTGGGGGCCGAGGCCGACGGGGAGGGCAGCAGCCCTGGGGGTGGCGCGGACCGAACTGGCCACCGTCCCACAGCTGGTTCCGCTCTACAGCCACCGCTACCTGCCCGGGCTGGCGGGGGAATGGGGCCACCCGGTGATGTCGGTCCACCAGACCGACATCATCTACTACGGGAACCACCTCTCCGACTACGTCCGGTACGAATTCACCGGTCGCTCGAGCGGGCCGGGGCGCGCACGTGCGACGGTCGGGTTCTGGTCGTACTTCGTGGAGGGCGACGGCCCGGAGAGTGCAGCCGAGGCCGAGTTCACCACTCCGCACGAGCCCTACGCGGCCGATGCGGCGGAAGCGGTGGAGTACCTGCGCATGCTGGCGCTGGAGCGTCTGGTCGGACGTGAGGTCCATGACCACCAACTCGTAGAGGCCGGATTGACGGCATTGGTGTTCGACGTGGACGCGGCGGCGCCGACCCTGCCGCTCCTCGCGGGCCTGGCGAGGGCCGAGTACGATCAGGCGGCCGAGCTCTTCGACCGGGTGCTGACCGAGCTGGGACGAGCCGGCACCACCGCGAGCCTGCCGGCCGCCGCCGCAGCCGACACCGGCATCTCGTCGGAGTCGGCCCGCTGGGAACTCGTCCGCTGGTGGCTCCGGCTGATCGTGATCGGAAGCGTGGAACCCGCGACCGGCGTCGCCGTCATCACGTACGGCGGCTGGAACATGCTGGCCCGCCCCGAGGCACTGCGGCCCTTGGTCATGCTGGTCGGCACCGGCATGGACCGGAACGGGAGCGAGCCCAGCACAGGCGAGGAACTCGCCGCGGCAATCCGGGCGGAAGCCGAACGCCTGCTGGCCGGAAGCTGGCCGCCGCAGTCGGACTGACCCGCCAATGGCGAGGCAGCGAGGCGTAGCGGCAGAGGTGGCCTACTCACACGCTCGGGAGGCGAGGTCCGTCCAGGTCCTCGATCACGGCCGACGAGAAGATGGTGCCCGCGAGCCATGCGTCCTTGTCCGGGCCCGCGGTCGGGACGATGAGCCGGCGCCGAATCCAGGGGGCCGCCTGCCCGGGCAGGTCGATGGACGCCGCTACCCAGAGCCCGTCCTCGGCTTCGAAGAAAGACAGCTCCCGCAGCCGGGCGCCTCGCTCCGAGAGCGTCTGCCGCAGGCCCTCGGTCACCTCGGCGCGGAACTCGTCGAGGTACTGGGCAAGGGATTCGGGGGTCGCCATCACAGGCATCCGCAGTCGTAGTAGTACGCGGTGATGATGCCGACCGGGCGCCGGTCCCGCGACCGGGAGTCCACGCGCTCGGTGAAGACGACCTTCATGCCACCTGCCCGAGGGTTGGAGAAGGTGTGGCTGCGCAGGTCGCATGTGATCTTGCTGCCGGAGGGGGAACAGTGGCCGCGAGAGAGGGTCTTGTCGATGTCCTTCTTCATATTGGTCCAGTTGGAGATCTCGTCCGCGTGCCCGGACTCGATGTGGCGTTTGCCGAAGCCGTCGATGCCCCCGGCGTCGGCCTGCCCCACGCGCAGTGGCACGTCCTCGCCGTCGGGGCCGGTGTGGGTTGAGTAGATCGTCCAGCTGATCGGATTGGGGTTGCCGGTCGCGGCCGGGGCCGACCAATCCGGCAGACAGAGGAGGCTCAGGGCCGCAGTGCCGGACACGAAAGCCCGCCGGAGCCAGGTCCTCATGAATGCCCCTTCTGATTTCTGACGAACGGCCCGTCCCCGTGGCGGACCACGGCGCAACCCTCCCCAGCCCGCCGGAAGAGGGTCAAGGCAGCCACTCCCCGCGCCGGGTGAAACCACCCGGGCGAGGGGTTGTGTCGGCGTCAGTACCATCGAGGACCCCGCGGGCGCGTTCGGTAGCTGAACCGTGCACTCCGGCCGGCCGAGTACTGGCGGCCGGTTCCGACACTCGACCGTGACGACGGGCGACGACACCCGCGTGAAGAATGCGCGGCTGGGTGGCCGGCCGGCGAGCAGGTGACCCGGCTGTCCTTCGCCGCGGGCGGACCCGGCGCGGACCGCACCGACTCCGCGAACGGCCGGAACGGGGTGGCGTGAGGTGAGCTGGGGCAGGCGGCCTGAGGGGCCCGGCAGGCGACGCCGTAGGGTTCTGCCCCGTGCACCAGTTTGAGATATCCGATCTGATCACGGCGGTGGATCCGCGCAGCGGCCGCCGGATCCCGGTCCGGCGCGACGAGGTGATCCGGCAGCTCCTCGACAGCGGCGACAAGCGTGCGGCCGGGATCGTCGCCGCGCTGCCCGCCGACCGGGACGGCGTGCTCGATCCGCACGCCGTGGACCGTCTGCTCGTCAGTGTGCACACCGAGCTCCAGCGCCTGAGCGAGGAGCTCCGCGTCGGGGACCGGCTGGTCGACCTGCTCGGTCCGCTGTTCGCTGCGATCCGGGCGACCGGCCGGCACCCCGGGCCGTACCGCCTGGTCGACGTCGGTTGCGGTTTGGGCTACCTGGTCCGCCGGCTGGCGGCCACCGCCGCCCTCGGGTCGGACGTCGAGCTGGTGGGCGTCGACCTCGATGCCGCACTGGTCGGGGAGGCCGAGCGGCTGGCCCGCGCGGAGGGGCTCGGCTGCCGCTTCGTCCACGGAAACGCCTTCGACCTTCCGGAGGCCGCGACCGTCTACGTCTCCACCGGTGTGCTGCACCACTTCCGTGGTCCGGCCCTGGCCGAGTTCTTCCGGGCCCAGGCCGCCTCACCGGCGCTTGCCTTCTGCCATTTCGACATCGCCACGACCCGCCTGGCGCCCATCGGCGCCTGGGTGTTCCACCGCGCCCGGATGCGTCACCCGCTGGGCCGTCACGACGGCGTCGTCTCCGCGCGGCGCGCACACAGCGACCGGACGCTGCTGCGCGCCGCGGCCGCACCCGGGATACGGCCGCTGCTGTACGAGCCGCGCGGCTCGGTGAACCCGTTCTGCACCACGTTGCGGCCGGTCATCGGAGTGCGCCCGCACCTGGAGGAGCCGCTCCGCCTGGCACTGGGGCGGGCCGCGCGCCGGCTGATCGGCCCCGAGCACCTGGCCGAGGACGCCGGATGACGCCCGCCGTCCTGCTCGCGCTGCTCGGCCTGGTCGACGCCTCGTTCAGCGGCTTCCGCGCCTACGCCGGCCGTGACGCCCGTATCCGCAAGCACCGGGCGACGGCGCGAGCGGCCCTGCGCGGGCTGGCCGTCGGGGCCGTCCTGCTGCTCGCTCCCGCGCTGACCGCCGCCGCCCTGCTGCTGACCGCGTCCGACCGGGCCTCGACGTTCGACACACTGGCCGCCGGAGGTCTCGGCTACCTGCTGCCGCTCGCCCTCTACGCCGCCGTCGTACTGCTCTCGCTCGCGGCGTACCTCACCTTGCCGTTCCGGGCCAGCACCCTCGCGGTGGTCATCGGCCTCGGCCCGCTGACCCTGCTGCGCCCGCTCGCCATCGTCGCCGCCTGTCTCGGGGCGCTCGTCAACGGCGGCGGCGTGCCGGCCCTGCTGGTCGGCGCGGTCGCGGGTGCCGCCGTGCTGTGCGTGGAACCCCTGGTGCACCGACGCTGGTACCGGCAGGTGCTCTGAAGCCCGGCCGTCGGACAGCGCCTGCGGCCCGTCCCGGGTCGTCCGAGCCAGACGGTTCTCGCAGGATGTGCGGGCATTGGTGGAGGAAGTCGGCTCGCGGGCCGCGGTGCTGAGGGTGGCCGCCCGAGCGCCCCCGCCGGAGGCATCGTTCTGACGGTCGGCCGACGAACCACCGCTCCGGGGCACTGGCACCCGCACCGGCACCAGTCATTTCGACGCTCGATAGCCTGCGTCGTCATGACGCGCGTTTGGATCCTGCCGATACTGCTCGTGCTCTGCGGGTCGGCCACTGCGACCGGGCTGATCTCCAGCGGGAGCCCGGGCGAAGCCGCAGCACTTCTGCTGGTGTTCGTGCTGCTCGCAGTCGTGCACTCGCCTCTGATCTTTCCGAGGTCGATCAGTGCGCTGGAGGCCCAACGCCGCAGCGCGGCCGACGGCCGGCCGGTCGTGTTCTGGCGGCCGGGCTGCACGTACTGCCTGCGACTGCGCATCCGGCTGGGCCGTCGCGCCCGCCGGTTGCACTGGGTCGACATCTGGCGCGACCCTGCCGGCGCGGCAGCGGTGCGGGCAGCCAACGACGGGAACGAGACGGTGCCGACGGTCGTCGTGGCGGGCCGGCCGCACACCAACCCCGACCCCGCATGGGTGCGCGAACAGCTCTCCGCTTCCGGATGATCGAAATGATCGAGATGATCCGGTGCTGGGGAGGAGCTGACCGCCGAAGCGGTCTTTGCGCCGTCCGCGCTCGTCGGGTGGATGGATGATCGAACGGGGAGCAGACATCTCTCCGCCCTCGGGCCGGTCGGCCCGGTGCGTATCGCGAGCGCGGCCCAACCGGTGGCGACATGCCTGGTCCTTGGCACGTAGGGTAAACGTCGGTTCTCCGGCGCCGACACGGCCGTCCAGCACGCTGGCGTCCGTGCCCAGGCCGAGTGCGTCCGCCGTGGCAGGGTCGGGGCCATGCCTTTTGATCACAACGACCACTATCACCCTCTGCTGTTGCGCCAGGTGCCGCGGAACTGCGGTGCGGCACTGGATGTGGGGTGCGGGACCGGCCAGTTCGCGCGTCGGCTCGCTCACCTGGGCATAGAGGTCGATGCGATCGATCCGTCGGAGGAGGCCATCGCGGAGGCTCGCGCGCTGTCCGGCCGGATGACCGGTGACCGGAGTCCGCGCTTCCAGCACGCGGACGTGACTGAAGTCGAACTTTCCAAGGCGCACTACGACTTCATCGCGTGCCTCGCCAGCATCCACCGCATGCCGTTCGACACCGTCGCCGCATTGCGTGACGCGCTTGCGCCCGGCGGGGTCCTCGTGATCTTGGGGTGCTATCCGGAGAAGACCCGGCTCGACTGGGCCTGGAGCCTGGCAGCTGTGCCCGTCAACGCCGTCGCCAGGCTGGCTGTCGCCGTCAGGGACAAACTCCGCTCTGTCTCTGCTGCGACTCGTCGGGAAGGGGTGAAGGCGCCGGTGAGACAGCCGGCCATGCCCCTGGCCGAGATCCGCCGGGAAGCCGCGGTGCTGCTGCCCGGATGCAACATCCGCAGGCTCCTCCTCTGGCGTTATCTGCTCGTCTTTCGCAACCACGGCTGACGGGACCACGTGGTGTTTCCCCTCTGCTCCGCCCCGCATCAACTGCAGGTCCCGATCACCGTGGTCCGCGGAGCGGGAAGGCGGCTGACTCGGTTTGTCCCTGCAGCGGCTTGACGGAGCCGAACGATCTCCTCATGCTGTGCGGCCAGCCGGGCCAGGGCCTGGCTGCGGAAGTCGCTGAGCTCATCCACTGTCCCTTCCGACCGGGCCAGCCGTTCCCGGAGCTTGGTGTTCTCTGCCTTCAGCCGGGCAATCTGGGCTTCGCGAGGATCGGGGATCTCGCCGGTCTCGCGCATGGCGTCCAGACGTCGCTCGAACTCGACGCGGAGGTGTGCGTAGGTGCGAGTGCCGTAGAAGGCCGTGCGGTCGACGCCCGCTTCGCGGGCGAGGGTCTGGACATCGCACTTTCCACCGGGCGGGAGCTGTCCGCGCAGGAGCCGGTCCATGGCGGCCCGGATGCGATTCTCGTTCTCGACCCGGGCACGGGGACTGGGCCACTGCGCGCCCTTCGCCCTTCGCCCTTCGGTCAGTAGGTGTGGCGGGAGACCTTGAGGATCTTGCACTCGTACTTGTCGCCGGACTTGGAGTCGTGGGCGATGGAGTAGGCGACGGCGCCGGCCTTGTCGTCGGTGTACTTCTGGCCGGGGGCGAGGTTCTGGGCGGAGGACCAGATGTCGGCCTTCTTCGCGCCGTTCACCAGGATCTCGCCCTCAGCCAGGTACGAATACCGCCGGTCTCCGCTGTTGGTGTACTCCAGCTTGGCGGAGAACTCCTTGATGCCGAAGTCTCCGTTGACGACCTTGCAACTGGTGACCTTCACGTCCGCGGTGATGTCCGGTTCCGCGTTCGGGGCAGCGGTGCTGCCGGAGTTCCCGGCGCTCTGGGACGGCTTGACCTGCGCCGAGTCGTAGTTCTTGTCGAGTTCCTTCGAGACGTCGTCAGCGGCCTTGCCGACGAGGGCGGTGCAGCCGCCGACGAGGATGAGGCCGAGGACGGTGGGGATGCCGCAGCCGAGGGCGATCTTCGCGCCGGTGCTCATGCCCTGCTTGGGGGGCTGGGGGGCGGGGTACTGCGGAGGCTGCTGGGGGTTCTGCGGGTAGCCATATCCAGACACGACGGGGTGATCCTTCGAAGAAAGCGATTTCCCCAGGTCATGCGGTGCGGCGCGATGCGGCAGGGGCGGCGCCATCATGACATACCGAAATGGAACTTGCACGTTCACATTTCGAGGATGCGTGCATATCCGGTGGAGCGCGCCCCTACCGCGGGCCCTGCCCCCAGGGCACGGATCCCTCCGGGTCAAGGGCGTCCGCACGGTCGCGGAGGTCCGCCGCGATGTCTTCCCAGGAGGGGCTGTGTGCTTCGAGGCTGAGGGCCGCTTCCCGCATCAGGGCTGGGTCGTCGGGCCGCTGGAGCAGGATCAGGCGGTAGGAGAGGTTGCGGACCCACACGGGCAGGAGACCGTCGACCACGTGCGGGCACAGTTCGCGCAGCATGGCGAGGATCGCCTCGGCATCGGCGAAGGTCAGCTCCTCCGCAAAGTACATCCAATGGTGCTCGCGGGCTTCGCAGTCAGGTGTCGGACCGTACGCATCGCCCCAGATGCACCGGGCGTGCTCCGTCAGAGTGGTGTGCATGCGTGGAACGTACGTGAAGGCCGATCCGGCCCGGTCCACGGCCGACGGTCACCCGTCGATGGTCGATGCTCTGGAACCCACCGTAAAGCAAAATCATTGCGTCTAGCGAGCCGTCCACCTCCGTCTCCGTGCGACGAACCGGCCACTCGTCCGACGCGACGACCTTCTCGCCACGAGCCGTGTACGCACCGCCACCTCGTGCACGCCTGCGAGGAGCGGCGCCTTCGGCCCGGAAGGAAATGGCTCGGCAGGGCCGGAAGCACTCGTTCAGGCTGCGCGAGCAAGCTCGCGAGCAGGCTGGGTCTGCTCGTAGGCGCAGATGTTCCGCGACTCCGTGATCCCGGTGGAGGAGGCGGGGCTGCTCGACCTCGTCGACGTCCCCGCAGACGGCGTCGAAGTCGTCCCGGGCCTGCGACTGATCCCCACCCCCGGGCACACCCCCGGCCACATAGCCCTTGAGCTGACCAGCCGCGGAGATACGGCACTGATCACCGGCGACTGCATCCACCACCCCGTCCAACTCGCCCACCCCACCATCGGCGCCTGCGTCGACATCGAGCCCGAGCGGTCCGAGACCTCGCGCCGCAACCTGCTCGGTTCGCTCGCCGGTGCTGCAGCTCGCCGACCGCGCGAACCAGTACGGCACGATGCTCCCGGCCGAGCTGCCGGACGGCAGCCACGAGGTGTGGGTGGGTGCGCCGCTGCGGGTGCACCGGCGGTGCGACGAACCGACGTTCTCCATCGGCAACGCGGTCGCCTACGACGGCCTGACGGTGCCGGGGGTCGCGCCCGGGCAGCGCGATCCGTACGTCTACCGGCCGGCCGGCAGCTGGGTGGACGTGGCGGGCGGGGAAGCGGACGGACACTGGATCCCGGAGGAGGGCCGGGCGCTGCGGCGCATCCTGGAGCGGCTGCGGGACCCGCGGGCGTGGACCTGGCGAAGGACGTGTTCGTCATCAGCCCGTTCCGGCAGGGGCTGACGGGCTGACGGGCTGACGGGCTGACGGGCTGACGGTGAAAGGCGAACGGGCGGTGCGGGCCGAGCCGGGCTGCGGGGCGTCCGCTCAGCCCGGGTGGGTGTCGGAGGGCCGGCCGGGGGAACGGGGTGCGCGGGGTCCGGGCGGGGTGCTGCCGCCGAGGGCGGTCCGGACGCCGTTGAGGAAGGCGACCTCGTTGTCGAGGTCGTACCGCTTGCCCGCGACGTACGGCAGAGGAAGCTCCTGGCCGTCGGACAGCACGGCGATCACCGTCCGCCCCGCGGCCCCGCCGGTCCTGCGACCGCCGGCCGACGGTCCGCTCGGCCTGATGTCCCCGATCTCGGCCCAGCTGAGCCGGTGGGTACGGAGCAGGACGCGGACCCGGAGACCGTCGCGGTCGGCCCTGGTGTTCCGGAACACGGCGAGCAGCGCCAGCACCGTGGATGCCGATATCGCGACGCTGGCGAACGCGGTGACACCGGTCGAGAACAGGTCTCCCGACCAGGCGAACACGATCCACCCGACGGCCATCGTCGCGTAGAAGACCTGCAGCACCACGTCCCACCGCCCTGCCCCGTACCGACGCGGCAGTTCACTCGACCCCATGGCGTCCCCCTTCGGTCCCCTACCGACGTTCTCCGCCATTGGACCTCCGTGCCACGCGAAAGGTTGCACGACAGCCTCGTTCCGCCGGGCTTCGCCGCGCACCGGCCGACGCACCGTCACCACCAGTCACAGCCTGGACGGACGGCTCGTCAGTGTCGTCGTGCCGACGCCGGAGCCCGACAGGGAGACCCGGCACCGGCTGCTGGAAGCGGACGCACTGCGTCCGCTCGGCCGGCTGGGCTACCCGGTAGTGGTGGGCGAGGACGTGACCCCGCTGGCGAACGGCACCTGGCTCACGCGTGACGAGGACCGGCTGCACCGCTGGTCCCCGGGGCACGCGTAGGCTCGCGACCATGACCCGTCCGGCAGAGCGGAGTGCCCGACCGTGATGCCCCCACGGTGCGTGATCTGCGCCGCCTCGCCGGGTTCGGGCGGTGAGCCCGGCGATTTCACTCTGGTGTACTTCCGCGCCGTGGCGCCGCCGCTTGAGCGGGAAGGGCATCCGGAGAACGCCCTCTGGTTCTGCAAGGACCACGTCCGGTACACGGTGGGCACGACGGACCTGAGCGCGATCCTCGCCATGGTGCACATCCGCGCGGCGGTCCGGCGCAATGCCAAGAGCCTCTGGCCTTTGACCGGCACGAACACGCCCTGACCGGTGGGAGTGCGGCGGTGTGCGGCGGTGTGCGGCCCCTTCGCCTGCCAGGCTGACCTCCATGTCTCCGCCGTCCTCACCTGGGCGCGGCGATGAACGAGGAGACCGAACCCAGGGGGCGGAACCCGGGGGCCGACGGAGCGGCCCCCGGTCCACGTGACGCAGGTCACGGGAACCCGGCCGGGGATGCCGGACAGCCGACAGGAGTGACCACAGACATGCGAACCCGGGTGCGGGCCGGGGATCCGGACGCCTATGCGGAGCTGTTCGACAGATACGCCCGCACCCTCTACAACCACGCCTTCCGGATGACCGGGGACTGGACCGTCGCGGAGGACGTGATGTCGGCGGCCTTCCTGGAGGCGTGGCGGCTGCGCGGCACGGTCGACCCCGAGGGCGGATCGCTCCGGCCATGGCTCCTGGGCATCACCACCAACCTCGCCCGCAACCACTGCCGCAGCAACCGGCGCTACCGGGCCGTGGCTGCCGCCGCCGCGGCGGCAGCGGGTGCCGCGTCGGTGCCCGACCACGCCGACGAGGTGGCCGGCCGGCTGGACGACCGGCGGCAGATCGCGGCCACCCTGGCGCAGCTGAGTGCGCTGCGCGGGCCCGAGCGCGAAGTCCTGCTGCTGTGCCTGTGCGAGGGCCTGGAGTACGCCGAAGCCTCCCGGGTCCTCGGCATCCCGGTGGGGACGGTGCGTTCCCGGCTGTCCCGGGCCCGTACGAAGCTGCGGAAACGCGCCGACGCGGAATCGAGGAGGAACGGGCGGGAACTCGCGGCTCGGTCCCGACAGACATATGACGACCGCGCGAAGCCGGTCCGGCCCGCACAGGAAGGACTCCGATGAACTCCGACCTCTCCCGTCCCCAGTCGGCAGGCCGGGAGGAGCAGCCGCTCCTCCTGCCGTTCACCGAACGGGAACTGCCCGCGGGCCGCCACCAGTTCCACAAGGAGCGCCTGATGGCCCAGATGCACGAAGACCTCCGAGCCGCCGACTCCAACACCTCCACCACCTCCACCACCTCCACCACCTCCAACGCCGACGCCGTCGCCGGCGCCAACGTCAGCGCCCTCGCCGCCCCGGCCCGTGCCGCCAGGCCGCGCAATCCGTTCCTGCGCCGTGCGGTCCTCGTGCCCGCCGCGGCCTTCGCCCTGGCCGGCGCGCTCGCCGTCGGCTTCGTCTCCTATGTAGACCGTGCCACGGACGGGCCCGGAAACAGGGTCGCCACAAGTCCGGCGATGACCACCCGGATCGGCGCCGCCGACCCCCGGGGCACCGCGCAGCTCCTGGACCGGATCTCCCTCGCCGCCGCCTCCTCCTCGTCCGCTTCCGGACCGTCGGTGCGATCGGACCAGTTCATCTACATCGGCAGCAAGACGGCCACCACCTACGTGCGGACCGTCAACGACGAGCACACCCTGGTCAGCGAAGAACTGCACATGCGCCACCAGTGGAACTCCCCCGACGGCACCAAGGGCTGGCTGATAGAGCCCGGCAACACCGGCCCGGACGGCGTGACCCTGGAAGGGAAGGACGAGAAGGGACAGACCCCGAGGGCGACCCTCAACGCCCCCAGCTACGAGTACCTCGCCGCTCTGCCCACCGATCCCGACGCGCTGCTGCGGCGGATCCACCAGGAGACCAAGGGCCACGGCAACAGCCCTGACCAGGAGGCCTTCACCACGATCGGCGACCTGCTGCGCAGCAGCTACCCCCCGGCCGAACTCACGGCCGCGCTGTACAAGGCCGCTGCGAAGATCCCCGGCGTGGCGACGGTGGACGACGCGGTCGACGCCGCGGGCCGCCACGGAATCGCCGTCGCCCGCCTGGACCAGCAGACCGGAAGGCGCGAAGAGTGGATCTTCGACCGTCAGACCCTCGCGTTCCTCGGCGAGCGCACCGTCCAGGTGCAGGGCGAGTCCGGCGAACAGGGCCTGATCAAGCCCGGAACGGTCGTGTTCACCAGCGCCGTCATGACCCGTGCGGTAGTCGACCGGATCAAGGAGATGCCGGCCACGACCGGCTGACCGCCACCGGCCCGGCCCCTCCGGCTGGGCACGTCCGGCTAGGCACGGCCCTCCGACTGGGCGCCTCCCTCCGACTGGGCGCCTCCCTCCGACTGGGCGCCTCCCTCCGACTGGGCGCCTCCCTCCGACTGGGCGCCTCCCTCCGGCTGGGCGCCTCCCTCCGGCTGGGCACGGTCCCCGGGCAGGGTCTGGGTGACGCGCCACAGCCGACGGGGCAGGTCGCCCTCTTCGAAGGCGTGGACCTCCCCGAGCGTCCAGCCGTCGGCGAGGGCGTCCACCAGAGCACGGTCGAAGAAGTGCACGGCGAAGCCGCCGTGTTCGAAGATGTCGTCCCCGTGCGGGGTGCCGTGCCCGTAGTGGGCGTCACCGGTGTGCCGAACGGTGTAGACGAAGGTGCCGGCGGGGCGCAGGACGCGGCGCACTTCGCCGACCAGTCCGTGGATCTCCTCGGTGGACAGGGCCATGCACAGCAGCATGTGTGCGAAGACCGCGTCCACCGAGGCGTCCGGCAGGGGCAGCGGGTCGCGGACGTCGTGGACCACCGTCGTCACGCGCCCTTCGAGGCCCTGCCGCGTGGCGGCGGCGCGCAGCTGCGCCAGGCCGGTGGCGGAGAAGTCGGTGGCCTGGACGGTGAAACCTTCCCGGGCGAAGTGAAGGGCGTCGCGGCCGTGGCCGGCCCCGAGTTCCAGGACCTCGACCGCTCCGGCGGCACGGAACATGTTCGTCGCGTGCACTGCCGGGGCCGACGGCTCCTCGCCGTACATCCCGGGGTGGGTGGCGTAGGTGTGCTGCCAGTGGGCCCGCTGTGCCCCGGCCAAGTCCTGCTGGTCGTCGCTGCCCATGCTGCTTCCGTTCGCTCCTGTTCGTTCCCGTCGGGGCATGAAGTTCTTCCAGGGCAGGAACAAGACCCGCCACGCAGCCGTCGGGCGCGCTTCCCGGCACCGGCCCCGCGGGCCCGGTCAGAGGCGGAGGATCACCAAGGCGGCGTCGTCGGTGGCGCCGGCGGCGGGGAGCAGGTCGTGCAGGAGCGCGTCGGCCAGCTGCTCGGGCCCGAGCGTACGGTGGGTGGTCAGGGAGCGGGCCAGGCGGGTCAGGCCGACGTCGATGTCCTCGCGTCGGCGCTCGATCAGGCCGTCGGTGTAGAGCACCAGGGTGTCCCCGCCGGCGAAGGGAAGTCGTGCCTGGGGCCGCGAGACGTGCTCGGGGCGGGCGCCCAGCGGGGGGTCGGTGGCCTGGTCCAGGAACACCACCGCGCCCCCTTCGCCCAGCAGGGCGGGCGGGGGGTGACCGGCGTTGCTGTAGGTGAGCGAGCCGGCGGCCCAGTCGATGTTCACGGACACCACGGTGGTCGACTCGGCGCCCTCGACCGACCGGGCGTACAGGCCGAGCACCTCCAGGGCGTGGGCGGGTCCGTCCGAGGCCCGGGAGGCGGCGCTGAGGGCACTGCGCAGCTGGCCCATGACACCCGCGGCCGCCAGACCGTGGCCGACGACGTCCCCCACGGCCACCGACAGGCCCCCGCCCGGGAGCTCGACGATGTCGTACCAGTCCCCGCACACGTTCAGCGCGCCGACGGCCGGCTGGTAGCGCACCGCGGTCCGGTGGTGCTCGGTCAGGCGCAGCGCGGGCAGCATCGCGTCCTGGAGTGCGAGGGCGACTGACCGTTCGCTGGCGTGGGCCTGCCGCAACCGCTGGTTGGCTTCCTGGAGTTCCCTGGACCGGGTGTACAGCTCGGCCTCGAGCACGCGGGCCCGGTCCCCCGCCGCCTCGCCCCGGGCGCGGATCAGCTCGGTGACCTCCTCCACCCGGTGCACCAGCAGGACGACCCGGCCCTCGGCGTCCAGGACGGGAGCGTTGATCGGACTCCAGTACCGCTCCTCCCACTCGCCGGGGTGCTCCGGCAGCTCCACGTCGTAGCGCTGCAAGGCCATGGTGTCGCGCTCCCCGGTGCCCAGCACGCGCCTCAGCGAGGTCTCCAGGTTCCTCGCCCCGGAGGCGGTGGGATCGTTCGGGTTGTCCGGGAACACATCGAACAGGTAGCGGCCGACCAGGTCCTCGCGCGGGTGGCCGGAGTTGCTCAGGAAGTCCTCGTTCGCGTCTGCGTAGACCAGATCAGGCGTCAGCAGTGCCACCATCCCCGGCAGTGCGTGGAACACCGCCCGGTAGTCGATAGCCGGTTCGCTCACGCTCACGTCCCTCGTCTTCCGCGCCCGGCAGCCCACGATACGAGCCGACGGTGACGGTGCCGGGCGACGACCGCCCCGTGTCACGCCTCCGGCCCATCCCGCTCCGGCGGAGTGGGACGCGGGCGACGCGGGGACTCAGGGGACTCGGGGGGACTCGGGCGCCGAAGGGGACTCGGGGGGCGTGGGTGGTGGGAAACTGCTCTCGAACCGTGGTCCCCGTCCGGCCGTGGAGTGGGTATGGGTACGTCTGTTCCGGGTACGCCCCTTCCGGGTACGCCGGTGTTCCTCGCGCCGCCGCCCGCCGGGTCGGTCGGCGACGGCGGGATCCGTGTCGTGTGGGCGCTGGGCGACCGGGGCCGCGACCTGGACGCGAACCTGGTTCGGCTGGGTGCGGGGGCCGTCATCGGCGAGCACACCGAGACGGTCCTGGGAGTGCTGCTCGTCGTGGTCGCGGGCTCGGGTGAGATCCGTACGCCGGACCGCACCGTGGCGCTCGCGCCCGGATCCGTGGCCTGGCTGCCCGCCGGCACCACACGGTCCGTCCGGGCGGGGGCCGAAGGGATGGCCTACACCACCGCACACCGCCGCCGCCCGCCCCTGAACATCACCCCGGAGCCCGGTTCGGACGCCGGCGAGCCGGCCTGTCTGCTGAGCCTGGTGTGCGACGCGTGCGGACGCCCGGCCACCGAACGCGACACCCGCTACTGCGCCCGGTGCGGCACCCGGCTCCCGGCTCCCTGACCGGAACGGCCGGGCCCCCGGTCACCGCTCCGGCGCCCCGGGTGCGTCGATGAGGTGATGTGGGGCGTGGAGCTCCGTGGGGGAGCGCCGTGCGGGGGGTGAGGTGGGGGATGGTGTGGTGGTGAGAACGATGCTGCGTACGCGACTGGGGTTCGGCCTGGTGGCCGTGGCCGTCCCGCTGCTGGTGGCCGTGGGCGCCGGCGGCGCCGCCGGGGCACAGCCGGGTGCCGCGCGGGCGGCCCTGGACGCACCGCGGGCAGTCCTGGACGCACCGCGGGCAGTCCTGGACGCACCGCGGGCGAGCGGGGAATCCCGCGTGGTCGGATCGTGGGCGCAGGAGGTGGACACGACCCGGCCGGGCATCACCTGGTACGTGGAGGACCTGACGCTGGGCGCGGACGGCACCTTCTCGCGGCTGAACGACGTGGTGTGCAACGAGGAGCACTGTCCCGCGTTCAAGATCGGCGTCAACGAGGGCACGTACCGGGTGAGCGGTGACACGATCCGTTTCGACGGCAACCTGTACGACTTCACGGCCACGGTGAAGGGCGGGGACGTCCTCGAGGTCGAGGAGGACGGCTCCACCATCGCCCTTCACCGGGTCCGGTGTCCTGGTCCGGTTTCCTGACGCGGCCCCTCAGTCCCACTGCTCGTCCGCGAGGGAACTGACGGGCTGCGGCTTGCCGATCACGGCCAGGGCGATGAAGAAGCCGATCTGGCCGATCGCGATGGTGAGGGTGGCCATCGCCTTCTCGTCGTAGTGCTTGGCCGCCTCGGCGTACAGCTCGTCCGAGACGCGCTCCTTGCCGGGCGGGGCGGGCTGGAAGGTGGCCTCCACCAGGGCGAGGGCGGCGCGTTCGGCGTCGGTGAAGTACGGGGCGTCCTGCCAGGAGGCGACGGCGGTGATGCGCTCCTCGGACTCGCCGGCCTTGCGCAGGAAACCGGTGTTCAGGACGGTCAGGTAGGTGTTGCCGACGATCTGTCCGGCGCGCAGGTGGACGAGGTTCATGGTGGTGCGCGGCACCGAGCGGTTGCCGGTCGCCTTGAAGAGGGCGGCGCTGATGTCGTTCAGCTCGGGCACGAACTCCGCCGGGTTCGGCATCCGGGAGATCGAGGGCTTCGTGTGCGTCATGGCCGTGTCCTTGTCCTTGTGCTTGGTGGCTGTCCGGTCGGTGTCTTCACAGCACTGACGGATGGGCGGAGGCGATTGTGACAGGGGCAGATGTGATCCAGGTCACAGGCCGTGGGGCGGTGAGTCCGGCCCGTGGCGCCGGTCATATGAGGGACACCGTCGACGCGAGGAAGGCCCGGTCATGACTCACACGCTCAGCGCACCCCAGCACGTCGTTCCCGCCGCGCGGGGGTCGCGTACCGCGGCACGGCGGGCCCTGGCCGGCGGGATGGTGGCGGGGCCGCTGTTCCTCGGCGCCGGGGTCGTCCAGGGCTTGGCGCGCGACGGGTTCGACTTCACCCGGAACGCATTGAGTCAGCTCGCCCTCGGCGCGGCGGGCTGGGTCCAGACGGTCAACTTCCTGCTCGCCGGAGCCTTGTTGGCCGTCGGCGCGGTCGGACTGCGCCGGATGCTGCGTGGTGGCGCGGGTGGCACCTGGGGGCCGGTCCTGGTGGGGGTGTTCGCCGTCTCGTTCTGGGCTGCCGCGGCGTTCCCGGCCGACGCGGGGGCGGGTTTCCCGGCCGGCGCCACCGATGCCACCGATGCCGCCGCGATGAGCGGGCACGGCGCCGTCCACATGGTCTCCGGGATGGTCGGCTATCTGGCGTTGTGCGGCGCGTTCGTCGTCCTGGCCCGGCCGCTCGCCGCCCGCGGCCACCGCGGCTGGGCGGTGGCTTCGCGGGTCGTGCCGGTGGCCGTCCTCGCCGGGTTCACGGCCTCCGCCGCCTCCGTCCTGGCCTTCACGATCGGCGCGGGCCTCGGGCTGGTGTGGCTGACCGCGGTGACGGGGCGGATGGCCACCGCCACCGCCACCGGCACCAGCACCGCCACCGCGTCCGCCACCACCACCGCCACCGCCCCCACCTCCGCCTCCGCCTCCGCCTCCGCCTCCGCGGAGAGCTAGGCGTCGGCACCGCGAGCCGCCCTCCCCCTGATCGGCGGGAGGGAACCCGGTTCACCGGCCTGCCCGCACCACTTCAGGAGCGCCAGAAGACGAAGAACAGGCTCAGCCGGTGTGGAGGATCCGGAAGCGATCGGGTTCCGCCGGATCCCGGTCGACGACCTGGACGGGCGGCCACGTCCATTGCCAGACGCCGATGCCCGGTGCGCGGGAGAAGCTGATCGGCCCGCGGGTGCCCTCGACCGCCACCCGGGGCCAGGCCCCGGCGATGGCCGCCCGGTCCGTGCCGTGAGTACGCAGCACTTCGGCGAGGACGGAGACGGTGTCCCAGCCCTCGTAGGCGACGAAGGACGGCGCCTCGCCCAGCCGCTGTCGGAGCTCCTTCCCGACGCGTTCGCCCAGTGGGCCGCGGCGCTCGGGCAGGTAGCGCAGGAACGGGATCCCGGCGCCGTCCCCGCCGAGTGACTCGGCCCATCCGGCGAACTCCGGCTGCCCGGCCGGAGCGCCGATCAGGATCTTCGCCAGCCGCCGGTCGCCGCGTACGGCCTTGACGATCGGCACCGCCGGCTGCGGATGGCCGACCAGGAGGAGCAGTGCCGTCGCGCCCTGGTCCGCGAGGGCGTCGCAGAGGGCCCCGGGGGTGAGCGCGGTCGTGTCGAGTTCGACGACGGTGCCGCCGCGGGGAGCGAGGTGCTCCCGCAGGACACGGGTCCCGGAGGCCCAGTAGACGCTCGGCTGGGTCGCCACGGCGATACGGCCGTGGCCCGCGCCGAGGAGGAAGTCCGCGTAGATCCGCCAGCCGCGGGACTGCGCCGGGGCGAGGCGCGCGACCCATTCCGTCGGCTGGTCGGTGAGCGCGTCGAGGACCGCCGACGAGCAGAGGAAGGGGAGGCCGAGGGCGTCGGCCCGGGCGGCGGCGGAGCGGGCGACGACGCTGTGGTACTCCCCCACCACCGCGGCCACGCCCAGGCCGGCCAGTTCGTCCACGGCCGCCGCCGCCCGCTCCGGGTCGGCGGCGGTGTCCCGGACCACCAGTTCGAGCGGTCGCCCGCCGATCCCGCCGGCGTCGTTGACCTCGCGAACGGCCAGGTCGAGCCCGGCGAGCAGGTGCCGGCCCGCCTCGACCCAGCCGGGTTGCGTCAGCGGGACCAGAGCGCCCAGGCGGACGGCCGACCCGTCGGTCCGCTCCGTTCCGGACGGCGATGGTGAGGTGTTCATCGGATGGCGTCTCCCTGGGGCGATGCGGTCGCGGTCCCACCCGGACCCGCGCGCCGGCCGGTCCGGCGGTTGGCGTTCGTCACGTCACGTCTCGGCGCGGCGGACGCGACGGACTCGACCGACGCCACCGACGCCACCGACGCCACCGACGCCACCGGGTGATCATGCCGTCATTGCACACATCTCCCTGACGGGCGGGCAAGCGCTTATTGGTTGGCCGGGCCGGGCGGTGGCGAAGTAGCGTGCCCCCGTGCCCCGCGATCCGAAGAAACCCCGCCGCCTGGTCGCCGACGGTCGCGCGTACCTGTGGACGCTCCGGCACAGCCACAGCGTGACGGACAGCGGCCGGTCCTGCCGCGAGACCCTCACCCTGTACCCGCAGCCGGCCGGCACCGGCGGGCCGCTGCGCATCGTCTTCACCCAGGGCCCGGACCGGTTCGTACCGGGCGGAGCTCCCCTGGGCTCCGGGGACGTGGGGTACGTCCGGGGCGCCTCCCTGAACCTGCACGAACCGGGCGCCGTCCGGGCCCTGCTCGACGCGGCGGTGGCCGGCGGGTGGCGGCCGGAGGAGCGGCGGGCAGCGGAGACCGACGGCTGGCTCCTGCTGGAGACGGCGGCCGCCGCGCGTACCGGGGACGTCGGCCCTGCGGGGCCGTAGGGACGGGTAGCGGCGAAGGGCCGCGAGACGGCGCACGGCGATGTCGCGACCGGGGCAACGCGACCAGCGGTCCAACCCGCCCCGTTCCGTTCCCGTCCGTTCCCGTCCGTTCCGGTCCGGAACGGACGGGAACGGACGGGAACGGGAAACAGAAAGTACCGGTACCCTGTCGAACCGTCAGGCGCGCCGGATGGACGGCGGACCTCGTGCTCGGTGAGCAGCGGCTGTCGCGATCAGCGGTTGTCGTGGAGTTCCTGGTGCATCTGGGGCTGGTCGTCCTGGTCGTGGGTCAGGGCGAACTTCTGGATCTCGTTGAAGCCCTTGGAGGCGACGCCGACGATCTCCTTGTACGGGTTCACCCCGGTGGCCTTCTTCGCTCCGCCGCCCAGCAGGCCGCCGCCGATGCCGCTGATCGCGTCATGACCGGCCGCGAGGGGCTTGGCCGCGACGTCGAGGACGCCCTTGGGCAGGCCGGCCATGTCGGCGTACTTGTCGGAGAGGGCGTGGCGGACCATCGCGATGAACGCGTCGTGGGTGGGGCCGACGTAGAACTTCCGGTAGAAGTCGACGGCCTGCTTGGTCATGAAGACCCCGTCCTCGGTCTTCTTCCACTCCTTGTCGCGTTCCTGGTTCCACAGGGCCTGGACGATGTCGGGGTCCTTGGGCAGCAGCCACTTGGCGGGGGTGCCGAGGTAGTGGTTGACGTAGTGCCAGGCACACATGAAGCCCTTGGCGTCGTCCTTGGAGACGTCGATGCCGAGGCGGTCCATGGCCTGCAGGATCTGGGTGGAGAACACGCAGGCGGCGCCGGTGGTGTACTTCTGGGAGACCGGCTCGCCCCACTTCCCGTAGTCCCACTCGCCGCTCTTCTTGTGCAGTTGGCGGACCGAGGCGTGGACGAGGCGGACCTTGGTGACGTTGGCCGCGAGCGTGCCGTCGCGCATGGCGTTCTTGTTGCCCATGTCGATGAACAGGCGCGAGGACTGGGACAGGCGTCGGCCGGGGCCTTCGACGCCCCCGAGCCGGCCGGTGGAGCGAAGGGTGTGGGCACCGGTCGGGGAGAGGTAGGTGCCGATCAGGCCCACGGTGCCCTGGAGCATGGACACCTCGCCGTGGTGGTGTGCGAAGAAGCTCTCCGCGGCCTTGACGTCCGCCTCCGACCAGTCCGGCGGCGGGGTGGCGGCCTCCTTGAGGAATTCGGCGAGCCGAACGGGAAGCCCGGACATGTCCATCCCGGGCTTGAGGGTGCCGATGGTCCGGAACAGGGCGTTGACCCCGTCGATCTCCTTGCTGTCGATCAGGTCCGACACGAGCTCGTCGGCCTTCGGGTCGCCGACTTTGCTCGCCGCTTCCAGCTCGGCGGCGATCGTCGCAGTCGTCAGGGCCACGGTGAACCACTTCCTTCGGGTGGGGGATGCGCGGCAGCGCCCACGGCACGGCGCGCGCCGACAGCGCGGCCGGGCGGTCTCGGGCAGTGCCAGGCGGTTCCGGTCAGCGGCATGCTCCCGTCGCCCGTCGGCGGGCAGAACCCCCTGCCGATGAGGGATCGTTTGTTCCTCACCCCAACGGCGCACACCTTCGGCGGGGCGCGTCATCGGATCTCATCGGATCTCATCGGATCTCATCGGATCTCATCGCCGGCCGTCACCTCACCGGCGGATCACCGCGCACGGCTCCCCCGACACGGTGTTGAACTCGACGCACAGCCGCGTGCCGTGGGGGAACTTCCTGCCGCCCTTGAACTTCCAGTTCACGTCGGAGAACTTCGTCATGGCGGCCGAGATCGGGGTGGCGTCCTTCCAGCCCGTCAGCGCCGACCGGTAGCCGTTGGGGGTGTAGGTGATCAGGCGGGCGCGGACGCCGGTCCCGTGGCCGTCCATGTAGCCGCCGGCCTGGTCCACCCTCAGTCCCTTGCCCCGGACGGACAGGCCGACCTTCCCGTCCCTGACCCTCGCGTCGGCGTGCGCGGGCGTCGCGGAAAGCAGCAGGGCCGCCGCTGCCAGCATGTAGATCGTCTTTCGCATGCCTGCTCAACCCGCCGACGGCACCGATGGTCACCACTCGTCCGGTGTCAGTACAGTCGGCCTTCGCACCGGAACGCTCAAGCCCAGAAGGCGTCGGTCACCGTGATCTGGGGTTCGGCGTGACGGCGGATGAAGGTGTAAATGAGCCACCCACGACCGCCCGCGAGGTCGGCGATGTGCGGACCGCCGGGGTTGGTGGAGGCCAGCGGACGCACGGTGAGCCAGTGGGGCAGGCACGTGTCGGTGTCGATTCCCCGGTAGTAGGGGTCCTCTGCGGTGATCAGTTCGGCGCGGGCCGCCAGAACGAGTTGCCTGCCGTCGGCCGGCATCCCGTCGAATTCCTGGCGAGCCTCTGTCGTCCAGTCCATCTGCCAGGGCGGGCGGGGTGGATCGTCGGTCACTGGCCGGGCTCCACCACGCCCGCCGCACGCCGCAGACGGCTGTACTCGGCCAGAAGCCTGGCCGACTCCTGCGGGTCCTCCGACTCCGCGGCGCGGGCTTGGAGGTCGTTCAGACGCGCTTCGAGACCCGGATCACGGGCGATGGCGTACTGGGTCCACCACAGGCGCATGAACGCCGGAACGGGGGTGAGGTTGAAAGCATCCCCGATAGCACGCCGCCAGTGGGCCTCGAAGTCGGGCAGGAGGTGCGGGGCGTGTTCCTGGATGGCCAGGCGCAACGCCTGGGGGGTGCGTTCGGGCATCGGCGGGAGCGGCTTGTCTCCGCCGGGACCGTCGAAGTGCACGGGCTGCGCAGTCATGGTGTCAAGAGCTCCTGATATCCGGCCCGGTCCTGTCAGGCCGCGTCCTGGCCGGCGGCATCACCCGACGCCTGTTCCGCCAGCTGCCGGTAGTGCTCGAACCACTCGGCGGGCACCAGGTACGCGAGGGTCTTGCCCTTGCGGGTGATCGCGGCCGGCTCCCCCGCGATCCGGGTCCGGTCGAGGATCTCGCCCATCTGCTTGCGCAGGTCGATCGTCGTGTATGTCCTCGTTTCCATACTCGCCACCCTACACCCAAACTATCATAGTTGTAATAGTTGGGTGCCGTGAGTCACGGCGGCCAAACCACCCGCCGGTGTCCGGGTCGTGTTCTCCCCGTGCCGGGCGCCTGCTGCGGGCCCACGCACCGGCCCGGGCCGATGCTGCGCCGGACGCCGCTGGACTTCGTGCTGCCGGCCTGCAGCACGAGGTGCTCGGCACGGCCGGGAGCCCGGGGTTCCGTACGGGTGATTCCTACGCCAAGGCCGGCCGGAGCGCTACGCCCTGACCCCGCGCACCAGGACGGAGTTCACGGCCTGCGTGAGCGAGGCCGCCGAGCCGGGATCGCCGCTCGCGGCCCGGGCGGCGCGCGCCTACCTCGACGTGGCCTTCTTCCCCCTTCGAAGACGGCAACGCCCGGGCCGCGCTGCTGACCCCCGTCCACGTCCTGGGGCGGAACCGGTGCGGCCGGTTCGGGGTCAAGCAGGGTGATCGGGCATGGGTGCCCGGCACTGAGGTCTGGGCGGCGAGCCGACATGGTGTCCGTGGGCGAGAGGCTGAGCAGGGCGCGGGAG
Source organism: Streptomyces sp. NPDC043853 (assembly GCF_056436025.1). NCBI lineage: Bacteria > Bacillati > Actinomycetota > Actinomycetes > Kitasatosporales > Streptomycetaceae > Streptomyces > Streptomyces sp. NPDC043853. Next base: position 131,924 of record NZ_JBWKDJ010000007.1, read on the forward strand.
CGGGCGTTCATCGGCCGGGAGGACGAAGTCGCCTGATTCGCCGCGGCGTTGGCGGGGGACGCGCAGGCGCCGTTCGCGTTCCACCTGTACGGGCCCGGTGGTATCGGGAAGTCGTCGCTGGTGCGGTGCCCGGCGGACGAGGCGCGGGCGGCGGGGCGGCGGCTGCTGAAACAGTGAGCCCGCCTCCCGCTCCCACACCCGCCGCTGGGTGGTCGACTTGGCCTCCGGGGCCGTCGAGGAGCAGATCATCGACGACCTGGCGGTGGAGTTCCCGACCCTCAACGAGGACTACCTCGGCGCCGAGAACCGCTACCAGTACGCGATCTCCTTCCCCGACGGGAAGGGCTTCGGCGGCTACGGCATCGTCAAGTACGACCGCACCACCGGCGCCCGCCGCATCCACCAGGTCGGTGACGCCCGCCTGCCGAGCGAGGCGGTGTTCGTCCCCGCGGCCGGGTCCTCGGGCGAGGACGACGGCTACCTGCTGACCGTCGTCTCCGACCTCAAGCAGGACGCCTCGCAGCTGCTGGTCCTCGACGCCTCCGGCCTCGACCGCGTCGCGACCGTCCAGCTGCCCCGCCGGGTCACCGCCGGTATCCACGGCTCCTGGATACCGGACGGCGCCCTGGAGGGCACCGCGGGCTGATCTCCCGTACGCGTACGACCGCACCGGACCGCATTGCGGCCCCGCCCGTACGGGCGGGGCCGCAATGCGGTCCGGGGCCGGATTCCGGACGGTCGGACGGGGTCCTCCTCGGTGAAGATGGCGGCCGCCACGGCGGAGGTCCGGCGGCCGGGCTGCCGGGAGTGCTTGAGTGGAGAGGAGACGCAGCTCCCGCCCCCACCGGAGGAGTCCCCATGAGCGGCGACAGCGGGCCCAGCGAGCAGGTCCGACAGATGCGCGAGAAGGCCGAGGAACTCGAGCTGGCGGCACAGCGGTCCACGGACCCCGCCGAGCGGCAGCGGCTGATCGACAAGGCCCTGCACATCCGGCAGAAGCTCCAGGAGACCCACGGCCCGGAGAGCGCCACCATGGACCCCATGTAGCAGCGGCGGGGGCCGCCGTTGCCGGACTGGGGCAGAGTGGGGCCATGGTTCACGTACTGGGCAGCAGGATCCTGTTGCGCCCCACCGACCCCGAGCGCTCCCGCGCCTTCTACGGCGGCACCCTCGGCCTCGCCGTCCACCGCGAGTTCGGTACGGGCCCCGAGCGCGGCACGGTCTACTTCCTCGGCGGCGGCTTCCTGGAGGTGTCGGGCCGCGCCGAGGCTCCGCCCGCGCCCGGGCTGCGGCTGTGGCTCCAGGTGGAGGACGTGGAGGCCGCCCACCGGGAGCTCCTGGAGCGGGGCGCCGAGGTGCTGCGGCCGCCGCAGCGGGAGCCGTGGGGGCTGATCGAGATGTGGATCGCGGACCCGGACGATGTACGCATCGCCGTCGTGGAGGTCCCGGCGGACCACCCGCTGCGGTTCCGCCCCTGAGCCCGTCACACCGCCGGGGGCGCGGCGGCCTCCCGGGTGATCCGTTCGAACTGGGCGCCCATGGCCTCGGCCAGTGCGTGGGCGGCGCTGAGGGGGCGGACCATGACGGTGAACTCGTCGATCTTCCCCCGGTCGTCGAAGTGGAGGAAGTCGCAGCCCTGGATCTGTTTGCCGCCCACGGTGGCGGTGAAGACGAGGGCGTGGTCGCGGCCGTCGGGGTTCCCGATCTCGCGGACGTACCGGAAGTCCTGGAAGACCCGCATCACCGCGCGCAGGATCGCCGCGGTGACGGGCTTCCCGGTGTACGGCTTGAAGGCGACCGGGCTGGTGAAGACGACCTCGTCGGCGAGGAGTTCCTCGATCGCGGCGGCGTCCCGGTTCTCGACGGCGGTGCGGAACGGGTGCACGACTACCCCCTGTTTTTGCAACAAGTTGAATAATGCCTCCCGAGAGTAGGCCGCGGGACCCGATCGGCCAAGCCCCTGACGTCACACGGTCAGGACGGGTCCTCGGCGCCGGCGCGCCAGACGGGTCGGCCGTCCCTGAGGATGACGGCGTCGCCCGAGGGCCGGACGAGGAGGCGGGCGCCCGCCGCTCCGTCGGTCCGGGAGGACCAGACCGTACGGGCGGCGGCGTCACGGACGGTGAGTTCGCCGTTCGCCGCGAACCGTGCGTCGGCGCCGCTTCCCGCGGTCCCGGCGCTCCACACGGTGCCGCCGCCCTCGGCCTGCAGCACCAGGTCGCCGTCGGCCTGGAGGAGCAGGCGTACGGCGCCGGCGTCCAGGCTGTCGCCGGGGCGCAGCACGGTGCCCGGATGGACCTCGATGGAGTTGTCGAGGGTGCCCTCGGACAGGGCCCGGAGGGTGGGGATCGAGGGGGTGAAGGCGTACACGGCGCCCTGGGTGCGGACGAACCGCCGGAAGTCGAGGGTGGTGGCCCGGCTCCCGTCGGGAGAGGCGGACTCGAAGGCGACGGGGGAGCCGGGCCCGATGACCGTGTCCGCGCCCGGCTGCGGGTGTCTGCCGGGCGGGAAGTCGGTGTTGTTGCTCCACCTGCGGGCGACGAACTCGAACTGGTCGACGATGTCGGCCTGGTAGCTGACGAACAGCAGTCCGCGGTCGGCGGGTTCGGCGCCCTCGCGGTGCGGCGGGCCGAAGGGGATGCCGCGCCGGATGATGCGCCGGGAGTCGTGCGTCGAGGCGGGCAGGGGCGGGCGTCCGGGGGCGGTGGTCAGACCGGCGCGCGGGTAGGTCTTCCGGATGTGCGCGAAGAAGGGGGTGGTCCAGCCCTGGAGGTCCTCGTGGAAGTCGAAGGCGTTGCCGGGGTCCGAGCCGGGTGCGGGGATCTTCTCGGCCGCCGGGCAGGTGGCGACCGCGGCTCCCCCGGGCCAGCGGCCGACGAAGCGGGCGGCGAGCCAGGTGGCATCGGCGTCGGCGGGGGCCGCACCGGACTTCTTGAGCCGCTCGAGGAGTTCGTCGGCCTGCTCCCACCATCCAGGGACGTCCTGGGCCAGGCGCCGTACCACCTGGAACGATCCTCCGGTGGCCCAGACGGGCAGCCCGGCGGGCCGCTGCCCCGCCCGTTCCTGGCCGACGATGAACTCACCGGCGGGCACGAGCCGGGTTCCGGGTCTGCCCTGTACCTCCGTCCCCGTCGCGTCCGGGGCGTGGAAGCCCCGTACGCCGGGCTGGCTGATGGCGTCGAGGAACCCGAAGTGCTCGTGGCCGCGCAGGGCCCCGGGCAGTGTCGCCGCGTCCTGCCGGAACACCACCACGGCACGCGCGTGGCGCAGGGAGTCCCGGTGGCGGTCGGCGGCTTCCCCAAGCGGCCCGGGTTGGTCGCAGGCGAGGGTGAGGACGGCGTGGACGCTGTCCGCGGAGGTGCCGAACAGCCAGGAGCCGGGGGCGCTGGAACCCGTGTCGCCGAGCTGTTCGGCCCGGGCTCCGGGGCCGTCGCGGAAGGCTTCCGCGGTACCTCCGGGCGGGACGGCCGGGAACGGGTCCTGCTGGGCGAGATGGCCCAGCCCCGCGTGGGTGAGGCTGATGCCCGTCCAGAGCGCGGACATGGTGGTGGGGTCGGCCCCGTCCCGCAGCCGTCGGGCGCGGCTGAACTGCGTGTTGAAATGGGCGACCTGGTCCGTGGTGGACAGGTCGGGGAGCAGTTCGCCGAGCCAGCGGCGAGCCCGTGTGACCCCACGGAAGCGGATGAAGAACACGGACACGTGGTCCTTGCGGAACCCGGCGAGGATGTCGCCCTGGGTGGTGGGGTCCGTCCGCAAGGGCAGCGGCGGCTCCGCGGTGTCGGAGCCGGCGTGCCCCGCAGCCTGGGCGGCCGGCGCGACGGCCGGGGTGCCGGCAGGGGCCGGGGCGGCCACCGCGGCGGACTTCCCGACCGCCAGCGCGGCCGCGGCACAGCCTCCGGCCTGTACGACGGTCCGGCGCGTGAACTGCATGGGTCCTCCGTGCGGGCGGGACGGTACGGGGAAGTCACGGGCGCCAACGGTCCCGGCGTCGCATCGGCCGCAAGGGCCCTAACGGCCCAACACCTGCAACGGTCCCAATGGCCCCATCGGCCCCTCACCTTCGGCGATCGCCGGTGGACGTGCTCGGCGCCGCACCGGTCGGCAGCAGCATGATCACCCGACAAGTCGTGCAGACCTACCTTGCATCTTCGGCGACCGCGTCCCGTCGCCCACCGCTTGCGTCCTGCTGTCGGTGGATCGGGGCCGGTCCCCTCGCTGGACGTGGCGAGGGGACCGGGTGAAGCACCTTGGGGAGGTGGCCGCCTCTTGATCGATGCTGACACCCCCAGCAGCCTGTACCTGTCAGCCCACGAGGTGCTTGACCGCGTCGACCACGTGCGGACCGTACCCGAACGCCACGCCGAGCCGCTCGAGGCGGCCGTAGGTCTCGGGCGACAGGCGCGAGCAGAACTGGCCGGATGCGTTCAGTGGCCGGGGTGGGCGGGTACTGCCAGGAGGCGGTCAGGTACCAGCGGCCGCGAGTGGTGTCGTGGTGGATGCGGTAGGCCACGGACCGGCTGGCTTCCACCCGGTCGGCCCACTCGGTGCCCCGGTGCGGGAGCGTGATGCGGCAGGCCAGGACGTACCGGCCGTGCCCACTGTTGGCCAGATGGGCGAGCGGAGCGGGGAGCTTGACCGAGACTTCGCCGTCGGGGGTGACCCGGATCGTCTCGTTGCCGAACCTCTTGCCGGACTCCCCGTCGGCCTGGAGGAACCAGCGCGCCGCCTCCCACCGCTGCCGCCACGCCGTCTCGGTCAGCCGTGCCGGTTCCAGGCTGTGGCGGGTGCCCAGCAGGCGCTTGCCGCCCCGCACCACACGCACCCGGCCCGCTTCCCGGTCGGCCTCCGCGGCAGCCAGCCGGTCCTCCAGCACGTGCAGGCGCCGCGATTTCGCGTGCCACTCCTGCCGACTGCGGTAACCCCCCGGAGCCCGCTTGCTGCCCTTCTCCCCCAGCGGCTGGGAGAGACGGTGCCGGATGGTCCGGACACCGGCTTCCAGGCCCTGGACGTGCGCCATCTGGCCACGCCGGGCCAGCGCCCACTGATCATGCGACGCCTTCGTGATACTGCCCGCCCACCGCGACGACGACACCGCCGTCAGCTCCCGCTTCCGGACCGCCCACGTATCAGCGGAGTGCTCCAGACCGTCACGGCAACGGACCGCGAGATCCTTCGAAGCGAGCGAACCCAGGTGCGCGCCCACCAGGGCCAGCACCTCCTCGTCCCACGGCCTCAGGCCCTTCAGCCGGGTCCGAACCGCCACACCCGCAGGGCCGAGCGCGACGAACGGCGCCGACAACTCCCGCAGCACATCCACCACCCCGCCACCCACCCCGGTATCGAAGAACCCGTCCCCCCACCCAACGGCCACCGACCACCGCACCACAAAGGTCACCCATTCGATACGAGTACGCCCGTTCCTGCCGGGCGTCGCCTCGCCACCGTGGAGGAGGCGCTCACTCGTACACGCCAGAACACGCTCACACAGACACACCAGCCAGCAGTTCCAACCCCCGTTCAGCCGGACGCCGTCGCGGCGGAGCGCACTGCCGCGCAGATCCGGGCCAGGTCCGCGTCCGTGGTCACGTACGGCGGCATCGTGTACAGCAGGTCCCCGAAGGGGCGCAGCCACACGCCCTGGCGGGCGGCCGCCCGGGTGGCGGCCGTCATGGCGGCCGCGTCGAGACGGTGGTCCAGCTGGACCACGCCGATGGCGCCGAGGACCCGGACGTCCCGTACGCCGGGCAGATCGGCCGCCGGGGCCAGTCCGTCGCGCAGGCCGGTCTCGATGCGCTTGACCTCGCGCTGCCAGTCCTGGGTGAGGAGGAGTTCGAGCGAGGCGTTCGCCACCGCCGCGGCGAGGGGGTTGGCCATGAAGGTCGGTCCGTGGGCGAGCACGGGGACCTCCCCGCGGGTGATCCCCTCCGCGATCCGCGTGGTGCACAGGGTCGCCGCCATGGTGAGGTATCCGCCGGTGAGGGCCTTGCCGACGCACATCACGTCGGGCGAGACACCGGCGTGTTCCGCCGCGAACAGCTCGCCCGTGCGCCCGAATCCCGTGGCGATCTCGTCGAAGACCAGCAGGACTCCGTGTTCGTCGCAGGCCTCCCGCAGCGTCCTCAGGTGGGCCGGGGAGTGGAAGCGCATACCGCCGGCGTTCTGCACCACCGGCTCGACGATCACGGCGGCCAGCTCGTCGGCGTGCCGGGCGATCAGGTCCCGTAGGTGGGTCGCGTACGCCGGGTCCGGTCCGGCGTCGAAGCCGGTGGGGGGTGCCTCGGCGAAGACCTGCCGGGGCAGGGCGCCGGACCACAGGGCGTGCATGCCGCCCTCCGGGTCGCACACCGACATCGGCTGCCAGGTGTCCCCGTGGTAGCCGCCGCGCCAGGTGAGCAGCCGTCGCTTGGCGGGGCGGCCGGCGGCACGCCAGTACTGGAGGCACATCTTGATCGCGACCTCGACGGAGACCGAGCCGGAGTCCGAGAAGAAGACGTGCTGGAGGGGCTCCGGGGTGATCTCCACCAGCCGGGCGGCCAGTCGGACCGCGGGCTCGTGGGTGAGCCCGCCGAACATCACGTGGCTCATCCGTTCCACCTGGGCGTGCGCCGCGGCGTTGAGCACCGGGTGGTTGTACCCGTGGATCGCCGACCACCAGGAGGACATGCCGTCGATCAGCTCGTCGTTCCCGTCGATCGGTTCGGCGAGCCGGAGCCGGACCCCGGCGGCCGAGGTGACGACCAGGGGATCGGCGTGGCCCGGCATGGGGCTGTACGGGTGCCACACGTGCTGCTTGTCCAGGGCCAGCAGCCGGCGGGTGCCGAGGGGGGTCGGCTCGGGCATGGCGTATCGGGTCCTTGCGTGAGTGGCCGGTGGCTGGTGGCCGGTCGCTGGTGGCCGGTTGGCCGGTGGCGATCGGCTGTGCCCGGATCCCGGGTTTCGGGCTGCCTGAGGCAGCGGGCAAGGCGCCGGCTTCCGGGTGTGTGGTCAGGTGGTCACGCGGTCGCCGGGCCCAGGTGTGCGTCCAGCACGGCCGCGATGATCCGGTCGAGCGGGTCGAGCGGGGTTCCGTACGGCGCTCCGGCCGGCTCCACGGAGTCGAGGACGAGTTGCAGACTGCCCCAGGCCCACAGCTGGGCGGTGCCGTGCAGGTTCGCCCACAGGGCGGCGGCCGTCACGGCCGGGTGCGGCGCATCCGGCCCGTCCGGCGCATCCGGCCCGTCGGGCCCCTGCGTGGCATCGCGCTCGGCCCTGCAGCGGGCGACGAGGGCGACCATGCCTTCGAACAGCGGGACCGTCGATTCGCGCAGCTGCCGCTCGCCCGAGGCGTGCCGGTCGCTGTCGAGCAGGTCGTGCCGGAACATCAGCTCGAACATGCCGCGCCGCTCCAGCGCGTAGCTGACGTAGACCCGCGCGATGCCCCGCAACTGGTCCCGTGGCGAGGCCGGTTCGGTGATGACCGCCCCGACCAGGGCCGCGAGGTCCTCGAAGCCGCGCCGGGCGATCGCCGACAACAGGGCGTGGTGGGTGGGGAAGTACCGGCGCGGCGCGCCGTGCGACACCCCCGCCCTGCGGGCGATCTCGCGGAGCCCGAGCGATGCGGAGCCCTCGGTCAGGACGAGCTCCACTCCGACGTCGACCAGCCGCTCCCGCAGGGAGCCCTCACTATCCATAGACACTGTCTACCAGAATGGATAGACAGTGTCTACCGCACCGTCAGCGCGGAGCGGTGTCGTCGGCCTTGAACGCGGGACCGTGGCCGGGCACGATCAGGTCCGCGGCGGCCAGTACCCGGAGCCGGGAGTTCCGCAGTCCGTCCCGGTCCGGGGCCACCGGATCCTCCGCCGGACCGTCCGGACGCCACCACAGGTCGCCGACGAACGCCACCACTCCGGCGTCCGTGCCCGCCAGCAGCGTGATGTCCTCGGGGCTGTGGCCCGGAGTGCGGATCAACCGCAGCGACGGCGCGAGCTCGTGCCCCTCGGCGTCCCGGTCGGTCCACTGGTCGGCCTCGTAGATCGCCTTGTGGTCGTGCACCCTGGCCCGCCCGAACAGGCCCACGTTCATGGTGTTGTCGGGGTGGTGGTGGCTCAGCACCACGTCGGTGATGTCGTCCGGCCCGAGCCCCAGCCCGGCGAGCGGGCCCAGGATCCGGTCCCGGCTCGCCACCATGCCCGGGTCGACGATCACGTGCCGGTCGCCGTCGGAGACGTAGGAGACGGTGGCGGCCACTCCGGGGCCGGTGGAGAGGGTGTAACCGGTGGTCAGGATCAGGTACTTGGCGCTGCGTCCGAGCGGTGCGTCTGTCATGGCCCCCATCCTTCCGGGACGGTCGACCGCGTACGAGTGGCACTGATGCCACTGATCGCAGGAAATGTGCCAAGTGGCCGAGCTCTGCGCGTACGCCCCTCTCTGGACCGGCACCGCGCGGGCATCGAGCCGCCGTCGCGCCCCCAGCAGGACCCGGCGCCGAGTGGATCGCCCGGTCCCGCCATCTCGGCCGCCCCCGGAACCCCTGCCACCGGACGACGCACGGGTTCGCGGACACCCGACCGGCGGGGGGCCGGCCCGCGCCAGGGCCTGGTCTGCGGGAGTCGCGTGGCGGTTCGGCCAGGCGGGGCCCCGCGATCTCGTCCGTCCGCACAAGATCATTGCGGCGCCACCGGACGTACCCTGCCCATGGAGTGGTGCCCGAGGCGCGGGGCGCACGGCGCGGTCCGAAGACGGACCGAACGCGGACCGAACGCGGACCGAACGCGGTCCCGGTGCTGGTTCACCGCTCCCAGGGCAACGGACGGCAGGGGGAAGCGGCATGTTCACGGTGGTCTCGTCCGACGGTACGTCCATCGCCTGCGAGCGGCACGGGGAGACGGGGCCGGCGGTGGTTCTCGTCGGCGGGACGCTGATGACCCGGTTCCGGCACGCGCCCCTCGCCTCGCTGCTGGCACGGGACTTCAGCGTCTACTCCTACGACCGCAGGGGGCGCGGCGACAGCGGTGACCACCCGCACTACGACGTGCAGCGCGAGATCGACGACCTGGACGCGCTGATCGAGCGGGTGGGCGGGCCCGTGCTGCTCTTCGGGATGTCCTCCGGAGCGGTTCTGGCCCTGGAGGCCGTGGCCCGGGGCAGTGCGGTCCGCGCCCTCGCCCTGTACGAGCCGCCGTTCGTCGTCGACCGGACCCGGCCGCCCCTGCCGGCCGACTACGTCGAGCGCGTCGAGGCGCTCGTAGCGCGCGGAGACGTCACCGGCGCCCTCACCTTCTTCCTGAGCGAGGGCCTGGTCATGCCGCCGGAAGCGATCGACCGGATGCGGCACACCCCCGCCTGGGCCGCATGGGAAGCCGCCGCCCGGACCCTGCCCTACGACGGCCGGCTCATGGCCGGCTTCATGCGCGGCCGGCCGCTGCCCACCGACCGGTGGGCGTCCGTGGACGTTCCGGTGCTCGTCGGCCATGGCGGAGCGGGCGAGACGTACATGGCCAACGCGGCGAAGGAACTCGCCTCCCATGGGGACAACTACACCCTCCACACCCTCCCCGGCCAGGACCACGGAGTCGACCCGCACGCCCTCGCGCCCGTACTCACCGCCTTCTTCACCGCGGCGACCGGCTGAGGACGCGCCGCCGGCGTACGTCCTCGCCGAGGAGGGCGAGGAGCAGCCCGAAGTCGCGCAGCGCGATCTCGTGGAGGCCCGGTCGGCCGATCAGAGCAGGTGCGGCGGCGGCACCACCAGGACGATTGCGAGGAGGCGGGGACGCATCCGGGGGAGCGCCTGGGTCTCGAACCATCCGCCGGACGGGAGCGTGTGACGGCGAGCCGTACCCGGGGTGGGATCACCCGGTTCGGAAGGGTCGATGCCCAGGTTGGCGAGTTCGACGATCTGGTCGGCGACGGAGCTCACTTCATCACGGACGGCCTTCGGGTTTCCGACCTCGTCCCGCTATCGCCACCTCAACGGCCCATGCCTCGGTGAAGGCGCGGAGGGGAACCGCCGAGACCTCGGTGCTCATGCCGCTTCGGTCCTCTCCTCCTGGTCCAGTTCGCCTGCTTGGTAGGCGCCGGCGAGGGTGGTGATGTGCTGGCGGGACCAGCCGACGCGACGACCTACCGCGGCTTTCTGACATTCTCGCCACCGCCCGGCCCATCTGCGTACCGACTTCACGGGCTGAGCGCGCCGAAACCGCCCGACGGTCACGCGGTCGGGCGGTTTCGGCGGTTCGGGCGGTGCGGAAAGGTGCGGAGGTCGGGCGGTTCGGAGGTGCGGAGGTCAGGCGGTGCGGCGGTCAGGCGGCCCGGCAGAGGGCGGCGGGGGCGGCCGGGGCCGAGGTGAGCGCCAGCGTCGTGGGCACCGGGCGGGGGCCACGGGCGGTGGGCGCGGCCTGCTTGCGGGTCCGGGCGAAGACGACGAGGCGCAGGACCGCGAAGCGTGCGACACCGGCGAGTGCGGAGGCCGACAGGTACACGACCTGTTCCAGCACCTGACCGGGCGTCGCCACCAGCTGCTGAAGGACGAACATCGCCACGCAGGTCACGGCGTACGCGGCCGCCGCGGAACCGGCCGACTGCGCGTGCTGGCGCCACGTGGCACGCCCGCCGGCACCGAAGGTGAAGCGTGCGTGCAGCTCGGTGGCCAGGAGCGTGGAGACCACGGTGACCAGGGCGTTGGCCAGGACCCAGGGAATCCAGGAGGCCAGGGCAGCCACGGCGAAGCTGGAGGCGAGCCCCACTCCGCCGCCGCAGAGCACGAAGCGGGCGAAGGCGGTGAACGCGCCCGGTGCCGCCTGCTCCTGGCTCTGGCCCTGTGCTGACTCCATGATCCAACCCCCTTGATGGCTCACTCCGTGGCACGTGGACCCCTATTGGCCGCGTGGCCGCCGAGGGTGGTGCGCCGTTCGTGATGCCATCATGGCACACAGATGGCGCCATCGCGAGCCATATTTGGCGGCGGACTTGGCGCCATCCGTGACGCCAATGGCGTCACGCTATGGAGAAAGCCATGGGGAACGCCGTGAAGATGCAGGTCAGAAGCCTGAGGAGGCCGGGCACACGCGTGGCCCGCCGGCCGCCGGACACACGACGACCGTTCGCCGGAGCCACACGCCGGACGCCGGACGCCAGACGCCAGACGCCCGCCGCCAGACGCCCGCCGGCGCTCACGCCTCCTGGCGCATCCACGTCGGTTCGGTCCGGCTGGTGACCGCGGCCGCGAAGGCGAGGGTGAGCAGTGGGTCCAGCCAGTCCGCGTCCGCGGGTACGGCGATCCGGCCGTCCGCGGAATCAGGGACTGCGGGAGGCCGGCGCGTCCACGAGCGCCACGCGCTCGCCGCACCAGAGCCTCGCGAAGCCTTACGTCTCGGCTGCCGCGGCAACCGCCCGGATCGCCTCCGGACGGCCGGCCACCGACTTCGCCGAGCGCCTACTCCGTCGTCCGGGCGCGGTGCCTGACGATGCGCAACCCGCACCACAGGAACGACCGGCCGACCCGGTCGGGGGATACTGGGGCGCGGCTGGTCAGAACATCATCCGCCCGGTTGTCCCCCACCCGGCGGTTCCACCGCCCGGATGCCGGCTCTTTGTCCCACCCTCTCGCGAGGAGCACCACGCGCATGTCGATACCCCCGCAGCCACCGTCGTCCCCCCAGAACCCGCAGCCGTACCCGCAGTCGGGGCCGTACGGACAGGCGGGGCCGTACGGACAGGCGGGGCCGTACGGGCAGTCGGGGCCGTACGGGCAGCCCGGTCAGGCGGGAAAGCCCGCAATGCCCGGGCAGCCGGCACCGTACGGCGGACCGCAGGGCTTCTACCCGCCGCCGCAGGGGACCAACGGGCTGGCCGTCGCGGCGTTCGTGATGTCGCTCGTCTGCGCCATCCCGCCCGTGCCGCTGGTCCTCGGCCTCATCGGCCTCTCCCAGATCCGCAAGCGCGGCGAGCAGGGCAAGGGGCTGGCCATCGCGGCGGTCGTCATCCACGGCCTGACCCTGGCGTTCTACGCGGTCCTGCTGGTCCTGGGGCTGTCCGGCGCGCTGGACGACGGTCCGCCGTCGCGGCGCGACACCAGTGGCCAGGTCACCACGCCGGGCTCCAGCGCGGTGAAGGACATCCGCAAGGGCGACTGCTTCAACACCGAGAACGACCTGGGCGACATCCAGGAGGGGGACAGCACCCAGGCCCGCTTCTCGGTGCGGACCGTGCCGTGCGACCAGCCCCACGAGGGTGAGGCGTACGCCGTGTTCAACCTGGAGGACGGCACGTTCCCCGGCGAGAACGAGGTCGTCGCGACCGCCGAGAAGAAGTGCAGCGGAACCGCACTGACCGACTACACGGGCAAGGCTTCGAAGCTGCCGGGGAACCTGGAGGTCTTCTACTACTACCCGCAGTCCGGCAGCTGGCTCCTCGGCGACCGCGCGGTCACCTGTTTCCTGGGCACCGCCGACGGCACCAGCACCGGATCCGTCCGCGCCGGCGGTTCCTGACCCTCCGGCACCACCGGTCCGGAACGGACCGGTCGAGCCGCGGGGCCCGGCGCTTTCCGCCGGGCCCCGCGGCCGTCCGGCAGGAGTGCGTCGAAGACGGCCCCGCGCACAACCGATCGGCCCGGTTCCGCGTCCTCTTCCCCGAGCCGCCGCCTCCGGCACCGCGTGGGACACAGCGGCGGAGACCACCCCGGACCCGGACCCATCACCCTGGAGGAGCACCATCGGCGCCCCCACCCCCGACCGGCCGACTTCCGGCCGGCCCACCCATGACCGACCCGCACAGCACCTGGTCGAACAGCACCAGGCCGAACAGCGCCAGGCCGAACAGCACCAGGCCGAACAGCGCCAGGCCGCAGGCCGCTCCCGCCGGACCGCCGGAATCAGCAGGGTACTTCTGGGCGTCGCGGCGGGCGTCGTGGCGGGCGCCGTACTGACCGCCGTACTGATGACGGTCCTGTGGTGGCCGCGCACCGAGGTGACGTACCGGAGCAGTGCTCCCGCGTCCGTGGTCTACGACGACGGGTCACCGCACCACCTGAGCCTCGTACACGAGCACACCCTGTCGGGGCGGCACTCGTACAGGATGGTGATCGGCAGGTACCCCGGGGCCTCCTACGGACACTGGCTGGACGTCGACACCTTCTTGGGCTCCAAGGGCATCGAGTCCACCACGTGGACGGAGTCCGGAGTGCGCGTCCGCTTCCCGACGGGCCACGAGGTCCTCGTCCCGGCCCGCTTCTTCCTGCACGGCAGATGACGGTCCCGCCGGTCAACCGCGCACCGCGCGGCACCGGGGAACCTTCCGGGCTCGGGCGGACGCCCGGACTCGGGGACAGGATCAGTCCTCGCCGTGGCCTCCGCCGAAGTTCAGCGTGTGCTCCAGCACGTCCTCCAGAGGGTCGTCGATCTGGCCGGTGTTGAGCAGCGCCACCACCGGTGCGTTGTGCGCATCGCGGTGGTATTCGTCCGCAGCGGCGGGGCCGGCGGTGCCGACGGCGAAGGCCGCGAACGTCGTGAGGAGGGCAGCTGTGATGATCTTCTTCATGCCCGGCCAACGAGATCTCGCGACACAGGATGCGGGTACCACGTGAGTCCGGGCGTGGTCGGGCCGGGAGGCCCGGCACGTGGTCGGGCCGCGAGCCCCGGCCCGACCACCGCGGCATCAGGCCGCCAGCGCTTCGCGCAGCGTTGAGGGCCTGAGTCCGAAGGTGTCGCGGATATCGCTGTCGTCCACGAGGAACGGACGATCGGACATGTAGCTCATCTCGGCGAACTCCCGCCACAGTGAATCGGTGAAGGACAGCAGCGTCATATCCCGTTCGGTGAGCGGCTCCAACCGCGGTTCGGGCGCTCCGTGGAGTTCGGCGAGGGCGGTTGCGGCCTGGCGCAGGGTCGTGGTGATGACCGGGGCGTGCCAGGCGCGTCCCCAGGCCCGCTCGTCGCCGCTGACCGCCACCAGCGCCGCCGCGACGTCCTTGGTGTACGAAAACGAATGCGCCGCATCGGGGTTGCCATGGACGAGGGCCAGTTCACCTTCGCGGACGCGGGGCGCGACCAGCAGCGTGAACGCTGAGACCGCGCCAGGGCCCAGGTACTGGCCGGCTCGCACTTCGGTGACCCGCAGCCGCCCTTCGTCGTGGGCCACCTCGGCCTGCCGCCACAGTTCGGCCCTCACCCGGCCCTTTCGGGTGTGCGGGGCCATCGGGGTGCGCTCGGTGACCGGCCCGGTGGTCTGCTGATAGCCGTAGTGGTTGCCGAGCATCACGTAGTCGGCCCCGGCCCGCTCGGTCGCTGCCAGGATCGAAGCGAACAACGGCGGCATGGTCTCCGGCCAGGTCTGGTAGGCGGTCATGGCGGCGTTGAAGACCGTGGTCGCTCCGGCCAGTGCCTCGGCCAGCTCGTCGGTCCGGCCCGCGTCCAGGGCGATCCGTTCGATGCCGGGATGGTCAGGGCCAGTGCCACTGCGGGTGAGGAGGCGGACCCGCCGGCCGCTGTCGGCCAGTTGCCCGGCGGTCGCGACCCCGGTCGCGCCTGCCCCGATGACGACCGATTCAGCTGTCATGACGTTGACTCCGTTTTCCCTCACGATGGAACGCTTCCCCGGACGGGAAACGTGGTGTGCGGGGGCCCGACCGCTCGCTCGACTCTGCCGTGCGGCCGCAGGGTAGGGTCAGTGGCCCGAACGCCACGAGATCCAAGGATCTGGCCATGCACCGTGTCGCCGTCCTGGCCGTCCCTGCGGTCAAGCCCTTCGACCTGTCCATGCCGTCGGCGCTGCTCGGCTCCGCCGAACCCGGTGGACGCCCAGGCTATGAGGTGACGGTGTGTACCGCCGTGCCCGGTGCGGTCGCCGCCTCGGGTGGTATCGAGGTGGTGATCCGGCACGGCCTTGAGGTGGTCGCGGCGGCGGACACGGTGATCGTTCCCTCGACTGCCCGCCGACACGACGCCGAGCCGGCCGTGCTGGACGCCCTGCGGGGGGCCGCCGCCGCGGGCAAGCGCATTGCCTCGATCTGCAGCGGCGCCTTCGTCCTCGCCCAGGCCGGGCTCCTCGACGGCCGTGTTGCCACCACCCACTGGGCTCTGGCCGAGGAACTGCAGCGCGCCTTCCCTGCGGTGCGGGTGGATGCCGACCGGCTGTTCGCCGAGGACGGGCGCATCGTCACCGGCGCGGGCTCGGCCGCCGGGATCGACCTGTGTCTGCACCTGATCGGCTCCGACTACGGCGCGGCCGCGGCCAACGCGGCGGCCCGCGCCGCCGTCGTCACCCCGGTGCGCCACGGCGGGCAAGCGCAGTTCGTGCAGACCCCGCTGCCGGCCAGGACCGACTCCCCGTTGGACGCGGCTCGCATCTGGGCACTGCAACATCTGGACCAGCCGATCTCCCTGCACGACCTTGCCGGTCAGGCCAAGGTCAGTGTGCGGACCCTGACCCGCCGCTTCACCGCCGAAACCGGTGTGACCCCGTTCCAATGGCTGCTCCAGCAGCGGCTGCTGCGGGCCCGCGAGCTGCTGGAGACCACCGATCTGACCGTCGACCACGTGGCCGGCCGCAGCGGTCTCGGCTCCGGCGAGTCGCTCCGCCAGCACCTGAGCCGCCAGATCGGCATGACCCCGGCTGCCTACCGGAGCGCCTTCACCCACCGCCCGAGCGTGAAGACCGGTCGGTGACCGGACGTGACTCCGCCCGGACACGGCTCGAAGGCCACGAGTCTGCCCGCGAACGAGGCGAGACCATCGGCGGCGCCGGCGTCACCGCCGACGACATGCCCGGCATGGGGGCAGGCATAGGATCGCTGCTCGGACATCACCGTGCGCAGCAGCACATCACGCCTCAGGAGACCCCCATGGCAGGCTCGCTCGACGGCCTCGTCTTCGTCCCGGTGGCCGACCAGGCTCCCGGCCAGGTCGGCCGGGAGACCCGGTTCGAGTACCGCGAGGAGGACGGCCGCGTCTGGGCCGAGTACTCCGGCGGGGACGTGGTCAGGGGGTACCTGGTCGGCAGCCGGGCGGGCGACGCGGTGGACTTCCGCTACGTCCAGCTGCGCGTCGACGGCACCACCGCGTCCGGGCGCTGCACCTCGCTCGTGACCGAACTCCCCGACGGGCGCCTCCGCATGGCGGAGACGTGGTCGTGGGAATCCCAGGACGGCAGCGGTACGAGTGTCGTCGAGCAGCAGCCGCCGTCCGCGGGCTGACCGACGCCCTGGGACTCCCACCGGTCAGTCCCCGGTCAGCCCTGGCAGATGCCCCGCTCGTGGTCGTACGTGGCGGTGGCCCGCGAGTAGCGCCACTGGGGGGCCAGCAGGCTGTCGTCCAGTTGCCCGGCGGCCGCCGGGCTCTCCACGACGTAGCCGAAGTCCTGGAGCCAGGACGGGTAGAGGTTCTTGGAACCGATGTAGAAGGCGGAGCCGTCGACGGAGACCAGCTTGTGGTGCTGGGCGTACGGGTGTCCGTCGGCCCAGGTCGGGCTGTCGGAGCTGCGGAACGTGGCCAACTGGAGGTTCGAGCACATCGCCGTGCGGGCCTTGTTCGTGTCCCCGGTGAGTGCGGTCAGCCGGCCGCGGAGGACATCGCTGATCTCGTTGAGGGACTTGATCTGCGAGTAGCCGCCGCTGCCCACCGCGCCGCGGTTGGCCGGGTCGCTGACGACGATGCGGACCTTGACCCCGTCGGCGAGCTTGGCGGCGAGGGTGTCGTAGAGGCGGATGTCGTAGCGCGGCAGGGGCGGGCAGGTCGCGTTCACGTCCTGCTGCGAGATCTCGATGTGGCGGCCGGCGGAGGCGATGAGGGAGCGCAGGGCGCTCTCCTCCGGGTTGACGGTGTCGTAGTCGCGGTCCGCGTTGGTGTTGTCGTGCAGGCCCACCACGCACTTGGTGTCCGGTGCGGTGGGGAGGGCGGGCGCGAAACGGGAGGACGGGTCGCGGTCCTTGATGCCGACGCCGAGACCGCCGACGGCCACGACCGGGACCCCTTCAGCCGGGCCTTGCGCCGGGCCTTGAGCCGGGCCTTCAGCCTTGCCTTGGCCGCTCTGCCCGCTGCTCGCCGGGACCGTGTCGCGCGGCAGGGTCGGCATGCAGCCGGCGCCGTTCGAGGCGGCGAACCAGACGCTCGCCCAGTTGGACTTGTTGCGGCAGGTCCAGTCCCACAGGGTGTCCAGATAGGCGCTCGCGGAGCCGGCGGCCGGGCCGGTCAGGGCGAGGTCCACGTCCGCCACGGGGTGGGCGGTGTCCAGGTAGTCGCCCTTCCAGCTGTTGATGCCGCCGGTGATCACGGAGGTGCCGTCGACGACCAGCAGCTTGGAGTGGTTCCAGGAGAACGCCGTCTTCGACGTGGTCATGGAAGCGACGTTGAGGGTGATGTTCCGTGCGGCGGGCCCGAGCTTGGCCACCAGCTCGTCGCGGTACCGGGAGGGGATGACCGTCGAGTGGTAGAGCGGCGCGGCGCCGACCAGGATGCGTACGTCGAGCCGGTTGCCGGAAGCGGCGGAACGCTTCAGGCCCGCCACGATCGCGTCCTGGAAGGCGCCGTCGGGGAAGGGCGCGAGGGTGGAGATGTCGACGCTGCGCCGGGCCCGGGAGATGTTCTCGGTCGTCTTCTCCAGCAGCCGACGGGTGCCGGGGCGGTCGGCGCAGGTGGCGTCGCCCCAGCAGCCGGGCGTCTGCAGCAGCCAGTCGGCGCCGCCGGGTGCCGACGCGTCGAGCCGGTTGCCCGCGGTGCGTTCCCACACGCTGCCTTCGAGGCCGGGGGACACCTGGCGCAGGGCCTCCTCGACCGCGTCCAGGTGCGGTGTGGCGCCGGAGGAGGACGCTGCGCCGGACGACGGGCGGCCGGTGGCGGGTGAGGGGCCGGTGACGGGTGAGGGGCCGGTGGCGGGTGACGGGCCGGTGGCGGAAGCGGCGGGAACGGCGAGCGCGGCGGAGGCCGGCAGCAGGGCGAGGGCGAGGGCGAGCGCTGGAACCGCCGCGTGGCGCGGACGTATCACGGTGTTTCCTTCGTGCAGGTGAACTGCGGGTAAACCAAGATCGACTCGCGGAAGTTACCAGCACGTAGGGGCGGTTGGGTATTTCGCGGAACAGATCCGGCCAGGCCGCCCCGCCGCCCCGGGACCGGCCGTACGGTGCCACCGGACCGACGGCGGCTCACGGAGCCGGAGCCGTAACCGCCTTCTCCGCCGCGCGGCTGGTCTCCTCCCAGGCCGCCCATGTCGCCATGCGCCGCTTGGCGATGTCGAACGCGACGTCGTAGACCATGCTCCCGAGCAGGAGGCGGAGCGGCGGCTCCTCGGCGTCGACGAGCTTGAGGAGCGCCTCGGCCGCCAGACGCGGTTCGCTGTCGACCGAGCCTTCGGCCCACTGCTTTTCGAGTTCGGCACGCAGGGGGGCGTACTCCTCGACCGGGGTCGTCGCCCGCATGGAGGTGTAGAGGTCCGTCCAGTAGCCGCCCGGCTGCACGATGGTGACCTTGATCCCGAACGCGGCGCCTTCCATCGCGAGGGCCTCGCTCATGCCTTCGAGCGCGAACTTGCTCGCGCTGTAGAGGCCCGTGGTCGGGAAGCCGCCCAGCCCGCCGATGCTGGAGATCTGGACGACATGGCCCCCGCCCTGCCCGCGCAGCACGGGCATGACCGCCTGGCTGATCCAGAGCGCACCGAAGAAGTTGATCTCCATCTGGGCGCGGGCCTCGGCCTCAGTGAACTCCTCGACCATGCCCGCGGACAGCGTCCCGGCGTTGTTGACGACGATGTCGAGCGTCCCGAAGTGTTCGGCGGCCGTGGCGACGGCGGCGAAGGCGGCAGCGCGGTCTGTGATGTCCGCGGTCAGCGGCAGCACCTGCCCGGGGTGTGCCACGGCGAGTTCGTCGAGGGCCGCGGTGGTCCGGGCGACGGCGGCGACACGGTCGCCGTTCGCGAGCGCGGCTTCGGCGTACGCCCGGCCGAGGCCGCGGCTGGCGCCGGTGATGAACCAGGTGCGGGGTCGTGCGGTGGTGGCTGCGGCGGTGCGCATATGAGGTTCCCCCCTCGGCGATTGCGAGACGCTCCGTCTCGTCGATGTGGCCAACCATGCACCACATCCAACGGAGAGTCAAGACGATCCGTCTCGTCTCGCTACACGGGATCCGATGCGTACGCGCACGGGTGTCGGGTGTCACGCGGCGTACGAAGGGAGGCGCGGTGGTGACGCCGACGAGGGGGCGGCCCTCACGCCCCGCCGTCAGGGCGCGAGCCGAGAGCCCGTCGGGCGTCCAGCCACACCCGTTCGAACTCCTCCGACGAGATCGCGCCGGCTCCCGCCTCCTCCCCCTCCCCCACTCCGGACATGAGCCTGCCTTCGGCGACGGAACCGTACCGCTGCCGGTAGCGACCCATCGCGGCGAAGTCGGAACGTTCCTCGAACCGCAGCGCCTCCTCCGAGGACGCGGCGGTCACCGGAGTGCCGTCACCACCCCGCAGGTCCACCTGCCGCGTCACCCAGCCCTCCTCGTCCCCTTCGAAGTACCGCCACAGGTCCTGGTCGTCGTCGTACACACGGATCCACACGGGCATGCGGTCATGCTCGCGCAGGTTCCGCGCCGGGACGAGAGCACGCGCCGCTCCCGGCACTCGGCCCTCGGCGCCGCTGCCGCAGCCACGCGCCGAGGGCGGCGTAGTCGCCGTCGGTGAGTCCGAGGCGCGGATCGACCCGGTGGAGCAGGGCGTGCCCGGGATGGCGTACGGCGACCCAGGCCCGGTCGGTGTCCGTCATCTCGTCGTCGACCCAGATGAACGGACGGCCCGCCGCCCACTCGACCAGGCCACGGGTCTTCCAGTGCAGTCCGGCGCGTTGGTCCTGGTCGTCGATGTCGGACGGCTCCGGCCACGTCACTACGGGAAGCAGCGGCAGACCGATGCGGGGTGCGACGCACTCGTTCGCCTCGGTCAACCAGGTCGTCGCCCAGACGATCTCACACGCCAGCCCTGTCAGGCGGAGCCCGTGCTCCGGATCGATCCTGGCCAGGAGCGGGTTGGCATCGGCCGGCTGCTCAAGCCCCGTCGCACAGGCCGGATACGTCGGATACTGCCCTGCCTCGGCGCCGAAAGGGATCAGGGGGCCGTCGACGTCGAGGAACAGCAGCGGACGCTGCGCGGGCACGGTCATGCCAAGACGATAGCCATGCGCTTCACCTGGTCCGCGCCGACCGGCACCCGGCACCCGGCCCCGCCGGGTCAGCCGAGCCAGACGATGTCGATGACGTAGAGGCGGCCGGTGGGGCGGTTGATGAAGTAGACGGCCGTGAGGCGGCCGACGGAGGCGGAGCGCACGTCTTCGCCTTCCGGATCGCGACTGTCGAAGGCCGGGAAGGACCACGGGTCGCGGGAGGCGATGTCGAGGACGTCGCGGACCATCCCGGACGCGTGCTCGGGCAGCGCGGCGACCACTTTCGCGGCCTGCGGGGAGAGCCGGGCCGGCCAGGTGTTCACGGGCGCGCCCCGAGTACGTCGTCGAGGTTGACGCCGTCGGAGTCGTCCATCCCGGAGGCGATGAAGGCGTCGACGGCCGGCGCGGCGGCCATACGGGCCTGCCAGGACCGGACGACCTCGTGGAGGGGGCTGAGGCTGTAGCTGTGCCGGGAGTTCTCCAGGGCCCGCGACCAGTCCGCCTCGAAGGCGGGAGCCCACTGGCCGCCCCGGCGGTCCTGCCGGATCCGGACGAGCAGTTCCGCGGCGGCCGTCGGTCCGGGTGCGGGCGGCGGGACGGGCGAGTACTCGGGCCGGTCGGCGCTCATGGCTCCTCCAAAACGTCTCCCGGCCACGGTACCGGGGCCGGACGTGGCGTAGTGCGCTGCCGGGCAACGGGCCGATAAGTAATGGGCTGTTGGCGGATTGACCCCTATACTCCGACCCATGTCGTCCATCACCATCAGGCGTGCGACCGGGCAGGACGCCGAGGCTCTCACCGCGCTGGTACGGAAGTCCGCCGCCTACCGGGGGCAGTACGCCGCGATCATCGACGGCTACCGGGTCACGGCCGACTACATCGGCACGCACCGGGTCCACGCGGCCGTCGACGCGACCGGCCGGCTCCTGGGCTTCTACGCCCTGGTACTCGAACCGGCCGAGCTGGACCTGGCGTTCGTGTCGGACGAGGCACAGGGGACGGGTGTCGGACGGCTCCTCGTGGAGCACATGGTCGAGGAGGCCGGAAGGGCGGGCCTGACCCACGTGCGCGTCGTATCGCACCCGCCTGCGGAACGGTTCTACCGGCGTCTGGGTGCCGAGCCGGTGGGGACGGTTCCGCCGTCACCGCCGAAAGTGACCTGGGAACGCCCGGAACTGCGCTTCACCGTGGGCGAATCGCAGCCGTCCCCTGCCTCGCCTCCCGCCCCCACCTCTCCTCCGGCCGCGTCCTCGACTCGGCCTCGGCGTGAGACTTCCGGCCCGTGACACGCCCGCCACCGCACCCCCGGAGCGAGTCGCGTCCTACCGCGCAACATGTGCCGCGTCTCCTGGACCGGGCCGGTCGGCGATCTCCATGGCCCAGGCGCGGAAGGCCGCCCAGTCCTGCGGCCGGATGCGCAGTTCGGCGGGTACGAGACCGGAGGCGGCCGCGTCGAGGAGGTCGGCGAGGCCGAGATGGCACCAATCCCCGTGCACCTCGTTGTAGGCGGCCATGAGGGGGCCGACCCGCTCCCGGATCCGGACCGCTTCCGCGTGCCCGACCCCGTTGCGGGCCAGTCGGTCCAGGGTCTCCGCCTGGTGCGGGCGGTCGAACCAGGTGTCGAGGAACGGTTCGAGCAGGTCGCCCCAGATGTCGGGACGGCGGCGTACCGGTATGTGGTGTGCGGTGCAGAACCGTTCCAGCTCGGCGGTGTCCTGGGAAGACACGAAGACCGTGTCGCCCGAGACGGTGCGCAGCTCCGGCGGGGTTGCGGCCGGGTCGGCGTCCCTGATGGCCGCCGCGGGCAAGACCTGTCGCGGCGCGGCGGCGTCCGCGGCGGGCAGGGAGTCCGGGAAACCGCCCCAGTCGGAGAGGACATGAATGCTCACCGGGTCATGCTGCCCTACGGCGCGCGGGTCGGGCAGGGCTTCGTTCGCGGGGGGCCGCCGCCGTGAGCCTGCGGGCGCGGCGGCGGCCACGGTTGTCACCGTTCGTCGATGACGGCGGCGGGGAGGCGGCGGACGCGGTGGTCAGCGGTCGTGGGAGAGGGCCAGCAGTTCGGCGAAGGTGCCGCCGGCGTGGACCAGGTCGTCGTAGGAGCCCTGTTCGGTGATGCGGCCGTGCTCCAGGACCACGATGTGGTCGGCGACCCGGGTGTTCTCCAGCTGGTGGGTGACGACCACGGTGATGCGGTCGGCGGCGATCGCCTTGATCTGCTCGAAGATTCCGTGTTCGCCCCGGGGGTCCATCTGCGAGGTCGGCTCGTCCAGGATCAGGAGGGACGGCTGCCGATAGAGGGCGCGGCTGCAGGCGAGCCGCTGCCACTGGCCGCCGGAGAGCTCCGCCCCGCCGAACACCTCGCGGGCGAGGAGGGTGTCGAGGCCCGCGGGCAGGTCCTCGACGGCTTCGCGCATGCCGACCGCGTCCACGGCGTCCCATACGGCGCCGTCGTCGTGCGTACGGGGCTGGCCGAGGGTGACGTTCTCGCGGACGCGCAGCGGCCACTGGGCGAAGATCTGCGGGACCAGCCCGGTCCGGCGCCACGCCGATTGGGGGTCGGTGCGGGCGAGGTCCGTGCCGTTCCAGGTCACCCGGCCCTTGTCGGGCAGGTAGATGCCGGTAAGCAGGCGGGTCAGGGTCGACTTTCCGGAGCCGTTGGTGCCGACGATCGCGAGGATCCGGCCCCGGCGCAGGGTCAGGGAGACACCGTTGACGGCGGGTTCCTCCTTGCCGGGGTACCGGTACACGGCCTCTTCGAGCCTGATCTCCTCGATCGGCCCGTCGACGGCGTGGTCGCCCCGCTGGGGCGCGTGTGCCGATGCCTCGTCGAGGAAGTCCTGCATGTCGCCGAGGTAGATGCTCGTGTGGAAGACGGCGGCGGCGTTCATGACGACCTGGGAGAGGGCGGCGAGGGTGGTCTGGACGGCCACGACGGCGGTGGCGGCGACGGCCATCCCGATGCGGTCCGTCACCGCGAGCCAGGCCAGTGCGCCCCAGGTGGCGACCAGGAAGACGCCGCCGGCGAGGGAGGCGAGCAGCGCGATCCGCAGGGTGCGCGGGGCGGCGGCGAGGGTACGGCGGTCGCAGCGGTCGGACAGGGACCGGTACCAGAACGCGATGTAGTCGGTCATGGAGTTGGCGCGGACCTCGTCCTGGTACTTCGGGGTCGTCGCCCACCAGCGCATCATGCCGCGGACGTTGCGGTCGGCGATGTTCGCGTAGTGGATCTCGTAGTCGACACGGGCGGTGAGGACGGCGCCGACTCCGGCGGGGAGGACGGCCAGGAGGAGCAGCGGGAGCAGGAGGGGGTTCAGGACGGACAGGGCGCCGCCGGCGGTGACCATGCGGATGAGGGCGGACAGGAAACGCTGGGCGTCGGTGACCATGACGTGGGTGCGCATCACGCCCATCTCCGCCGCTTCGTGACGGTCGGAGAAGCCGTCGGCGGCGTACGCGGCCGCCTCCATGCGGCAGACCGCTTCCACCAGGGCGCTGTCGGTCCGGGTGGTCAGCTTCGGGGTGATCCGGCGTTCGGCGTACGCGGCCACCGCGTCGGCGCCGCGGGCGAGGGCGGCCGCCGCCGCGAGGACGAGGATCGCCGGCATGGCGGTGTCCAGGCGCTGCCCGACGAGGCCCGGGCCGAGGACCGGTCCCATCGCCCGGGCCGTCGCGGCCAGTACGACGGCTGCGGAGACGCCCGTCATCAGCTGGCAGCCGAGGAGCAGGAGGACGGCGCGGTGGTCGATGCGCCACGACAGCCGGGCGATGCGGGCGAGTACGGCGGGGATCTGCGCGCACATCCGGCGGAAGGAGACCTGCGCGAGGGGATTGACGGAGCACTGCCCGCTGTACGTGATCTCCGCCGGGGCGGGCGGGGGCGCGTGGCGCGGCTGTGCCTGTGCGTCTGGCTGCGGCTGCGGCTGCGGCCGCGAATCCGGTTGAGGCCGGGCCTGCGCTTGTGGCTGCTTCCGGGTATCGAACGAGGTCAACGCGGTCCCCCTGAGACGGTCGTCCGGCTGGGTCGCCAGGCTCAACGACCCGCCCCCCATATCGAACACATGTGTTTCGGACCGTCTCCGAAGACCGGCACGACGCGGATCGACGGGGATCCCGGAGCCTGCGGGATACACCCACCCTTGCCCCGCAACGGGCGGGCCAAGGGTGGGCACTGGCCGAAACGCCGACGTCCGCGGCGCCCTCTCAGGGGGTGGGCGGAGGGGTGGACGGAGGGGTGGACGGCTCCGCGAGGAGGTCGTCGACCAACCTGAGCCGGGTCGCCTCGAAGCGTTGCTCGATCGCCGCGCCCATGAGGGCCGCCCCTTCCGGGTCGGGCACCGCGCACCGCTCGCGCACCGCTCGCGCGCCGCTCGCGCGCCGCTTCGTCGGGCCACCGCGCGTGCGCCACCCATGTGCCGTCGACGGCCCGGTGACGCGCGAGCCGTAGCTCCCGCACCGCGCGTGGATCGCCTTCGTCACACGGTGCCGGCCCGCGGGCTCACTCCGGGGGAACTTGCCGACCGCCTTACGGAGAACCTGGTCAGCCGGCCGCTAGGTGGGGCGCCCGCTGATGATGTACCTGCAGTGGGTGTCCTGGAAGTACTTTTTCTTTCCCTGGGTGTAGTGGAGCCTGCACTTCTCGATGACTCCACCCTCAGGGCTCTCCACTCGCACGAGCGCCATGAAGAAGATGTTATTGTCGGCCCCTTTGGGCTCCAGTGCAATCTTCCCCGTCGCGTAGTTCTTGAGCTCCCGGAAGTTGATCTCTTTGCTGTCTTCCGGGTAGAGCGTCGGAATTCCCTTGGTTTCTGCGGCGCTGAACGCCGCGTACTCCAAGACCTTCAGGCCCTTGGGCATGTCCAGGACGGTGGTCCCGGTAAGTTCCACGGGTTCCGAGGAGGTATTGAGAGCCAGAGGCAGGGCCACCCAATACTTCTTCCCCACCTTGGCCTGCTCGGTACCCGATTCCACACCGGGGTTCGCCCCGTTGTAGAGGGCATTTCCGGCGATCTCAGACCCCTGGGGTGCTGCCGCTTGGGGCGCGGTGCAGGCCGAGATGCCGGCCAGGACCGCTCCCAGGACAACCGCTGCCCTAGTACGAGTAGAAGACACGAAGGTTCCCCGCTCCGACACGGCTCCAGCAGCCCCAGATGTCATGACTGCCGGAGCCGTTCGATCCGGCCGTGATGCGCTGTTTGTGATCCCGGTCGAACTGGGTCCCCAGCGGTGTTGTCGTTGTACGACTTCAGCGCACCATCCCGCTGGCCGAAGCCGTAGAAGACACCTTCGCCCCCACCGAAGAGGTAGGTGTGGCCGCCCACCATGGCGGTGTGCCGGCTCTCCGTCAGCGCGCCGTCGATGTTCCCCGACTTGGGCTTCCCGTCGTAGAACTTCCGGAGCGTCCGGGGTGCCCCGAGCGTGCCTGAAGCCTTGTCCAGGACGTACGTGGCCACATTCGACTCGCACTGTTCCGCCGCAGCGGCCTCGGGCGTGCCGGTGACTGTGGGTACCGTAGTCAGTCCGGACAGGACAGCAATCGACAAAAGGAATCTGGTATTCCGCCGTCTGCGGCGGCCGGTCCAAGAGGTGTTCATCATCCCCCCACGCAGTACATGACCAGGGCTTTTGCAGCCCAGACCGGAGATGAGAACACGCCGCACCCACCAAGTACAGCGCGCATCCGGAATCGGATTGTCCTATTCCGTTAGAGCGGAGGGCTACTGTCCGGACTTGTCCACACGTAGCACTCTCGTTCTGAGGTCAACTTGAGGATCAACTCAAGTCATATTGCCATATCTTTACTATTGCTCTGCAGATGCCGAGCATCTCATTGAGCTCGTTCCTTTTCGCCTCGGTGACGGTCAGCCGTAGCGGGCTTTGACGCTGCAACCTGGGGGCGTCCAGTTCCTCGGCATCACGCTGCCGAAGGCCCTGATTGTGGAGGGCACCCTGTCGGCCGTCATGCCGGAACCAACGCAGTCACCACGCAGGCGGAACATTCGCGGCGCGGGCCGGCCGTCGATTGTTCGCAGAACGGGTCGACAGGCCTTCCTGGCCCGGCCGCGGGGCCGGGTCGGTGGCACCCGGCGGGCGCTGACCCGCCGGGTGCCGGTGTGTCAGTCGGAGCCGGGATTGAAGCAGCCGCTGAAGCAGTTCTGCTTGCTGCCGCATTCGCCGCGGTGGCCGCCGCACTCGTTGCAGGCCGTGTGCTCGGGCTCGGACACCCACCAGCTCGCGGAACCGTCCTGCGCGGGGCTGAGCGTGCCCGTCCCGCGCGCCGCGAGCCAGGCGGATCCGACGGCGAGCACCGCGAGCGGCACCCACAACACCAGGAACATGTCATTCCCCCATTCGAGGCGGGGTCCCCTTTGTCCCGCCCTGCGAGGGGGATTCCCGTGCGGGGCGCGGCTCAAGCGCACCGCCCGAAAGCGGGAGGCTCCCCTCCGGGAAGGGCACCCGGAAGGGCTCCCGGGAAGGGCGCTCCGCGATGGGTGCGCACCGTTCCCGGCCGTTCCGCGCTCAGGCGGCCGGGCTGCCGAACCACCTGGCAAGGTGGGTGCGCAGGTCCTGCTGGTCCTCGCCCACCCACGCCACATGGCCGTCCGGGCGCAGCAGGACCGCGGGGGCGTCCAGTTCCTCGCCGGGGTCGACGGCGTCGACGACGTGGTCGACGCGGTCCGACCAGCCGTCCACGGAGAGGCGGCCGGTCTGGTCGAGGAGGAGTCCGCGGCCGGCGTGCGTGAGGTCGTAGAGGCGTCGCCCCTTCAGTCCGACGTCCCGCAGGCGGCGGCCGAGGAGTTCGTGGCCGGCGCCGAAGTCGTAGCGGACGCCGATCGCGGTGATCTTCTCGATGAGGTGGCGGTTCACCTCCTCGAAATCCATCAGTTCCGTCAGCAGCCGGCGTACGGCGCGGGCGCCCGGCGAGGTGGACAGCAGCTCCATCTGGGCGCGGGTGTTGTCCAGTACGGCGGCGGCCACCGGGTGGCGTTCGGCGTGGTAGCTGTCCAGCAGGTCTTCCGGTGCCCAGCCGGCCACCTCGGCGGCCAGCTTCCAGCCGAGGTTGAAGGCGTCCTGGATGCCGAGGTTGAGGCCCTGCCCGCCGGTGGGCGGGTGGATGTGCGCGGCGTCGCCCGCGAGGAGGACCCGGCCGACGCGGTAGCGCTCGGCAAGGCGGGTGGCGTCGCCGAAGCGGGAGAGCCAGCGCGGTGAGTGGATGCCGAAGTCGGTGCCGGCGACCGCCCGTACCTGCTGCCTGAGCTCGTCGAGGGTGGGGGCGGCGGCACGCTCCTCGGCGAGCCCGGCGGCAGGGGCGATGAATCGGTAGACCCCGTTGCCCAGGGGCATGGCGCCGAAGCGCAGCTGGGTCTTGCGGGCTTCGGCGATGACGGCCATCAGGGTCTCCTGCGGAACCGCCACCTCCACCTCGCCGAGCAGGGTCTCGGTCGTGGCGGGTTCGCCGGGGAAGGCGACGCCGAGCAGCTTGCGTACGGTGCTGCGGCCGCCGTCGCAGCCGACGAGGTAGCGCGAGCGCAGGCGGGTGCCTTCGGCGAGCTCGACGGTCACGCCGTCCTCGTCCTGGGTCAGGCCGACCAGTTCGCGACCGCGCCGGATCTCGGCGCCGAGGGCGGTGGCGTGTTCGGTCAGCAGGCGCTCGGTGGTGGCCTGCGGGATGGCGAGGACGTAGGAGTGCGCCGTGTCGAGCCGCGCCGGCCAGGACCGGCCGATGCCGGCGAAGAAGCCGCCGGTCTCGAACTTCCGGCCGAGCGGGAGGAAGCGGTCTAGCAGGCCGCGCTGGGCCATGACCTCGATGCTGCGGACGTGCAGGCCCTGTGCGCGGGACTGGTCGGTCGGTGCGGTCTCCTTCTCCAGGATCAGTACGTGCACGCCGTGCAGGCGCAGTTCGGCCGCGAGCATGAGGCCGGTCGGTCCGCCTCCGGCGATGATGACGTCGAACATTGGCTCCCCCGTTGTGTTTCCGCAGGTCGCGGCTTTGGAGGGATGATGGTGCAGCATGGACGGGGTCTTGCCGCAAGGCCCCCCGTGCGCTATATGTTGAGAGTGGCGAGGAGTGGCAGTGCTCCTTGCCTTTGTCTTTTCCCGGGGGTACGGGGTCCGGGGGTACGGGGTCCGGGGTACGGGCCGGGGGTACAGGTCCGGGACGTGCCCGGGGTACCGGGCGGCGACCGCATCACCCTCGCGCAGCTGCTGACAACGGTTCGGCCCGTGGAAGACCGTCTACGAACGACACCGGCTGTGGTCGGCCGACGGCACCTGGGAGCGTCTGCTCCAGCAGGTCCAGGCCGCGGCTGAGGCGGCGGGTGAAATCGACTGGGACATCTCGGTGGACTCCACGATTGTCCGCGCTCATCAGCATGCGGCCGGCGCCCGCACCGATCGGCCTCCGGCGCCCGCTTCAAAGGGGGCCGAACCGCCAGAGCATCAGGGCGAAACCGCGTGGCAGAGCCTTCACGCCCGCCTGGTGGAGGTGGTGCTGGAGGTGAGGGCCCGGGCCGCTCGCGCGGCGGGTTCTCCAGCAAGCCCCACCTGAGTGCTGACGGCCGCTGCCGCCCGCTGTCCCTGGTCGTCACCGGCGGGCAGCGGGCGGACTGCACTCAGTTCCAGCCGGTGCTGGAGAAGATCCGCATCCGCCGGATCGGTCTGGGAAGACCCCGCAACAAGCCGGACAGCCTGGCGGCGGACAAGGCGTACAGCAGCGGGCCCTGTCGCGAGTACCTGCGACGGCGGGGCATCCGGCACACCACCCCGGAAATGGTGGACAGCCAAGCCGCCCGCCTGCGCGGAGGCTCACGCGGCGGACGGCCGCCCGGCTTCGACGAGGACCGTTACAAGAAGCGCAACACCGTCGAGCGGGCGATCAACCGGCTGAAGCAGCACCCGGCGGTGGCCACGCGCTATGACAAGCGCGGCTACGTCTACCTCGGCACGGCCACCGCAGCAGCCCTCACGATCTGGCTCCGAAGCTAAGCGCCGACCTCACAAGGCGATCGGCCGATAGGCCCCCGCCTCCACCGTCGTGGAGGCGGGCACCGGCATATACGGGGAACGCCCCCACAGCCCCATCGGACCCAGCCCACTGCGGCCGCCGCCCGGTTCGGCGCGCCGCCTGGTCCGGGACGAAAGTGACGTGCCGGTCGAGTAAGGCAGGCAGGGCAGGTCCCGGCGGCGGCCGAGTGCGGCCACCTGGTCCGGGGTTGCACATCGGGGAACCCGGCATCCCCGCCCAGCCCGACCCGCAGGTCGGCACGGGTCATGTCCCGGTCGCCGGTCTGGTCACCGTAGGCCGGGGGCGGCCAGGCGGCCAGACCGGGCCGGGCCCCGGGGGTCGGTGCCCAGCGTCTCCCGGCCATGGTCCGGGTGGCGTCCTGACCGCCCGGCGGGCGTGTTCGACGGCTGGACCCGCGCGCCAGGGAGAGCATGTGTCGGCGTACTCATCAATGTGCTCAGCCGGGTACGGACGAACGACGAACGTGCTCAGCTAACGGCTCTCTCACAATGACCTAGTGATTAGGAGATCTCAAGGCCACCGAGCTAGATGTACGTCGGGACCTCCGGCGGGTCCGGCCAGGCCGGCGCAGTGCCGGCGCGTTCGGCCGCTGCACGGCTGCGCTGTAGGGCCGTGCAGCGGATGCCGCCGCCGGGGTGCCACTGAAGCGCAGGTCCGACAGCCCGGCCGTGCTCGGCGTGCCGGCAGGCACACCACCGCCGCCCGACCCACCCGAGCCATCCGCGCCACCTCCGCCGGCAACACCCGATCCCGGCCCGGCACGACCGGGTTGGCTGCGTCGGTCACAAGCGGGTTCTGGCACAGATCTTGGGGAGTCATCGCGCAGCGTTACCTCGATGTTCGATTGCGAGTGGACTGTTCGCGTGAGACCGCGTACGCCCTATCGTCCGACGATCAGAATTGACGCTCCCTCAGGTGCCTGTCAGCCGCTGCTGCGGTCGGTTGTGGACGGTGATGGTGCTGGTCATGCAGACCGATGCACCGTTTTGGGACTCTCTGGTGTTCGACGGGATCGACGATGTGGATGTCGAGGCGGTTACGGCCGCGTTCGGCACAGTCGAGGTGCTGGCGAGAGGCCGCACGGCCGGGGCGGCATGTCCGGACTGCGGCTGTTTCTCGGACCGAGTCCACGACCGTTACCAGCGCAGGCTGAAGGATCTTCCCCTCGCTGAGCAAGGCTTTGTGATCCGGCTGACGGTCCGGCGCTTTATCTGTGGGTCGGCGGACTGCCTGCGCCGGACGTTCGCCGAGCCGTTCTCCCGGCCGACCGCTCCGCACGCACGGTTCACCACGCGGCTCAACCACGCCCTGGAGCGAGTGGGGCTCGCTCTGGCCGGGCGGGCCGGCGCTCGGCTGGCGGCCCAGCCGGGCTTCGGTGCGGGACGGATGACCTTGTTACGCAGGGTCATGGCCTTGCCCGATCCGCGGTTCAGCACGCCGCGTGTGCTCGGCGTGGACGACTTCGCGATCCGTCGCGGCCAGACCTACTCCACCGTCTTGACCAGCGTCGAAGACCATCGCGTGGTCGATGTGCTCCCGACGCGTGAAGCCGGGCCGCTGGCCGCCTGGCTGATCCGCCACCCGGGAGTGGAGATCATTTGCCGGGACCGAGCCGGCGCCTACGCCGAGGGTGCCCGGCGCGGTGCCCCCAGCGCTCTGCAGGTCGCTGACCGGTTTCATTTGTGGCAGGGCCTCGGCCGGGCCGTGGAGACCTGTGTCGCCGCCCATCGCGACTGCCTCCGCAACCCTTTGCCCAGCGGCATGGTGCCGGTCGCCATCCGGCTGGCTTCCGGTCGGCCGAAAGACGACTCGGAGCCCGTCGGCCGGCGAGCCGAGCGGAAGAAGTCAGCACACGCCCTGGTCCACGAGCTGCTCGCCCGAGGCCACTCGCGCCGGGCGATCGCCCGACACCTGGGCTGGGGCCTCAACACCGTGCTCCGCTACGCGAACGCCGCACGCTGGCAGGACACCTTGCGCGAGAACCGCCCCCGGCCCAGCAGACTGGACCCCTACAAGCCCTACCTGGAGCGACGCTTCAGCGAGGGATGCACCAGCGTCACCCGACTGCACGACGAGCTGGTTGCCGAGCATGCTCCGGTCACCTACGGCATGGTTCGCGCACACATCGCGACCTTGCGCGGAGCTCCCTCCGCGGCGCCGCCCCGGCCGCCGACGGTGCGGCAGGTGACCGGCTGGCTCACCCGTTACCCCACGACCCTGACCGAAGAAGACCGGGCTGGCCTGAAGGAGGTCCTGGCCCGCTGCCCCGAACTGGTCAAGGCGGCTGGCCACGTCCGTGACTTCGGCGAGATACTCACCAACCGCCTCGGCTCCACACTCCCCACCTGGATCGACGCAGTCGACGCCAGCCAGCTACCCGGCCTCACAGGCTTCGCACTCCACCTACTCCGAGACCTCGACGCCGTGACAGCCGGGCTCACTCTCGACTGGAGCTCCGGCAGCATCGAGGGTGCCGTCAACCGCATCAAGAAGATCAAGAGGCAACTCTACGGTCGAGCCGGATTCGAACTACTCCGCAAGATGATCCTGCTTCAGTAGCCTCCTCGGCCACTGCCCAGGATCTGTGTCAGAACCCTTGACGGCACTGGGCTACTTGCCGGGAGAAGCATCGGGATGCTCCTCGTGAAGGGCCCCCAGGTCAGCCGGTCACCTGCTGCGAGTCATGGCCATCCATGGCGCAACCTACTCCGAATGACCGCACCCAACCGGGGGGCAGGGAATGGTGACCGAGCGTGGCCGCTGCCCTCCCACTTGTTTCCCGTGCATCCTTCTGGGCTCAAGGAGGCTTCCATGACCGAACATCCCAACATCGCTGTGTTCAGGCGCGCCATGGACGCCTTCTCGACAGGCGACATGGACGCTCTGGCGGAGGTGTTTCACCCCGACGTGCAGTGGCACATCACCGGCCAATCCCCGCTCGCGGGCGACTTCCAGGGCCGTGACGCCACCTTCGCCGCATTCGAGCTCGACTTCCGACTGTCCGGCGGCACTTACCGCCCGCAACTCCACGATGTGCTCGCCAATGACGCGCACACCGTCGCCCTGCTGCACGCCACGGCGTCCCGCGACGGTAGGGAGCTCGACATGGACTACGTCATCGTGTTCCACATCAGCGACGGAAGGATCACCGAGGGCTGGGAGCTGTGGGCTGACCAGAGGGCGTTCGATGCCTTCTGGTCGTAGCGTCCCGTTCTGACGTGTGAACCACCCTCACCCAGTGGGCCCCGGCACACATGCATTCCGCGCTGGCGCGGGTGGGCGGGGGTGTCCCGTCGACGAGACTCAGTGCTGTCAAAGTCTGCGGTCAAGCGGCAAGGCGTACGCGGTCTCACGCGAACAGTCCACTCGCAATCGAACATCGAGGTAACGCTCCGCGATGACTCCCCAAGATCTGTGCCAGAACCGAGAAATAGGAGCACCAGCAGCTTCTGGGGTTGTCGGGACGCCCAGCGACGGGGCAGGCTGCGCCGAGTGGGTCAGCTGTTCAGGGCGCGCAGCTCGATCTCTTCCCGGCGCCGGTCGACCCTGTCGACGTTGATCTCGGTTCGGATGGAGGCCAGGCCTGGGGTGCCGTCAGGTACGCCGAAAGCGGCACGCAGCGGGCCCTTGGCGGTGTTCCGGAAGGAAATCCGCTGGGGGACTTGGCCGACTTCCGGATGGGTGATCAGCTGGACAAGGTCGGGCAGTGGTTGGCCGGGCCGGACGTTGGTGAAGCGGAAGTCCATGTTGACCGTGCCGAGGGCGGGCTTCCTGCCGGCCAGGATTTCGGTGTAGTTGTGCCCGAACACAACCGGACTGGAGGCGAGGTCGCAGCCGTCAACCACGTAGGTGATCGCATTGGTGGCGACCAGGCGGACTCTGATCTCTGCGTTTCCGTTGTTGAGCGCATGCTCGCGGACGCTTCCCGTAACGGTGGGCCGCAGGTCGATGGCGCCCACGGACTGCTGCAGGATCCGCTCGGCCGCCAGACCCGCGTAGTCGACAAGAGCACATCGGCTCTGGTCGAGGTTGCTCCACACCAGCTGGTTCGGGAAGCCCGGGACCACCTCGGCGCAGCCACCGAAACCATCCGGAACGCAGAAGGTGCCCTGCGCGTCGAGGAACTCCTCGAACGAACGGACGGTGGTCTGCTGCGCCGCGGCCGGCGCAGCGGCCGGTGCGACGAAGGCCAGACAGGCAAGTGTGGTGAACACGGCACGCAGCGCGGTGCGGCGGCACCTGAAGAATCGAGACATCGCACGGCTCCTCTTCTTGGGGCTGGGGTCGGCACCACGACGTGGGGCCGTGCGGCCACGAGGCAATGGCGCCAGCCGTCACACCATCCTTCAATCGGCCAGGACGGCCTGCGGGCCATACTCGGCCAAATGCTGCGAGCAGTGGTCCGACCGGGCGTCCAGCCGCCCGCTTCAGGCGATCGGGAAACTCGGCGTCCCCCAGAGCGCCACGGCGGCGCCCTTCCCCCGCTGCGAGACCCATTTCGCCTGCTTCACGCCGCGCCTTTCCCTCGCCCGGCCCAAGACCCGCGCGACTGGCCGCGGAGTGCATTGTCCGACTGGGGAGCATGAGTACGCGTCGAGGAGTCGCCGCGTTCTCCCGGCGTGGCGACAGGCCGATGCGGGTGCCTGCCGTGGTCCCGCTGGGAACGGCCATCGCACACGCACAGATGGTCGAGTACCGGTAAGGCATCCGGGTTGAGTTCACCGAAACCGGAGAGGAGGCGCGCCGCTCGCCGATACGTCTGCAGAAGCTGGAAGTGGACCAACCGTTTCGATGCACCAAGGAGCAGTGAACGAGACCGGATTCAGGCAACGGGCCCCTGGGGCCGCTTCCCCGACGGAGCAGCCGGCCGGCCTGCCGCGCGCTCGCCTCAGTGACGCTGGCCCTGCTGGCGGGGGTGGCGGGAGTGGCCGGTCCGGCAGCGGCAGCACAGGTCGTGGACGAACCCATGACGGTGTCGGCCGGCGGCGGTGACAAGTGCGATGGCGAAGACCACCGCAAGGAGGACCGCAACTGCCAGAGGGGCCCGACCGGGGCGACCGGTCCCACCGGGGCGACCGGTCCCACCGACCCGCCGGGGTCCGACGGCCCCGCCGGAGCGACCGGCCCCGCGGGGGCCACAGGTCCCACGGGTGCCACCGGTCCCAGCGGGGCAACCGGCACCGCCGGCCCGGTCAGCGGGTACGAGATCGTGGACACGCAGGTCACGGTAGCCAACACCACCGGCTCACAGTTCTTCAGCCTTCCCTGCCCTGCCCTGCCCTGCCGGGAAGCGGGTTCTCGGGGGCGGCTACTTCCTCTTCGCGACCATCACCAACACCGTTCCCGTGGTGCAGAACAGCCGCCCCGGCCCCACCGGCACCGAATGGCTGGTCGGCGTGATCAACGGAACCGGACAGGCCCGGCCTGTCAACCTCTACGCAGTCTGCGGCAACGTCACCGAGACGTAGGGCCCTCACGGGCCAGCGATAAACCGCGCGACCAGCAGCGCGAGGCGTCCCTTGTGCTGGTCGCGCGGCAGCCGCCCGCCTCGGACGAACCGAACCTCCCCCTCGGCATCCTTGGCCAGAACCAGCCATGGGTCAGAACCGATGCGTGGCGCCTCCGCCGGCGGCCGGCACCAGCGAGGGGCCATCGGCGTGCCCGTAACTACCTCAGGTCCCAGTCCCCCGTTCCGGGTCGTGCAGCGTCCCCGAGACGTACTCCATCGCGCGGGTGAATCCGGGGTCGGTCATCCGCCGGCCCATCTCCTCCTCGTCGACGTCCTCGATGTGGGTCTGGATCCACCAGAGGTTGCCGAAGGGGTCGCGGACGCGTCCGACCTTGTCCCCGAAGAAGAGATGTGTGACCTCCGTGACGGAGGTCCCGCCCGCCTCGACCGCGCGCCGGTGGACGGCCTCGGCGTCCTCCACGTACAGCCGGACGAAGGCGGGCGTCGGGCCCCATCCGGGCGGGCTGTCGAAGGCCATGAGCCGTCCGTTGCCGATCCGAAGTTCGGCGTGGCCGATGGTGCCGTCCTCCATGACGAACCGCCCCAGGTCCTCGGCACCGAAAGCCCGCTCCAGGTAGTCGATGAGCCCGGCGGTGTCGCTTCCGATGATCCACGGCGTGACGGCGGTGTAGCCGTCCGGGACGGCCTTGACCGCTTCCTTGTCGCTCATGGGACGAGGCTATGCGGGATATAGGTCAGCTCTTTACCTATATGCAGCGTCGGGTTCGGCCTGCCCGGTCAGGCCGCCAGGAAGGTGGCGACCTCATTGCCGAACTGCTCGGGGTGCTGGAAGAGGAAGCCGTGGCCGGCGTCGCCGTAGATGATGACCTTCGAGTGGGCGAGGCGCTGGGACAGGGCGTAGGTCGAGTAGGCGTGGATCATGAGGTCGTGGGCGCCGTTCGCCGCCAGGACCGGGTGTGTGATCTCGCCGAGCCGGTCCCATGCTGCCCCTTCGCCGCGGCTCCAGCGGGCGAGCGCGGTGGCCTGCGCACCGACGCTGCGGGGCTGCACGGTGGCTGTGGTGGCGTCCAGCCTGGTGTCCAGGCGCCGCAGGGAGGCCAGCCCTGCGGCGCGAGCGGCGGGAGTGTCCGGGAAGAACAGGTACAGGAAGTCGGCATCGTCGTTGACCGGCTTGCCGGCAACCTGCCAGACCCTCTCGGGCGTTGCGGGGGTCTCGGGAAGACCGCCGGGGCCGCTCGCGGCGATGACGAGGCGCCGGACGAGATCCGGGCGCTGGAGGGCGAGTGCCTGTACGACGGCTCCGCCCATGGACCAGCCCAGCAGATCCACCTGAGGCAGACCAAGTGCCTCGATGAACTCGACGGCGCCGCTGCCCATGGCGGCAATGGTGTCCGGGGTCTGGCCTGTTGTCAGGCCGCATCCGGCGTTGTCGAAAACGATGACGTCGCGGGCGCCGGCCAGGGTCTGCAGGAAGGCGGGGTCCCAGTGGTCCATGGTGCCGCGGAAGCGTTGGGCAAGGACCAGGGGCGTTCCCCGGCCGGAGCCGAACCTGCGGTAGGCGAATGTGGTGGTCGGTCCCTCAACGAACGAAGTCTCGGCCGAGTCGGAGGTGTACGCGGACATCATGACGCTCTCCCTATGGTGAATCCGGCGAGTGAGTCTGGTGATGCGACTAACGCACCTCACTCTAAGGTATGAGAGTTGCTTCATGCGACTTAGTGGATATGCTCGACCCATGCTCGGCCGCGACTATGAGAACCAGGTGTGCTCGATCGCCCGCGCCCTCGAAGTGATCGGTGAGCGCTGGTCTTTGCTGATCGTGCGAAGCATCATGCAGGGCCACCGGCGCTTCGACGCGCTCCAGGGCGAGCTCGGCATCACCCGCAGCGTCCTCACCGAGCGGCTGCGCCGGCTCGAGAGCCAGGGCGTCCTTGAGCGTCGCCCATACCAGCAACGGCCGGAGCGCTTCGACTATGTCCTCACGGACAAGGGCCGGGCCCTTTGGCCCGCCCTGAACCACCTGATGCAGTGGGGGGACCGGTACTACCCGGAGCCGGCCGGGCCTCCGGTGGTCGTCGAGCACGCAGGGTGCGGTGGAGAGCCCGACGTCCACCAGCTGTGTGACCGCTGCGGCGAGCCGCTCGGCCCCGGGAACATCACCAGCCGGCCCGGGCCCGGGGCGGCGCGGCGCGAGCAGATCGAGGACAGCACCAGGGGAACCGCCTGATGCGGCCGCCCGCACGCGTGTAAAGCACTGAACAGGGTCGCGAGCGGTGAGCGGCTGGGTTTGGGCTGGGCGGGCCGCGGGTCCTTGCCGCACGGGAACACAGGGCCATCCAGCGCCCAGCGCCCAGCGCAGTGCGACGTTTGACCGGCAACTCGCCAGCAGCCAGCCCGCCAGAGCCGTGACCCCGCCGCCCGCAGCAACCGGTTGGATCGGCGCCGCACCGGAGACCCGACGGATCCGGGTTCATTGGAGACGCAGGCCATCTGTTGGACAACGATCAAGGTTTGCTAGGTTGGCCGGCATGTTCTTCTTCCGTGCGTAGGGGGCAGTGCTGACCGCGCTCACAGGCCGCGGTTCCCGCTGTTCACACTCTTCGAGTGCCTCTGACTGGGCGCTGCCTCTCCGAGGAACATGATCATGTCTTCTTCTTCCCTGACGCCTTCCTACGCGGCGGTCCTGCGGACTCCCCATGCGTGTCGCACATTTGGCGCGGCACTGTTGGGCCGACTGTCCTACGGAATGCTCTCCCTGTCAGGGGTGCTGGCAGTCAAGACGGCCACCGACTCCTATGCCGCGGCAGGCACGGTGATGGCCATGTTCTGGGTGACCAGTGTCCTTCTCTCGCCGACCCGGGCTGCTCTGTTTGACCGGTACGGAATACGCCGCGTGCTGCCTCCGATGGCTACCGCCTACGCCCTGCTGCTGGCAGGGCTGGCCTTCGCGACCTCGCGGGGCGGCACTCCGGTGGTCCTGCTGAGCATCATGGCCATGACCGCTGGTGCCAGTTCACCGCCGCTGGGCCCGGTGATGCGGACGCTGTGGAGGCAACTGGTTCCTGACCGTCGGCTACTTCAGCGCGCCTACAGCCTCGACGCCGTCGCCGAAGAACTCCTTCTGGTCATCGGACCACTGCTAGTGGGCCTGCTGATGAGAGTCACCGAGCCATCGGTCGGTCTTGCGACGAGCGCCACGCTCGTACTGACCGGCTCGCTTGCCCTGGCCTCATCCCCACCGGCACGCGGCGAGAACAATCCTGCGAAGCCCTCCGCGCCGTCCGAAGACTCCACGTCCAGCCCGAACCCCTCCCCACGGCGCCGGCCGCCACTGCAAGGAAACCCGGGGCTGCGTCAGGCCATTGCCGTCTCCGCCGGAATGGGCATGTGCCTCGGCGCCCTGGACCTCCTGGTGATCGCCTTCACTGAGCATCACCACCAACCCAAGGCAGCGGCCTGGGCCTTGGCCGCGCTGTCCGCCGGCAGCGCCATCGGCGGCCTGATCTACGGCGCCATCCCATGGCGCGCCTCAAGCCGGCTGCGGCTGGCGCTCCTCGCCACAGCGCTGGGGCTGGTCCTGGCTGCGACGGGGCTCTCGCCCCATCCCTATGTGTTCATTGCATGGGTCGGAGTCGGCGGGCTGTTCATCGCTCCGGCCATAACGACTGCCTACCTGATCGCCGACGAGTCCGTAAGCCCCGCTGTCCGCACCCAAGCGGGCGCCTGGGTCAACACCGCCTTCAATGCCGGTTCAGCGGGGGCCATGGCCGCTACGGGGTGGCTGGTGGGCCGCCTGCCCCTGTCCTTCTGCTTCGCGCTTGCAGCGGCCCCAGCGGTGCTCTCCGCAGCAACAGTCCTGAACCGGTCCCATCGCCCCGCTGCGGAGGCCGCCATCCGCGAGAGCGAACGGTCGTCGGCCGGAAGAGCAGCCGACCAGTCATGAGGTGGGCGAATGAGAACCGGCACCCGAACCGCCACCGCGTTCACCAGGCCTACTGGCGCAAGCCAGAATCGCACTCCGATCGCACATCGACGGCCTGACGATCGGGCCGCCGCCGCGGTCGGTACGGGCGCACCCCGCCAACGGCGCCCCCAGGACGGCCGCCACCCGGGCACCGATCGGCCCCCGCAGCGCTGCCCGGGCCGCCTCCGAACCGGCGGGCTCCACCACCGCCCGCGAACCCCGGTGTCGGCCCGGGACCCGGCCGACACCGGAAGGAAGGTCGTCGGCGGCGGGTTCTCGCTCCCGAGCGACGCCGACCCGTCCACGGTGATCGAGGGCGCGGTCCGTGGTACGTCGCGAACAACGCCGAAGCCACCCTCACCGTG
The DNA here is from genome assembly GCF_056436025.1 of Streptomyces sp. NPDC043853. Lineage (NCBI taxonomy): Bacteria > Bacillati > Actinomycetota > Actinomycetes > Kitasatosporales > Streptomycetaceae > Streptomyces > Streptomyces sp. NPDC043853. The sequence goes on from NZ_JBWKDJ010000007.1 coordinate 170,858, forward strand.
TTCGGGCGAGCCAGCTGTGTGAAACACGACCCCGTGACCTGCCCGTGGTGCCGACCCCCAAGGAACCCGTTCGCCAGCGCGCAGCGGGCAGCGGGCAGCGGGCAGCACCATCGGCGGTCAGCCTACTGCCGCAACCGGCCCCTGCCCGAACAGCGGGACGTCGCTCACGGTGACGTCCAGGTGCAGAGCTGGAACCCGAGTGGATGACGGAAAACGCCCCGGTCAACGGCCCAATCAGCGCTGAACTCCGCCACCACGTCCGGGCGCACCACCGTGACGTCCAGGACGTCACGGCTCCCCCACGCCGCAGAGAACCGGACACCCGTCCAGGGTGTCCGGGGCCGGCCGCGGCCAGGTGCTCCGCGACCTGCCGGGAGGGGTCCCGGCGCAGGGGTACCATGCGGCCGACCGCGCGCAGCCGGCCGTCCTGGTCGTGGCGGCCAGGGATGAGCAGCTGCGGCGGGCGATGGTGCCCGCGATCGCGCCGATGATCGCTTCAGTGGTGTCACGCCGTCTGATCTTGGTCCACTCCCGGCACGAGGGGTGATAGACGCTGGTCAGCGGCTTGATCACGATGCCTTCAAGGCCGGACAAGTCCTTTGCCGTGACCGGAAACGTTCACCGGCGGGGGCCCGGGGCATCCACCGGATTGTGTGACACGGAGGGTTTGCTCGTTCCGTTAGGGTGCACCGAATGGACGACACCACTTCATGGCAGCACTCAACGGCGACTCAGACCCTGTACTTCCATCCTGACTATCTCGATGCAGTACGCGCCGGACAGAAAACGACCACGGTACGTTTCCGTGACCCGGTGGAGACGGGCCCGGTGAGCCTGGTGTTCGAGTTGGACAACGAGGTGGTACTACCGGGTGTCGTCACGCAGGTCACTGCCAAGACGATTGCCCAGCTCAGCGAGTCGGACGCCCGAGCGGACGGTTTCCGTGATCTCGCTGAGCTTCACGACAGACTGCGGTTTCACTACCCCCACATCGAGCCGACCGACACCATCGCCATCGTGCACTTCCGGTTGGCGAAATGAGTGCGTGGCCTCAGGTATCGACTGGAGTAACTCCCCGCATGGTCACGCCGCTTCGGGAGGTGGGCGGCCCCAGCGCTGCTGACGTTCACTGAGGATCACGTAGATCGGGGCGCCGTCCGGACGGGCAGCTCGGATCGATGGCAGGGCGGCCCAGGTGTGGTGGCCCGAACTCGTCGAATGCGAACGTGCGGTCCGGACGCTCGTTGACCGCGTACTCGATCCTGGCGAGCTTGGCGTCGAACGCCGGGTCCGGCGTCTCCTTCAGGGACTTCGTGCGCCGGAAGGAGACGCCGCGGAGGGCCAGGAGGCAGCGCAGGGCCTCCCGGCCGATCCGGACGGGCCGGGAGATGCTGCGCCGTAGGTGATCGGCGATTTGCGGATTGACCAGCGGGTGAAGGGCTTGCCCAACGCGGTCGGTCGGGTCAGCATTGGCCGCCGCCCCGGCCGCCCGGTGCGAAGGTCACCGGGAGGGTCTGGGGGCCGCGCAGGCCGCCGGGGCGCCAGCGGATCTCCTCGGGTGGTACGGCGAGGGCGAGGCCGGGGAGGCGGCGCAGGGCGGTGCCGATGGCGATCTGGCCTTCGAGCCGGGCCAGTGGGGCGCCCAGGCAGTAGTGGATGCCGTGCCCGAAGGCCAGGTGGGCGTTGTCCTGGCGGGTGACGTCCAGGCGGTCGGGGTCGGCGAAGCGCGCCGGGTCGCGGTCGGCGATGGCCGAGGCGATCAGCACCGTCGCGCCGCGCGGGACCGTCACGCCCGCGATCTCGACGTCCTCGCGCGCGAAGCGGGCGATGCCGGGGCTGACCGGGCCGTCGTAGCGGAGGAACTCCTCGATGGCGCCGGGGAGCAGGCCGGGGTCCTCGCGCAGCAAGGCGAGCTGGTCGGGGTGGGCGAGCAGGGTGGCGATGCCGCCGCCGATCAGGTTGACGGTGGTGATGTAGCCGGCGGCGAGCAGCAGGAACACCATGGCGATCAGCTCGTCCTCGGTGAGCTGCCGGTTCTCGTCCCGGGCGGTGACCAGGGCGCTGAGCAGGTCGTCGCCGGGGTGTGCCCGCTTGTCCCGGATGAGCCCGGTGATGTAGCCGCGCATGTGCTGCCAGGTCTCGTTGACCACGGCGGGGTCCGGAAGCCGCTCGCCCCGCATGATGATGCGGTCGGTCCAGCGCTGGAAGTCGAGGCGGTCGTCCACGGGCACGCCGAGCATTTCGCTGATCACGGTGACGGGTAGCGGCAGCGCGAAGTCCGCGACGAGGTCGGCGCGGCCGGCCGGGACGACCGCGTCCAGCAGCCGGTCGGTCACGGCCTGGATCCGGGGGCGCATCTCGGCGACGCGGCGGGCGGTGAACGCCTTGGAGACCAGGCGGCGCAGCCGGGTGTGGTCGGGCGGGTCGCTGCGGAGCATGTTGCCGATCATCGACTCGCGTTCGGTCTCGGGCAGCTGCTCCAGGAGGCGGGTGTCCGAGGCGTCGCGTACGTCGCTGCTGAGGCGGGTGTCGGAGAGTGCGGCGAGGGCGTCCTCGTAGCGGGTGACGAGCCAGGCGTCCAGGCCGCCCGCGATGACGGCACGGCGCACGGGGCCGTCCTCGCGCAGTTGGCGGTACAGCGGGAAGGGGTCGGCCACGAAGGCCGGGTCGGCGTACGGGAGAAGGACGGGCCGCTCGCTCACTATGCCTCCGGAGTACGTCGTCACCCTCGCTGCGCAAAGTCATGGTATATGCCTGGATATCCGCTTTTGCGGCAATGCGGCGACCTCGGCGCAGGGTCGGCACGGATCCCATGCACGCCCCTGCATACATCGAGCATCTGTTCACGCGCGTCGGTGTGGTCGGTCGGTGAATCCGGTGGACGGGATGTGCGGGGTGGGGGTGGCAGGGGATAATCGGCCGCGTGATCGTGTACGACAGCGGGGAGCCGGGCCCGTCCGCCGAGCAGGTACTCCGGGACCGGTACGCCCGGCGGCTGCCCGCCTCGCTGGACAAGCTCGCGGGCCCCCGCGGCGGCCTGGTCGAACTGCCCGCGCACGTGGCCTGGTCGGGGCTCCGTACCTTCGACCTGGACCGGCCGAAGCTGCGGATGGGCATGTACCGCACGGTGCTGGCCGAAGGCCTGCACGAGGACCTCCTCCACCTCCTCGACCGCGACCTGCTGCTGGAGCAGTGGCCCGTCCTGCGCAAGCTGGTCAGCCGGCACATCCGCGCCGTGTGGGAGGAGGCCTTCCCCGAGCTGGCCGCTGCCGCCGGAGCCGGGGCCGCGGCTGCGTGAGGCTCACCGACCTGCACCGGCGGCTGCTGGCCGCCGTCATCGACATCGGGTCCCGCTATCCGCTGGTGCTGGCCGGCGGCTACGCCGTCCAGGCCCACGGCCTGGTCGACCGGCTCAGCCAGGACCTCGACGTGGCCACCCAGGACCCGGCGTCGATGGCCGACATCGCGGCGCGCCTGCAGGACGGGCTCGCCGCCCGCGGCTGGCGGGTGCGGCCGATCGAGGTCGACCCCCTCGCCGCGCGCCTGATGGTCACCGACCCCGTCACCGGCGAGGACTGCGAAGTCGACGTCCTCAAGGAGCACTTCTGGTCCTCGCCCGTCGACACCGAGTACCGCCCGGTCCTCGCCCTCGACACCGTGATCGGCACCAAGGTCCGCGCCCTCGCCGATCGCGGTCTCCCCCGCGACCTGATCGACGTGCACGCCGCCGCCCGGCTCCGCGGCACCCGCGACCTGGAACGCCTCGGCGCCCGTCACGCACGCGACGACGGCTTCCTGCTGGAGGACCTCCGGGACCGCCTGAACGGCTCCGAGTGGATCGACGACGAGGAGTTCGGCACGTACGGCCTCGACCGGCCGGAGATCGCCGCACTCCGCGCCTGGGCCCTGGCCTGGTCCGCCGATCTCGACCGCCGCCTCCACCACGACGGGCCCCTCCACCACGACGGGCCCGCCGCCCAGTAGGTCACCGGATTGCCCCTCCCCTCGGCCGCCCGCCCTGTGGCCGGAACGTCAGGTGGGGTTGAGCGGGTGGACGCCGGTTCCCTCGTATCCCTCGGGGACCAGGGAGAGCACGGTGACGGGCTCTCCCGACTTCGCGGCCTGCCAGGCGATGGCCGCGGGGTGCGTGACCGGCCAGTCCGTGCCGGGCCAGGACGCGGCGTCCAGGGCGTGCGCCGCGGTGAAGGGCACGGTCTCGGCGAAGCGCAGGCGCGCGGAGTGGGAGCCGGCACCGGGAGCCGATCGCTCGGCAGCCAGGACGGACAGGGCCGGGATCAGGATCCTGCCGGTGCCTCGGGAGGACTCGATGTAGAGGCCGGTGAAGAAGGGGTCGGCCCGGTAGAGGGCGACGAGCGCGGTGTGGTCGAAGACGGCCGTCAGGTTCACGCGGCGGTGCCGCCCTGATGGGCGCGGATCTTCTCCCAGGCCGACTGCCCTGCCTGCTGCACCTGCTCGGTGTACTCCAGCCCGAGCTCCGCCGCGGCCAGCAGCGCCCGCTGCTCCTGCTCGGCCCGGGTCAGCCGGCTCTGCGCGAGCTCCTCAAGGAGCTCGGTGATCGTCGTACCGCGCTCCTGCGCGAGGAGGCGGAGCCGGTCCCGGGTCGCCTCGGTCGCCTTGATGCTCGTGGGCTTGCTCCTGTCCATGGACCCGATTCTACTGCCGGTAGAACAGCCCTGTCAGTGGCCCCGGCAGCCGCACTGCCGGGCCGGCAGCCGTTACCGGTAAGAGCACTGGTCACGGCACGCCCGTCCGCCGCCGCCGCAAGCACGATCCGCGCTCGCAGTACCTGCCGAACCTGCGCGGTCGCCGATGCCGCCAGCTTCCCCAGCCGCGCCCGTGCTGGCTCGGTGAGCTCCACCACGACCGCCCTCGCCCCCGCCATCGGACCCACCCCGTCCACCACCGACCAGGACGGTGATCATGGCGCAGGGCAGCAGAAGCCTGCAGGATGGGGCCGTGCCGAAGAACCCGCCGCCATCGATGCAGGTCTCACTGCGTCAGCGTTTGAACGATCACGCCTGTGTCCACTGGCCGCAGTTGACCGGTGTGACGATCCGCTATCGGGCAGGCTTCGCCTACGTCGCAGGTGAACTGCCCGACGAGGAACCGCTGCCACTGTGCCGCCTGCGATTCACAGGCGTCCTGCACACCTGGGGCTTCGCGCTTTACCTCGCCAGCCGTGACGGCTACGAAGACAACATCCTTCCCAGCGGCTCACTCGCGGGATCTCCCGAGGAAGCACTGGACTGCGCTTGCGCTCTGTACCTCAGCAACCCCACCGGGCGGATCCCGTCCGACCCGTCGACCCGGGCGCGCCGGTCATGAAGCCTCTCACGCTGCCCGCAGGGGTCACGTGGCATGACACTGGCACAGCTGTCTTTCCCTACGCGGCCCGGGCCGAAGGACGTTGGCTGGTCCTGCGGCTCAACGACTTTCCTGAGCATCCCCTCTACACCCTGTTCATCGACGCACAGGTCATCTGCGACACGGACGACGTCCCGGTCGCCTGGCGGTTGTCGCCCCAGGCAACACTCCCCGCTCTCACCGCGCCGGACCGTGCGGAGGTACTCCGTCTCATGGCCGGCCTCGGCCCATACGGGGCCTAGGCCGGCACTCCGTGCACGGGTGACTGGTGTACCTGCAGCATCCTCACGGACGAATACGCCGCCAGGCCCAACACCCCTCCACCAACTTCCGCGGAGCAGCACTAGGGTGAGGCGCATGGAGACCGAGCAGATCGACGGTGTGGAGATCATCGCGTTCGCGGACGGGGCGGCCTTCGAGGGGTGGCTGGGGGCCGGGCACCACGCGCGGGCCGAGGGCGTGTGGATCAAGATGGCGAAGAAGGGGTCGGGCATCCCCTCCGTCACCTCCGACGAGCTCGTGGACATCGGGCTCTGCTTCGGCTGGATCTCGGGGCAGCGGCGGTCCCTCGACGACCGGTACTACCTGCAGAAGTACGTGCCCCGCAGGCCGCGGAGCCTGTGGTCGCAGGTGAACGTCGAGAAGGTGGAGCGGCTGACGGCCGCCGGGCGGATGCGGGAGCCCGGGCTCGCCGAGGTCCGCAAGGCGCGGGAGGACGGGCGGTGGGTCGCGGCCTACGCCTCGCAGAAGACGGCGACCGTGCCGCCCGAACTCGCGGCGGCCTTCGACGCGGACCCCGCGGCCAGGGCCGCCTACGAGGCCCTCGACCGGACCGGCCGCTACCAGCTGCTCCTCCCCCTGCTCCAGGCGCGCACCCCGGCGTCCCGCCGGACCCGGCTCGACAAGGTGCTCCGTACGCTGGGCCGGTCCGCCGTCGATTGAGGCGCTTGCGGACGCCACACCGGCGGCGGCAGCCGCGTTCCCGGTGCTCCGGGTGTCAGGGTGGGGGCATGGGTGCGGATGAGACCGGACAGCCGGGTGCTGCGCGGGAGCTCGACTGGAACCGGACGCTCCGGTGGCAGTGGGAGTTCCACTGGGAGCACCAGCTGCGGGCCCGGCTCGACGGGCTCAGCGATGACGAGTACTTCTGGTCGCCGGTGCCGGACGCCTGGAGCGTACGTCCGCGGGGCAGCTCGACGGCGCCCGTGCAGGCCGGCGGCGGGGACTTCACCATCGACTACGGCTATCCCGAGCCGGTCCCCGCGCCCTTCACCACCATCGCCTGGCGACTCGGTCACGTGATCGTCGGCGTACTGGCCATGCGCAATGCCGCGCACTTCGGCGCGCCGCCGGCCTCGTACGACACCTGGGAGTACGCCGGCGGCGCGGCCGCCGCGCTCGGCCAGCTCCGGGAGCAGCTCGACGTCTGGGTGGCCGGGGTACGCGGGCTCGGCGAGGCCGGGCTGCGGGTGCCGGTCGGCGCGAAGGAGCCCGCCTACCCGGAGGCGCCGATGGCCGATCTGGTGCTGCACGTCCACCGCGAGCTGATCCACCACCTGTCCGAGGTCTGTCTGCTGCGCGACCTCTACCTGCACACCCGCCCGCATGCGAACGGAGCACGAGGATGAGCCGTGGCTTCCAGGTGACCTTCGACGCCCGCGATCCGCGGGCACTGTCGTCCTTCTGGCGCGAGGTGCTGGATTACGTGTATCCCGCGCCGCCCGGGGTCGACCTGCCGGAGGGGGCCGACCCGATGGCCGCCTGGGACGAGTTCCTCGCACGGCTCGGTGTGCCGGAGGATCAGCGCAACGCGGTCTCGGCGGTCGAGGATCCGGAGGGGAAGGGCCCGCGGCTGCTGTTCCAGCAGGTACCGGAGGGCAAGACGGCCAAGAACCGGGTCCACCTCGACGTCCGTGCGGCTCCGGGGCTGGAGGGGGAGGAGCGGATGGCCGCGCTGGAGGCCGAGTGCGGCCGCCTCGTCGCCCTCGGGGCGACGAGGCTGCGCCGCTTCGAACCCGCTCCCCCGATGAGCAACGGCTTCATCGTGATGGCCGACCCCGAGGGCAACGAGTTCTGTCTGGACTGACGGTCAGCAGCTCATGGACCAGGTGTGGGAGTCTCCGTTGTCGTTGGCCGCGCCGTTGTAGTTGACCTCCTGGCCGGGGGTGAGGCAGATGGTCATGTGGCCGCCCTGGCCCGCCCGGGAGTAGACCTTCACGTGGTCCTTGACGCCGGGGCCGGAGATGCCGTGGTTGGCCCAGGAGGAGTCCGCGTCGGCGATCCAGCTCTCCCACCACCCGTCGTCACCCGACCAGTTGGCGCGCTGGCCCGTGAAGTCGGCGTTCTCCCAGGCGCAGAACTCGCCGCTGGGGCAGTCGGCGGCACCGGCCGGGGTGGCCGCGGCGAGGCCGCCGGTGAGGGCGAGGAACGCCGCGGCGGCGGTGGTGAGCAGCTTGCTCTTCTTCAGCGGGTTCATGGAACAGCGTGGCCTTTCGGGTGGGGGGTGGGCGGGTCGGCCAGAAGCCCGGCGGCGCGGTGCAGTGCGCGCTCGCGCAGCCGGTCGTGGGTGGCGATCTCGGCGCGGTGCGCGGCGCGGACCTCGGCGAGCCGGGCGGGCTCCAGCCGGGTGCGCAGCTGCTCCAGGCCGCTCGCGCCGATGCAGGCGGTGTCGTGGTCGGCGCAGGCCGCGCGGCGGGCGAGGGCGGCCCGGTACGCGGGGTCCTCGGCGAGCCCGGCCTGGGCCTCGGGGAGCAGGTTGTTGACGGTGACCTGGGCGCGGAACCAGCGGGCCTGGTCGCCGTAGAGGAAGCGGTGGGCCTCGGCCAGGCAGCCGTCGGTGTGCGTACGGACGGTGTGGCCGGTGGCGAGGGTGACCGAGAGCTCGGCGGGGCCGGTGCCGAACAGCGCCTCCTCGCGCGGGGGCGGCCCGGCGGCGTGACGGGCCGTCATGCAGCGGTCCACCAGGACCTGCTGGGCGGCCTTGATCAGGTCGCTGCGCCCGTGCTCGGAGGTGGGGAGTGACGGCTGCGGCTCCGCTGCGCAGCCGCCGCCGAGCAGGGCCGCGAGCAGCACGGCGGGCACGGCGGCCGCCGCCGTCCGTCCCGTTGCCCGCCCCCTGGCGGCGCTGATCCCCACGCCCCGGCAAACGATCAAGGGGGGTCGAGGTCACGGGGGGTGGGCACGGTGGTGTACGAAGTCGGTGTGAGAGAAGAGAGCCGTGCCGCCACCGTCCGCGTGTTCATAGCGCTGGCGCCGCCCGACGATGCCAAGGAGGAGCTGGAGCGGGCGCTCGGCCCCGCGTACGAGGCGTACCCGCGGATGCGGTGGAACCGTATCGAGGACTGGCACATCACCCTGGCGTTCCTGGGCGAGCTGCCGGTGGCGGTGGTGCCTTCGCTAAGGCGGCCGCTGGCGGAGCTCGCGGCGGGGCGCGAGCCCCTGGAGCTGGCGCTGCGGGGCGGCGGGCACTTCGACGAGCGGGTGCTGTGGAGCGGGATCGAGGGGGACCTCGACGGGCTGCACCGGCTCGCCACGGACGTCCGGGCGGTGGTCCGGGGGTGCGGCGTCGAGTTCGAGGAACGGCCTCTGCGGCCGCATCTGACGCTGGCCCGGGCCCGCCGCGACGACCCCACCAGTGTGGTGGAGGCCGCCGCGGGACTGGCCGGGTTCACCGGCCGCGGCTGGCGGGCCGAGCGGCTGCACCTGGTGGGCAGCAACTTCGGGCGCGGCCCGGGGCCGATCCACTACCGCGACATCGAGGCCTGGGGCTTCGGCGGGGCCGACGGCGGCCCGGTCAGGGCTGCAGGATGACGTACTCGCCTTCCGGCGCCGACTCCGTGCCGTCGGCCAGGAGGGCCGTCACCCGGTAGTAGTGGGTGGTGCCGGTCCGGGCCGTGGTGTCGGTGTACGCGGTGGGGGACGGCGCCGCCGTCTGCGCCACCTTCCGGTACGCCTTCGCCGCCGGGTCCCAGCGGTCGATGCGGTACCCGGTGGCCCCCTCGACGGCGTTCCAGGAGAGGTCGACCGCCTTGCCGTCGGCGCTCGGGACGGCCTGGAGTCCGAACGGTCCGTAGTCCGGGGTCTCGACGGACGGGGTCAGGTCGAGCTCGGTGGCGGCGACGACCCGGGCGTTGCCGGTCGTACGGAAGGCGGAGTTGCCGTTCGCGTCGATGGCGTCGACGAAGTAGCAGCCCTCGTCACCGTCGGGGAGGACCGGGCGGACGTACCCCGTCGTCTCCGGGCCCAGGTAGGCGATGACGCCCGCCGAGCAGACCTGTTCGGTCTCGTCACCGAGGAGGTGTCCGGCGTAGACCTCGTACCGCTTGAGGTCGGGCGCGGGAACCGGGTCCCAGGTGAGCACGATGCCGTACTCGGTGGCCTTGGCGGTCAGGCCGGTCACGGCCGGCGGCGGGGTGCGGTCCTCGTAGAGGGAGGTGACGGTGGCGGTGTTCGAGGGCGCGGTGCGGAGGTCGCCCGGGTTGCCGACGCCGACGACGGTGTAGTGGTACGTGGTCTTCGAGGCGATGCCCGACCTGTCCGTGCAGGTGTACTGGATGCGGCCGTCCGGGAGCCGGGTGGAGGCCGGGGTGCACGGGAGCGGCTCGCCGGTGGTGGGCACCGGGAGCGTGGTGGAGCGGTGCACCCGGAAGCCGCGGTGCGTGCCGTCCGTCTTCGGGTCCGCCATCCAGGTCAGGGTGATCTCGCCGGGACGGGTGGCGCTCGCGTTCAGTTCCCGCACGGGGGCCGGTGCGCGCTCCGCCTTCACCCACGTGCTGTACGGGGACACCCGGCCGGCTCCGTCGACGGCGGCCACCTGGTAGCTGTGCGCCTGGGAGCGGGCGACGGCGGTGTCGGTGAAGCGGGTGCCGGTGGCGGTGCGGAGGAGGTCCGGTTCGCCCTGGCGGCGGAGCTGGTAGCGGACGGCGCCGGTGACGGGCTTCCAGGTGAGGGTGATGCCCGTGTCCTCGCCCCGGGCGGTCAGGCCGGCGGGTGCGGTGACGGCGACGGTGGGCAGCGGGGCCGCCGCTCCGGCGTCGGAGGTGTTGCCCGCCTTGTCGAAGGCCCGGACCGTGTAGTGGTACGTGCGTCCTGCGGTGGGCGGTACTTCGGCGTGGCCGGTCGCGGTCGCGGCCAGCGTCTTCACCAGGGTGATCGTGGTGCTGCCGTCGAGGCGGCGGTAGACCCGGTAGCCGGCCAGGTCCATCTCCTTGTTCGCGGTCCACGACACCTTCGCCTGCGCGGTGGCGTGGTCGAGGACGGCCGCGACCTTGGCCGGGGCGAGCGGCTTGACCTTGTCGTCGGCGGCGGCGGTCCGGGGTGCGTAGGAGAAGGAGGCGTTGGCCGGGCCGGTCCAGTTGACGAAGTCGATGCGCAGGGTGTGGCGGCCGGCCGGGACGGTCACGTTCACCGTCCTGGTCTGGGTGGTGGTGACGTCCTTCCACAGGTCGATCCTGCGGACGCCGTCGAGGTGGACGCGGATGCCGTCGCGGGCCGCGACGGTGAAGGTGAAGGGGCCGCCGGAGCCGAAGTCTCGGGTCAGGGACCAGCGGACGCCGAACTTGTCCGAGGGCAGCCCGGTGGCGGGCGCCCCGCTCCAGGTCTCGTTCACCGCGCTGTCGCAGTCGGTCTTCTTCGGGCTGCCCGAGAACGTGGTGCCGGCGAAGAACTCGCGGGTGAACTGGGTGCCGGTGCAGGCCGGGGCGGCGGCCGCGGCCGTGGGAGCGGCGGCGGCCGTGACGGTGAGGAGTCCGGCCGTGGTGGCGGCCACGGTGCACGCGGCGGTGGCGCGGAGGGCGTACGGAAGGGTGCGCGGCTGAGGGCGCGGGGATCTGGTCACGGAAATCAACCCGGTGTTCGTCACGGCAGGCGGGAAAAGGTGCGGCCGTCCGAGCATGTGGGGCTGATCATCCGGCAGAGCGGGACTCTACTTCCCGGTAGTGGGACGGTGCAGGCGGGGTCCCCTGCCGGGGTCGTGGGCGAGCGGCTGCGGGGTGGCGCCGGGGTCGAGCCCCGGGCCCCGGGGCCTGGAAGACGGCTCCGGGGGCGGGGCGGGGCGCGGGTGGACGGTGCGCGTCGGGCCGTCAGTCGGTGCCGCGGAATACGTGGTGGTCGGGGGCCTCGCGTTGCTCGCCGGCGAGCAGGGCCGGCCGTACGGGGTCCCGCCGCCCGGTCGCCCGCTCGGGTCGCTCGGGTCGCTCGGGTCGCTCGGTCCGCTCGGTCCGTTCGGTCCGTTCGGTCCGTTCGGTCCGTTCGGTCCGTTCGGTCCGTTCGGTCCGTTCGAGGAGGTCGTGGCTCATCGGTCCCTCCCCGGCGTGGTGCGGCGGTCCGTCCGGTCGGCGGCACCGGGGGCGCCGGGAGCGGCTGCCGGCGCCAGGAAGGCGGGGTGGACTGATCGGAGGTCGACCCCGGCCATCGACGCCAGCGGCTCGCCCCGGGTCCACTGGACGTGGAAGGCGAGCCGGTCCAGGCGCCAGCCCGCCGGGGTGCGGACGGCTCCGGCCCGGTAGTAGCCGCCGACCTCGAACAGGGATCCCGCCTCCGGTGCGGGGCCACGGTGCACATGGACGGCGAGCTGGTGCACCCGCAGTACCGCCCGGTCGCCGTCGAAGGCGATCTCGGTGTTGGAGCTGACGTGGTGGGTACGGTCCCACCAGCCGCGGGCCTCGCGCAGGAAGTCCGCGAAGCCGCCAAGGCCTTCGCGGGTGCCGATGGGAAAGCTCAGCCGGACGTCCTCGGTCAGGATCGAGCGGAACCAGTCGTCGTCGATGTCCTGCTCGCCGACGGTGTCCAGGCCGATGACGTAACGCTCGAAGAGCTCGCACAGTTCCAGCCGGTCGGTGACCGAGCGGAGCTGCGTCCTCAGGCGGCCGAGTTCCCCCGTGTCACCCGTCGTGTCACCGGCCGTGTCGCCGGCCGTGTCGCCGGTCATCTGGCGCCTCCGGCTCCGCGCACCGGAGTTCCCCGCCAGCCGCGCGCGGCGGAGTGGCCGCCGCCGTGGCGTTCCGCCCGGCGCCAGCGTACGGGCGTCGGACCCGCCGTGGCGGTGCCGAAGACGGCCGCGTCCCGGGCGGCGGAGCGGGCGAGCAGGACAGCGGTGAGCGCGGCCAGTTCGTCCGGGTCGGGGCACCCCTTCTCGATGCGAATGAACGTTTCTGCGGTCACACCGGACGTGCTCATGGTCATGGTCTCCCTGTCGGCTCGTACGGAACGGCGCCGGGGCCCGTACGGTCGTACGGGCCCCGGCGGCGGGGTGGATGCCGGAAGTTCAACGGACCTCGAAGACCTTCCAGTGCCCTCGCTTGATGAAGATCGTTCCTGCCTTGGCGTCGACGAAGAAGTCGACCACCGCGTAGCGGCCCGGCTGGAGCGAGAGCTGCAGCAGGGAGCTCTGCCCGCTGTTCATGGGCAGGCCGCCCGTCCCCTGCTCCAGGTCGAGCGCACCGGAGTGGTCGGGGAACCGGCCGCTGTCGCTGAACTCGTCGATGTACGCCTTGAGGTCCGCCTCGGTGACGCCGTCCGCGAGGCGGAAGAAGATCGCCTCGATGTTCTGGTCCGTCGGCATGGCGTTGCGGAACAGGATCGGGCGTCCGGACCGGACCGTGCCCTCCAGGTCCCACAGCGGCCGGTCGCCCTCCATCCGCCCGGTGAGCACCGCCGAAGGGGCGGGGGCGGCGGCCGTGACCGGTCGGCCGGAGACGGTGATCTCCCCGTGGCGCGGGTTCTCGTCGCGGATGCTCTGGTAGTCGAAGTACCAGTACGTGCCGGGCTCCAGCTGCTTGGTGAAGGAGGCCGGCAGGTTCGGATGGATCACCGTGCCGCCGATGAGTTCGGCCCGCTCGCGCAGTTCGGCGCTGCCCTCGATGATGTCCGGGCCGTTGTGGTTGATGATCTTCAGCAGGGCGGAGCGGAACTCCTCGAAGGTCACGCCCGGCTTCGGACGGACCAGCGAGACCCAGCCCGACCGCGGGTCGGTGGTGGTCACCCGGAACGTGGTGGTGCCCGGGCGCGCGGTGGCGGGGATCCGCAGGCCGTCCGCGGAGGACACGATGTCCAGGACCTGGACCCGGGACGCCTCCTCGCCGGCCGGGGCCCCCGCGGCCGCGGTCGCCTCCTGGGCCGTCGCCGGTGCGACCCCGGCGGTGGCGGTCAGTGTGAACAGCAGACCGGCGGCGGCCGCGCTCCACAGCGGGCGGGGGGACTTCGTACGCATGAGTTCTCCAGGTGGAAGTGGGGGCGGTACGGCGGTACGGCGGGAGCGGGACGGGACCCGGTACGGGACCGGTTCAGGTCCCGGTGGCCTGCGGTGCGGCCAGGGCCCGCCGGAAGGTCTCCTCGGGGGCCGCCCCGGTGACCGTGGGCCCGTCGTGGAAACGGAACACCGGGACGGAGTGGATGCCCAGGGCCCGGACCCGGGCCAGTTCGGCGGTGAGGGCGGCGGCCGCGACGGGCTCCGGCCGTACGCCGGTCTCGGCCGCGAGCCGGTCCAGGACGGCGGGGTCGCCGATGTTCAGACCGTCCGTCAGATAGGCCCGGAACAGCCGCTCGGCCATTGCCTCGCCCCGGCCCTGGGCCGCCGCCGCGGCCAGCAGCCGGTGCGCTTGGAAGGTGTTGACGTGCACGGCCCGCGTGAAGTCCAGTTCCAGGCCGTCCCGCGCCCCGGTCGCGGCCATCGCGTCGGTGGCCTGCCGGGCCCGCTCCGCGCTGCCGAAGAAGCCCAAGTGGACCTCCGGGAGCGGACGGCCCTCGGCCGGGGCGTCGGGTGACACCTGGAACGGGAGGAAGGTGACCTCGACGGCACCGCCCGCCGCGCGGTGGCGGCGGGCGGCCCGGGCGAAGCGGGTCCAGCCGATGTAGGAGTGGACGCAGGTCGGATCGAGGGCGACGGCGACCCGCACCGGTACGGTGCTCTCGGTCATCGGGGTCCTTCCCTCCGCTCAGCCGGCGACGGCGGGTTCGACGGCGCGGACGGTCAGCCGGGCGAACCTCCAGCCCTCCCGGGTGCGCACGGCCTCGGCCTCGTAGTGGCCGACGATGTCCAGTCCGGCATCGCCGGCCGCGGCCGCCCCGGTGCTCCCCGCCGTGCCGGCGGATGTGCCGGTCCCGGTGTCCGGGGTGTGGGTGACGATCTGGTGGACGGTGACCACCGCGCGGTCCCCGTCCAGGTCGATCGCGTACTCGGCGTTGACCTCCAGCACGCTGCCCCAGTCCCGGCGGGCCCGGTCGTGGAAGGCGCTCAGACCCTCGGTCCCGTGCACCGTTCCGTCGGGGTAGGCGAACCGGACGTCTTCGGTGAACACCTCCCGGTACCCGGCGGGCCGGCCGGGTCCTTCGTCCCGGCCGGCCGCCTCCAGCGCGAGCAGATGGCGGTCGACCAGCTCCCGTACGGCCTCACGGTCCGCGGCCGTACGCCCGGCGGACCGGTCGGCCCCGGCACCGGCACCGGCACCGGCCCCGGCACCAGGACCGGCTCCCGGCCGGTCCGCGGATCGCATCCGACCGGTGACGCGGCGGCCGCCCAGCCAGTACGCCACGGCCACCACCAGGGCGGCCCCGGCGATCACGCCGAACGTCGGCTGGATGCCCAGTGCACCCACCACCGGCTGCGTCACGACCGGAGCCAGGAACTGCCCCAGGAAGAGCGAGGTGGTCAGCAGACCCGCGTAGCGGGCCCGTACCAGCGCGGGCGCCTCGGCCAGCACCCAGTTGTTGAGGTTCGGCATCAGGAAGCCCAGGCCGGTGCCCATGATGAGCAGGGCGAGCACCAGCACCGCCACGTTCGGGGCCACCGCGAGCACCACGTAGCCCAGGCCGATGGCGAGGAAGGACAGTGCGACGAGGGTGTACTCGCCCGCGAGCCGGCGGAAGAAGGCGAACCGCATCGCCACCATGCCGGTGGTGAAGGTCTGGACGGCCATCACCGCGCCGGAGACCACCGAGGCGGCCTTGAAGTGGTCCTCCACCAGGAAGGGCACCTGCACGGGCACGGAGTAGAAGGCGACCTGGCCGAGCGTCATCGCGGCGAGCGCCGCCAGGATGCCGGCCGGCACCCGGGTGCGCTGCCGCGCGCCCTTCCCGGCCGCCGGGGAACCGGGGCCGGGCCCGGCCGCGGACGCGGCGGCGGTCGTCGTACGGCCCTTGGGGAGGTAGACCAGCGCGGGGATCACCAGCAGCGCGCCGAGCAGGTAGATGAGGAAGACGACCCGCCAGTCGAGGCCCGCCAGGGCACCGCCGCCGAGCAGCAGCACCACGCCGCCGAAGGAGCCCGCGGCGGCTTGCCGCCCCAGCAGGCGCTGGCGGTCGGCACCCTCGTACAGGTCCGCGATCATGGCCATGCTGCTGGTCATGATCAGCGACACGCCGACGCCGAGCACCACGCGGCCGGCCAGCATGCTGATGAGGTCCGGCAGGTAGGCACCGGAGCTGCCGCCGATGCCGAACGCGAGCATGCCGGTGACCAGCGCGCGCTTGCGGCCGAGCCGCTCCACGACATAGCCCGCCAGCGGCGAGAACAGCACGATGGCCAGTGCGTGGGTGGTGGTGATCATGCGCGCCAGCAGGTCGACGTTGGGCGTGTCCGCGAAGGCCTCGCGGATGCCCGGGATCGCGGGTGCCACGGTGGCGCCCGCCATGATCGTCAGGGTGCCTGCCAGGACCAGGGTGGCCGCCGGGCCGCCACTGCGGACCGGCCGGGCCGACGGTGAGCTCATGGTTCCTCTCCTCCTGGGGAAGGTGGTGGCGTGGGTCATGCCTGCCGGCGGCGGCCGGAGGCGGAGAAGAGCAGGGTGGTCACGTCACGCGCCGTCGGGTCGTCGAGGTTGGCCACGAACGCCGCCAGGTCCTCCGCGCCGACCAGTCCCTTCTCGACCAGGCCGGGTCCTTGGAGCTTCATCCGCAGCCGCATCAGCTCGTTGTCGACGGCGTGCTGGCCCGGCCCCAGTGGGGTGACCCTCAGGTCCACCGCTTCCAGTCCGGCCCGGGCCAGGGTCGCCGGGAGCCGTCGGCCCCAGTGCATGTCGGCCCCGGCCGCCTCCCATCCCTTCAGGTACGCGCCCACCAGCGTCCGGCCCACGTCGGTGGAGCAGTGCTCGCTGGGCAGGAAGTAGAAGTCCTCCACCACCAGGTGGCCGCCCGGGGCCAGCCAGTCCACCGCGCGGCGCAGTACCTCCTCGGGTTGCGCCAGGTGCTCGAAGAACGCCCTCGCGAACACGAGGTCGAAGCTGCCGGGCTCGAAATCTGCTTCGGTCACGTCCAGTTGCCGCACGGTGAGGTTGGCGGCCCGGCCGGCGTCGAGCTTGCCGGTGTCGGAGTCGACGGCGAGCACCGAGCCCTGGTCGGCGCGCTCGGCGAACCAGTACGCCATCGAGCCCGCGCCGGCGCCCAGTTCGAGGATCCGCCAGGTGCGGCCGATGCCCAGGCCGTCGACGAGGGCGCGGCTGCCCGGGTCGTAGATCGTCTCCCACAGCGCGTCCAGCGCCGTCTCGACCGACCGCGGGTCGGTCCCGGTCTCTTCGTCGGTTGCGATGGCGGTCATCGGGTCGGTTCCTCCGTGAGGGGTCGGGGCGCCGCGTCCACCTGCGCGGCGACGGTGCACAGCACGTACTCGGGCGGGGCGACTTCGAGCCGGGCGAGTTCCTCCTGGCCCTCCGAGATCCGCGGGTCCGCCATCCAGGCCTGGTAGGCGACCTCGCTCACCCACATCGGGTAGTTGATGAAGGTCGTGCCGTCCCGGTCGAGGTAGGGGGTGGCCGAGATGAAGCCCGGGAACTCCCGCTTCCACTCGCCGCTCCCGGCCAGCAGCTCCAGGACCTTGCGGGCCGAGTCCCGGCCGTCGAGGTGCCGGGTGGCGACCACGACCACGCCCGGCCGTCCGGTGGCCTCGGGTCCCTCGATGCCGGGCGCCGGGGTGCCGCAGAAGACGGTGGCGGCCAGGACTCCGGGGCGCGAGCCCAGTGCGTGCAGCACTCCGCCGGCCGGGTTCTCCTGGAAGGAGGAGCGGTAGGCGGACTCGCTGGTCCACTCGCCGCGGTTGATGACCGTGGTGCCGTCGGCGCTCCGGTGGACCCGCGAGGAGATGAACCCGGGTGTGTGCCGCACCCAGTCCCGCACCTCCCCGGTGAGGACCGCGGTCAGCTCGTCCGCGGTCCGGGGTGTGTCCACCCGCAGGACGCCGAAGGTGACGAAGCCGACGTCCGGCCGGTGTGTGGCGGTATCGGATGGCATGGGACAACTCCGTTGGTGCGGTGCGTAAGGGTGTTCAGGCGTCGTTGCGGAAGGCGTCGGCGTGCTCCTCGGCCCAGGCGCGGAAGGTGCGGGCGGGACGGCCGGTCACCTCCTCGACGACAGTCGAACCGAGCTCCGGCTCCTTGGTGAGCATCGCGAAGTAGTCGAGTGCGCCGTCGGCGTACGAGGGCGGCCAGCCGGAGCCGACCATGGCGGCGCGGGCGGCCTCGTGCTCCACGTCCTGCCAGCCCAGTTCACGCCCGAGGACCTCGCCGATGATGCGGACCTGCTCCCGCTGGGACAGTTCCTCCGGGCCGGTCACCAGGTACTTCTGTCCGGCGTGCGGGCCGGGCCGGGTCAGCGCGGTCACGGCGACGGCCGCCAGGTCGCCCTCGTGCACCGAGGTGCGGGTGGCCTCGCCATAGGGGAAGTACACCGTGTCGCCGGCGCGGATCTGCGGGGCGAAGCCCAGCGCGTTGGCCTGGAAGCCGGTGGTGCGCAGGAAGGTCCACTCCAGGGTGGTCGCCTCCAGCAGTTCTTCGAGGTAGGCGTGGCAGTTGTTGTCGACCCGCTCCAGTCCGATGTGGACGCCGACCGAGGAGACCAGCACCACCCTGCGGGCGGCCGCCCCGATCTTCCGTACGACGGCGGGGGCGGTCTCCACGGAGGTGGTGAAGAAGGGCCACATCAGGAGCACGCCGTCGACTCCCGCCAGGGCGGCGTCCAGGCTGTCGGGGTCGCGCAGGTCCCCCTCGTACAGCTCGGTGCCCTCGGGCAGCCGGGAGAGGTTCGGGTCGTCCTTCAGCACCAGGGCGCGGACGGCGACGCCCGCCTCCAGCAGCAGGCGGACGGCGTGCGGTCCCACGTTCCCGGTGGCCGCGGTGACCAGGACGGTGTTCTTCTTCTGCATGGGTGGCTTCCCCCGGTCGGGTGCTCGGCTGGTTCGGTGGTGGGGTTCTCGGCTGGTCGGGCGGCCCGCCGCTACTGCGGCGGGTTGCCGTGCTTGCGGGAGGGCAGTTCGGCGTGCTTGGCGCGGAGCATCTCCAGGGAACGGATCAGCACCGAGCGGGTCTCCCGCGGGTCGATGACGTCGTCGATCAGGCCCCGCTCGGCCGCGTAGTACGGGTGCATCAGCTCGTCCTTGTACTCGGCGATCCGCCGCTGCCGCACCGCCTCGGGGTCCTCGGCCGCGTTGATCTCGCGCCGGAAGACGACGTTGGCCGCGCCTTCCGCGCCCATGACGGCGATCTCGTTGGTGGGCCAGGCCAGGGCCAGGTCGGCGCCGATGGAACGGGAGTCCATGACGATGTACGCGCCGCCGTACGCCTTGCGCAGCACCAGCGAGATCCGCGGCACGGTGGCGTTGCAGTACGCGTACAGCAGCTTGGCACCGCGCCGGATGATCCCGTTGTGCTCCTGGTCCACGCCCGGCAGGAAGCCGGGCACGTCGACCAGGGTGACGAGCGGGATGTTGAAGGCGTCGCAGAACTGTACGAACCGGGCCGCCTTCTCCGAGGCCTCGATGTCGAGCACGCCGGCCATCGCGGAGGGCTGGTTGGCGACGATGCCGACGACGTGCCCGTCCAGCCGGGTCAGCGCGCACACGATGTTGGCGGCCCAGGCCGGGTGCACCTCGAAGTACTCGCCCTGGTCGACGATCTCCTCGATGACGGAGCGGATGTCGTACGCCTGGCCCGGTTCGACGGGCACCAGGTCGAGCAGGGCGCCGGTGAGCCGGTCCGCCGGGTCGCCGGAGTGCTCCACCGGGGAGAGTTCGCGGTTGTTGGAGGGCAGCAGGGAGAGCAGGTAGCGGACGTCCTCCAGGCAGCTCTCCTCGTCGTCGTAGGCGAAGTGCGCGACGCCGGAGACACTGCTGTGCGTATCGGCTCCGCCGAGGCCGTTCTGGCTGATCTCCTCGCCGGTGACGGCTTTGACCACGTCCGGGCCGGTGATGAACATCTGCGAGGTCTCGCGGACCATGAAGACGAAGTCGGTCAGGGCCGGGGAGTACGCCGCGCCGCCCGCGCACGGCCCGAGCATCACGCTGATCTGCGGGATCACCCCGGAGCAGCGCGTGTTGCGCTGGAAGATCCCGCCGTAGCCGGCCAGCGCGGACACCCCCTCCTGGATCCGCGCGCCGGCGCCGTCGTTCAGGGAGACCAGCGGGGCCCCGGCCGCCTCCGCCAGATCCATCACCTTGTGGATCTTCTGGGCGTGGGCCTCGCCCAATGCCCCGCCGAAGATCCGGAAGTCGTGCGCGTAGACGAACACCGTCCGGCCGTGGACGGTGCCCCAGCCGGTGACCACGCCGTCGCCGTGCGGCTTCCTGTCCTCCAGCCCGAACCCACTGGCCCGGTGCCGGCGCAGCGGCTCCACCTCGTTGAACGAGCCCTTGTCCAGGAGCAGCGCGATCCGCTCGTGGGCCGTCAGCTTGCCCTTGGCGTGCTGGCGCTCGGTGGCCGCCGGGTCCGGGCCGCGCCGTGCGCCCTCCTTGATCTCGCTCAGCTCGTCGATCCGGCCCCGGATCGTGGCGTCTGCTGCGGGCATGTTCTTCCCTCTGCTTTCGTACGTCTGTCGGTGGTCGGGCGGCGGAACGGATCCGGGCGGCGGGAACGGGGGCGGCGGCCGGCGGCCGGCGGCGGAGGGGTGTCGCGGACCCCTCCCCCGCCGGCGGTCCGTCAGGCCTGGTACGGGTTCTTGGCACGGGCCTCGCGCAGCGCGGTGCCCCACCACACGAGCTGGTCCAGCAGCACCTTGGCGGCGCCGGACGGACCGGTCTCGTCCTTCGGCTTGCCGTCCTCACCGAACTGCTCCCACGCCATGTGGAAGCTGACGGCGTCGCGCACGGTGACCGCGTGCAGCTCGGCGAAGACCGGCCGCAGCTGCTCCACCGACCGCAGGCCGCCCGCCAGGCCGCCGTAGGAGACGAAGCCGACCGGCTTGGCACGCCACTGCGTGTAGTGCCAGTCGATGAGGTGCTTCAGGGAGGCCGGGAAGCTGTGGTTGTACTCCGGTGTCACGACCACGTAGGCATCGGCCTGTTCCAGGCGCGGCGAGATCTTCGCGAGGATCTCGGCGGTCTCCTCCGAGGGGCTCTGCGAAAGGGCGGCGGGCAGCTCGTGGTCCGCGAGGTCGATCGGGTCGACCGTCAGGTCCGCGCGCTGCGCGGCCAGTTCGGTGAACCAGGAACCGACCACCGGACCGAACCGGCCCTCGCGGACGCTGCTGGTGATCACTGCAAGCCGGAGAGGCTCGTTCGACATGTTCTGTCCTTTCATGAACAAGGTGGAAACGGGTGTGGGGGGAGGTGTGGGGAAGCGGGAGGAGCGGGGGGGGTCAGACGGTGGTGCCGGCCGTGGCCGGCCGCGGGCCGATGCCGCGCAGCGCGAGGACGAGTCCGGCCAGCCCGACGGCCGTCACGAACCACAGGGCCGGCCCGGATCCGGCCGGCAGCAGTGCGGCCGTCACCGCCGTCACCAGCACGGCGCCCAGCTGCACGCCGGTCTGGTACAGCCCGCCCGCCGCCGCCTGCCGTTCGGCCGGCACCGAGCCGGTGGCCTGCAGGTGGAAGGAGGCGAAGGCGAGCACGAACGCGGCCCCGACGAGCAGCATGGTGGGGAGCACATCGGGCGCGTACCCGACGTCCGCGCCGCCGTCGCGCGGGTACAGCAGGTATCCGAGCGGCGCGGCCGCCGCCCCGGCCGCGATCAGCCGGGCCGGCCCGAAGCGGGCCGCGATCCGGCCCGAGTACAGGGCGGTCAGCGCGAGGGGGAGGCTGGCCGGCAGGAAGGCGAGCCCGGTATCCATGGGGCTCCAGCCGGCCCGCTGCTGCAGGTGCACCGTGCTCACCAGCAGCAGCCCGAGGTACGAGCCGTTGAGCGCGCCCGCGCCGAGCGCGGAGCGCACCAGCGGCTCCCGGGCCGCCAGGTCCAGCGGGACCAGGGGATGCCGTGCGGTCCGCTCGGCCCGGACGAGCACCGCCGCGCACACGGCGGCCAGGGCGAACGCGCCCACGGTGTACGGGTCGCGCCACCCGGCGCCCGGCACCGAGGTGATCCCCTGCACCAGCGCCAGGACGGCCCCGGTCAGGGTGAGCGCGCTCACCGCGCCGTACCCGCGGGCCCGGGCGGAGGGGTCCGCGCCGGGCCGGTCGCGGGGGATCAGCCGCAGTCCGGCGGCGAACAGCAGCAGCGCGACCGGCGCCGGGAAGGCGAAGGCCCAGCGCCAGCTGACCTCGGTGAGCGCCCCGGACAGCAGCAGCCCGGCGGAGAAGCCGCCCGCGCCGAAGAGCGAGTACACCGCCACCGCCCGGTTGCGGGCGGGGCCCTCGGGGAAGGACGAGGCGATGATGGCCAGCCCGGTCGGCGCGGTCAGCGCGGCGCAGGCCCCCTTCAGGAACCGGCTCGCCACGAGCAGGGGGAGGTTCTCCGCCCACGCCCCCGCGAGCGACGCGGCGGCGAACACGGCGAGCGCGGCGAGGTAGACGGGGCGGCGGCCCAGCAGGGCGACCAGTCGGCCGCCGAAGAGCAGCAGTCCGCCGAACCCCGCCGCGAAACCGGTGACCACCCAGCTCAGCCGCGGCACGTCCAGGTGCAGGTCGGCGCCGATGGACGGCAGGGCCACGAGCGCGACGGAGACTTCGAGGGCGTCGATGAGCATGTTGCCCGCGAGGACGAACAGCAGGCCCCACAGCGCGGCGCCGATCCGGCCCCCGGCCGGCCGGGACGCGCCGGACGCGCCGGAGCCGCGGGGCGCCTTGGTCGTGGAAGGTGACATGTCCTGTTCCGCCTGGAGGGGGTGGGAGGAGGGCGGGGCGGCTCAGCCGAGCAGGGTGCCGCCGCTGGCGTCGACGAAGGAACCGGTGATCCAGCGGGCCTCGTCGGTGGCCAGGAAGGCGACCACGTCGGCGACGTCCCCGGGCTCGCCGACCCGGTTGAAGGCGGACAGCCCGGCCATGGCCTCGACGGCCTCGGGCACGTCGAAGAGCGGGTTGCCGTTGCGGGTGATGCCCGGGGCCACGCTGTTGATGGTGATCCCGCGCGGGCCCAGCAGCTTCGCCCAGTGCAGGGCGAGCTGTTCGACGGCTCCCTTGGTCATCGCGTACGCGATCTCGTCGGGGTTGGCGAAGCGGGTCAGGCCGGAGGAGATGTTGATGATGCGGCCGCCGTCGGGCATGTTCTTCAGCGCCCGCTGGACGAGGAAGAACGGCGCCTTCGCGTTGACCGCGAAGAGCCGGTCGAAGACCTCGGCGGTGGTGTCCTCCGCCTTGACCCCGCCCATCACACCGGCGTTGTTGACCAGAACGTGCAGGTCGGTGCCGCCGGTGCGCTCCCGCAGGCCCTCCTCCAGGGCCAGGAAGAGCTCGTGGACGTCCCCGGGCACGCCCAGCTCGGCCCGTACGGCGAAGGCCCGGCCGCCGTCCTTCTCGATGGTGGCGACGACCTCTTCGGCCGCCTCCTTGCCCGACGAGTAGTGGACGGCGACCAGCGCGCCCTCCTGCGCCAGGCGCTCGGCGGTCGCCCGGCCGATACCCCGGCTCGAACCCGTGACCAGTGCCGTCCTACCGGTGAGCCTGCCCATGGTGTGTTCACTCCGTTTCTTGGACTTGGTCGGGTTGTTGGGGTTGCCGGACTTGTTGGGCCTTGCGGCCGCCGGGGCACCGAACCAGCGGTGCAGGGCGGGGGTGAGCTCCGCTTCGCCGGCCGAGCCGGTCCACGCGACGTACCCGTCCGGACGCACCAGCACGGCGTCCGCGCCACGGAAGGGGTCGTCCCCCGGCAGCGGATCGGCGGTCACGGTCTCCACGAGGCCCGCCCAGGGCTCGGCCAGGGCGCGGGACCGGTCCCGGTGGACCGGGTCCCCCGACAGGTCGAGCAGCAGGCCGCGACCGGAGCGCAGCAGCGAGGCCGTCGTGGACCGGGCCCCGTCCACGACGAGTCCGGCGTGCGGCACGCGTGCGCCGAGGAGCGGGTGCCCGCCCGGGCCCACGTCGTAGCGGACGTCCAGGCCGGAGATCATCCCGGCCAGATGGGAGCGGACGTCCTCCTGTCGCACGAGCTCGCCGACGACCTCCCGGACGGCCTCGACCTCCGGGCCGCCGAGCAGCAGCACGGCCTGGGCCGCGATGTTGCCGAGGACCCGGCGGCCGGCCTCGTGCCGTTCCGTGTGGTAGCTGTCCAGCAGGCCGTCGGGGCCGCGCTCGGCGACCTGGGCGGCCAGTTTCCAGCCGAGGTTGACGGCGTCCTGCAGGCCGAGGTTGAGGGCCTGCCCCCCGATCGGCATCTGCGCGTGGGCGGCGTCACCGGCCAGGAAGAGCCGGAAGTCGCGGTACCGGGACGCCTGGCGGGACACGTCGCCGAAGGCGTTGACCCAGAGCGGGGTGCCGCCGCTGATGTCCTCCCCGGTGACGCGCCGCCAGGCGTCCGCGATCTCCCCGAAGTCCGGCTCCCCGGTGCGGGAGCGCAGGGTGCGCCCGAACTCGTGCACCATCACGCGCGTCACTCCGTCGGAACGGCGTGCGGCGATGGCCAGTCCGCGCTCCAGCCGCTGGAAGCGCCGGTCGGGGATCTCGATGCCGGCCACGTCCGCGCGGATCAGCTCGCGGGACGCGTCGGAGCCGGGGAAGTCGAATCCGCCGAGGCGGCGGACCGTGCTGTTCTCCCCGTCACAGCCGACGACGCACTTGGCCCGGATCCGTACCGGACCGTCCGGGCCGACGGCCTCGGCCTCGGCGTGGTCCTCGGTCACGGTCAGCCCGCGCAGCTCGTGGCCCCGCAGGACGACCGCGCCCAGGCCGGTCGCCCAGTCCCCGAGCAGTTCCTCGGTGCGGACCTGCGGGACCTTCCACTGGCCCGGGTACGGGCCGGGGAGGGTGAGGTCGAGCGGGACGCCGCCGAAATGGCCGCGGACCTCGCCCGGCACCGGGCCGAGCGCGTCGAGCAGGCCACGGCTGTCGAAGATCTCCATGGTGCGGGCGTGCAGGGTCGATGCCCGCGACTCGGTGGTGGGGGCGGAGAGCCGTTCCAGGACGACCACCTCGGCCCCGCCCAGCCGCAGCTCGCCCGCGAGCATCAGCCCGACGGGGCCGGCGCCGACCACGACCACCTGGGTTTCCGTGTAGTCGCCGGCCATGGTCAGCGCTGCTGCTCGGCGTGGTTCTTGGCGTGGCCGAGCGTCGCCCTGCTGTTGGTGCTCAGGGCCGTCCGCACGTACTCGCGGGCCTCGGCGATGCCCGCGTCGGGGCCGAGGACACGGGTGATGTTCGCGGTGTTCAGCACGACGGTGTGCTGCGAGGAGGCGGCGACGCCGTCCTCGTTCTCCTCGAACGTCCAGTAGCCGGTGTGCAGGGTCATCAGCGCCGGCAGCGTGACCTGCTTGTAGGCGATCTTCGCGTGCGGGAAGCACACCCGGTAGGACTTGGTGGTGTGCGTGGAGCCGTCCTTGGCGCGGGTGTCCATCTCCAGGACCTGCAGCCCCGGGGAGACCTCGTCGAGACGGACGGTGGCCACGTGCGGCAGCCGCTCCTGCCACCGGTCGGCCTCGTTGATGAAGTCGTACAGGTCCTTGGCGAAGCCGTCGACCTGGACGGTGTCCTCGAAGGAGAACGTCACCTCGGCGGTGGCGTGCGCCAGCTCCACATTGGTCTTCAGCGCGGCCAGCTCCGAGCGGGAGTTGCGGTCGACGGCCTCGTCGATCCACTTCAGGCCCTCAGGGTCGTCGTCGATCGCCCGGTAGTCGTGCAGCAGCCGCACCCGGGAGGAGTCGCCGGAGAGCGGCTCGATGATCCAGGTGCCGCCCATGGACGCCACGGGCGGCGCCGACACCTCCTGGCGGAAGGTGATGCGCAGTGCCGCGGGGTCCAGGGTGCGCCGCGAGGTCCAGTTCTTGACCTCGCCGTTGGCGGTCGCCCAGATGCGTATCCGCTCCTCGTTCTCCCCGCGCTCGACGTGGTCGACGTAGATGGTGGGCGGGAAGATCCGGGGCCAGTTCTCCACCTCGGCGATCAGGCGGTACACCTCGGCGGCGGGGGCTTGCACGGTGATCTCGTGCTCGACCTCTTTGGTCATGGGTACTGTCGTCCTTGTCCGTCTTGTTCGTCTTGTCCGTCGGAGCCGGTCAGAAGTTGCCGAGGCCGCCGCAGACGTTCAGCGCCTGCGAGGTGATGGAGGCCGCCGTGTCGGAGGCGAGGTAGCCGACCAGACCCGCGACCTCCTCCGGCGTGGAGTAGCGGCCGAGCGGGATCTTCGACTGGAACTTCTCGAGGATCGCCTCCTCGGTGGAGTCGTACGCGGCCGCGTAACCCTGGCGGACCCGCTGGGCCATGGGGGTCTCGACGTAGCCGGGGCAGACCGCGTTGACGGTGATGCCGGTGGGCGCCAGCTCGTTGCCGAGCGCCTTGGTGAAACCGACCACGCCGTGCTTCGACGCCGAGTACGGGGCGCCGAGGACGACGCCCTGCTTGCCGGCGGTGGAGGCGATGTTGATGATCCGGCCGCGGTCCTTGTGGCGCATCCCGCCGGTGGTGAGCACCTCGCGGGTCATCCGGAACACGCTGTTCAGGTTGGTGTCGATGACGTCGAGCCACAGTTCGTCGGTGATGTCGGCGGTGACGCCGCCGCCGCTGCGGCCCGCGTTGTTCACCAGGACGTCCACGGTGCCGAAACGGTCGACGGCGGCCTGCACGAAGGTCCGCACGCTGTCGGGGCAACGGACTTCGAGGGTCGTGCCGTCCACGTCCAGGCCCTCGTCCTGGAGCTGCTTGACGGTGGCGGCGACGTTGTCGGCGCTGCGCGCGCCGATGAAGACCCGGTGCCCCTGCGTGGCCAGGAGGCGGGCGGAAGCCAGGCCGATTCCGCTGGTGGCGCCGGTGACGAGCGCGACCCGCTGGTCCTGCTGCGACATGGTGACTTTGCTCCAATGGTTGGTGGACCGGTGCGGCCGCCGCGCCGGGGAACGGGCGCGGCGGCCGCCCAAAGGGGGGTGGGGGGAGGGGAAGGGGAGGGAAGGAACGTCAGGCCGCGACGGACTCCTCGAGGTGGCCGTTGACGGCGGCGATCAGGCCCCGGGGGGTCGGGGCGTCCCCGAACACGTCGTCGTCGAGCGTGATGCCGTACTCGCGCTCGATACGGCCGGCCGTCTCCAGCAGGGCCAGCGACTCGTAACCCAGCTCCTCGAACTCCGTGTCGAGGATGTCGCCGTCGAGATCGACGCCTTCCCCGGCGCCGGCACCCTCGATGAGGATGCGGCGGAGGTCGGCGAGGGTGAATTCCTTGTCGGACATCTGTGTTCCTTCACATGGGTTGGCGGAATGGGCCGTTCTCCCGGTGATCACGGAGATCACCGGGCCAACGGGGCTCGTGGGGGATGGCGGGGAGGCGGCACGGCCTCAGGAAGACGTCGACCAGTCGTAGAAGCGGGTGGCCATCGCGTCCTTCGGGGAACGCCAGGTCGCCGGGTCGTACGCCTCGATGTACGGCTTCAGGTCCTCGCTGATGCCGACGAACAGCGGGTCCGTCTTGGCCTCCTCGATGACCTCGCCGCCGTTGTCGCCGTCGAAGTCCTGGAGGTGGAAGTACAGGCCCCGGTAGGAGAACAGCTGCCGGCGCCGGGTGCCCATACGGTGGGGCATGTCGGTGGCGTCGAAGGCCCCGAAGAGCTTCGCCACGTCGACGCTCGCCGCGGGGTCCATCCGGGCCACGATCAGAGTGCTGTGCATGTGACTTCCTTCTTCATCGGGTGTGGTCCGGACCTCGGTGCGGTCCGGATGCGGTACGACCGGATGCGGTGCTCGCCGCGCGGGCCGGCCGTACGGGCTACAGGCCGCGCCCCGCGGAAGGGCTGCCGAACCAGCGCTCCAGGGCCATGGGCAGGTCGTGGTGGCTGCCGGGGGCGGCCCAGGCGACGTATCCGTCCGGACGGACCAGCACGGCGGCCGTGCCGTGGAGCGGATGGTCCTCGGTGAGGCCGTGCGGCTCCGCGGTGACGATGTCGACCCGCCGCGACCAGGGCGCGGCCCGCTCGCGCAGCCGGGCGTTGTCCGCCAGGTCGAGCAGCACACCGCGCCCGGAGTGGAGCAGGCCGGTGCTGCTGGTCTTGCGGGTCTCCCCGACCAGTTCGAGCTCCGGCATGCGCTTGCCGAGCAGCGGGTGGGAGCCGTTGCCGACGTCGTAGGTGATCTCCAGGCCGCTGACCATGCCGGCCAGGTGGCGGCTGACGTCCCGGTAGGCGATCAGCTCGGTCAGCACGTCGCGCAGGGGCTGCACCTCGGGGCCGCTGAGGAAGAGCAGTCCCTGCGCCTGCGTGTTCATCAGCAGCCGCTTGCCGACCGGGTGGCGCTCGCCGTGGTAGGTGTCCAGCAGGCCTTCCGGTGCCCAGCCGTTGACCACCGCGGCCAGCTTCCAGCCGAGGTTGACCGCGTCCTGGATGCTGGTGTTCATCCCCTGCCCGCCGGCCGGCAGGTGGATGTGCGCGGAGTCGCCGGCGAGGATGACCCGCCCCCGGCGGTATTCGGTGACCTGGCGCGTCGCGTCGCCGAAGGAACTGACCCAGACCGGCTCGCCGTGCGAGATGTCGTTGCCGGTCAGGCGCTTCCAGGCGGCCGCGACCTCGTCGTAGGTGGGGGGCGAGGCGCGCCGCCGGGGCGGGGTGCCGCGTTCGCAGACGATCAGGCGGGTGATGCCGCCGGGCAGCGGGCCGACCATGACCATACCGCCGGGCAGCGTCTCGCCGATCATGCGGGGCTCCAGGTCGAGCCCCTTGACGTCGGCGAGGTACATCTCCAGCGTCGCGGCCGTTCCCGGGAAGTCGAAGCCGGCCGCCTTCCGGACGGTGCTGCGACCGCCGTCGCAGCCCACCAGGTAGGCGGCGCGCAGCGTCTGCACTCCCCCGGGGCCGCGGACCTCGACCTCCACTCCGTCGCCGTCGTCCTTGAAGGTCACCAGTTCGTGGCTGCGCCTGAGGTCCGCTCCCAGGTCGGTCACCCATTGCTCGAGGGTCGCCTCGGTGACGGACTGCGGAATGGTCTTGGCCGCCTGCCAGGCGCCTTCGAGGACCCCGAAGTCGACGGGCAGACCTCCGAAGTGGCCCTGGTTGCTGGTCTCGATGTCGCCGAACCGGGGCAGCAGGCCGCGCTGGTCGAAGACCTCCATGGTGCGTGCGGTGAAGCCCAGTCCACGGGACTCCCCCGTGCGCTCGGGGAGCCGCTCCAGGACGATGACGTCCACTCCCGCGAGCCGGAGTTCCCCGGCGAGCATCAGCCCGGCCGGTCCGGCGCCTGCGATGATCACCGCAGCGTCCATGTGCCTCTCCTTGGTTGTGATCGGGAAGTCGCCGAAGATCGGGATGGCCCGGCCGTCGCTCCGGCGACGGGTCACGACTGGCCTCGGCGCGGGCCGGCGGGTGCCTGAGGGGAAGGTCGGAGGGCCGCGCCGGGGGACCGCAGGGAAGCGCGGACGGTGGCGCCGCGGTGGCGGAGGCCTCGGCCTCCGCGTTCGGGCCGAGGGCGGTGTCCTGCGTCGGAGGGGCCGGGGTGCGCCCGGGGCGGCCCGGCCGGGACTTCCTCGCGGCACAGCGCTGGGGCTCGACGCCGTCGGCGGCCACAGGACCCGCGGGGACACTGCTCCGGATCTTGGTATCCAGGTTCTTCGGCCCCGCCCGGCCGATCAATGGCGCTCCGTACAGGAGTTGGTCAGGTTCCACAGGCGCCGGTCAGGCGCGTCAGGAGCAGGGCAAGCCCATGTCAGGGGACGGACAAGCCACGGGCCGGGGCCCGTTTACCGGTGGTGGTTCACGGCCCGCAGACGGTCGGCGGGGCCCTCCGGTCGCCGCCGCACGGAGGACGACTTGACCTCAAGTGAGATTCAGGTTGTTCGATCTACTCGTCCAGCCGGTCCACACCAGAACTCCGGGAGAGACTCATGTCCACCGACACCCTCCGCCTCGCCGTAATCGTCGGAAGCGTCCGCGAGGGCCGCTTCGGCCCGGTCGTCGCCCGGTGGTTCACCGACCGGGTCGCCGAGCACGGCGGGTTCCACGTCGACCTCGTGGACCTGGCCGAGGAGGACGTGCCGTTGGCCTTCCCGGCCTTCGGCGCCCAGGCACCCGCCTCGGTCACCGCCGTCAGCGGGCGGCTCGCGGACGCGGACGCCTTCGTCGTGGTCACCCCCGAGTACAACCACAGCTATCCGGCCCCGCTCAAGAACGTGATCGACTGGCACCGCGAGGAGTTCCAGGCCAAGCCGGTCGCCTTCGTCTCGTACGGCGGCCTGTCCGGCGGGCTGCGTGCGGTGGAGCACCTGCGCCCGGTCTTCGCCGAGCTGCACGCGGTCACCATCCGCGACACGGTCAGCTTCCACAACGCCTTCGGCGAGTTCGGGGACGAGGGCGTGCACGCGGACGGCGGCCCGGCCGCAACCGCGGCCAAGACCCTCCTGCAGCAGCTGGAGTGGTGGGCGCTGAGCCTGAACGAGGCACGCGACAAGCGCCCGTACAAGGCCTGAGCAGGATTTCGCGCGCGCCGCCGGCAGCCCGCCCCGGTGAATCAGCACAACGATGAGCGCCACTGCCCGGTCGGGGCAGTGGCGCTCATCGTGGGACACTTTGGCCTGTTTGAAACCGTCTCTGCGGTTTAAGATGATCCTCGGTCGCGCTACGAAGCCAGTGGTTCCGCTTCCGCTTCTGCCTTCGCCGCCTTCGTGGCCTTCGCCTCCTCGACCTCGGCGGCCACCCGGGCGCCGCGGTCGGCGGCCATGTCCAGGCGGGCGAGGACGGCGGGCGTGGCGATGCTCGGGTAGATGTGCTGGTAGACGCCGGCGACCCGGTACTCCAGGTCCGCGCGGTCGCTCAGGGTCTGCGAGTACACCTGGGCACCGGTCCAGCAGGCCGAGAGCACCCAGGCCGTCTCGGCCGGGTCCACGTGCGGCAGCAGCTCGCCCTGGGCCTTGGCCTCGACCAGCAGCCGGGTGGCGATGTCGATCCAGCCGGGGATCGAACCGCCGCCGAAGATCTCCCTTATCTCCGGCCCCAGGGAGAGCCGGGCACCGGCGCTGAGCAGCGGCTCCCGCTTCATGCGGTGGGCCAGCACCAGGCCGGCGTCGACGAGTTCCTGCAGCTTGCTGTCCCGGGGCGGCACGCCGCCCTCGGCGAACTGCTCGTCCAGGACGCCCTGCGCGAGCATCTGCTTGGACGAGAAGTGGAAGTACAGCGCACCCTTGGTGACTCCGGCGCGGGTGAGGATCTCGGCGATGGTCGCCGCCTCGTACCCGCGCTCGTCGAAGACCTCCGCGGCCGCTTCGAGGATGGCGCGACGTGTGCGCTCCGCGCGTTCTTGCTTGGCCACGGTGCCTCCGCTTCGTGGTGGGATCCGGTATGGAGACCCCTACCGGATCACCGACCGTCTGCAAAAATCAACCAGGAGGTCCGTATTTTATCAGCAGCTGGCTTGGTTTCAGCCCTGCTTCTCAGGTCCGAGGAAGACCGGCAACTCCTGGTGGCCGTTGGAGATGAAGGACTCGATGCGCTTCAGCCGGCCCGGCGGGCAGGCGAGTTCGAGTTCCGGGAAACGGCCGAAGAGCGCCTCCAGGCCGATCCTGACCTCCATCCGGGCCAGCGGGGCACCCACGCAGTAGTGGGTCCCGAAACCGAAGGATATGTGGTCACCGCGGGTGGGGCGGGTGATGTCGAAGCGGTCGGCGTTCCCGCCGTGCACCGACGGGTCGCGGCCGGCGCCCGCGTAGGAGACGGCGATCGGGGACCCCTTGGGGATCACCGTGCCGTGGAGGTCGATCTCCTCCACGGCGTAGCGCAGGATCCCGGTGGCGGCGGGGGGTTCGTGGCGCAGGGTCTCCTCGATGACGTCCTCCCAGCCGGCGTCGCCCGCGCGGACCAGGGCGAGCTGCTCGGGGTGGGTCAGCATGGCGTGGATGCAGGAGGAGATGAGGTTGACCGAGGTCTCGTAGCCGGCGGTGAACAACAGGATCAGGTTGTCCACCAGCTCCTTCTCGGAGAGCCGGGCTCCGTTCTCGTCGTCGCGGGCCGCGATCAGCCCCGAGGTGATGTCGTCGCCGGGGTGCTCCCGCTTGCGGGCCACCAGTTGGGCCATGGTGGAGTGCAGCAGGGCCCCGTTCTCCTGGGCGTCCTCCAGGGAGATCTTGGTGTCGAAGAAGCTCTGGGTGATCCGGTGCAGCGGCTCCCAGAACTCCCCGGGGATGCCGAAGAGTTCGAAGGTGACGTGGGTGGGCAGCTGGTGGGCGAACTCGGCCCGCAGGTCCACGGGCCGGTCCGGCGGGAGGGCGGCGAGGCGGTCCAGCAGGGTTTCGGTGATCCGCTCGATGCGGGGGCGCATGGCGGCGACCCGGCGCATGGTGAACGTGGGGGCCACCAGCTTGCGCAGGCGGGTGTGCTCGGAGCCGTACGCGGTGATCATGTTCCGTACGGAGACCCAGATGGCCAGCGGCCAGGACCCCTCTATCTCCCCGTCGATCCACGCGGGCCAGTGCCGGTAGGCGTCCTTGGAGACCCGGTCGTCGGTCATCAGCCGCTTCAGGTCCGCCAGTCCGGCCACCGCCCAGGCGTCGACGCCGCCGGGCAGGGTCACCTGGGCCGCCGGCCCCGAGGCGCGTAAGTGAGCGGCCTCGGCGTGTACGTCGGCACCCGAGGGGTCGATGGCGTAGGGGCACTGATGGAGCATCGGCTGTCCTCAACTAGGGGCTGGGCTCCCTCCGGAACCGCAGCGAACCGGTCGTCCGGATTTTTTTCCGGCGCGCGCCGAGAGTATGTCAGCCGGGCGCCCGGAGCCCAGCGGGATCAGGGCCGAAATACCGTGCCCGGGACGGCGGATGACGGGTGGCCGGCAAGTTGTTCGACGCACCCGGGCGGGACTAATGTCGTGCGCATGACCGATTCCGCAGGACTGCTGACAGGTAAGTCGGCGCTGATCACGGGTGCCAGCACGGGGATCGGCGCAGCCGCGGCACGGGTGTTCTGCCGCGAGGGGGCCGCCGTCACCCTGGTGGCCCGGCGGGAACACGAACTGGCCGATCTGACCTCCGAGCTGTGCGCCGCGGGCCACCGCGCACAGTACGTGGTCGCGGACGTGACCCGACGCGAGGACGCGGACCGGGCGGTGGCCTCCGCGGTGGCGAAGTTCGGGCGGCTGGACGCCGCGTTCAACAACGCGGGGACGGCGGTGACCCCGGAGCCGATGCACCTGATGGACGACGAGCCCTTCGACACCGTCATGGACGTGAACGTGCGGGGCGTGTGGAACTTCATGCGGGCCGAGCTGGCCGCCATGCTGAGGACCGGCGGCGGGGCCATCGTGAACAACAGCAGTACGGCGGGGCTGGTGGCCACGGTCGCCAGCTCCCCCTACATCGCGTCCAAGCACGCGGTCATCGGTCTGACGAAGGCGGCCGCCCACGAGTACGGCCCCTCGGGGATCCGGGTGAACGCGGTCGCGACCGGCGCCACCCGGAGCGAGATGATGACCGGCTGGATGGCGGAGGACCACCCGGCGCGAGAGCAGGCGATGGCGCGGCGGACGGTGCTGTCACGGATGGCGGACACCCCGGAGATCGCCGAGGCCGCGGCCTGGCTGTGCAGCGACCGGGCCTCCTACGTGGCCGGCACGACCCTGGCGGTGGACGGCGGCTGGCTGGCCCACTGACGGGCCGGCAGGTGCTGCATGGTCCAGTCGCTCACCGGGCGGCGGCCTCGGCGTCGGCCAGGATGCGGGCGATCTCCGACGCGGCTGCACGCCTTTCCGCCCGGTCCTGCGAGGTGCCCACGACGCGCTCGCACGCACGGAGGCGGGCCGCCTTGGCCGGCCACCGGTGAACGGCGACCCATGACCACCAGTGCTCGGCGAACGCCCGGCCGGGAAGCGGGCTGTACTCGTCGCGGGCCGGGCCCATGGCCTCGGCCCAGTGCTCGTCGAAACGGACGAGCACGGCGGGGTCGAGGCGGGCCACCGCCACCCGGAGGGCGGCAGGCGTCTTCTCTGGCATGGGGACG
Source organism: Streptomyces sp. NPDC043853 (assembly GCF_056436025.1). Taxonomy (NCBI): domain Bacteria; kingdom Bacillati; phylum Actinomycetota; class Actinomycetes; order Kitasatosporales; family Streptomycetaceae; genus Streptomyces; species Streptomyces sp. NPDC043853. The sequence goes on from NZ_JBWKDJ010000007.1 coordinate 204,473, forward strand.
AGCGGCCCGGTAGGGCTGTCGGGTGCGGTGCTCACGCCGCTCCTCTTCCCCGTCGGACCGGTGCCCAGCCGCGAGTGTCGGGACATGCCGCCCGGGGCCGTGCTACGGCACTCCGCCGCGCGTGCCGTGGAGACCGCCTGCGTGCGCGAGAGCGGTTGGGCGACGAGAGTCCGCCGTCGAGGTCCGGGGCCGGGCCGCGGCCCCGCGGGCGGCAGAAGGGCTGCCGGCCGCGGGGCGCGTGAGGTGCCGGTCGCGGGCGCGACCGGCTCAGTCGGCGGCGCGGACGACCATGGCCGAGTTGAAGCCGCCCCGGCCGCGGGCCAGGACCAGCGCGGTGCGCAGCCGCTCGGGCCTGCGTACCGCGGTGACCAGGTCGACCGGGCAGTCCGCCGCGGTCCGGGTGACCCCGGTGGTCGGCGGGATCACCCCGTCGCGGAGCGAGAGGAGTGCCGCCGCCAGGTCGAGCGAGGCACCTCCGGCGGCGAGCCGGCCCGTCATGGTCTTGGGGGCGGTGACGGGCACCCCGTGCTCCCCGAAGATCCCGGAGATCGCCTCGGCCTCGTCGCGGTCGGCCCCCCGCCGGCCGGCCGCGTCGGCGAAGACGACGTCCACATCGGCCGGGCCCAGCCCGGCGTCGCCCAGGGCCAGCTCGGCGGCGGCGCGTAGCCGGGGCGTACCGCCCGAGCCGGGGGCCGGGTCGAAGGTGGAGGCGTAACCGGCGACGGATCCGTAGGTCCGGACTCCGCGCTCCCGCGCGGACGCGGGGTCCTCCAGGACCAGCAGGGCTCCGCCCTCTCCGGCGACGTGCCCGGAGGCGTCGGCGGAGAAGGGGAGGAAGGCCCGGTCCGGGTCCGAGCTGCCGGTGAGCTCGCCGCCCGCCAGGTGGGCCGCCCAGCCCCAGGGGCACAGGGAGGAGTCCACGCCGCCGGTGACGAGGAGGCGGACGCCCTTGCGGAGCTGGCGGCGGGCCCGGGCGACCGCGTCGAGGCCGCCGGCCTGCTCGGTGACCAACACCCCGCTGGGGCCGCGGAGCCCGTTCTTGATGGAGATCTGGCCGGTGTTGACGGCGTAGAACCAGGCGAAGGACTGGTACGCGCTGACGTACTGGCCGCCCTTGCTCCAGAGGGCCTCCAACTCCTTCTGGCCGAACTCGAAGCCGCCCGCGGAGGCGGCGGTGATGACGCCGGCCGCGTAGTCGGGGAGCCGGTCGGCGTCCACGCCGGCGTCGGCGAGGGCTTCCTCGGCCGCGACCAGGGCCAGCCGCGTCATGTGGTCGGTCTGCGGCAGCAGTCGGCTGGGGATGTGCTCGGCCGGGTCGAAGCCCTGTATCTCGCCGGCCAGCCCGGCCGGGTACTGCCCGGCGTCGAATCGGGTGATCGGGCGGATGCCGCTCTGGCCGGCCAGGACGGCCTTCCACCAGCTTTCCGTGCCCAGGCCGTTGGGGGCGGTGACGCCGATTCCGGTGACGACCGGGGCGGCGGTGCGGGACTCGGCGGTGCGGACCGCGCTCTCGGGGGTCACGGCGGTCACCGCGGTCTCGGTGGTCACGGCAGTCACATCGGTCTCGGCGGTCACATCGGTCACGGCGGTCACGGCGGTCATGCGGAGTCTCCCAGGCGCGGGCGGGTGAGGATCATGGCGCTCTGGAAGCCGCCGAAGCCGCTGCCCACGCTGAGCACGGTGTCGGTGCGCTGCTCACGTGCGACGAGCGGGGTGTAGTCCAGATCGCAGGCGGGGTCGGGGTTGTGCAGGTTGGCCGTCGGGGGCACGGTGTTGTACTCGATGGCCAGGGCGCTGGCCGCGATCTCCAGGGAGCCGATGGCCCCGAGCGAGTGGCCGATCATCGACTTGATCGAGCTGACCGGCACCTCGTGGGCGTGCTGTCCGAGGCTGCGCTTGAAGGCGGCGGTCTCGTGGCGGTCGTTCTGCTTGGTGCCCGAGCCGTGCGCGTTGACGTAGTCGACCGCGGTCGGGTCGAGGCGGGCCTCGTCGAGGGCGACGGTGATCGCCTCGGCCATCTCCCGTCCGTCGGGGCGCAGGCCGGTCATGTGGTACGCGTTGCAGCGGCTGGCGAAGCCCGCGATCTCGGCGTAGACGTGCGCGCCGCGGCGGCGGGCGCTCTCCAGCTCCTCCAGCACCAGGACGGCGGAGCCCTCGCCGAGGACGAAGCCGTTGCGGGAGGCGTCGAAGGGCCGGGAGGCGGTGGCCGGGTCGTCGTTGCGGGGCGAGGTGGCCTTGATGGCGTCGAAGCAGGCCACGGTGATCGGGGAGATGGGGGCCTCGGTGGCGCCCGCGATCATCACGTCGGCACTGCCCTCGCGGATCAGTTCGACGGCGTGGCCCACGGAGTCCAGGCCGGAGGTGCAGCCGGTGGAGACCATCTGTACGGGGCCCTGGGCGCCGGTGCGCCAGGCCACCTCGGCGGCCATGGAGCTGGGCACGAAGTAGTCGAACAGGTGCGGGACGGCCAGGGTGTGGTCGACCTGCCAGGTGCTGCCGCCACGGCTGACCGCGTCGTACTCGGTGTCCAGGCCCATGGTGCAGCCGACGGCGCTGCCGAGGGTGACGCCGGTGCGGGTGGGGTCGAGTCCGGCGGTGTCGAGTCCGCTGTCGCGGAGGGCTTCGCCGGCGCTGACGACGGCGAACTGGGCGGCCCGGTCCAGGCGGGCGGCCTCCTCGGCGGTGAAGCCGTGGTCGAGGGGGTGGAAGTCGGCCTCGGCTGCGATCCTGGACCGGAACTGCGAGGCGTCGAAGAGGCTGATGGCGCGGGTCGCGGTGGTGCCGGAGGTGAGCAGGGACCAGAACTCCTTGGTGCCCACACCCCCGGGCGCGACGACGCCGATTCCGGTGATGACGACGCGTCGGCTCATTGGATGTCCTTCACGGTGAGTCCTTCGGCTGGTCATTGACGATCTTGGGAACAGGTGCTCGACACTCGGTCGAGGCGTGGCGGTGGAACACTGCCCGGGGGCCCGCGAGCCTCGCCGCAGGTCATCGGGCACCCCTGGGAACCGGCAACGCCGAAGGGGCGGCCCCGGAAGGCCGCCCCTTCGGCGTTGCCGGTCCTCGGGCGCCGGCTCGGGCGCCGGCTCAGGCGCCCGCTCGGGCGCCGACGAGCTGGCCGCGGGAGCGCGGGGCCGGCCACCGCTCGGCCGGCACCGGCTCCGAGTTGAGCAGCGTGATCTGCAGCTGCTTGAGTTCCGACGAGGGTTCCAGGCCGAGTTCCTCCTGGAGCAGCCACCTCAGCTTCTGGTAGGCCTGCAGGGCCTCGGCGCGCCGGCCGGCCGCGCCGAGCGAGGCGATGAGCTGGCTGTGGAACCACTCGTTGAGCGGGTAGTCGTTGATCAGGCGGCGCAGCTCGGGGATCGACTCGCGGCGCCGGCCGAGCTGGTCCTCCGCCTCGATCCGGATCTCGAAGGCGCGGATCCGCAGTTCTTCGAGGTGCACGATGTGCCCGTTGAGGACGTCACCGGCGGGGAAGCTGGACATGGCCGGGCCGCGCCACAGGTCCAGCGCCTGCCGTACGGTGCGCAGGGCGGACACGGCGTCACCGTCGCTGAGCTCGTTGCGGGACTGGGTGACCAGGCGCTCGAAAATCCGGATGTCCACTTCGGATTCGGCCACCTGGATCGCGTATCCGGGTGCGCTCGTGACGATCAGATTGCGTCCGGGCGCGGCCAATTCCTCCGTCGCGAACATTCGGCGCGCGTGATAGACGTAGGTCTGGAGCGTCGTCACGGCGCTGCGCGGGGGCTGGTCTCCCCACAGTTCCCGGATCAGCGATTCGGCGGTCACGATCTCGTTCGGCCTGGTCAGCAGCAGTGCCAGCGTCTGGCACACCTTCGGGGTGCCGGGCCGGTACACCCTGCCGTCGTCGGTGATGATCTCGAACGGCCCAATCAGGTTGAAACGCATGGGAATTCGCTCCTCGTCACGCATAGGCAAGGGCTTTTGGTTCTGCGATTCCGATGCGGTCGTGGAATGCACCGGACGGTTCGTCAGACCCCGCTTGGAATGAACTCGAGTCTCCAACGAACCGAATGGCGGTGCAACCGTCTCCGTGTCAGGGCGGTGTCAACCAGTGTCAGGAACGCGCGCGGCTCTGTCCGGATTCTTCCCGGGGCGTCAGAGCCGCTGCAGAATGATCCGTTCCGCCGCCTCGCCGACCGTGCTGCGCGGCGAGCGCGGCCAGCCCGGCGAGTACGCAGGCGGTACCGCCGGCGAGCAGTCCGGAGCGGGCCCCGTAGGCCTCGCTCAGCACGCCGGTCAGCAGGGCGCCCAGCGGAGTGGTGCCCTGGAAGACGAGGGTGTAGAGGGCCATCACCCGGCCCCGGTAGGCGGGGTCGGTGCCGAGCTGGATGTGGTGGTTGGCGGCCTGCGCGAACCAGATCGCTCCGAAGCCGGTCAGGAACAGCAGGACGACGGCCGCGCCGAAGCCGGGCGCCAGCCCGGCCAGCACCTCCAGTGTTCCGAAGCCGATGGCGGAGGCGAAGACCAGGAGGGCCGGCGGCCGCCCGCGGCGGGCCGTGCCGGCGAACGCGGCGACCAGGGATCCGGCGGCCAGTGAGGTGGTCAGCAGGCCGAAGGAGGCCGCGTCGGTGTGGAAGACGGTCTTGGCCAGCAGCGGCAGGGTGAGCGTGAAGTTCAGGCCCAGCATGCCCACCACGGCCACCAGCGCCATGGGCGGCAGCAGGTCCCGCCGGGCCAGCATGTAGCGGATGCCCTCGCCGACCCCGGCGCGCTCCCGGCCGGTCCCGCCGCGGTGCAGCTCCCCGGGACGGATCAGCAGCAGCCCGAGGACCGTCGCAAGGAAGCTGACCGCGTTGAGCAGCATCACCGGCCCGGTCCCCCACCAGCCGATCATCAGTCCGACCAGGGCCGGCCCGGCCACCCGGGCCGTGTTGAAGTACGCGGCGCTCAGCGCGGAGGCGTTGGGCAGCAGCTCCCCGCCGACCAGTTCGCTGACGAAGGACATCCGGGTCGGCACCTCGACGGAGTTGACCGTGCCGAGGGCGAGGGCGAACAGGTAGACGTGCCAGAGCTCGGCGGCCCCCGCCAGCACCAGCAGCGCCAACAGCAGGGCCAGTGCCCCGGCGGCCAGGTTGGCCGCGACCAGCAGCCGGCGTTTGTCGTGGCGGTCGGCGAGCCCGCCCGCGTACAGGGTGAGCAGGAGCAGCGGGGTGAACTGGCAGGCGGTGACCACGCCCAGGGCGGTGCCCGAGTCGCCGCTCATCGACAGCACCAGCCAGTCCTGGGCGACCACCATCATCCAGGTGCCCGCGACCGACACCAGCTGCCCGGCGGCGAACAGCCTGAAGTTGCGGACCGTCAGGGACTGGAAGGCGGTCGTCAGGACGCGCCGTACGGCCGGCTGCCGCTGCCTGCTCATCGTGCTCCTTGCTGTCGCGCCACGGCATGGCGGCCGTCCCGCCGGACTGCTTCCGGCGGGACGGCCTCTCCCGGGGTTCGGGACCCGGGGCCCGGGCGCTACTTCGCCCCGTACTGGTATCGGATGTGCTTGACCAGTTCCTTGATGTCCGGCGCGCGGAGCAGGCTGTAGTGGTCCGCGACCAGGTCCACCACGACGGGCGGCTCTGCGGAGTAGCCCGAGGCGCCCTCGATGAACGAGTAGTCGTCACCGACCGCCTTGAAGACCGTCACCGGCGCCTTCAGGGTGCGCTCGGCCAGCTCGTGGAAGGTGTACTCGAACTCGTAGGTCTGGCCGACGACCTCGATGATCCGCTTCACGAGTGCGGGCTCCAGCCCCTTCAGCTCGCTGACGAACGCGGCGAAGGACTCCGGGTCCCGGCCCGCCCGCAGGCACTCCTCCAGGTCGGGGCCGCTGATCCGGCCGGCGAACACCGAGTACAGGATGGTGGTGTAGCCGTCGTTGGCGTACGAGGCCTCCCTCGGGTACTCGCTGCCGTCGGCGGCCCGCAGCTTCGGGGAGCCGGGGGCGATGAGGAAGACCTCGTCGACCCGCTCGCCGGCCTGCTCCAGCTGCCAGGCGGTCTCGAAGGCCACCCGGGCGCCGAAGGAGTAGCCCCACAGGGTGTAGGGGCCGGACGGCTGGAGCTTCTTGATGGTCCTGATGTCCGCGGCGGCCATCTCGCCGATCGTCCGGTACGGGAGCTCGCCCTCGTTGATCCCGTGCGCCTGCACCCCGTAGAAGGGGCGCTCCAGGCCGATCTCACCGGCGAGGGTGCGCAGGTTCATCGGGTAGCCGCCCAGGCCCGGCCAGCACAGGATCGGCCGGCCGTTCTTCTCGGAGTTCAGCCTGAGCAGCCGGGAGGAGGCGGTGTCCCCGCCGATGCGGGCGCGGCGGGCGAGCTGCTCGACGGTCGGGTGCTCCAGCACGGTCTGCAGCGGCAGGGAGAGGCCGAAGCGGGCGTTGATCTGCCGGACCAGGGTCATGGCGATGAGCGAGTTGCCGCCGGACTCGAAGAAGTCGTCCTGTACGGAGACGGTCTCGCGGCGCAGCGCCTTGGCCCATTCCTCGGCGATGTCCTGCTCGCCCTGGTTGCGGGGGGCGACGAAGGGGCGCTCCACCAGCTCGGCGTTGACCTGGTCGGAGGCCGCCAGCGCCTTGACGTCGATCTTGCCGTTGGCGGACTGGGGCAGCCGTTCGAACACCACGACCCGGTTCGGGATCATGTAGTCGGGCAGGAAGCGGACCAGGTCGTCGCGGATCATCTCGGCGGGACCGCGCATGTGGACGGTGTCCTCGCGCATGCCCTCGTGGGCCAGCTGGATCTCGCTGACCCGGCCGCCCACGAAGAAGTAGAGCGGGCCGCTGGTGCGTCCGGTGGCCGCGAGGACGGCGTCCATCCGGCGGGAGGCCGGCAGCGGGTGGCCGGACTTGGAGCTGTAGCCGGAGGACATGAAGCCCAGGCCCAGCCCGTTCATCATCAGGTGCTGGAGCTTCTTGCCGAGCTCGATGTATTCCAGCCATTCCTCGCGGGCCCGGCTGACGACCGAGATGCCGAAGCTGGATCCCTCGTACACGGCCTGGTTGATGGCGATGACGTGCTTCTTGAGGACGATGTCGTCGGAGATCCGGGTCAGCCGGCCGTCCTCGTACGCGTACTGGCCCTCGGGGAGCCCGGGGATCCGGTCGCCGTGCGTCTGGACGAACACGTCGGCGGCGCTGTCGGGCTGTCCGCCGTCGTACGGGACCAGCTCGAAGGTGCCCAGGTAGTGGTCGTCGTCGGCCACCTGCAGGCCGTCGAGGACCGCGGGGTCGAAGGCCAGGTCCTGGATGGCGAGGCCGTAGCCGGGCAGCACCTGCTCGAACAGGCCGACCATGTGGCCGGTCTCGATCTCCAGGACTTCCAGGATGTTGTTCTTGTAGACCGGCTCGATGCCCCGGTTGCGGCCGATGAAGTGGACCAGGGCGCGGGCGGCGCCGGTGGCGGGCAGCTCGTCGATCAGGACCAGCTGGTGGCGCTGCGGGTGGTAGTAGTAGCGGCCCGCGCCGAGGCCGGCGACGCCCTCCAGCTCGAAGTACATCTGGGTGGCGTAGAGCGCGCCCGGCGAGGCGTAGCCGTACTTCGGCAGCAGCCGCTCCTCGCTGAGGTACTGGCCGAACCAGCGCAGGATCTCGCCGAACTCGGCCGCGGACAGCTCGCGGGCCTCGCGGGAGCCGTGGCCGCCGGTGACCCCGGCGGCGAGCAGCTCCAGCAGGTCGTGCTCGCTGACCCGGCCGCCCTCGTAGAAGCGGTAGGTCTTGCGGGCGAAGACGCGGCGGCGCTGCTCCTGCGTGGGCTCGGCGCCCGGCAGGTCGTAGGTGGGGCGGCCGGCCAGGTCGTGGTCGTCGCGCAGGCCGGGGTTGGACAGCTGCGCCTTGACCTGCAGCTTGCTCTTCTTCGAGGCGTGGTGGGAGCCGTGGGTGCCCTGGTCCATCAGGGCGGCTTCCTTCTCGCTGAGCTCGATGCAGGCGATCAGGTTCTGGAAGCCGGTGCGGGCGTCGTCCTTGACGATGACGGCGGCGTTCCGCACCCAGTCGTGGTTCTCGATGGCCAGCGAGATCTCGTCCAGTTCCACGCGGTAGCCGCGCAGCTTGACCTGGTTGTCGGCGCGGCCGGCGAACTGCACGGTGCCGTCGGGGTTCCACTGGGCGAGGTCGCCCGTCTTGTACACGCGCACCGGCGGGCGGCCGGCCTCGACCTCGACCTCGACCTCCAGGAAGCGGTCGGCGGTCAGGTCGGGGCGGTGCAGGTAGCCGCGGGCCAGCTGGACACCGCTGATGTAGAGCTCGCCGAGCTCGCCGACGCCGACCGGTTCGAGGGTCTCCTTGGCGAGCACGTGGAACGCGGTGCCGGCGGCCGGGCGGCCGATGGATATGGACTGCGGGCCTTCGGCGAGCTCCTCGGGGACCACGGTGAAGGAGGAGGCGTTGATGGTGCACTCGGTGGGCCCGTAGAGGTTGACCAGGGCGACGTCGGGGAGTTCCTGCGTGCACTGGACCGCCAGGTTGCGGGAGAGCGCCTCGCCGCCGCTGAAGATCTGGGTGAGGGAATCGCAGCCTGCCAGCCGCTCGGTGTCCAGCAGGGCCTGCAGCAGCGTCGGCACGCACTGGAGACTGGTCACCCGGTACTTTTCGATGTGCTCGATGAGCCCTTCGGGGTCCGCGTAGACGCCGGGGGCGCCCATGACCACGGTGGCGCCGTTGGCCGGGGAGAGGATCTCCCACTGGGCGGCGTCGAAGCTCATCGGGGTCTTCTGCAGGACCCTGCGGCCGGGCCCGATGCCGTGCTCGGAGAGCATCCACCGCATCTGGCTGACGATGCTGCGGTGTTCGATCATCACGCCCTTGGGGCGGCCGGTGCTCCCCGAGGTGTAGATGACGTACGCCAGCCCGTCCGCGCGGGCCGAGGAGGCCGGACCGCCCTCGCCGACCGGGACGAAGGATTCCGCTTCCCGCAGGGTGATGATCCTGGTCCCGCGGGGGGCCAGGTCGCGCAGCCGCGCGGTGAGGTGGTCCTGCGCCAGCAGCACCGAGGCCCGGCTGTTCTCGATCATGTAGCGGACGCGGTCCTCGGGGTACTCCGGGGACAGCGGGAGGTAGGCGGCGCCGGCGTGCAGGATGCCCCAGGCGCCGACCATCAGGTCGACGGAGGGTTCCACGAACAGGCCGACGCTGTCGTCGACCTTCACGCCGAGGTGTCTGAGGTAGGAGGCCAGGGCCTGGCTTCTGTCCGCCAGCTGCCCGTACGTCACCTGCTCGTCCCGGCAGACGACCGCGATCGCTTCGGGATGCTCGGCGACCCGTTGTGCGAACAGGTCGGGAAGGGACGCGACACCGACAAGGGAAGGCTCGAGCACGCTGGACTCCTGATTGGTCATTTCTGGCTTCCTTGACTTTCCTTCGGTGGTACGGCGGGCGGGCGGCTCGCCCGGTGGAACGGTGGAACGGCGGAGTGGGGGGCGGTCCGGGCCGGAGGGAGGGGGTGACCGCGGGGGCCGGCTGCCCGACTGGGGAGGAGGCGGCCGGCCCCCCGCGGTCACCGGTCCCGCAGGAGTTGCGTGATCGATCCGTTCCGGTGGATCTCGCGCACGGCGCCCGCCAGGAGCGGCGCGACCGACAGGACGGTGATCTTGTCCAGGCCGATCGAGGCCGGCACCGGCAGCGTGTCGGTGAAGACGAACTCGCTGACGGCGGAGTTCTTCAGGCGGTCGGCGGCCGGGTCGGAGAGCACCCCGTGGGTGGCCGCGACGATCACGTCGCGGGCGCCCTGCGCGAACAGCGCCTCGGCCGCGGCGCAGATGGTCCCGCCGGTGTCGATCATGTCGTCGACGAGGACGCAGACCCGGTCGCGGACCTCGCCCACGACCTCGTGGGCGGTGACCTTGTGGGCCACCTCCTTGTCACGCCGCTTGTGCACGATGGCCAGCGGGGCGCCGAGCCGGTCGCACCAGCCGTCGGCGACCTGGACCCGGCCGGCGTCCGGGGAGACCACCGTCAGCCGGTCGCGGTCCACCCGGCTGCCGACGTGGTCGGCGAGCACCGGCATGGCGAACAGGTGGTCGACCGGGCCGTCGAAGAACCCCTGGATCTGGTCGGCGTGCAGATCGACCGTCAGGATGCGGTGCGCGCCGGCCGCCTTGAGCAGGTCGGCCATCAGCCGGGCCGAGATCGGCTCGCGGCCGCTGTGCTTGCGGTCCTGGCGGGCGTACCCGTAGAAGGGCACGATCACCGTGATGCTGCGTGCCGAGGCCCGCTTCAGCGCGTCGACCATGATGAGCTGTTCCATGATCGCTTTGTTGATGGGGGCCGTGTGGCTCTGCACCACGAAGCAGTCCGCGCCGCGGACCGAGGCGTGGTAGCGGACGTAGATCTCCCCGTTGGCGAAGTCGACGGCCTTGGTCGGCACCAGGGTGGTGCCGAGTTCGGCGGCGATCGCCTCGGCGAGCTCGGGGTGGGAGCGGCCGGCGAAGAGCAGGGGCTCCCGCAGGGCGCTCATCCCTGGTCCAGGGCCGGGTAGTCGGTGTACCCGGTGTGGTCGCCGCCGTACCACTTGGACTGGTCGCCTTCGTTGTACGGGCCGCCGGCCAGGATCCGCGCGGGCAGGTCGGGGTTGGCGAGGAAGGCCGCGCCGAGCGCGACCGCGTCGGCGGCGTCGTCCTCGAGGGTCTGCGCGGCGAGCTCGGCGGTGACCGGGACCATGCCGGACGGGTGCGGGTTGAGGATGAACGCGCCCTGCCACTGCTTGCGGAGGGCCAGGGTCTGCTCGCGGTCACCGCCCTCCATGACGTGCAGGTAGGCGACCGGCGGGAGGGCGTCGAGCAGCGCCTCGTAGAGCTCGGCGGTGTCGCTCTCGGCGATGTCGTTGTACGGGTTGGCCGGGGAGATGCGGATGCCGACCCGGTCGGCGCCGATGCGCTCCGCGACGGCCTCGGCGACCTCGACCACGAAGCGGATGCGGTTCTCGATGCTGCCGCCGTAGCCGTCGGTGCGGCGGTTGGTGTTGTCGGCGAGGAACTGGTGGAGCAGGAAGCCGTTCCCGGCGTGCAGTTCGACCCCGTCGAAGCCGGCCTCGATCGCGTGTGCGGCGGCGTCGGCGTGGTCCTGGACGGTCCGGGCGATCTCGGCCTCGGTCAGCTCGTGCGGGACCTGGTAGTCCAGCGGGCCCTCGGGGCCGAACGCCTGGCCGGCGGCCTTCACCGCGGACGGCGCCACCGACTGGTGGGCGCTGGGGTAGAGGGACGGGTGTCCGATCCGGCCGCTGTGCATGATCTGGGCGACGATGCGGCCGCCGCGGGCGTGCACGGCCTCGGTGACCTGCTTCCACGACGCGGTCTGCTCGGCGGTGTGCAGGCCCGGGGAGTTCATGAAGCCCTGGCCGACCTGGCTGGGCTGGACGCCCTCGGTGATGATGAGGCCGGCGGTGGCGCGCTGACCGTAGTAGGTGGCCATGAGCTCGGTGGCCACGCCCTCGGGCGTGGAGCGGTTGCGCGACATGGGGGCCATGACCAGCCGGTTGGCAAGGGACAGCTTCCCCATGGTGACCGGCTGGAACAGCTTCGCGGACATGCTTCTCCTCTGGTGAGGTTCGGTGCGTGGAACGGGAATGATGGGTGGTCGGCTCGGGGCGGGGCCCGCTCGGGGCGCGTCAGGCGCCCTTGACCGCGGCGAGGTGCCGGGCGTGCGCGACGGCCAGCCGGCCGGCGGCCTCGGCGCAGGTGGCGAGGACGGCCATGTTGGCGCGGGCGGATCGCCCGTCGGTGGCCGCGTCGACCGCCCGCATCAGGTACTTGGTGATGGCCTGGCCGGAGACTCCGTCGCGGGCCGCCTGTTCGACGGCTTCCCGGATGGCGGCGTCGACCTCGCCGGAGTCGATGGCGTCCTCCTCCCGGACCGGGGTGGTGACCAGGAAGGAACTGTGGTTGCCCAGGGCCCAGTGGGCCTCGACGGCGCGGGCGATGAGGTCCTCGTCGTCCAGCCGGTGCGGGGCGCGGTGGCCGCTGGTGCGGCAGTAGAAGGCGGGGAAGTCGTCGGAGCGGTAGGCGACGACCGGGACGCACTCGGTTTCGAGGTACTCCAGGGTCAGGCCCAGGTCGAGGATCATCTTCGCCCCGGCGCAGACCACGGCGACCTTGGACCGGGTGAACTGGACGAGGTCGGAGGAGATGTCGAAGGTCTCCTGCGCGCCGCGGTGGACCCCGCCGATGCCGGCGGAGGAGAACCAGGGGATGCCGGCGATCTCGGCGGCGACGACCGAGGAGGCCACGGTGGTGGCGCCGAGGCCGCCCTGGGCCAGGACCACGGGAAGGTCGCGGCTGGACACCTTCGGGATGCCCGGCAGTGCGGCGAACCGCTCGATGTCCTCGTCCGACATGCCGACCTTGATGGCGCCGTTCTCGACGCAGATCGTGGCGGGCACCGCGCCGCCGGCCCGTACGGCGTCCTCCACCTTGCGGGCGGTGGCCGCGTTGTCCGGGTACGGCAGGCCGTGGGTGATGACGTTGCTTTCGAGGGCCACCACGGCCGCGCCCTCGTGGAGGGCCTCGCGGACCTCTTCGCTGTAGATGACCGGGATGCCGGTGGCGTTGCTCATCGGAGCTCTCACTTCTCGTTCCAGTAGCCGGGTTCCTTGAGCAGCCGGTCCCGGTGGGCCCCGATCTCGTCGAGGACCCTGCCGGTCCAGTCCTCCGGGGACACCGGCTCCAGGGAGATGGAGACGGCCTCCTCGTCGATGGCGAAGGTCCGGGTCACGGCGGCGGTGACCGCCTCGTCGATGTCCTTCAGCTGCTCGGGAGTGAAGTTCCGCGGGTAGTGCTGGATGTGGATGTGCGGCACGGGTGCGGTCCCATCTCGGGGTGTGTCCCTCACGGGGTGGTGTGTCCCTCACGGGGTGGGTGGACTGGGGGCGGGTGGCGCACCGGAGCGCGGGGGACGGATCCGGTGCGCCACCGCCCGCTCCGCGGGGCCGGCGGGGGATGTGCCGGGGCGGAGCCTTCGGGGGGAGGAGCGGCCGTGTGCCGGGGACCGGGGAAGGGGTCCCCGGGCCGGAATGTCTTCCGGCCTAGGCGCGGGCCGGCTCCTTGGACTGCGGGCCCGGCTGCGGTTCGGCGTCCGGCGCGGGGCGCCGGGCCGGCCGGGGCTGGGCCAGGACCACCGCGGCGACCACGGTCAGGGCGCCGGCGAGCTGGAGCGGGGAGAGGCTCTGGTCCAGTACGAACCAGCCCAGCAGGGTGGCCGCGAGGGGGGAGGAGAAGCTGAGGAAGGAGACGGCGAGCGCCGGCAGCCGTTCCACCCCGCGGAACCAGATGGCGTACGCGAACAGCGCGCCGATCAGGCCGAGGTAGGCGAAGCCGCCGAGGTTCTCGCCGGTCAGCCGGTCCGGCAGCCCCTCCCCCACCAGCGTGATCGGAAGGAGCACCAGACCGCCCACGGTGAGCTGCCAGCCGGTGAAGGTCAGCAGGCCGACGCCTTCGGGGCGGCCCCAGCGCTTGGTGAGCACGATGCCGGAGGCCATGCTCACCGCGCCGAGCAGGCCCGCGCCGACGCCCACCGCGTCCAGCCCGGCGTTCGGCTGGAGGACCAGGAGTCCGACTCCGGCGGCGCCCAGCACGCAGGCGACGACGTGGACGGACTTGATCTTGTCCTTCAGGAGCAGTGCGGAGAGCAGCAGCACGAGCATCGGCTGGATGGACATGACCAGGGCGGCCACTCCGCCGGGCAGGTGGTACGCGGCGACGAACAGCAGGTAGAAGAACGCGCCGATGTTCAGTACGCCGAGGACCAGCGCCCGCCCCCACCAGATGCCCTTGGGCAGGGTCCGGCCGAGGGCCAGCAGGACCAGGCCGGCGGGCAGCGCCCGGATCATGCCGGCCAGCAGGGGCCGGTCCGGCGGCAGGAACTCGGTGGTGACCAGGTACGTGGAGCCCCAGATCGCGGGGGCGAGGGCGGTGAGCGCGGAGTCGGCGACGACCCCCTTGGAGCTCATCGGAGCACCGCCGAATCGGTGGTGCCGAAGAACCGGTCGCCGAAGTCCCCGATGCCCGGGATCATGAAGGCGTTCTCGTTGAGGCGTTCCTCGACCGAGGTCGTGACGATCTTGACCTGGGGGTGCTCGCGGTGGAGGGCCTCGATGCCCTCGGGCGCGGCGAGGAAGTTGACGAACACGATGTTCTCCTCGCGGACACCGGCGTCCAGCAGGACGCCGATGGCCGCGTTGGCGCTGCCCCCGGTGGCCAGCATCGGCTCCAGGAGCAGCACGTGCCGGTCGGCGATGTCGGCCGGCAGGTTCTGGTAGTACAGGTGCGGGAGCTTGGTCGTCTTGTTCCGCTGGATCAGGACCTTTCCGACGGGGATGCCGGGCACGATCGCGCGGAGCTCGTCCACCATCGAGTCGCCGGCCCGGATCACGGGCACGGCGCACAGGTTCCCGGCGATCTTCAGACCGTGGTAGGTCTCGCCGACGGGCGTGGTGACTTCCCGCTTCTCGAACGGCAGCAGGTCCAGCGCCGATTCGAGCAGCAGCCGGATGATGCGCCGGGAGTAGAAGACGAAGTCCTCGCGGGACGCGGTGCGGTCCCGGATGATCGTGTGCATGGCCCGCAGCTGGTCGGTCTGGGGCAGCTGGTGGACGTGGTGGCCGGTCGCCATGGGAACCTGCTTCTCGTCGGGTCGGGCGGCGGGGCCGCGGGGTGGCGCCGGATCAGGCGTTGTCGGCGGCGATCTCGGCGAAGGCCTTGCGGGACTCGGCCACGAACTTCGCGACCTTGGCCCGGTCCTTGCGGCCGTCGGGGCCTTCGAGACCGGTGTGGGCGTCGACGGCGGCCGGCTTGACGACGCGGATGGCCTCGGCGACGTTCTCCGCGTTCAGGCCGCCGGCCATCATCAGGGGCTTGGGCGAGCGGCGGACCAGTTCGGCGCTGACGGACCAGTCGTGGGTGAGGCCGGTGGCGCCCTTGGCGCCGGTGGCCGGGTCGAAGGTATCCGTAATGAACATGTCAACGGAGTCGGCGACCTCGTCGACCAGGGCCAGCAGCTCCTCGGCGTTGTCGGCCTTGACCACCAGGCTCTTGAGCACGTAGAGGTCGGGACGGTTGGCCTTGAGCTTGCGCAGCTGCTCCGGCTCCACGTCACCGTGCAGCTGCACGGCCTTGACGCCGAGCTGCCGGGTGAACGCGCTGATCTCGTCCGCGTCGGTCATGTAGCTGATCAGGACGCCCTCCTGAGGGGTCTTCAGGCCGGCGATGATCTCCGTGGCGGCCGCCTCGGAGATGTCGTCCTTGCCCGAGGGAAGGCGGAGCGGGAAGCCGAACCAGTCGACGCCCTCCTCGGCGAGCAGGGCCGCCTCCTCGGCGTCGATGATTCCGGCGACCTGCACCAGGTCCTTCACGTCACTCATGGTGGGGTTCCTCTTTTTGGGGTGGATTTCATGAAATGCGCAGGACGAAGAAGCCCGCGTGGGGTCGGGAACCATCGCTCTGCGGTGCTGCCGGCCGTGGGGGACCCGGTCAGATGAGTGACGCATCGGGTCATACGTCACGGGATGCTCCCCACCAGGCTCGGGCATGCCCCGTAGGGGGCACAAGGAGCGTCGTGTCAGATCCAGGTCAACCATCTACAGGCCGATGTCAGGTCGTTCCGCCACCGCGCCGGGGGACGGCGGTCTCGCGGGCCGCGAGGCATTCCTCCAGGAAGGCCAGCGCCCTCAGGTGGTACGTGCGGGCCGCCCAGCCCAGCGAGATGTTGTGCCCGGCGTCGGACTGGCGGGCCACCGTCACCCGCGGGGCGGACAGGGGTTCCAGCAGCTCGCCGAGGGCCACCTCGTCGTGCCGCCACCACTGCTCCTGCTCGGCGAAGGTGAACCGGACGGGTACCCGGACCCGGGCGGCGATCCCCGGGTACGCCCCGGGCCAGCCCAGGACGTCCCGCGCCTCCCGCTCCGGGGTGGGACGCACCAGCTCCTGGCCGAGCCGGAAGGCGCCCGGCGGGTAGAAGCGCAGGGCTCCCCAGTGCCGCCGCCAGGCGCCGCGCGCGTCGAGGGCGGGCAGTTCGTGCCGTTCCACGGCGAAGCTCCGGCCGAGTCCGGAGACGTCCACCCCCAGCAGGGGCAGCTCCGCACGCGGTTCGGCGGCGGCGGCCAGCGCGATCCGGCCGCCGCTGGAGTGCGCCACCAGGAACACTCCCGCGCCGAGGTCCCGGTCCCGGGCGAAGCCGGCCAGCGCCGCGTACAGCAGCCGGGTCTGCCCGGCCAGGTCGAGCCCTTCGGGCAGGTACGGGGCGGAGGCCCCGTAGCCGGGCCGGTCCAGGGCGAGCGCGGTGGCGCCCGCCCCGGCCGCCAGGGACAGCAGGGACTGGCCGGGGATCGCCCGGCCGTCGAAGTAGCCGGCGCTCATCCCGCCGCCGTGCAGGGCGACCACGACGGCGCGCGGTGCGGCTCCCGCGGGTTCGGCCAGCAGCCCGGACAGCGGGATGCCCTCGGCGTCGAGTTCGACGGGGCGGACGGGGGTGGCGGCCGGCCGGACCGGCGGACGGGCCGGAGGACGGGACGTCGGACGGGACGTCGGACGGGGCCGCGGGTGGGGCGGTGGATGGGTCGGGTCCATGGGCACTCCGGTGCTCGGGGGTGTGGGGGGGCGGTCCGGCCGGTCAGCGGACCCGGCGCGGGCCACGGGCGCGGCCGACGGCGACGCCCCAGGCGAAGCGGCGGCGCAGCAGGGTGCGCAGCGGAACCGGCCGGACGCCCGGCGGCAGGCCCCCGGTCGCGTGGGCGCCATAGCGGGGCGCGACGACGAGGAACCCTGCGATCCCGACGGGCTGAACTCTCCGCGAGGGCATCTCAGACGGTGGCCGCGGCCAGGGCGTTCACGGTCCGCTTGCGGCCGGCGGCGCCGTACGTGGCGTGGACGGCGACCCCCGGCACGATGCGGCGGATCAGCCCGCCCAGCACCTGGCCGGGGCCGACCTCCACGAAGCGCCGGATCCCCGAGGCGGCGAGCACCTCGACGGTCTCGGTCCAGCGCACCGGGCTGGTCAGCTGGCTGCGCAGGGCGACGACGGCCTCGGCCGCGGTGGTGATCCGGCCGCCGGTGACGCTGGAGACCACCGGGATCCGCGGATTGCGGAAGTCCGTGGCGATCAGCGCCTCGGTGAACTCGGCCTCGATGCCCAGCAGGAGCCGGGAGTGCAGCGGGCCGCCGGTCTTCAGGTCGATCACCCGCAGCGCCCCGGCCGCCCGGGCCGCCCGCGCCACGTGGGCGACGGCCGCCGCCTGGCCGGAGACGACGGTCTGCTGGGGCTCGTTCTCGCCCGCGACCTCGACGATCCGGCCGGTGGCCGCGGTGGCCTGGACGCACAGCCGGGCCAGCCGGTGGCGGTCGAGGCCGATCACGGCGGCGGTCGCGCCGGGCACCTGGTCGCCGACGCCGGCGACGAGCTCGCCGCGCAGCCGGACCAGCCACAGGGCCTCGGTCCATTCGAGTACCCCGGCGGCGACCAGCGCCGTGTACTCGCCCAGGCTGTGCCCCGCGACCGCGTCCGGCTCGATGCCCTCACCGCGCAGCCAGTCCAGGAGGACCAGGCTGGTCAGGAAGATGGCCGGCTGCATGACCGCCGGATCGTCGAGGTCGGCGGCGGAGCCCTCGCGGCACAGCCGGGACAGCGGGATGCCGAGCAGGTCGTCGGCGGTGCGGAAGTAGGTGGTCAGCAGGTCCGGCCGCAGGGCGGCCGGCTCCTTGCCCATGCCGGGGCGCTGGGAGCCCTGGCCCGGGAAGACGAAGGCGGTGCGGGTCATCCGGTCGTTTCCTTTCGTCACCTGATTTCTCCCAGGAGGCCCCGGCCTTCAGGCCGGGGTGGGGGCATCTCCCGCTTGCTGGGGAGAATGGGTCCTCGGAGCGGAGCCGTGAAGCGGCTGAGTTTTCTGCGCATCTGTTCTGACCTGCGCTCTCATCCGTTGTCAGTGGGGGCTGTTAGCTTGCGGATCGTGACGACGACACCGATGGCCGAGAGCGTGGCCGGGCATGCCCGGTACACGTACCGGCTGCGCGTGTCGTCCACCGCGCTTGCCCTGCTCGAAGCCGAATGGGCGCGGTGCCGGTGGGTGTGGAACGAGTGCGTGGTGATGTCCCGCAAGGTCCACGGCCTGAACAAGACCGCCAAGGAGAAGATCACCTGTGGTCCGGCGCAGCTCGACAGGATGCTGACCGAGGCTCGGCAGTCGATGGGATGGCTGCGTGAGGGTGCCTCGGTTCCGCAGCAGCAGATCATCCGCGACTTCGCGAAGTCCCGCGCGAAGGCGCTGAAGGACATCAAGGCGAAGCTGCCGGTGCGTCAGCGGGCCGGGATGCCCCGCATCAAGCGTAAGCGTGAGGCATCTCCGTCGCTGAACTACACCACCCGTGGATTCCGCATCAAGGATGGCCGACTGCACCTGGCAGGCGGGATCGTGCTCACGGTGGTGTGGTCGCGTGGTCTTCCGTCGGCTCCGTCGTCGGTGCGGGTGTACCGGGACAGCCTCGGCCACTGGTACGCCTCGTTCGTCGTCGCCACCGAGACCGTGATCCTTGCTGCCACCGGCCGGGCGATAGGCATCGACTGGGGCGTGACGCAGACCGCGACCACCACCTCCGACGTCCACGACCTCCCGCACGCCCAGCACGGGAAGACGGCCGCCGCAAAGCTCGCCCGGTACCAGCGGCAGATGACCCGCCGCCGCACGCCGAAGAACCGGCCCGACACCGCCGGCTACCGCAAGGCACGCAAGGCTGCGGCGAAGATGTCGAGGAAAATCGCCCGGCAGCGGCAGGACACCGGCCGCAAGTGGGCAAAGACCATCGTCCGGGATTTCGACGACCTCGCGGTGGAGGATTTCCGGCCGAGGTTTCTCGCGAAGACCACGATGGCCCGCAAGGCCGCCGACGCCGCGATCGGCACCGTCAAGACCGCGCTGGTCGAGATGGCGCGCAAGCACGGCAAGACCGTGCACCTGGTCAACCCCGCGCATACCACGATGGACTGCGCGCACTGCGGGGCGAGAGCCAAGCACCGCATCCCCCTCCCGATGAGAACGTATACGTGCACCGCGTGCGGAACCTCGTCCCCCAGGGACAAGAACTCCGCCCGCGTGATGCTCGTCCGGGCTGGTCTCAACCCGGCTAGTGCTGATCTTGTAAGCCCTGCCACCTGCTAGGCGTCAGGCAAAGTGAGCTAGGAATCCCCGTCCTTCAGGGCAGGGAGGATGTCAAGTCAGAGCGTGGGCCCCGTCCGGCGGCGCGGGTCGGGGGTCCGGGTCGGTGGTGCCGTCGACGGCGTCGGTGCCGTCGATTGGAGACTGGCCGGCCCGTGGCCGAACAGCTCGTCGTCGGCCACGTGTCCGGACGTCAGCCATGCGTCGGGAACCCACCGGACGTCGACGACCGAGGGGGCGGGGCCCCGCACGGCGGCCGCTGCGGCATGGGTGGGATCACAGGGAAGGCCGACCATCGTCCAGTTCTCGGGGTGCCGGCCGGGGTCGGTGCCGAGGTAGTCCTCGGAGGGCGGTCGGCTCAGCCCCGTGCCGAGGCCCTTGAGGTAGGCCTCCTTGCGGGTCCAGATCCGGCCGAACAGCTGCCGCCGCTCCTCCCCCGCCTCGGTGGCGGCCAGTTCGGACTGCTCCTCGGGATGGAGGGCCTTCGAGCAGATATCGACGGTCTCCGCGCCGGGCAGCTTCTCCACGTCCACCCCGAGGGGCACGGTGGCCACGCCCACCAGGGCGATGCCGCCGCTGTGGGAGAGGGAGAACTGCAGCGGTGGTGGCGGCGGTGCCACGGCCGGCCGGCCGTGCGACTCGCCGCAGCCCGGGCAGGGTTCGCGCATGAACCGCACGTCCTGCGGCTGGTTCACGGTGTAGCGGGCGATGATGCGGCGCAGTGCCACGTGCGCGGCGGCGTAGAGCAGCCCGTCGGAGGGACGGATGAACGCGTCGGCGCGCTCGCGCTCCCGGTCGTCGAGCTCTTCCCGGGCGAGGTTCTCGGCGGCGTCCCTGGACGGCCGCCGGATCAGCCACATGTCGGCCCGGCCCGGGGCGAGGGTGAAGGTGGGCGGCGCGAGGTTCTGGTGGTTGACCACGGTGCGGGCGGGTGTGCCGGCGCCGGTCGGGGGCTCCGGCAGCAGTACGGTCGTGCTCATGCGGGCACCGGAGCCCCGCGCCGGTGGTCCGCCGCCTCCGGGCCGAACTGGCCGGCGAGGCAGTCGATCAGTTCCTCGGCGCTGTTGGCCAGCAGCAGCCGCTGCAGGTTCAGGTCGACACCGAGCTTCCCCTCCATCCGGTACTGGAGTTCGATGCCGGAGATCGAGCCGATGCCGAGGCAGCCCATCGGGCGGCCCGTGGTGTCGACGAGCTCCGGCGCGATGCCGAGGATCCGGCCCAGCTCCTCGCGGACGTACTGCTCCAGGATGCGGGTGCGTTCGGCCAGGCCGACGGAGTTGAGCACGTCGAGGTCGGGCACGTGGATCTCCACCACCGCACCCGTGTCGGTCTCGTAGGTCTGTGACATCACAGGTGTCGTCATGGGGCTCTCCTGGATCGGGGGCGGGGCCGGGCGGGCACGGCAGGGCTCTGCCGACGGGGTCGATGAGGTCGATGAGGTCAATGGGGCCTATGGGGCCGGTCCGCCCGGGGGTTGACGTCCCGGGCGGACCGGCCCGCCGGCGCGCGGCGCGGGCAGTGGCGCGGCCGGCGGTCGGAGGGAGTGCGGGTGACGCAGATGGCGCAGACGGCATAGGTGGCATAGGTGGCGTAGGCGGCACGGAGGACACGGGTCGTCCGGGGAAAGACGGGCGCGCCACTGCCCGGGGGGAAGCGGGCAGTGGCGCGCCGGCTCGTGTGGCGCCCCGGCCGGGTCAGTCGACGGCGCGCAGCACCAGTGCGGAGTTGAGGCCGCCCCGGCCGCGGGCCAGGACCAGGGCGGTCCGCACCGAGGCGGTCCGCGGCCGGCCGGCGACCAGGTCGAGCCCGTACTCGGGCGCCGGATCCACGTTGGTGGTGGGCGGGATCAGGCCCTCGCGCATCGAGAGCAGGGCGGAGACCACGTCCACCGGCGCCGCCCCGGAACAGAGCCGTCCGATCATCGTCTTGGGCACGGTCACCGGCACTCCGCGCGGACCGAACACCGCGCCGATCGCCTCCGCCTCCACCCGGTCGAGCTCCGGGGTCCCGGCCCCGTCGGCGAACACCACGTCCACCTCTGCCCGGTCGCAGGCGGCGTCGGCGAGCGCCAGCTCGATGGCCCGGCGCAGACCCGGCTCGCGCCCGCTGCCCGGCTTCGGGTCGGTCGTCGAGCCGTGGCCGGCGATCTCCCCGTAGACGGTCCGGGCGCCCCGGGACCAGGCGCTCTCCTCGTCCTCGAGGATCATCAGCGCCCCGCCCTCCCCCGGCACATGGCCCTGCGCGGCGCCGTCGAAGGGCCGGTAGGCCCGGTCGGGGTCGCTGTCGGTGGACATGAGTCCGGTGGACAGCCGGGCCGCCCAGCCCCACGGGGAGAGGGCGGCGTCGAACCCGCCGGCGGAGATCAGCCTGCTGCCCTTGCGGATCTGCCGGCGGGCGTGCGCGAGGGCGTCGAGTCCGCCGGCCTGGTCTCCGACGAGCACACCGGCGGGGCCGCGCAGGCCGTGCCGGATGGCGAGCTGCCCGCTGTTGACCGCGTGGAACCAGGCGAAGGACTGGTACGCGCTGACGTACTTGCGGCCCTGGCCCCAGAGCTTGCGCAGCTCGTTCTCGCCGAACTCGAAGCCTCCGGCGCCGGCCGCGGTGACCACGCCCATGCCGTCGTCGGGGAGGTCGCCGGGCCGCACGCCGGCGTCGGCGAACGCGCAGTCGGCCGCGACCAGGGCCAGCTGGGTCACCCGGTCGGTCTGCGGGACGAGCCGGCCCGGCAGGTGGTCCGCGGCCTCGAACCCGTGGATCTCCCCCGCCAGTCCGGCCGGACAGCCGGACGCGTCGAAGCGGGTGACCGGGCCGATGGCGTTCTTGCCGATCCGGGTCGCCGCCCAGAAGTCCTCGACGCCGAGGCCGTTGGGCGCGGCCACGCCGATGCCGGTGACCAGGGTCCTTGCCGTCATAGCGGGCTCCTGTCGGGACGGGTCAGCACCATCGCGCTCTGAAAGCCGCCGAACCCGCTGCCCACGGTCAGGACCGCGTCGGTGCGGTGCTCGCGCGCGACGAGCGGAACGTAGTCGAGGTCGCACTCCGGGTCCGGGGTGCGAAGGTTCGCGGTGGGCGGGACGACGTGGTGCTCCATCGCCAGGAGGCACGCCGCGATCTCGATCGAGCCGATGGCGCCCAGCGAGTGCCCGACCATCGATTTGATGGAGCTCACCGGGGTGCGGTACGCGTGCTCGCCGAGCGCCAGCTTCAACGCGGCCGTCTCGTGGCGGTCGTTCTGCTTGGTCCCCGATCCGTGGGCGTTGACGTAGTCGACGTCGGATGGGTTCAGGCGCGCCTCGTGCAGCGCGACCCGGACGGCCTCGGCCAGCTCCCGCCCGTCCGGACGCAGGCCGGTCATGTGGAAGGCACTGCAACGGGAGGCGTACCCGGCGATCTCGGCGTAGATGTGCGCGCCGCGCCGGCGGGCGGCCTCCAGCTCCTCCAGGACGAAGACCGCCGCTCCCTCGCCGAGGACGAACCCGGCCCGGTTCGCGTCGAAGGGCCGGGAGGCGGTCTCCGCCTCGTCGTTGAGGGTGGTGGTCGCCTTGATCGCGTCGAACGCGGCGAGGGTGATCGGCGAGATCGGGGCGTCCGTCGCGCCGGTGACCATCACGTCGGCGGTGCCCTCGCGGATCAGATCCACGGCGTGGCCGACCGCGTCGATACCGGCGGTGCATCCGGTGGACACCAGCGTCGACGGGCCCTCGGCCCCCACCGCCCGGGCCACCTCGGTCGCGAAGGAACTCGGCACGAAGAAGTCGTAGAGGTGGTCCGGGACGTGCCGGTGGTGCACCTGTTCCAGTCGGCCGTCGTCGCTGGCCACCCGGTACTCCGCGTCGAGCCCGGTGGTCGCGCCGACCGCGGTGCCGAGGGCCACGCCCGTACGGTACGGGTCGAGGCCGGTCCGCTCCAGCCCGCTGTCGGCGAGCGCCTCGCGCGCGGTGACCAGGCCGAACTGCGCGGCGCGGTCCAGTCGCCGGGTCTCCCTCGGGTCCAGGCCGTGCAGCGCGGGGTCGAAGTCGACCTCGGCCGCCACCCTGGAACGGAACGGGGAGGGATCGAAGAGCGTGATGCCGCGGGTGGCCGTACGGCCCTCGCTCAGCAGCTTCCAGAAGTCCTTGGGTCCCGTACCGCCCGGTGCCAGTACTCCGACTCCCGTGATCACTACCCGGCGGGCCATGAGCGGCGTCCTTCCCCGCTACCGGCCGGACGCGGTCCGTTCGCGACCGGCTCCACCGGCGTGTTCGGCGTACTTGGCACGTTCGGCGTACTCGGCATATTCGGCGTGTTCATGAGGCGGCCGACCAGTCGTAGAAGCAGGTGGCCGTCGAGTCGGACGGCTTGCGCCAGGTGGCCGGGTCGAGCGGCTGGATGAACGGCTGGAGGTCGTAGCGGATCCTCATGAGCCGCGGGTCCTCGCGGGAGGCCTCGATCCGCTCGCCACCGTCGTCTTCGGCGAAGTCCTGCAGGTGGAAGTACAGCCCCCGGTACGAGAACAGCCGGCGCCGCAGGGTGCCCATGTGGTGCGGCATCTCGGTCCGGTCGAACTCGCCGAACAATTTGGCGACTTCGGCGGCCGAACGGCTGTCCATCCTCGCCACGATCAGGTTGCTGTGCATCTTCTCCACTCTCTTTGCGCGTGCGCTCTCTGCGCGTTCCGCGGCCGGACGGTTCAGCGGGACGTGCGCCTGCCGTACAGGCGGATGAAGTCGGCGACACCGGCGGCGATCAGGGCACGGGTCTCCTCGGGGCCGAGCGGCACCGCCCCGTGGAAGGAGCGCTGCACCACCCCCGAGGGGACCAGCAGGATGAACCGGTCGGCTGCCTGGTCGGCGTCGGGAATGCTGAGCAGCCCCTGGTCGGCGACGTGCCGGAGGCGGCGGGCCAGCGCGCCGCGGGCCTGTCTCGGCCCGGCCGACTGCCACTTCTCCGCGGCCTGCGCCGGCAGGCTGGTGATCTCCGCGCTGAGGTGCCGGACGATGGCGAAGTGCTCGCGGAAGGCGGTCAGCGGGGTCAGCCAGGCGTGCCCGAGGGCGATGAGCTCGGACTCGACGTCGGTGACGTCCCCGAGGTGCTCCTCGGCGATGGCGGTCAGCGCCGCCGCCACGACCGCCGAGCTCTCCATCAGAACGGTCAGCAGTAGCTGTTCCTTGTCCTGGAAGCAGCGTTCGACGGAGTCGACGGGGACTCCCGCCTCGGCCGCGACGGCCTCCACGGTGGTACGGGTCCAGCCCCGGCGGGCGAACAGGGTACGGGCCGCCCGCGCGATGTCCCGGCGCTCCTCCGCGGAGGAAGCCCGGACGCGCGCCGTGTCCGCTCGCTCTCGCGCCACGTCTGCCTGGTGTGCGTGCGTCGTCGACATGTGCCCTCCGTGGCCGGGGAGCCGGTCGGTCCACGCGCCTTGCGGAGACACTGCACCGGATCTTGTTCTCCAGGTTCTTCGACTGCGGACGCCCGGGCAATGGAGCAGATTTCAGGACTCGGTCAGGTTCCACAAGCGGGCGTCGGCTGCGTCTGATGACCGCCAAGCGGATGTCAGGAACGGGTCAATCCCGCGGGCCACCGCCACCGCCACCGCGCACCGCGGCGACAGCAACAGCGACAGCAACAGCAACAGCAACAGCAACAGCAACAGCAACAGCAACAGCAACGATCAGCGCTTCGCCGCCCGGCGGCTGAAGCACCTCCGTACATCGGTCTCGCTGTAGTACGTGCGCCCCGCACGGCTCTTGCGGCGCCAGCGCTCCTCGCTCGCGAGCCGGTACACCGTGCCGACCGACGCCTGCCACAGCTGCGCGATGTCGGCGGCGGTGAGCCAGCGCTCGGTGACGGGAGCGGCCCGCCCTGCGGAACTCGTGGTCTCCTCGGGGCCGGACCCGCCGGGTCCGGCCGGGGCGACGGAGTCCATCGCCTCGCTGAGCTCGCTCCACCGCCGGCTGTCCCAGTGGTGTTCCGCTTCGGCGTCGCATTGGATGCCCGGGGCGTCCGGCCCGGCGTACCCGCGGACGGCGAGGGCGAGCGTGCCGGTGCAGCCGGGTTCCGGGCAGGAGCCGAGACGGATCCTGCGGGTGGGATCGGGGAACGCCACCCGCCGTCCGTGCCGGACCAGGCGGGCGACCTCCTCGGAGGCCTCGGGGGCCGCGGTGTGCGTCAGCAGCCATCGGGAGTGGCGCAGCAGGAAGGCGGTGAGCTGGGGGACCGCGCGCGGGGGCGGGTTGATGCCGCGCGCCTGTGCGACGAGCCCGCTCCAGGAGCCGAGGGTGGAGAGCATCCGCGCGCGGACCTCTGCCGCCTCCCCGTTGAAGGGCAGGCCCGGCATCGTGCCGCCGGTGGTCTTCTCGCGGAGGGTGTCGGGCAGTCCGCCGCCGAGCGCGCTCCCGCATTCCTCGTAGAGGTGGGCGAGTTCGCCGAGTCCTGCCGTGAGGTGGTCCTGGCAGGGGTGGCAGAGCCGTGAGCCCGCGGCGGTCCGCCGGCGTGTCCGTCCGCACGCGTCGGCGCGGCGGCATCCTTCCCCCTGGCACAGCTTCGTCGTCATTTTCTTTCCCCCTCGCAGGCCTGTGGTGACCGTTGGGCCCGCCCGGGCGGGCAGCTGGATCAGCCCTGGCCGAAACGGAACCCGACGCCGCGGATCGTGATGATCCAGTCCGCGCCGATCTTGTTGCGGAGTGTGCTGACATGCGTGTCGACCGTCCGCCGGGACCAGGAGTCGCCCCAGACCTGCTGCATGAGCATCTTGCGGGGAATGACCGTGCCGGGGTGCGACGCCAGGAGATAGAGCATGTCGAACTCCTTGCGGGTGGTCTCGACGGGCCGGCCGTCGAGGCTGACCTCGCGGGTGCCCGCGTCGATCCGCAACGGCCCGCAGGTGATGGTGGAGGAAACCGGTGCGGCCGGGCGGGCCCGCCGCATCACCGCCTCCATACGGGCCATCAGTTCGCGGAAGCCGTAGGGCTTGACCAGGTAGTCGTCGGCGCCGGCCTGGAGGCCGAGGACCCGGTCGAGTTCGGTGCCGCGGGCGGTCACCGCGATCAACGGGGTCTCGCCGGCCGTGCGTATCCGGCGGCAGACCTCCAGACCGTCGAGGTCGGGGAGTTCGAGGTCGAGCAGGACGAGGTCCGCGTCGGGGAAGGCGCGCAGGGCCTCGCCCCCCGTGCCGACGATGTCGACCTCGTGCCCGTGCCGGCGCAGGCCGCGCGCGAGCGTCTCCGCGTCACCGGAGTGGTTCTCCACGAGCAGGATCCGCCAGGTGGCGGTGGCCGATGGAACCGGTCCGCCCTGCGGCGAGGCTGCGTGAGGCTCCAGCACAGCGGTCGAACGCTGGTTCATCTGTCCCCCTACTCATCAGGCTCGGCTCTCAATGACCTAGCGTGCCTACGTCAGAGAATATATAAACCGCACTGCCGGTTTGTCAAAGGGGTGTCGATGGCGTGAAGGGTCCGTAATTGGGCCGTCAATCAGCCCAATTACGGACAGAAAGGTCGGGCGTGGCCCGAGAGAGAGTGCTAAAAACAGTCCATGCGGTCGCTATTTTACTGCGGTTAAAGCCGTCAGGGGCTGTTTCAGAGGCCATCAGATCGGGCCGGGCAGGAGACCGCCGGAGTCTGCCCGAGGGACCGCGAAGGCCGCGGGGCCGCCCGGGGAAGGCGGCGACCGTCACCGAAGAGGGCGCGGCGTCAAGGGGGACAGCGCCACAGGACGGTGTCACGCGAACGGTGTCACGAGGACAGCGGTGTGGTGAAGGTGCAGTCGAACAGCTGGGCCCCCGCCTGGTGGCCGGTGACCTGCAGGGCTGCCGTGCCCTCTTCCATCGCGGGGACGGATACGGCTTCCACGAGGCAGGGGCTGTCGAACTCCGCGTACTGGTGGAAGACGATGCTGCCGCGGGCCGGCAAGAACGGGGCGGGAGCGACCGCCGCGGCGGCGGCCTGGCGGGCTGCCTCGAAGAGCAGCATGCCGGGGATGTGATCGGCCGGGCGCTGGAAGAGCGTGGGGTGCCGGGTGTCCGGGCGGAGCTCCCACAGTCCGTCCACCGGAGTGGGGGAGAGAAGGACGTCCTCGGTACGGGACCGTCCGACGAGTGCCGCGTCCGCGGCGGGGGCCACCGGCTGGAAGGTGACCGGTGTGACCCGGCCGCCGCGGAGCCTGCGGTAGACGGCGGGGCTGATGAGGCGGGCCTGACCGCCTCCGGTCGCGACGGTCCGGCCCTCCCGCCGGACCACCCAGCCGACCGTCAGGTGCGAAAGGTTCCGGCCACGGTAACTCAGATCGGAGAACGTGATCTCCAGGTCGGCCTGGTCCTCGTTGCCGCTCACCTCGAACCCGTCCGGGTGGTACACGTACTCGAGCTCGGTGAGCAGGAAGTGGTGGTCGAGCGGGATGCCGTACCCCGCGTGCAGGACCGCCATGGTCGACTGCCGCATCGTCTCGACGATCAGGAGCGGATCGTGGATGCCCCCGTGGACGGGGGCGAAGAAGGGGTGGCTGGCCGGCCAGCCCGCGCGGACGAGGAAACGATCCTCCGCCAACTCGGTCCAGCCGATCGCGAACGCGTCCTCAGCCCTTACCCGGTGGCACAGCTCATAAGGAGCCGGGTTCAGCTCGCTGGTCTCGGGTCGTAAGTAATCGATGACTGCAACCTGGTGCATGTCCCCCCCTGGGGTGATCGAATCGGCCGCCCTCGGGCAGTAAAGATACAGACGCCCCGGTTTTTTGTCATGGGGTCTTTCGCTGCCCGGAATACACCAGCAAAACGGGGCACAGCGTGCGAATCTCTGCGGGATTGAGGGGCCGGCCGCCTCGGATCAGACCCAAAACAGGACCCTGAAGTGCAACGGAAGGCAGGGTTCCTACAGGGGACGGGGTGCCGCGGGGATGGCAAACGTTCAGCCAATCGGCCAACCCGAGATCGAAACCATACCAACGGCGCGGTTTAATAATGAGTAAAGATCTCATACAGGAGCTCTCCGTGACCAAACAGGAACGGGCCGCGCGCACCCGCCACGCGCTGGTCAAGTCGGCAGCGGCGGCGTTCGGCGCCTGCGGGTACGCCGAGGCCACGCTGAACATGATCAGTGCCGGAGCCGGAGTGAGCGCCGGTGCACTGCACTTCCACTTCGAGAACAAGGCGGCCGTTGCCCTGGCCGTCGAGGGCGCGGCTGCCCGCACCCTGCGCAGGGTGGCCACAGACGTGTACGCGGTGCGGAAATCCGCCCTGCAGGCGCTGACGGACACCTCGTACGCCCTGGCCCACTCCCTGCGGAGTGACCAGGTGGTGCGGGCCGGCTTCCGGCTCGGCCGCGAGGCCTCTTTCGAATCCGCCTGCGACCTGCGGGGAGAGTGGCGACTGCACGTGGGCCGCCTGATCGCCGAGGCCGAGGAGGAAGGCGCCCTGCGCCCGGGGGTGAGCCTGCGGAACGCGGCCGCGGTGGTGGTGGCCGCGACCACCGGGTTGGAGGTGCTGGCCCGCGACGATCCCGAGTGGATCTCCCACCGCTCCCTGGTCGGCTTCTGGCGGGTGGTCCTGCCCTGTCTGGCTGCCCCGGCAGCCGTGGACCTGCTGGGGCCCGAGTTCGCGCCCGGCCTCGGGGCGGACCGCGATTCCCTGGGCCAGGCGGGCCGGCGGGAGTGCGCACTCCCCCATTCCTCACCCTGAGGAGTTGGAAAACAGACCAGACGGTTTGATATGCTGGTTTATGTCACCTCGCACCAGGCCGGACCGTCGGTCGCTTCAGTCGCTTCGGTCGCTCCCCGGAGGCCTGGCGCGAGGGGGCTCCGGTCGGCAGCGACTGAGGGAAGAGCGACCGAACCGCTTCGGTCGCTGCTTCAGTCGCTGGACATTCCTGCAGGTCAGGCAGGGTACGGAGGCCAGACAGCGACCGAAGCGACTGTAGTTCCGGTATATGAAGACATTGGCGCGCGCGCATTCGTGTCATAGATAGGAACCTTCAGTCGCTTCAGTCGCTTTTTGATCTTTACTACCGGCTCTGACCTGCGATACTTCCCCAGCGACCGAAGCAGCGACCGAAAATCCTCAGTCGCTTTCCGCAGGACGTTCCGTCGCTGCTCGGTCGCTGCCGGTCGCTGTTGCCCGTGGAGAGGGGTGGCAGAGCCCCCGGACGGGTTTACGCCCTGCGCAGGAGTGCGGGCAGCGACCGACGGGGCGCGTTCCTGCCGCTCGGCAGGGACAGAGGGGGGACGTGGGCACGTGCGCAGGTACGCCGGGGAGGCGGGGACGGGGGAAAGCGGGTCGGCCGCCGGGCACGTGGGCCGGAGCGCCGACACAGGGCCGCTTACCCCGTGGGAGGACTCTTCAGGACCCGTCAAGACCGCCGTCACCCGTTCGCCACGCCGGTCCGGTCCGTCCGCTTTGGACCGCCGTCCGCTAGGGTGTGACGGCCCCATAGTTGAGTTTGAGTCGCTTCGGTCGCTGTTGGAGTTGGACATGCCCTCTGAGCTGCAGGTTTCATGCAGCGACTCATGGGCCGTTCCCGACTCGTCGACCGCCTCCGTCGCTGTCGCGGGCTTCCTTTCCGTCGCTGCCGCCCGGCGGGTGGCCATATGACGGCCGTCTCCCCCACGCCCGCCCCGCACGCCGTCGCCCGCTGGTGTGCCGAGCAGGGCTGGCCGGTGCACCCCCTTGCCCCACTGCTCAAGACCCCGCCCAAGAACTGTGTGCTGTGCCGCGCGGACGGCCACCGCGCCGCGGGATGCCCGTGCATCCCGGTCGGTCGCTGGTGCCACGGCTTCCACGCGGCCACCACCGACCCGGCACGCATCGACGCCTGGTGGGGGCCCAACCAGGGCTTCGGCGTCGGGGTGGCCACCGGCCCGGCCGGCCTGGTGGTCATCGACGTGGACGCACACGGCGGCGAAGTCCCGCCCAGGGACCGGATCCTGCCCGGGATCGGCATCGCCGACTCCGTGGACCTGACGGGTCTCGCCAGCGGTTTCCACACGCTGGCCGTGCTGGCCGCGCTGCGCGGTGCCCCGGACCCGGCCGCGGACGAGAACACCCTGCGGGTCCGCACGCCCTCCGGCGGACTGCACCTCTGGTACCGGGCCGGGGCGGGGCGCACCTGGCTGTGTTCCACCGGGTCCAGCCGCGGCCGGGCCCTGGCCTGGCAGGTCGACGTACGGGGCGAGGGCGGGTACATCGTCGCGCCCGGCACGGTGACCGAGGCGGGCCGGTACGAGGCCGTTGGCCCCTGCCGGACCCCGGGGGAGCTTCCGGACTGGCTGGCCGGGGAACTGATCCGTACGGGTCACCTGGCGCCCTCAGAGCCCCCTCCGGGCCCCGCGTCGTCGCAGGACCGCCCCGCGGCCGCCCCGCGGCCTGTCACGCCCTCCAGGGCCCGGCAGGCCGTGCAGGCCGCCGGTGGCGGCCTGGAGCGGGCCGCGGCCGTCCTGAGCACCGTCCTGGCCGAAGTCGCCGAGTGCGGACGGCAGTCCGAGGGAGCTGGCTTCTCGGAGAAGCTCAACCGGGCCGCGTACACCGTGGGCGGCCTGGTCGCCGCCGGGCACCTGGGGGCCGCCGAGGGCGAGCGCGCCCTGCAGGACGTCGCCGATCACGTGCGCCCCGGACAGCACGCCCGGGCCCGGCAGATCATCGCCGGAGGCATGACGGCGGGGCAGAGCAAGCCCTTGTACACCGGAGGCCGCCGATGACGCAGCCTCCCTTCGACTTCGAGGGCTTCGACACCTTCGAGGGTTTCGACGGTCTGGACGGTCTCGACGCCGCCCTCGGCACGTCGGCCGGCTTCGCCGCCGAGGCGGGCGCGGTACCGGGGCCCGCCCCCGCCCCCGGGCCCGCCCCCGGGCCCGCCCCGGTGCCTGCCCCCGGGCAGGCTGCGGCTCCCGGCCCGGCCACGGGGCCGCAGCCGGCCGCTCCCCCGGGCACGGCTGCCGCACAGCAGGGCGACTTCGACCCGATCGCCGTCGCACGGCAGATCCTCGCGGCGGGCCCCTCGCCGCTGCCCGCACAGCCCCAGCCGGGCGGCTTCCCCCAGGCGACCACCGAGGGGCTGCTCCCGGACAGCCTCACCGACCGGGGCAACGCCAAGCTGTTCGTACGGCTGTACGGCCGGGACTACCGGCACGTACCGGGCCTCGGCTGGTACAAGTGGGCCGGTCACCGCTGGGAGCTCGACGAGGACGACACCGTCGTCTGGGCCGCCGGTGAGATGGCCGAGCAGCTGGCGGTGCACGACCCGAGCGGCGAGTACACCACCACCAGCCTGCGCCAGCACCGGCGCCGGGCGCTGTCCACCGCCGGCATGAAGGCCATGCTGCTCCAGGCCAAGTCGGCCCCCGGCATGGTCCTCAACGCCACCCAGCTGGACGCCGACCCGTACGCGCTGTGCACCCCGCGGGGCGTGGTGGACCTCCGTACCGGTCTGATGAGCGCACCGGACCCGGGCAAGCACTACCACTCGCGGGCCACCTCGGTCGCGCCCGAACCCATCCCGATCAGACGGTGGGAGTCGTTCCTCCGGGACACCTTCGGCGAGGACGCCGAAGGCGCGGAGATGATCAGCTTCCTGCACCTGCTGCTCGGCTACTCCATCACCGGCGACGTCGGCGCCCAGATCATGCCCTTCCTGTACGGCCTGGGCAAGAACGGCAAGTCCGTGCTGCTCGACGTCATGGTGAAGCTGCTGGGCGACTACGCGGACGCGGCCCCGCCCGGCTTCCTGATGGCCAAGCCGTTCGAGGGGCACCCGACCGACCTCGCCGAACTGCACGGCCGGCGCGTGATCGTCTGCTCCGAGCTCAAGCCGGGCGACCGTTTCGACGAG
Organism: Streptomyces sp. NPDC043853; assembly: GCF_056436025.1. Taxonomy (NCBI): domain Bacteria; kingdom Bacillati; phylum Actinomycetota; class Actinomycetes; order Kitasatosporales; family Streptomycetaceae; genus Streptomyces; species Streptomyces sp. NPDC043853. The sequence continues at coordinate 236,406 of NZ_JBWKDJ010000007.1, forward strand.
GCGCGGGTCAAGCTGCTCACCGGCGGAGACCGGATCAAGGCCCGCCGCATGCGACAGGACTTCTTCTCCTTCGACCCGACGCACAAGCTGTGGCTGCTGGGCAACCACCGGCCCGAGGTGGGTACCGGCGGCTTCGCCTTCTGGAGGCGCATGCGGCTGATTCCGTTCGAACGGGTGGTCCCCGACCACCGGAAGGTCGACAATCTGGCCGATGCGCTGGTACAGGAAGAGGGGTCGGGCATTCTCGCCTGGCTGATCGACGGCGCCCGCCGTTACCTGGGCGGCGAGAAGGATTTGACGGGACCGGGCAGGGTACGCATCGCGACGACCGCGTACGCGGAGACCGAGGATCACATGGGCCGTTTCATCAGCGAGGCGTGCGCCCTCGGGCCCGAGCTGCGCGCAGAACAGAGCCGTATGTACCAGGCGTACCGCCAGTGGTGCATCGACGAGGGGGCGAACCCCGTGACCTCCCGCGCATTCGCGGCCCGGGTCCGGGAAACCGTGGGCATGACCAGCCCGAAGCAGATGCTGACGTCCAATCAGCGCAAGTACTACCCCGGGATCGGCCTGCTGGCCGACGAGGGTGAGGAGGATGTCCGGTGAGCGCCCTCATCGAGCCCCAGCAGATCGCTCACGAATCGGAAATCATCTGGCTGGAACCGATCGAAGAGCTGGACTACGTACGCCAGTCCCTCGACCGGCTGCAGAGCCGTCGCGGCCGTCCGCCGTACCACCGGGACGGCCGGATGGTCGGTTACGCGACCCTCTCCTCCACGGCCAAGGCCTCCCGGGTCTCCGGCACGTTCCTGCGCCGCGTGTTCTGGCTGCTCCCCCACGACCGGGACCAGCGGCCCGACGGCAGCTACGCCTCCAGCTCCCCTTCGGAGGCGATCGACCCGCGCACCCTGGCACCGCGCGTGACGGGCCACAAGACCCAGCGCTCGGCAGGCCCCCCGTCCCCGGCGATGCGCGAACTCGGAATAACGCTCCCGGAGCACTGACCGGCCGCACCGCTCCCGCTCCGGCCGGGCCACGCCTGGGCACACGGCAACCATCACCCCTGCCGCACCGCCTGCAACACCGCCTGCGTCTCCCGCACCGGACCACACCGACCGGCGCCCTATCGGGACTCCCGTACGGCGCGCCGGCCGCAGCGGCCGGCGACTCCCCGCCGGGGCTCCCGGCCCGCCCGGAGGAAGACCGGGACATGGGCGTCCGGGTGGTTGTAGCCGGGCTCGTCGGGCCTGAAATGACCTGGCCTTCTCGGAAGTCTCGGCCGGCCGGCCGGCCGGCCACAGCTGCGTCCGCATGGCCCGCCGCGTCCCGGGCCGGGCTGCCCAGAAGAGCAGCGCCACCGCCACCACCGCACTCGACAGCGCCAGCCAGGGCGCGAACAGCAGCCGCTGCACGGACTGCTGCCATGCCTCCGCCACGTCCTGCCAGCCACCGAACGCGGCCAGCAACACCCCCGACACGGCGAGGGCCACCCAGGCCCGCACCCGCTGCAACCGGAGCACCTCGGGATCCTCGACGTGCCCGACCGGGCGTACGGGGAAGACCCGGCGCGCCCTCCGGCGCGCCCTCCGGCGGGCCGTACGGGTCAGCTGGTAGCCGACCAGCCGACCGGACGTCCCGTGCTGCCGGGGCGCGCGGCGCCACCCCCCGGCTCCGCTTGTCTGCCGAAGGCGATGACGAGGTCCGCCCGGGTGGGGAAGTGCCGGTAGAGCGTCCCCAGCCCGACGCCCGACGCCCGACGCGGCCGCGATCCGGCGGATCGGCGCATTGATCCCCGAGGTCATGAACACCTCGGCGGCGGCGTCGAGCAGCGTCTGCCCGGTTGCGCACCGCGTCGGCCCGTTTGCTGCGGGCGGACGCTCCTTCGGCCGGGCCTGCAGTGGGCACCGCGCTTCCTTCCGGCGACCGTTGACGAAACGGATCAGCGTTCCGTATTGTAAATGGAACAACGATCCGTTTTCTGGTCAGCCGAAAGCGGGCTCTCCGCCATACCCGCCGCCGGCCCCGCGCGGTCGGCGGCGGCGGTCATCGAAGGGCATGTTCCTCATGAGTGCACCTGCTGTCACCACCGACATCTCCAGCTCACCCCTGCCCGTCGTCTCCGTCAGCCCCGTGGTGCTGCCGGCGCCCGGCCGTGCCGTGGACCTCCAGGTACGCGTCTCCGCCCCGGCGAGCGGGAGCGAACTGCCGGTCATCCTCCTCTCGCACGGCCTCGGCTTCTCCAACAACCTCTCCTCGCTCAACGGCTACGCCCCGCTCGCCAACTTCTGGGCCGCACACGGCTTCGTCGTGATCCAGCCCACCCACCTGGACTCCAGGACGCTGGGCCCGGCCCCCGAGACCCCCGGGGCCGAGCACTGGCGCACCCGGGTCGAGGACATGACACGCGTCCTCGACCAGCTCGACATGATCGAGGAAGTCGTCCCGCAGCTCGCCGGCCGCCTCGACCGGAGCCGGGTCGCCGTCGCCGGGCACTCGATGGGCGGGCACACCGCGAGCCTGCTCCTCGGCGCCCGCCTCACCGATCCCCACGACGGGACCGAAGTGGACCTGGCCGACCCGCGGATCAAGGCGGGCGTACTGCTCGCCGCGCCCGGCCGGGGCGGTGACGCCCTCACCGAGTTCACCGTCGAGAACTACTCCTTCTTCCTGACCACCGACTTCTCCACGATGACGACGCCCGCGCTCGTGATCGCCGGCGACAAGGACGACTCCGCCTTCCTGACGGTCAGCGGCCCGGACTGGCACACCGACCCCTACACCCTCGCCCCGGGCCCCAAGTCCCTGCTCACCCTGTTCGACGCGGAACACGGGCTCGGAGGGATCTCCGGATACGACGTCGCCGAAACCACGGACGAGAACCCCGGGCGGGTCACCGCCCTCGCCCACCTCGCCTGGGCCTACCTGCGCAGCGAGCTCTACCCCGGAGACCCCGCCTGGCAGACGGCCCGCGACGCACTGGCAGCCGACCCCAGCCCCATCGGACGCGTCGAATCCAAGCAGGGCCAAGGCGCCGCCGGCTCCGAGCCGGCCAACGGCAAGGAAATGCCCGCGACACCAAGTGGTGCTCGGTGAAACCCGGGGTACGGGCCGCCGCAGTCGTCGGCCCGTACCTCCCGTGAGGGGGTGCCGAACGGTTTCGGTGCGGCGCGCCCGGCCAGGCCTCGTCACCGGAGGACTCGGGTTCATCGGGACCCATACCGTGCGCTCCCTGATCGACCTGGGCGAAGACTGCGTCGTGGTCCAACGCCGGGCCCGTGAACTCCCCGCCGTACTCGACGGCGCACGCCTGGCCGTGGAACACGTGGACGTCACCGACCGCGAAGCCCTGCTCGAGATCGGCCGCCGCCACGACATCACCGGCATCGTGCATCTGGCAGGGTCCTGCCCCTGGCCGCCCGTCCCCGACGCACCCGTCGAGGCGACCCGCCAGGCACTCGGCGGGCTGCACAGGAATGGGGCGTGCGGCGCCCAGGCATCGCCGGCACCATCGGGGTCTGCTTCGGCACCGACAGCGACGAACCACTGCGCGAGGACGCGCAACTGGCGATGAACGCGCCCGTGGCGATCCCCACCTTCAAGAAGGTCGGCGAACTGCTCAGCGGATATCTCGCCGTCCGGACGCACGGTCAGCGGTCCGAAGTACCCGACGCTGCCCCAGTTGGAGGCGAAGTTCGATCCGGCGAGTTCGCCCTCGACCGTCGCAGCGAAGGCCGCATGTGGATCGGCCGCCCGGCGGGTGCGGACGTAGTCGGCGGTGCCGAGGAACTCTTCGGCTCAGGAAGCCCGAGGAACGTCCCGAAGCGATCCCTCCTCGTCCGTGAGCCCCCGGACCCCCGGAAGGTCGGCGACGACCGACGTCTGTCCCTCGGGCAGCTCGGCCTTGGCCACACCCCCGATGACGTCCATGACGGCGGCGGTCAGCAGGGCCGTGGCCACGTGGTCGCTGCGGGCACGTTCACGTGGAACTCCCCCGGTCGCTTCTCGTCGAAGTGTGAGGACAGCTCCACCATCAGGGCGCGGAACTGCCGCAGCGCATCAGGAGAGACGCCCTCGGCCAACTCGATCACCAACGTCGGTCCGGAGATGCCGGGAGAGTAGCGCCCGGAGAGGCCGGGGCTCGACGGGATGTGCGGGGTCCGCTTGCCAACCGCTGGATGGACGCCCGTCCGGGGCCGCACGCCCAAGATCTTCAAAACCGGGTTTTGAAGAGTGCGGCACAGGCCGGGCCGGCGGCCGCAGCTCCGAGGCCAAAGCTCCGAGGCCGAAGCTCCGAGGCCGAAGCTCCGAGGCCGCGGCCCGAGTCTGCTGTCCGAGGCCGCGGCCAGAGCTCATCGACTCCCACGACCATGATCACCAAAACCCGGTTTTGAAAGTCCTTCGGGGGGCGGGGGTTGAGGAAGGCGCCCAATACGCAGAATCGCGGACGTTCTGCAAGATCATCAAAACCGGGTTTTGAACTCCGGGGTGGATTCGGTGGTGTGAGATTCCGACAAAAGCTCTTGACGTGCAATGCTGTCCCGGTCCGCTAGTACCGGCCCTCTCGTGGTCGGGAAGCACACGGAACCTACGGAGTACCAACTCATGGCACGCATCACTGCCGTCATCAACCGCAAGGGCGGAGTCGGCAAATCGACTCTCACCGTCAATGTGGCCGCCGTAGCGGCCGAGGTCCTCGGTGAAGCCCCTCCGGGAGAGCCCGACTACGTCGTCGCCGTTTCGAGCGACCCGCAGGGCTCGGCGACCTGGTGGTCCGAGCGGGTCGGCGACGACCTGCCGTTCTCCTTCATCCAGACCAAGTCCCGCAAGGACCTCACCTACTTCCCCGACCTCAAGAAGACCCGCAAGGTCAAGCACGCGTTCATCGACACCCCCGGCTGGATGGACCTGCCGGAGGACGAGCTCGGCCGGGCCGGCGACCCGTTCGGCGACAGTGCCGCCGCCGACGCGATGCGGGCCGTGCTCGCCAACGCCGACGACCTGATCATCCCGGTGGAGCCCGAGCCCCTCGGCTTCATTCCGACCCAGACCACCATCGAAGAGGTCGTCAAGCCGCTCGGCCTCCCCTACTGGGTGGTGATCAACAACTGGGATCCCCGGGACGGCATCGCGGATCTGGAGGACACCCGGGCGTTCATCGAGGGCAGCGGCTGGAACCTCGCCAACACCGTGATCCGGCACTACAAGGTGCACGCCCGAGCGGCGGTCGAGGGCACCGTCGTCACCCGCTACAAGAAGAACCGCGTGGCCATGGAGGCCCGTGAAGACTTCTACAAGCTGGCGCTGGAGATCGGGGCGGGGGCCAAGCGCCGATGAGCAAGCGCACCAACTTCGCCAGCCTGATCGGGGAGAAGTCCTCCGCCTCGGCCTCGTCCGCGGAGCCGGAGGCCACGGCCCCGCCGACCACGGCCCTGATGCACACCGTCATCGGCAACCCGGGCAACCCCCGCAGGGAGGGCGAGTACAGCACCAGCGACCCGGGCTTCGAGGAACTCATGGTCACCCTCAAGGAGGTGGGCCAGCTCCAGCCGGTGGTCGTGGTCTCCCGCGATGTCTTCCTGAGGCTCAAGCCGGAGCACACGAAGGCGGTCGGCACCGCGGACTGGGTCGTGGTGAACGGAAACCGCCGTTTCGCCGCCGCCCGGCAGCTCGGCTGGACCCGGATCGACATCAAGGTCCAGGACCACCTCGGTGAGGGCAAGGGGCTGCTCGACGAAGCGGTCATCATCGAGAACATCCACCGCAAGGCGATCGAGCCGTGCAAGGAGGCCGCCTTCCTGCAGGGCCTGGTGGAGAGGTACGGCTCCCAGGACAAGGTCGCCTCACGCATCGGCAAGTCGCAGATGTACGTGTCGCACCGCCTCTCCCTGCTGCGGCTCGCTCCCGAGCTGCAGCGGCGGGTGGACGCCGGGGTGTTCAAGCTGAAGGCGGCGCGCGAGCTGGCCGCCCGAACGGCCGACCACGAGGAGCAGCGGGCCCAGTTCGCCGAGCTCCAGCGCCAGGCGGAGCTGCCGAAGGCCAAGCCGGCCACCGTCACTCCCCCGGCTGCCGCCCCCTCGGCTGCCACTCCCCCGGTCGAGGTCGCTCCCCCGGCACCGCAACCGGCACCGGCACCGGCTGCTGCCGCGGTGCCGGTCGCCCCCGTCACTCCCCCGGCGCCGGCCGCCCCGGTCGCCCCCGCCGCCCCGGTTCCGGCGGCGGTTCCCGAGCCCGTGTCGGCCCCGGTGGTGAAGCCTCGCACCGAGACCCCCGCGGCGGAGCCGGTGCTGCCCGGGATCGCCATACTCCCCCTGCTTGCGGAGCTGCTCGAGGCAGCCGGCCGGCCGGAGGATCTGGTCGCCGGTCTCCAGGAGCTGACGGACGGGGCGTACCGGCGGCACTTGGCCGAGCTGCTGCTGGACCAGCTGTAAAGGCTGTACCAGACACACAGTTCAAAACCCGGTTTTGAAAACAGGTGGCCCGCAGCCCCGGAGCACTGCTCCCGGAGGCTGCGGGCCATCTCTGTTGCCGGCCTCTTCCTCACCGCCGTTTCAAAACCCGGTTTTGAAACCCTGCTGCGGGACGGCGATGAGCACACCGGCCAGAGCAGTACCCCGGTAGGCCAGTTCGATCTCCGTGTCCCGCGCGCGGGTGGTGAACCCCGGCTGGGTGTCGGGCTCCGGGGTGAGCGGTCTCACCAGGCGGAACCCGTGCGCGGTGAACCGGTCGGCCCATACCCGCAGGGGTTCGTGGCGCTCGTAGCGGTCCTCGTCCGCCGCTCCGATGACGTTGTGGATCTCCCGGCCGAAGAAGCGCTTCATCGCGTCCTTCTCGGGGCCGCTCGCTCCCGTGCTGTCGATCGCCTTGAAGAGGGTCCCGTAGTGGTGCCAGGAGTTCGCGAAGCGGGCCGACAGCGGCACGTTGTGGTGGTCCGAGTCCGGCTCGCACAGCGCCACCGCATCCGGCGCGAGACTTCTGAGCCGCCGGAAGAGGGCGGCACGGGCGTCCTCGCCCGCGGTGTCCCGCATGTGGTGCAGCGCGAACGAGGCCGTCACCAGCAGCGGACGCGGAGCACGCCGCACCAGCTCCCACACCCCTTCGTCGAGGTGCTCGGTGGCGGCCCGCACGGGATGGACGGCCACGGTGGTGCCCGCCCTTTCGCCTGCGGTGCGCAGCGCAGCCTCTGCCGTGGTCAGGCTGTCGCCCGCCACGTCCACGCCGATGACGTGCAGGGAGCGTAAGCGGGGGGCGCGGGCCAGGAGGTCGCATTCCTGTTGGCCCTTGCCGATGCCGAGTGAGAGGACCGTCGCGGATTCCTCGTCCCGGAGGAACGGCAGCAGGTTGTCGTTGGCCAGCCGGGCGGCGCGGAGCAGTGGAAGGTGCCGGCCCAGGACCGCGAACAGGTCGATCTGCGCCACGTCCTCCGAGCGCAGGTACAGGTTGCCCTGCTGGGTGGTGCCTTGCTCGGAAGTCCCCGGCTCGGCGGTGTGCTGCCCGGCAGCTGTGCCCCGTGGACCTGTCGTGTCCCCTTGCCCCGTGGTGTCCCGCACGGGCGCGTTCAGCCGGGCTTCGAAACCCTCCAGGTAGTAGTCCAGCAGGAGTGGATCGTCCGCGGGATCCTCCCGTGCTTGCTTGAGGGCGCGGGCCGACGTCTCCAGGTCGTCGGCCTCGGCCGCCGCCGCGGCCTCGGCCAGCAGGGCGTACTCCTCGCTCACACCGCGGAGTTCGTTCTCGGACCTCATCACAGGACCCTTTCGCTGCGGTCATCCGGTCGGAGGAGTCGGCTCGACTGTCCGTCGACCGACCCGACCCTGTCGAGGATGACCGCCGAAGGCGAACAGGCACGCCGATATTCCGAACGGGACCGGGAACGGGACCTACAAGCTGAAGTCGTCGCGGGTGCCTCCCGGCTCCCCTCTCCGCCCTGTTTTCAAAACCGGGTTTTGAAGCCGGCTCCTTCGACACCGGGTCGGCATGGTTGTCGTCACTGATCACAACGGCATTTCAACCGGCCGGGTGAGCGTCCGCGATGTTCCGGCAGAACCGGCGGTCACGCTCGGCCAGCTGTGACCGCGGACCAGCTGAGCGCAGGACGACGTCCAGGACCCGGTCAGGATCGGCGGCGTAGCAATTGCTGAACCACGCCATGTTCGCCTCGACCACCGCCCACTGGTCGGCGGCGCCGTGCTCAGGTGTGGCCAGGAGCCCGACGTCCACCACCACCGCGCTGGGCAGGCCATCGCCGCACGTGGCCAGCAGATCGTCCGCGAACTCCAGGACACTGTCTTCATGGCGGTGCCCGTCCAGCCGCTCGGCGTCGAGACGGCCGAAGGTGGCGTACTGCGAACCCGTGCGGACCTCGCCGTCCAGGAGGTACAGCCGAAACTCCGCTGCCCAGGTCACCACGTCGCTGATCTGTACCGGCATGTCCGGCGACAGCTCCGGCCTTCTCGGGAGGCAACCACCGTTGGTGTAGACGGCTGCCGGGAAGCTCTTGTCACTGGGCGGCTTGACGAACGCCGGGCGGGACAGACGGCGCGCCTCGCCCAGCGTCGCCATGGTGATGCGCCGTCCGGTGTACCCCTGGGGCAGTGTGGCCAGCCAGTCGTCAGCCGGCTCCAAGAGCGCGAGCTCGAGGTCATCCACGACACGTGCTGCGAAACCGGGTCCGCCATAGTAGTGGCCACCCGACCTCCCCGTGGCGGTGCCCGCACCGCCACGGGCGGGAAGTGCTTCAACATCCATCCCCCGCCGACGTGCCGATGTCGAGAGCAGTTCGGATGTCGTGGTGTATTGCGGCGCCAACGCCAGGAAACCGTGATCCGTCACGATCGCTGACGATGCCACCGATTCGGCCGAACAGTCCACAGCGTTCGGGCGCCCACCGTCATGGGACACCCCAGGGACAAGGCAGGCGGAGGCTCTCGATCATGGAGCTGTGATGCTCTGTGATCATTTGGAGGCTGCGCCTGCGTCGGCATCGCGAGCCTGCCCCCTCACGCACATGGACTGCCCGGATGTCGAATGCAGGCCCGATGGCTGATTCGCTGGAGCGCGAATGGCCGTCCACTTCGGCGGATGACGAGCTCCGTCTGCAGTGGGAGTTTCTCTCCTTCCTGCGCACCACCGTCGTCAACAAGATCGCTGGCCTGGACACCGGCCAGGCGGCGGCCACTCGGCTGCCGACATCTCCGTTCATGAGCGGCCTCCAAGGCAGCCCTTGTGACAACCAACGCGGTTCGGCTCAGGAGCCGAACCGCGGGGGTGCCGGCCGGAACGGGATGTTCAGAAGCTGAAGTCCACGTAGTCGATGTCGGTGAACTCGACCAGCAGCCCCTGCGCGCGGGCCCCGCCGTCCTTGAAGTACATCTCCTGCAGGCCCTCGGCGGCGATGTGCCGGAGCCGGTCTTCGGTGGCGCCGGACTGCTGGGCGGCGAAGAGGCGTTCGGCGTATTCCGGGGGAAGGTGCTGGGTGATGCGGCGCATGCGGCCGTCGTCGGTGCTGCCCGGGGCGGCGGTGAAGCCGAAGCGGGCGCGGGTCTCGATGACCAGGCCGGTGGTACGGGCGGCCCGGTCGCGGGCCCGCTTGCGGACCAGGGGCTGCCAGCGGCGCCGCACCTCGGCCTCCAGACGGGCCGCGAGCGCCGGTTTGGGCCGCCTCAGCTGGTCCTTGACGTAGCGCTCGACGGTGCGCTGGGAGATGCCGAGGAGCGTGGCGACCGCTCGGGTCGACTTGAGCCGCTTGACGAGGAAGCGCATCTGCGCTCCGGCCGACTTGGGTGCCGGCCGGGTGAAGTGCTGCTCGTCGGCTCTGGTGAGGCTGTCGCTGATCTCGGGCATGAGCGTCCGTTACTCCCCTGCTCCCCTGTTCACGGTGTTCCCTACTCGCCGTCGGCCGCGGCGTCGTGGCCCTTGATGTGCCGGGCCGGATTGTGGCCCTGGTCGAGCAGCTGGACCGCCCACAGCATCGGCTGGGTGCCCTCGTGCTTGACCATGCCCGGGCTGACGCCGAGCCGGAACCCGCCGGGCAGCGGCTTGCCGTCCGGGGTCCGCGGGAGGAAGTCCAGCGGGCTCGGGCCGTCCGCCAGGTAGACCGCGCAGTCGGAGAGGACCGCGACGGGGTACAGGCCGGCGTCGGTGGCCAGCTTGTTCATCTTGCGGTGCATGTTGACCCGGGCCGTGGAGATCACGGCGGCGCGGATGTCGGGCCGCCAGGTGGGCCGTTCCAGCGCGGGCCAGGATTCGCCCGGCCGGTACGCGGCGCCCTGCGGGCGCTCCCGCAGCTTGCCGATGCCGCCCTTGACGGTGGCCTTGATCGCGGAGAGGACGGCGGCACGCACCGGGTCCTTCGCCTTGTGGATCTCCATGGCGTCCAGGAACTCGGCTTCCGTCAGCGTGCTGCTCACACCCAGGTCGGCCATGGTGGCCAGGTAGGCGTCGCGCAGCCGTCCGTACCAGGGGTCCAGGTACGGGCCGTGCTCGGGCCGGACCCAGGCATCGAGGGGACGGACCTCGTGGCCGAGCTCGACGGCGTAGGCGAGGGTGGGGGTCGCGTACCAGGCGGGACCGGCGGGCGGGCGCCCGTCCGGGGTGAACGGACTGGGCAGCCGGGGATCGAGTTCGATGCCGGAGAGATCGGCCAGCCAGCAGCCGGGGAGCTTCGGGTTCAAAACCGGGTTTTGAAGACGGACAGCGGGACCGGTGCCGACGGTGAGCCGGTTGGCGGCGGCGGCGAAGGCCATGTTGACGTCGAGGCCGACCGCGTGGGTGCGCGCACACTCGGCGTCCGTGAGGAGTTGGGGGTCGCGGATCCAGTCGTACGCCTCCTCGTCGAGCACCTCGTCAGGGGTACGCCGGTGGCCGCGCGGGTACAGGGCCGCGATGACCGGGTGCTCGTCCGGAGCCTCCGGGGGTGCTGGATCGACCGCACGGGTGAGGGAGCCCGCGACGGGGGCCGGCACCCAGGTGCCGGTACCGGGGTCCTTGACGGCACGGGTGGGCGGCCGCAGGGCCGTCATCAGCTCCAGGCCGGTGACGGCGGTGGAACCGCGCGGGGTCAGGACCCGGGCGGCGTACGTGGTGAGCAGGTCGGCCAGTTCCGGCGCGGGCAGCTCGGCGGTGTGCTCGCCCCAGGCCCGGGGATCGAGCGCGCCCCAGGGGAGTACGGCGAGCTGCACGCACTGTCGGCCGGTGGTGGGGGAGGCGGGCCGGTAGATGCGGGGCCAGGGCCCGAAGCCGCGCCGGGTCAGCTGCCACTTGGCCTTGGCCAGCTGCTTGACGACCGGGTGGTTGTCCGGGAGCCGCAGGCCGCGGCGGTCCTCGAGGACGAGGGGCAGCCCGAGGGCCTCGGTGGCGGCCGGGGTGAGGACGAGCAGGGGGTCGCCGTCCCGGCCGTTGGGGTGCAGGCGCGGGGACCGCAGTCCGGCCTCGGTGAGCGCCCAGGTGAGGAGCTCGGGAAGGCTGGCGGCCGGGTGGGGGAGGATCAGCCCGCCGGCGGCATGGGCCTGCCCGGTCCCGTCGAGTACGGCGAGCGGCCCGTGACCATCCCCCTGCGGGGCGGCCGACGGGGTTGGGCGCCGCGCCCGGGCGCGGGACGGTCCGGGGGCCGCCGCGCGGACGGGATCCGGAACGGGATCCGGAACGGTGTCGGCCGGGGACGGGGCGGCCGACTGTGACGGGGCGGCCGACTGTGACGGGGCGACCGCCGGTTCCGCCGGGCGGGCGTGCTGCGGCTCCGGCTCGGCCGGGGGAGTGGGGGAGAGCCCGGCACCGGGTGTGGAGTCCGGCCCGGACTCCGATAGAGGTCCTGGCTCCGGCCGGGGTCCCGAAGCGAGCTCCGCCCCCGGATCGGGCTCCGGCTCCGGCTCCGAGCCGAGGTCCGACTCCGGCCCCGACTCCGCCGGGTGAAGGTCCGCCAGCCCCTCCAGCAGGCGCAGGTAGGCGGCCCGCTTCGGCGGCCGCGGGTCCGTACGGCCGGACTCCCAGGAGGTCACCGTTTCCCGCCGTACCGAAAGGGCCCGCGCGACCTGGTCCTGGCTCAGACCGGCGGCTTCCCGCAGGCGCTTGCGCTCGTCCGGTGCGGGCAGTGCGTCCTTGCCCGCGGTCTGGGCCAGTAGCGCATCGACCGCCGCGAACAGGGTGTCTTGCTCGTGGTGCATGGGGACCTCCGAGGTGAGCCTAGGCCAATCGCACCTCAGAACGCACACGGAACACACAGCGCAAGTCTGTTCGTACATAAGCCTTATAAAAAACCAGTCGGCTGGTATGTTCTTCTGCCGGACAGGCGATCCAAGGGGGATGCGATGGCGAGGCCGGAGAAGACGAGAGAACTGGCGCCGGAGACGACGGCGGGGCACGGCTCGGCGGGGCACGGCTCGGTGGGGGAGGGCCGCACGGAACCGGTGCTGGTCACGGGCGGGGCCGGTTTCGTCGGGACGCACGTGGTGGCACGGCTGGCCGCGCAGGGGGTGCCGCTGCGGGTGCTGGTGCGAGACCGTGAGCTCCCCCTGATGCCCGGTGTGGAGCTGGTGCGGGGCGACCTGACGCGGCCCGACACCCTGCGGGGCCTCTGCGACGGGGTGGGCGCCCTGCTGCACCTCGCCGCTCGGATCGGCGGCCCCGAGGAGGACTGCCGGGCCGTCAACGAGGCCGGTACGAGGGACCTGCTCGCCGAGGCGAAGCGGGCCGGAGTGCGCCGGATCGTGCAGCTCGGCACCGCGGCCGTGTACCGGGACGGCGCTCATCGGGGCGCGGCGGAAGGCGAACTGGCCGAGGAGCCGCGCTCGGTGACCAGCGCCACCCGGCTGGCGGGGGAGCGGCTGGTCCTGGCCGCGGGCGGCACCGTGGTGCGCCCGCACCTGGTCTACGGCCGCGGTGACCGCTGGGTGGTGCCCGAGCTGGTACGGATGCTCGCGCGGCTGCCGTACTGGGTGGACGGCGGCCGGGCCCGGATGTCGATGATCTCGGTGGACGCCCTGGCAGCGGCGCTGGCGGAACTTGCCGTACGAGGTCCCGGCGCGGGCGCCGGGACGGCCGGGCGGGTGCTGCACGCGGCACACCCCGAACCGGTCACCGCCCGGCAGGCCCTGGAAGCGATCGCCGGCGCACTGGGCCTGCCCCTGCCGACCGGCGACACGGACCGGGCGGGCGCGCTGGAACTGATCGGCGGCATGGTCGGCACGGGGGATGGCCCGGAGCGCGCAGCCCGAGCCGCCAGGCTGAACCGACTGGTGTCCCTGCTGACCGTCGACCACTGGTACGACAGCGGCAGGCTCTGGAGCGAACTCGCGGCATCCCCCGGACCGCGCTTCACGGAGGCGTTCGCGACCTACGCACCCTGGTACCGCGAAGAGGCACGGAGGCACTGTCAGCTCGCCCCTGATGCCCGGTCCTTGATGCCCAGTCACTGATGCCCGGTCACTGATGCCCGCTCCCCGACACCCCTGCCACTCCGGGGGGCGTCTTCGAGGTCTGGGACGGCTCGGTCCCCGCCGACCGGCTGAGCCGGGGTTCTTGTGCCTCGTCGGCCGCGGACCGTACGTCCCAGGGGCCAGCCCCTGGACCCCGCCAGCGCCCGGGCCGCGCTGGACCGGCCACGGCATGGGGGGCTCCTCGCCCCCCAGACCCCCTCGCCAGGCGCTGAGGCGCCCTGGACCCGCCCACCCTCGCGCCCTGCCCCAGCTCCCTGACGGTCGCTGGTGCACCGGTCGGGCGCTGGGCGCCCTCCCTGGGCACGAGGGACTGCGACAGCGATGGCGGGTGAGGTCACCGGGCTGAGGATGGGGCGGCCCGCAGATCGGTCGGCCGCGGGATCCATGCGGCACAGGTGCGTGGGTTGATGTCCACGGTGGTGTGTGTCCCGGGGAGCACATTCGGAGTGGTGGTGCGTCAGTTGCCGGCACAGGCAACGGTGCCGGTGCGCTCAAGGCTGCGGGTCGTGCCCTGTGGCCTGTGCGCTGAGGGCTGGTGGTGATGGGCAAGCACAGCTGGGACGCCCCGCCCCGCCTGCCGCAGGACGGTAGCGGCGGGTTGCTCTTTAATAAGAGGGCCGCAGCCGGAACTGGCCTCTGACCTGCTGTTTCTCCCGAGGGAGTGTGCTCCCCAGGACACATTTGGGTCCGTGAAATGTGTACCTGGCGAGCACATTTCGCCGAAAAATCAAGCAGGCGTGGAGTTTTTGGCGGCGCCGAAGCCCGTGGGATCGTCGCAGGTCAGACGGTTGGGCCTGAGGGCCCGGGGGGCCCGACGCACTCTCGCGGGTCACTCGAAACGTGCCCTCATCACGGCAACAAAAGTCAAGCAGTCGTGGATTTCCGCTCCTTCGGCCCCGAAAAACTTCACGTGGCGTGGATTTTTGACGCCTTGTTCGAACGCGCCCGGGATCCGGGGCCTCGTCGGCGCGCCGCGGCGCCAAAAGACAAGCACACGTTGATTTTTTGGATAGTCTCGGGGCCGTGAGTAGCAAGGGGGCCTGGTCCTGTGACATCTGATCCGCCCGCCCGTCGGCGAGGGGGCGGGCCCCGATCCGTGCCCGCCGTACCCGCCGTGCCCGCTCCTTCCGCCGCGGGGGACGACGCCGAGTACGGGGACATCCTGGCGGTGCTCGGCCAACAGCTGGGGGAGCAGGTGGCGCAGGCCACCGACCCGGGTGGTCGCCGTCGCCTCACCGGCGTCCACTTCGAGTACGCGGCGGACCCCAAGTCCGTCCACGACATGGCCGGTGGTGCCGGCTACAGCCTGGCCAGCAACTGGTTCACCCAACTGCTGGCGCAGTTGGCCGTCGCGAACAGCATCACCAAGTCCCAGCTGTGCGTCTTCCTGTTCGTGGCCGGGGGGCAGGTGCCCGGCACCGGCATCACCCAGTACACGCAGCAGGAGATCACGGACGGGCTGAACAGGATTGCCGCGCAGAAGGGCGGCAAGATGATCACGCGCTCGACGGTCAACCGCGCCGTGCAGGCGCTGTGCGGCTACAACTGGGTGGAGAAGGCGGGCAACGGCCGGATCCAGATCAACGTGCGCCTGTGGTTCCACGGCAACAGCACGGCCCAGCAAGAAGTGCTCGCCGACATCGCCGACCGGCACGACCACGACACCGGTGCGTTCCCGTACGCGGTCGGACCGGAAGGCGCCCATCAGGAGGAGCTGGACCTCGGCTTCGAGCTCGATTCCCGCCCCCGCGGAAGGAGGCGTACCGGATGATGGTGCTGCCATGCCCCTGCACGGGCGTCCGCTTTCGAGGAAGGCCGTCCCATGCCTAACGTCATGTCTCCGATCGTCGCGGAGCGCATCTGGGCCCTGCCGCTGTCAGGCTCCGCCGTGAAGTTCCTCCAGTACCTCGTCTCCCGCAGCGACTTCGGCGGCACCCTGCCCGTCCGACAGAAGGACATGGCGGCCGAGTACGGGGTCACGCCACAGGCCGTCAGCGGGCTCATGGCACCGCTGTGCGACCTGAACATCGTGCTGCGCCCGCGCAGTGAGGAGCGGAACGGCAACTCCTACCGGCTCCACCCGCTGGCGGCGAAGTACGAGACCCCGGAGGCCATGGAGGCGGCGTTCCGCGCGGCCCTCGCCCGTATCAAGGCGGGAGACCTGCCCAATCTGAAGCTGCCCACGTACCACCAGGCCCCGCCGACCCCGACGGGCCGCCCGAAGCTGCAGGTCGCCTGAGTCGGTTCCGACGCGTTCCCGTTCCCGTTCCGTTCCTGTCGGTGTTCCCGTTGGTGTTCCCGTTCCCGGGTTTGGTCCGCGGGTCCGGGCGGCTCCGTCTTCAAAACCCGGTTTTGAAACCGTCGCCTGGGTCGGCTCCAGCCCAGGATGCGCCGATCCTTCATCACGCCACGGGCAGGCTCCCGGAGGCGGTGGCGATGACCTCGTCCAGGACCTCGCGGGACCGCAGCAGATCGGTGATCATCCGGTCGATGCGTTCGCGTTCCGCGGTGAGTTCCGCGACGAGCCGAGGGGTCGCGCGTACGGAAGGCCCTCCGTCCGTGTCCCGCATGCAGGGCAGGATCTGTGCGATCTTCGAGCTGTGCAGCCCGGCCGCGAACAGTTCCTGGATGCGGATGACCCGGTCGACGGCCGCCTCCGAGTAGTCGCGGTGGCCGCCCGGGGTGCGGTCCGAGACCAGCAGCCCCTGCTTCTCGTAGTAGCGCAGGGAACGCTCGCTGACCCCGGTGCGTGCCGCCAGTTGTCCGATCCGCATTTCCCGCCTCCGCCGAGCGCTGCTGTCGCTGTCGTGTCGTAGTCGCTGTCGTGGTCGTGGTCGTGGTCGTCAGGGTTCTTCGAACTTGAACTTGACACTGGTGACAACTTCTACCGTACGGGCATGACGAAGACCAAGGACCAGATCCAGACCCAGACTCAGACCCAGACTCAGAAGCACGACTCTTCACGACTGTTCGAGACGGCCCGCCTCGGTGGTCTGGAGCTCCCCAACCGACTGGTGATGGCCCCGCTGACCCGCAACCGGGCCGGCGCCGACGGTGTGCCGGGCGAGCTCATGGAGACGTACTACGCGCAGCGCGCCTCCGCCGGGCTGATCATCGCCGAGGCGACCACCCCGAACGCGGTGGGCCAGACGTACCCGCACATCCCCGCCATCCACACCCCGGAGCAGGTGGCCGGCTGGCGCCGGGTCACCGACGCGGTGCACGCGGCCGACGGCCGGATGTTCCTGCAGTTGCAGCACGGCGGCAGGGTCGGCCACCCCGACACCAGCGGCCACCGGCCCCTCGCCCCCTCCGCCGTACGCTTCCCGGAGCCGCTGCACACCCCCGGCGGCCTCCAGGAGGCCGTCGTGCCCCGCGAGATGACCGCCGAGGACATCCGCTCCACCATCACCGACTTCGCCAACGCCGCCCGCAACGCCGTCGAGGCGGGCTTCGCCGGTGTCGAGGTGCACGCCGCCAACGGCCATCTGCTGCACCAGTTCCTGGCGGGCAGCACCAACCTCCGCACCGACGAGTGGGGTGGCCCGGCGGAGCACCGCATCAGGTTCGCCGTAGAGGTGGTCCGGGCCGTGGCCGAGGCCATCGGCCCGGAACGGGTGGGCGTGCGGATCTCACCCGGCCTGATCGTCAACGCGGCCGAGGAGAGCGACACCGAGGTCATCTACCCGCTGCTCCTGGCGGCCCTGGCCGAGATCGGCCCGGCCTACCTGCACCTCGTGTACGCAGACCCGGACCAGCCCCTGTACTGGCGGATCCGCCAGATCTGGCCGGGCACGCTGATCGCCAACCCGCGGCTGTCGCACGAGGAACTGGCGGCCGACGGCGGCAAGCGGAAGGGCGAACGGCTGCTCGCCGCGGGCGCCGACCTGATCGCGCTCGGCCGGGGCTTCCTGGCCAACCCGGACTTCGTCGAGCGGCTGCGGACGGACGCCCCGCTGAACCCCGTGCGGCCTGAGTTCCTGATGTACGTACAGGGGGAGGAGGGCTACACCGACTATCCCGCCCTCGCGACCGCTCCGGGGCATTCGCTCAGCGCGGCGTGACCCGCCAGCACACGGCAACCGGCGGATTCAACCGGCGGCTACGACTGCCGGATCCCCGCAGCCACCCGCCCGATGGACTCCAGCGCCACGTCCCACGGGAACGGGCCGGGATCGTCGGTCCCCGGCGGGCCGGGGGCGTAGCCGCTCTCGCCGCTCAGCACCTCCACGCCCGCACCGCGCAGCACGGTGAGGCTCTGCTCGAACTGCGGGTGCCGGGCCAGGGCTTCGTTCGCGCACGGCATCGTGACGGCCGGGGTGCCCTTCCCGAGCGCCTCGGCGGCCACGCCGATGACGAACCGGTCGGTGAGGCCGAGGGCCCACGCATTGACCGAGTTGAACGTGGCCGGGGCGAACAGCAGGGCGTCGGCCACGGGCCACACGTCGGGATCGCCGGGGAACTTGTACTGCCAGCGCACCGGATGCCCGGTCAGCGCGGCCAGGCCGTCGAGACTGCCGGACAACCAGTGCGCCGCCGTCGGCGTCAGGCCGAGGCAGACGTCCCAGCCGCGGACTTGGGCATCCTCGATCACCCGGGCCACGTCGAAGACGGGCGGGGCGGCGGAGCAGAACAGATACAGGGTTCGCGTCATATCAGCATGTGATCTTATGTGTTGACCTCAATGGGGGTTCAGGTTGCACCATGATCTCCATGACCACGACACCGAACGAAGCCTCGACCACCGACTCCGCCCGCCCCGCCGACATCGAAGCGATCAAGCAGGTGGTCGCCGATGTCGAGGCGTCCCAGCGGGCCAAGGACCCCGAGGCCTTCCTCGCGCTCTTCCACCCGGACGCCCTGTGGACGACGGGCGGCGGCAAGGTCCTGATCGGCCTGGATGCCATCGCCGAATTCACCAGAGAGGTGCTCCCGAGCGCGTCCTGGGACGGCGAGGTCACCTACGAGGTCACCCACGTGCAGTTCCTGCGCCCCGACGTGGCGGCGGTCAAGGTGAGCCAGGTCTACCACCCGAAGGAGGGCGAGGGCGACCAGGGCGTTCCGCTCTACGTGATGACGAAGGACGGGGACGGCCCCTGGCTGCTCACCGCCTGCCAGAACACGGTCGTGCACAAGGCCTAACGGTCTGCCGCCGCTCCTGTCCTGGTGTCTGCCGCGGGGTCCGTCGTACGGTCCATTCGCTCCAGGAAGTCCGCGAGCAGCGGGTGCAGCACCTCCGGGCGTTCCAGGTGGACGTCGTGCCCGGCCGACGGTACGCACACGGCGGTGGTGGCGTCGGGCCGCAGCCTCAGCATCTCCTCGGCCTCGGAGGCCGGGACGATGCCGTTCTGGGCGAGCACCACCAGGGCCGGGCACGCGACGCGCTGCCACTCCGGCCACCACGGGCGGGCGGTGACCCCGGTGATCGCCGCTACCATGACCTCGCGGTCGAACCGAGGCCACCACCCGTCCGTACCGTTCGTACCGTCCGTACCGTCCGTGCCATCCGTACGCCGTTCCAGGCCCGCCGCCCACCCGTCACCCACCGGCCCGCCGCCCAGGAAGCGTGCTGCGGCCTCCCGCGAGGGGAACGGCACCGGCCAGGTATCCAGCCAGCCGGCTATCGCCTCCGGGGTCCCGGGGTCCGCCGCGGCCGGCCCGGCTTCGACCAGGACCAGCCCGCTCACCAGGTCGGGGTGTGCGGCCGCGGCCAGCAACGCGGTGTGGCCGCCCATGGACTGGCCGACCAGAACCGGCCGGTCGAGCCCGAGCCGCTCGATGACGGCCCGTACGTCGGACACGTACGCGGCACGGGAAACGTCACGGGGACGGCGTTCGCTCGCGCCGTGTCCGCGCTGGTCGAGGGCGACCACCCGGCGATCGCCGGCGAGGTGCTCGGCGGCCGCGTCCCACTCGCCCGCGTGGCCGGCGAGGCCGTGGAGCAGGACCACGGGCCGCCGGGTGCTGCCCGGCCGCCCCCAGACCCGGCAGGCCAGCCGCACTACTCGGTTCTGACCGCTCCGGCCGATCTGGCCGCTCTCCTCGGACTTCTCGGACTTCTCGGACTTCTCGGGCTTCTCGGACTCGGCGTTCACGACGATGTGTTCGGTCCAGTTCATGATCGGATTATCGGGTGCGTTCCGAGGGACGTCCCGAGGTGCGTTCCGAGGAGCGCCCCGACCGGGTCCGCGGCCCGAGGTAGCGTGCGGCGGCCAGGACGCCGGCCAGCACAAGCCCGGCGTTGACCAGGACCGCGGTGCTGATCCCGTCCATCACCTCGGTCCGGGACGCGGCGACCGCGCTCATGATCGGGGTGCCCATGGTGATGCCCACCTGCTGGGTCATGGTCGCCAGGCCGGTGGCCAGCCCCTGTTCGTGGTCCGGCAGCCCGGTGGTGGCAGTGACCATGAAGCCGACGATGACGAGCATGTTGCCGACGCCGCCCGCGAACGTGGCACCCAGCAGCAGCCACAGCGAGTCCCCGTCCGTTCCCAGCCCGACCAGGGCCAGGGTGGCGGCGGCCTGCAGCAGTCCGCCGGCCACCAGGGTGCGCCGGGTGGAGCCGGCGGCGATCACCCGCGGGGCGAGTACGCCGCCCAGGACCGTGCCCAGCCCCAGCACGGAGAAGCTGAGCCCGGCGGCGAGCGGCGAGCGGCCGAGGACTTCCTGCAGGTAGACGGTCATCAGGAAGACCAGGGAGGTCTCCGTCAGGAAGGCGATCAGGCCTACGGCGTTGCCCCAGGCCACGGTCCGCCGCTTCAGGACGGAGAGCGGCACCAGCGGTGAGGCGGCCCGGGCCTCGACGGCCCGGAAGACGGCCAGCAGGACCGCGCCCGCCCCGAGCCAGACCAGGGCCGGAGCGTGGCCCCAGCCGTGTTCGCCCGCGAGGGTCATCCCGTAGACGAGGGCGAGCAGTCCGAGGGTCACGCTCACCGCGCCGGGCACGTCCAGCCGCGGCCGGACGGCCGGACGGGACTCGGCGATGACGGCGGGGGCGACGAGCAGTACGGCCAGCGCCACCGGGACGTTGATGAAGAACGCCCACCGCCAGGACAGCAGGTCCGTCAGCAGCCCGCCCAGGACGGCGCCGGTGGTGAAGCCGGCCGACATCAGCGCCCCGTTCAGGCCGAGCGCCTTCTGCCGCAACGGGCCCTCCGGGAAGGAGGTGGTCAGCAGGGAGAGCCCGGCCGGGGTGACGGCGGCGGTGGCCAGACCCTGCAGGACGCGGGCGGTCAGCAGCATTTCCGGGGTGGTGGCCAGCCCGCCGGCCAGGGAGGACAGGCCCAGTACGGCGAGTCCGCCGAGGAAGAGACGACGGCGTCCGAAGAGGTCGGCGATCCGGCCGAAGAGGAGGGTGAACCCGGCCGCGGAGAGGGCGAAGGCCGTCGCGATCCACTGGAGCCCGGAGAGGGAGAAGCCGAGCCCCTCGCCGATGACCGGCAGGGCCACGTTGAGGATGGAGAAGTCCACCGCCAACATGAACTGCGCGACCAGCAGCACCAGCAGGACCAGCCGCAGCCGCCCGTCCAGCCGGGCCGGGGCGTGGGCCGGGGCCTGGGATTGGTGCTGGGCCGGACCGCCGGCTGCGGAGTCCTGCGGTGCGTTCGTCGTACGTTCTGTCATCGCCATGACCGGCAACCTTTCGTTCCACGTCCCGTTCTCGGGTGTCTCGGGAACGACCTTGCTGGGTCGCGGCGGGGTTACCCAGAAGCCTGTCGGTGCTGGTGCTGCGGAAGGTGGCACTCGCAGGGCCACCCTCGGGACCCCCGAACGGCGCACTCCCGGCGCAGACTTGCAGCCATGGCCCGTACCGACGCATCAGCATCAGCATTCGCCACCGCAGCAACGACCGCCGCCTCAGCCTCACCTTCAGCCTCAGCCTCAGCCTCAGCCTCAGCCGCAGGATCCGGCTCGACGACGGCGCTGGGTGCGTTCCTCCGTTCCCGCCGGGACCGGATCCGCCCGGAGGACGTGGGCCTGCCCGTACACGGCACCCGGCGACGGGTCCCGGGACTGCGCCGCGAGGAACTGGCGTTACTGGCCGGCGTGAGCATCACGTACTACACGCACCTGGAACAGGGGCAGAGCAGCAACGCCTCCGACGCAGTGCTCGACGCGCTGGCACGGGCCCTGCGGCTGACACCCGACGAGCACAGCCACCTCCGCGACCTGGCCCGTCCGCCGCGCGCGCAGCGCGAGCGGCCCCCGCGGCCGGAGTACGCACGACCCGCGACCCGGCAGCTGCTCGCGGCCATGGACGGCGTACCGGCCGTGGTGCTGGACCGCCGGAACCACGTCCTGGCCTGGAACCCGCTCGGGCACGCGCTGCTCGCCGGCCACCTTGCCGCGGACGGCCCGGACCGGCCCGCCGACCGGCCCAACCTGACCCGGATGCTCTTCCTCGACCCGCACACCCGTGAGCTGTACCCGGACTGGCGGACCGAGGCCCGGACGGCCCTGGCCGCCCTCCGCCTGGTGGCCGGCCGACACCCCCAGGACCGGGCGCTGGCGGAGCTGATCGGCTCGCTGATGCTGCAGAGCCCGGAGTTCGCGGAGCTGTGGGCCAGACAGCCGGTACGGGAATGCCGGGTCGGGGTGAAGACCATGCACCACCCGGTGGTCGGCCCGCTCTCGCTGGACTTCGAGACCTCGAACCTCGGTGACGGGACCGGACACCGGATGCTGATGTACAGCGCCGCCCCGGATTCGCCCTCGGCGGCGGCCCTGACCCTGCTGGCCGGCACGGTCCGTACCCGCACCTCACCCCGCATGATGTGACGGATGAACAAAAACGTGAACGAGAACGGGAACGAGGCGGACAACGGCCGGAACGACGACCTCCTCGCAAAGCGGTTCGAGGAGTACCGGCCCCACCTCCGCGCGGTCGCCTACCGGATGCTCGGCTCGCTCAGCGAGGCCGAGGACGCCGTACAGGAGGCGTGGTTCAAACTCAGCCGCTCCGACACCGGCGAGGTCACCAACCTGGGCGGCTGGCTGACCACCGTCGTCGGCCGCATCTGCCTGGACCTGCTGCGCTCGCGCGCGTCCCGCCGCGAGGACCCCCTGGAATGGCCGGACGGTCAGGTACGCATTCCCGACCCGGTGATCAGCCGCACGGACACCGTCGACCCCGAACAGGCGGTCCTGCTCGCCGACTCGGTCGGCATCGCCCTGCTCGTGGTGCTGGAGACGCTGACCCCGGCCGAGCGGCTCGCGTTCGTGCTGTACGACCTGTTCGCCGTGCCCTTCGAGGAGATCGCCCCCGTCCTCGGCCGCACCCCGGCCGCCACCCGGCAGCTCGCCAGCCGCGCCCGGCGGCGCGTCCAGGCGAGCCCCACCGTTCCCGACCCGGACCTCACCCGGCAGCGCCAGGTCGTCAGCGCCTTCCTCACCGCCGCGCGCGGCGGTGACTTCGACGCCCTGGTGTCCGTCCTCGACCCGGACGTGGTGGCCCGCGCCGACGGCGGCGCGCTGCGGCCGGGACGGCTCATGCGCGGTGCCGACACCGTGGCCTCGCAGGCGATCACCTTCGCGGCCTTCGCCCAGACGGCGGTGCCGGTCCTGGTCAACGGGGCCGCGGGCTTCGTGGCGTTCACGGACGGCAGGCCGGTGACCCTGATGGCGTTCACCGTCCAGGCCGGAAGGATCGTCGCGATCGACATCCTCAACGACCCGGAGCGCCTTACGGCTCTCGGCCTCACGGCGGAGCCGGACGAAGGTTAGACGCTCGCGTATGCAGCTGAGCTTCGGGGCTATGTTCCGTCTCACCGCCCCGAGCTTGACTATAGGCATGACGAACACGGAGAACACGCAGACCAGTCAGACCACGCAGACCACGCAGCAGGACCAGGCCACGACCCTCGTCATCGGGGGAACCGGCAAGACGGGCCGGCGGGTCGCCGAGAAGCTCACCGCGCAGGGCCGCCGGGTCCGTATCGGCTCCCGCCGGGGCACCCCCGCCTTCGACTGGCACGAGCCCGCCACCTGGGGCCCGGCCCTGGAGGGCGTCGACCGGGTGTACATCACCTACTACCCCGACCTGGCCTTCCCGGGCGCCGCCGACCACATCGGCGCCTTCGCCGAACTGGCCGTGGCCTCGGGCGCGCACCGCCTCGTCCTCCTCTCCGGGCGGGGTGAGGAGGCCGCCGCTGCGGCCGAGGCCCGGCTGCGGGCGTCCGGCGCCGACTGGACCGTCGTCCGCGCCAGTTGGTTCAACCAGAACTTCGACGAGAGCTTCTTCCTTGAGCCCGTCCTGGCCGGCGAGATCGCCCTGCCGACCGCGGACGCGGTCGAGCCCTTCGTCGACGCCGACGACATCGCCGACGTCGTCGTGGCCTCGCTGACCGACGACCGCCACATCGGCAAGGTCTACGAGCTCTCCGGTCCGCGCCTGCTCAGCTTCGGCGACGTGGCCGCGGAACTGTCCAAGGCCACCGGCCGCGAGATCGCGTACGTCTCCGTCACCAACGAGGAGTACCGCGCGGTGCTGCGCGAGAACGGCCTCCCTGAGGAGTTCGCCGACCTGTTTACGATGATCCTGGACGGCCGTAACGCCCACCTGGTGCACGGCGTCGAGGAAGCCCTCGGCCGCAAGCCGAAGGACTTCGCGGACTACGCCCGCCGGGCCGCCGCCACCGGGGTCTGGGACCTGGCCTGAAAGGAACGGCGCGGGGTGGCCGTCTCGGGCGACCGGGGCCACCCCGCCACGGCCGTCCGCCATGCTGCGGGCATGGACGAGAACGCCTTCTGGGATCTGCTGGAGGACTGCCGCCCGGCCGGGCCCGACCCGGACGCCGACCTCCTCGCGGCGGCGCTGACGGTGGCCCTCTCGACGGGTCCGCTGCACCGGGTGGTCGCCTTCGCCGAGCGGCTGTCCTGGCTGCTGTACCGGCTCGACCGGCGCGAGTACGGTCGCGGCCTCGGGGGAGAGGCGTTCCTCCACATCCGGTGCGCGGTCGTGGCGGCCGGCCGGGCGACGTACGAGTCCGTACTGGCCGATCCGGCCGAGTTCGCCCCGTACGCCGAGGGCCCGGCCCGGGCGGAGGACCTCCTCTACGTCCCGGACCAGGCGTACGAACACCTCACCGGCGAGCAGTGGCCCCGCGCCACCCGCTACTCCTACGAATCCTTCTCCAACCGCGACGGCTGGTCAGGCACTTGGCTGGGCGGCAGCGAAGCCTGAGGGCCGGAGTCCGAGGGCCGGAGTCCGAGGGCCGGAGCCGGAGCCGGAAAGCCGGTTGCCCGACCAGCCGCGCGGGTTCCCGGCCGAACGGGACCCTGGGACACGGGGGTGCTCAGAGGCCCGATTCGGCCGCGGCGTCCAGGGCCGTGGTGAGGCGGTCAAGGCGGGACTGGAGATCGCGGATCTCGGCGAGCTGGAAGCCGGTCGCGGTCGCGATGCGGCGGGGGACCTCCACCGCACGGGCGCGGAGGGCGGTGCCGGCCTCGGTGAGCTGGGCGTGGACCGAGCGCTCGTCCTCGCTGCTGCGCTCGCGGCGGATCAGGCCGGTCGCCTCCAGGCGCTTGAGGAGGGGGGAGAGGGTGCCCGAGTCGAGCCGCAGGTGCTGTCCGAGCTGCTTGACCGGCATCTCGCCGTGCTCCCACAGGACCAGCATCACCAGGTACTGCGGGTACGTGAGCCCGAGGTCCTTCAGGACGATCCGGTAGAGGCCGCCGAAGGCGCGGGTCGCCGCGTTCAGGGAGAAGCAGATCTGGCCGTCGAGGCGGAGAAAGTCCTGGTCGGCGAGGGTGGCGGTCGGCTGCTCGGTCGGCTGCTCGGTCATGGGGTCCAGTGTAGCGCGAGGAAAGCTGTGGGCCATTTAGTTGTGCACAACTGAATTGTGTGCCATCTTTGTGGCCGGGCCGGTCCCCGAACGGGGCCGGGCCTCCGATCTCAGAGAGGAACCCTCGATGGACGCGCTGTACACCGCTGTCGCCACCGCCAACGGACGTGAGGGCCGCGCCGTCAGCTCCGACGGTCAGCTGGACCTCGCGCTGGCGATGCCGCCGGCCCTCGGCGGCAGTGGCAAGGGCACCAACCCCGAGCAGCTGTTCTCCGCCGGATACGCCGCCTGCTTCGCCAGCGCCCTCGGCCTCGTCGGCCGTCAGGCCAAGGTCGACACCAGCGAGGTCTCGGTGACCGCAGAGACCTCCATCGGCGCGGAGGCGGACGGCGGCTTCGGGCTCTCGGTCACGCTGCGCGTCGAGCTGCCGGAGGAGCTGGCCGGGGAGACGGGCGCCCTGCTGGTGAAGAAGGCGCACGAGGTGTGCCCGTACTCCCGCGCCACCCGCGGCAACATCCCCGTCGAGCTCGTCGTCGAGTAGTCGGGTGGTCGGGTGGCGGTCGGCCGTGGTCGGCCGACCGCCGCGCGGCGGTCGGCGGGCCGGTCACCGGGCCCGTTACCGGGCCGGGGGAGCGGGCGGGGTGTCGCTGCGGTCGGGCACGCGCGGCAGGCGTACGCCGAACCGCTCGCGGTACGCGGTCAACAGCTCCGCGTCGTCCTCGATGACCCGCACCGTACGCTCCCCGCCGGCCGTCGGCGTGTTGATCAGCCGGCGGCCGCTGAGCGTGACCCGGCCGGTCTCGGTGAGCCGCGAGCAGAGCGGGGCTCGGGTGAAGTGCGAGTCCGGTGAGGTGGCCGTCCACCAGGCGGCACCGTCGAAGTCGTCCAGCGCGCGCGCCCGGGTCTCCACGAGGTAGACGGGCTTGCCGTCCTTGAGTACGTCGAGGTCGCCGTCCTCCGTCGGCACGATGCGGAACACACCGGCCGCGTCCTGCTGGTCCCCGCGCTCGTCGTGGACGAGCGGGAGGTGGCTGTGGTCGCCGAACCCGACGTCGGCGAGCAGGCGTTGCCCGTCCGAGGTCTCCACCAGCAGCGCGAGGTGGCCGAACGGGATGCCGGGCGTGCCGTCGTCCATGTACACGCGCACCGACAGCAGCCGCACCCGGAAGCCGAGCGCGCGCAGCAGGGCGGCGAAGGCGCCGTTCAACTCGAAGCACACGCCGCCGCGTTCCTCGTCCAGCAGCTTGGCGAGGAGGTCCTTCTCGACCAGGGAAATGCCCCCGCCGAGGTGCAGGTCGAGGTTCTCGAAGGGGATCGTGTGCAGGTGGCGGAGGTGCAGGTCGCGGAGGGCCGCGGCGGTGGGTGCGGCCGGGCGCTCGGCGCCGATGCGGCGCAGGTAGGCGCCGAGGGTCGTATCGTCCATGATCCTCAGTCTCGACGGCCACTGCCCCGAACCGCCATCCTCCGCTGGACCTAAGCCCGGCACCGGCCGTACTCGGCTGTTCGGCGCAGGAAGCGAGCCGCGATGCCGGGCGTCGCGGGTATCGGAGGCCCTTGACCTGTGATCATGGGGTCTTCCTCGCATTCTTCGCATTCCGCGGTCGTGTGACGCTCGTGGGAACGCACGGTAGGTGATCTGGTGGACTGGTTGACCTCGCTGCCGGCGGTGGTGCTGGTCGTGGGCTGGCTCTTCCTCGCCCTGCTGGTCGCGGCCGTGGCGCGGGTCGGCGTCCGGGCGCTCGTACCCGTCGGGGAACAGGACCGGGTGCCGCAGATCGCCATGCCCCTGATGCCCACGCTCGGCGCCGCCTTCGCCATCTTCGCGGCGCTCTCACTGGCCAGCGAGGCCGGCTACCTGCGCGCGGCGGAGGGGCTGGTGAGCGACGAGGCGGCCGCCGCCTCCCGCCTGGCGTGGGCGGCGACGAGCCCGCGGGTCCGGTCCGAGCCGATCCATGCGGCACTGCAGGACTACCTGCGGACCACGCGCGCGCGGGAATGGGAGGCCGGCCCCGCGGCGTCCGCCGACGACCTGGCCACCGCTCGCGCGATCGCACGGCTGGAGCGGACCGTGCGCGCCGAGGCGGCCCGGTCCGAGCTGGGCAACCCGGCCAGCACGGAACTGCTGGCTTCCCTGGACAGCGTCACCAGTGGTCGTCGCGCCCGCATCGCGGCCGCCTCGCGTGACGTTCCCACGCTCTACGTCGTCACGCTCGTGGCCAGCGGACTGGCCTTGATCGTGAACGCCGGCGCACTGATCTTCCACAGCAGCCTGCGCACGTCACTCCTCGTCGTGGGCGTCGCGAGTGTGGTCGGGCTGAGCCTGGCGTTGCTCTTCGCCCTCAGCGCGCCCTGGAGCGGCCCGTTCGTCGTGAGCGGGCACCCGCTCGACGCCATCGTCGGCGACCTGAAGTCCGGCTTCTTCGGCGGCGGCCCGTAGGCGGCGGCCGTCGCGAGCGCGTGACCTGCTAGGTTGACCGTCCTTTTGTTCTTCAGGTGTCTCGGGTGGGGGAGTACGGACGATGCGGCGCGGGCTCGTACGGGTGGCGATGGGCGTGATCGGGGCGGGCGTCCTGGTGGCGGGACTGACGGCATGCGGGCCCGCGGAGCCGGAGAAGGCCAAGACCGGTGGGGGCGCGCAGGACCCGAAGCCGGCCGCCACCGGCACCCCGGCGCCCTCCGGGTCAGCCGGGAACGCGACGGCCGGCACGACGGCCGGCGCGAAGGCCGCCGGTTCCGTCGGCGGTGACGGATCCCCCTGCCGCCTGCCCGTCTCCTTCGACCTGCCCAAGGACTGGAAGCCGAAGGCCGTCACGCACGCAGAGGACGACCAGTTCGCCTCCCTGTTCAAGCAGGGCGGGGCGACCCTGGCCTGCGAGATCGACGCCAAGCCCGCCGGGAACATCGGCTTCCTGCGCGTCTGGGTCGCCGACAAGCCCGCCGCGCCCGGGGACGCCCGCAAGGTGCTGGAGTCGTTCATGACCGGCGAGAAGGCCACCGGCAAGCCGCCCGTCTACACCGAGCTGAAGGCCGGCACCGGCAGCACCGCGCTCCCCGCCGTCCAGGTCGCGTACGAGACGTCCCCCCTCGACGAGCCCAAGAAGGAGAGCGCCTTCGCCGTCGTCACCCCCGGCGGCGCGGCCGTCGTCGTCCATCTGGGCGGCCTGGACACCGGCGAACACGAGCAGATGCTGCCCGCCTACCGCCTGGCCCAGCAGTCCCTCAAGGCCGGCAAGTAGGCAGCCTCGTCCTGCACGGGCCGCCGGCACGGAGGCGGTCCGGGTACATCCCCGCAGGCCCCGCCCGCCCGCTCACTGGCGGGGCGTACGACGCGACTCCCGCCGGTACGTCTCGCCCGTGCCCGAATCCTGCCCGAGCCGCAACGCCGTCCCGCTGCCCTGCCGTTCGACCCGGACCGTGCAGGGGCGGAAGCCCTCCCCGGCCGGCCGGAAGGCGATGGTGGCGCCGTTCGACCACGTCCAGCGCCCCGTACCCGACACCCGGCGCTCCGGACTGAGCCCGCTGCCGGGCGCGTCGCAGCCGGGGTCGAGGCTGATGTTGAAGGCGGTGAAATCGCCGTTCGGGGTGAAGAGGAGTTCCCCGCCGTCCGTGCTGCCCCACCGGCCGCGCAGATCGGACGCGTCGAAGCGGAGACCGAAGCCGCGGCCGAGGCCGTCGGACAGGACGTAACCCCCGATCCCGCCCCCCACCAGCACCACTGCTGCCGCACCCCAGCCCAGAATCCTGATCCTGCCCTGCCGCGTCACTTCGCCCCCGGTCGTGTCCTGCCGCGTCCGCCCCCCGTAGGTATGACCCCATTCCGATCAACCTCGTTGCTCCGACCTCGAGGAATCACGGAATCTGATCGCGATTCACGGCACGGAGCCCAATACTCGGATCACGCCGCGTACTTGTTCCACGCCGAACGGCGACGGACAGGACACCGACAGGACACCGACAGGTAGGGAGTCCCACCATGACGACCGTGACCGCTGCC
This sequence comes from Streptomyces sp. NPDC043853, assembly GCF_056436025.1. Taxonomy (NCBI): domain Bacteria; kingdom Bacillati; phylum Actinomycetota; class Actinomycetes; order Kitasatosporales; family Streptomycetaceae; genus Streptomyces; species Streptomyces sp. NPDC043853. The sequence goes on from NZ_JBWKDJ010000007.1 coordinate 265,610, forward strand.
GCCACCGCGCCAGCGCCCGTGCTGCCCGCTCCGGCCTCCGCCCCCCTCACCACCGGTGGGACCACCACCGCCAGGACGAGCGGCGGCACCGGCGCCCACCCCACCCCCAGCGTGCGCGAACTCCTGGCCCAGGGCCGCCGGTCGTACTCCTTCGAGTTCTTCCCGCCCAGAACCGACGCCGGTGAGCGCACCCTGTGGGACGCCGTCCGCCGCATCGAGTCCCTCGCCCCGTCCTTCGTCTCCATCACCTACGGCGCCGGCGGCTCCTCCCGCGACCGCACCGTCGAACTGACCAAGCGGATCGCCTCCGACACCACCCTCCGCCCCGTCGCCCACCTCACCGCGGTCGGCCACTCGGTCGCCGAACTGCGCCACATCATCGGCCAGTACGCGGACGCGGGCATCCGCGACGTCCTCGCGCTGCGCGGCGACCCGCCGGGCGACCCCCGCGGCGAATGGGTCGCGCACCCGGACGGTTTCACCCACGCCCATGAACTCGTCGCGCTGGTCCGGAGCCTGGGCGACTTCACGGTCGGCGTGGCGGCCTTCCCCGAGCGGCACCCGCGGTCCGCCTCCTGGACCGAGGACATCCGCCACTTCGCGGCCAAGTGCCGGGCCGGCGCCGACTACGCCGTCACCCAGATGTTCTTCCAGGTGGAGGACTACCTGCGGTACCGCGACCGGCTCGCCTCCGTCGGCTGCCTGACCCCGATCATCCCCGCGATCATGCCGGCCACCGCCTTCCGCCAGATCGCCCGCTTCGCCGAGCTGAGCGACGCCCGCTTCCCGCGGCACCTCGCCGACCGCCTGGAGGCCGTCCAGGACGATCCGCGGGCCGGCCACCGCATCGGCGTCGCGTACGCCACCGCCATGGCCGAGCGCCTGCTCGCCGAGGGCGCCCCGGGACTGCACTACATCACCCTCAACCAGTCCACGGCCACGATGGAGATCCACCGCAACCTGGGCGTACGGAGCTGAACCCGCGCCGGGGGGACCCGTAGGGGGAGGCCGAGGAGGCAAGGGAAGAGAAGAGAAGAAGAAGGGAGGCAAGGGGGTGAGACGCCCGCACATGAACCGGGCAGCCCCAGCCATGGTCCTGCCCCCTCCCCCTCGGCGAGGATGACCCCATGGACACGCTCACCGGCCTCCTGGAGGGCCCCAAGGCACGCGGAGCCTTCCTCCTGAAGTCCGTCCTCAACCCGCCGTGGTCCCTCCGGATCGAGGACCGGGCCCCGCTCTCCGTCATCACGATGGGGCACGGGGAAGCCTGGCTGGTCCCGGACGGCGGGTCGGAGCCGGTGCGGATCCGGCCCGGCGACGTGGCCGTCGTACGCGGCCCCGACCCGTACACCGTCGCGGACGCCCCGGACACCCCCGTCCAGATCACGGTCGGCCCGGACCAGCGCTGCAGCACCGGCGCCGGCCAGGACGTCACCGACACCATGGCACTGGGCGTCCGTACCTGGGGCGACGGCGCCCAGGACGCGGGATCCTCGGTCATGCTCACCGGCACCTACCAGGCCCCGAGCGAGATCGGCCGCCGCCTGCTCGGCGCCCTGCCGCCGCTCCTGGTCAGCTCGTCCAAGGACACCGCGTGCGATCTCCTGATCCGCCTCCTCACCGAGGAGATGACCAAGGACGAGCCGGGTCAGGAGATCGTCCTGGACCGCCTCCTCGACCTCCTCCTCATCGGCGTCCTGCGCACCTGGCTGGCCGCCCCCGACTCCGGCGCCCCGGCCTGGTACCGCGCCCAGAGCGACCCGGTGGTCGGCCCCGCCCTGCGCATGCTGCACGAGAACCCGGCGTACGCCTGGACCGTCGAGGAACTCGCCCTCAAGGCGGGCGTCTCCCGCGCCTCCATGGCCCGCCGCTTCACCGCCCTGGTAGGCGAATCCCCGATGGCCTACCTCACGGGCTGGCGCCTGGCCCTCGCCGCCGACCTCCTCCGCGAACCCGACGCCACGGTCGCCACGGTCGCCCGCCGAGTCGGCTACAGCAGTGCCTTCGCCCTCTCCACGGCCTTCAAACGAGTCCGCGGCATGAGCCCCCAACAGTTCCGCACCTCCCTCTGACCAGAACGCACCCGAGCCCGGCACCGAATCTCCCGAAGGCACGGGGCAGGAAGCCCGGTTGGCACGGCCAAGCCAATCCGTGGCACTTTTCGGCCCGTACGCGAGATCCCAAACGAACGCACGTTCACCTCCTGACTACACTCTGCTGGCCCCAGCCCCTGTGATCGTCCCGGGGCGGGCGTTCTCGGAAGTCACCCAGGGGGGAACCCATGCCGCCACCTGTCGCGGACCTGCGGCGTCGAAGAAGACACCCGTTCACGGGTGTGGCTTCGCTCGTCGCCCTGATCATCGCCGTACTCGCCTCACTCGCGGGGCAAAGCACCATCGCCCCGGTTGCGTCGGCAACCCCGGCCCCGGCCCCGGCCACCCAGAGCCACGCCCCCGCAAGTCCACCCGCACCGGAGCACCGGGCCGCAACCGGCACCGGCAGTCCCGCACCGGGCAAGCCGGACACGAAGGCCCAACAGGCCGCCGCCGCCCGCGCGGTCGCCCAGCGGATCGAGCGGAACGGGGAGGCTGCCGACACCTGCTCGGGACCGATCGCGCCGGGCACGGTCCACACCTGCTCGGACTCGCAGGCCAACGCCCGCTTCACGCTGACGCTCACCTCCACGAAGGACCTGGTGTTCATCCAGGCCATCGCCGCGAGCGGTCAGCCGACCTACCCGAAGTTGACCGCTCCGGACGGAAAGGCCGTGGCGTGCGCCGGGCGGCCCGCCGGTGACTCCCAAGGGCTGATCCGGTGTGCGACGGCCAAGTCCGGCACCTACACCCTGGAGGTCCACGGCTTCGACACCGGCGGCTTCTCCGTCGCCTACACCCCGCTGCTCTCGGATCCGTCCTGCACGGCGGTGGCCGCGGCGGACACCTCACTCGGGGCGCCGAAGTCCTTCGGCGGCAGCCTGGCAGCGGGTTCGGCGGGCCACTGCTACGGCCTGCCGACAGCCGCCAACGGCATCCTGCGCGGCCACCTCTCCACCTGGCGGGCAACCGAAGTCGTCTACGACGCGACCGGCAAGGAGATCTGCTCCACGCTGGAACGCGGCGCCGTCGACATCGACTGCACCCTGACCGGCACCGCTCCGTTCCGCGCCCTGGCGTTCCAGCGCTACGGGGACGGCATGGACTACGCCGTCACCTTCGCCCAGCTGTCCAAGCCCGTGGGCTGCCCCGTCGTCCAGCCGCAGGCGTACGGCACGGTGCCCGACACCAGCTCCGCCGCACGTTGCCGCACCCTGCGCGTGAGCGCGGCCGGCCCCTATCTGTTCGGCTCCATCGCCACCGCTTCCGAGGTGACCGGCAGCCTGTACCGGGCCGACGGCAAGGCCGTGTGCACCCCGGTCCTGCTCGAACCCTGCTCCCTCGCCGTCGGTGACTACACCTGGGCACGCGACGGGAGCAGCACCGCTTCGGACGCCTTCGGCCTCTGGTTCCACGCCACGAACGAGACCAAGGGCTGCACCGCGGCACGCGATGACGGCTTCGCCTCGGGCCCCGCCACGGGCAGCTTCACCGGCCGCGGCCAGCGGCTCTGCCTCACCCTCCCGACGGCCACCGGCCAGGGAGTCCACATCGTCAACCAGCCGTCGAGCGGCGCCGCGGAGCCGACGGGTGCGGTCTACGACAGCAAGGGCGTCCGCCAGTGCGAGATCGCGTACCCCGCCAACGTCTGCAAGCTGACCGGCACCGCCCCTTTCCGGGCCGTACTCTCCGCGCCCGAACCGGGCGCCTACCGGTTGATCTTCCACCGCACCAGTGAGGTCAACGGCTGCACCCCCTGGGCGCAGAGCCCGTTCGGCCCGTCCACCGGCACGAAGGTACAGCTCACCGCGGACCGGATGACCGCGTGCCTGGCCATCCCGGCCGACCGGCACGCAACGGCCGAACTGATCGACTACACGAACTCCGCCAACCAGGTGAACGGCTCGGTCAGTGTGTACGACAGTGCCGGGAACGGTGTGTGCACCTTCATCAGCGGCACCACGAGTAGTTGCGCGCTCAAAGCGGGCATGTCCTACGCGGTCCTCCTTGTGGGCAGGTACACCGACACCTTCCAGCTGGTCCGACGGGACGTATCGGCTGCGGCGAAGTGCAACCAGCCCGCATCGCTGGCTGTTGGCAAGGCGTCCACGGGCTTCACCTTCAAATCGGCTCTGGACAGTGGCTGCCTGCGCGTCACGGGAGCGACGACCGACAAGTTCTGGTTCGGTGCGCGGACTCCTGGGGCCACGCCGTACACCGGTACGCTGTTGGGGGTGGTGAACGCCTCCGGCAAGTTCGTCTGCCGACAGTACGGAACTTCGTGCCTAGTCACGGGCTCCTCCTCGTACGTCGTGTTCGCCCTCGCTTCCGGCTACGAGGGCAAGCCCATCGGCACGCGTCTGGACGCCTGGCGGATCGGTACGGCGGCCGGATGGGCACCCGAGTGCACCGGCCGTGTGTCACCGGAAGGCTTCACGTTGCGGAGCATCACCTTCCGGGAGACCGCAACGGCATATTGCGCGCGTATCGCCCTGAAACCCGAGCAGCGATTCTTCGTCTATGGCGCGGACAGCAGTACGACCAACGCTGCCCCCTGGGTCGAGCTCCTCGCTCCAGACCATTTCGGCGACTCCGACTCCGGCCCGCGTTGTCTCGGCTACCTCTCTGAGTCTCGCTTCTCCTGCTCCAGCGGCTCCGCTCCGGCACAGGGCGACCACCTGATGGTCGTGACACCGAGCGATGCAGCCACCCCTCTCGAATACTCCATGCAGGGTGTCTGTGAGGAGGGATGCCCCACGCCGCCGCAGAAGGCCGTTGTGACCTCAGTGAGTTCTCCGAGCGGACCGACGGGCACCTCCAACGAGGTGGTGCTCCGCGGCACGAACCTGACGCTCGGCACTGAAGTGAAGCTCACCCTCGGCGGCACGCCCGCAAGCGATTCCAGGATGACCACGGTCTCCGCGAGCCCGGACGGCACCTGGCTGACGGGTCTGCTCCACACCCACGGTCTCGCCCCCAAGAAGTACGACCTGTTGGTGGAGAGTGCCGGTGCGAGGTCGAGCCTGCCGGGTGCGTACACCGTTACCGCCGCTCCGGCGGTCTCGAAGAACCGATTCGTGCCGGTCACGCCGGTACGGATGCTGGACACCACGACCGGGACCGGGGCCGCGAAGGCCCGCATCCCCGCGGGCGGCGAGGTCAAGCTCAAGGTCGCCGGGGTCAAGGGCCTGCCGGCCACCGGCATGACCGCGGTGGTCATGAACCTCACCGCCGTACGGCCCACCGCCAACGGCAGTGTGACGGCGTACCCGGACGGGCAGCCGCGGCCCGGCACTTCGAGCCTGAGCTACACCGCCAACCAGACGATCACCAACACCGTCGTCATCCCCGTACGCAACGGCACCGTCAACTTCAAGAACAACATCGGCACCGTCGACCTCACCGCCGACATCACCGGCTACTACGACGGCAAGACCACGGGCTCGGCACTGAACACCGTCACGCCCGTGCGGATGCTGGACACCACCACCGGAACCGGGGCACCCAAGGCCCGCATCCCGGCAGGCGGCGAGGTCAAGCTCAAGGTCGCCGGGGTCAAGGGCCTGCCGGCCACCGGCATGACGGCGGTGGTCATGAACCTCACCGCCGTACGGCCCTCCGCCAACGGCAGTGTGACGGCGTACCCGGACGGGCAGCCGCGGCCCGGCACTTCGAGCCTGAGCTACACCGCCAACCAGACGATCACCAACACCGTCGTCATCCCCGTACGCAACGGCACGGTCAACCTCAAGAACAACGCCGGCACCGTCGACCTCACCGCCGATATCACCGGCTACTACGCCGCCACCGGCGCGACGTTCACACCCAGCGGCCCCCTCCGTCTGCTCGACACCCGCAGCGGGCTCGGCGCCCGGGCCGGCGCGGTGGGTGCGGGCGGCCTGGTGAGCTTTCAGATCGGCGGGGTCGCCGGAGTCCCGGCCACCGGAGTCGAGGCCGTGGCCCTCTCCGTGACCGTCACCGCACCCAAGACGGCCGGCCAGATCACCGCCCAGCCGCACGGCACCACGTGGCCGGGTCTGCCGAGCGTCACCTTCGCCGCCGGCCAGACGGTCACCAACACGGTCGTCGTCCCAGTCGTCGACGGAAGGGTCACGTTCAACAGCCCCTCCGGCGAGGTCCAGATCACCGCGGACCTCAACGGCTACTACACCGGCTGACCGCACCCTCCCCGCCCACACGAGTGAGCGGGACCGGGAGGATCAGGCCCCGACTGGCTGACGGTCGGGGCCTGATCCTGTTGCCGCGTGCGCGGACTCAGCCGATGGACTTGAAGGTGTTCCAGCCGTCGCCGTCCCCGTCACCGACGGGGTTGCCGAGAGTCGCTTCCTTGCCCGCGAACAGGTACTGCCTGCCGTCGTTGCGGACCGCCCAGATGTCGGGGATGCCGTCTCCGGTGGCGTCAGGGGTGCCGACGAGCATCGGCACGGCGGCGCGGCCCCAGCCGGTGGTGGCGTAGGTGTGGTCCTTGCCGTCCAGCGCGGAGGCGGCGTACCGGAGCGAGTCGAGGTCGACCCCACCGTTGGCCCCGGCCTTGCCCTTGCGCAGGGCGAGGCCGCGCTCGGGCATGGAGTCATCGCGGAAGATCAGGTCGGGGACCTTGTCCCCCGATACGTCCCGTACGCCGACCAGGTCGCGCTCGGCCCAGCTGGTGGCCATCTGCTTGGCCTCGGCGAAGGTGGCTCCGCTGTAGCCGGTGAAGGCCCAGAAGGTGTCGCCGGCCAGGGCGAAGGCATCGGGAAGCCCGTCGCCGGTGACGTCCTCGACTGCCACGATCTGGGTGAGGGTCGACGGGTCGGGGGCACCGGGTGGCAGGAGCACTTCGATCCGGCGCGAGACGTCGAACCGCCCGAGGCCGTCACCGGGGTACACGTACAGGTTGCCGTCGGGCATTCGGGCCAGGAGGTCCGTGAGGCCGTCCCCCGGGAACCAGTCGGTGGAGTGGGCGATCAGCGCCCGCTTGCCGTCGACGTCCTTCCAGTGGCCCTTCGGAGCGGGCTTTCCGTCATCGACGCCACCGGACAGGAACGCGTCGGTGTCCCCCGCCGCGTCGGCGGCGTACGTCCGCAGGTTCCCGGATCCGTCGACGGCGAGGAGGTCGGGCATGCCGTCACCTGTGACGTCGCCGGGTTTGTCCAGGCCGGGTCTGGGGCTCACGTAGAAGAGGTACTTGGCGTACTGCTTCGTGGTGTTGCCCGCTTTGTCCACGGTGCGCAGGTAGATGACGTTCGGCCCGGCCGAGGCGGGGTTGATGTGCGCGGCCGCGACGTCGCCGTCGTACGGCCACGCCTTCTGGTCGAACGTGGTGCTGTTCAGGCTCCACTCGTAGTAGTTGATCTCCTCCGCCTTGGCGCCGTTGCCGAGGAACCGGATCCAGCCCTTCTCGCCGTACGGCTTCTTGCTCCACTCATTGCCGTCGGGGCCGGGGGCGGGGAAGTCCTCGGACCAGAAGGCCGGGGTCGGCGGGGCCATGTGGTCGACCGTGAACGTGCAGTGGCCATCGCTCCCGCCCGGGCCGCCGGAGGACCAGGCGCCGGACTTGTCGACGGACCAGGCGGTCCACATGTAGGTCGCCCCGTGCGTGAACCTGTCCGCGGTCACCGTCGTCCAGACCTTGCCCGTGTTGGCGTAGGGCTGGAGGCCGGTATCGATGACCACGGCACCGTTGTCCACGCGCCAGACCTTGATCTGGACCTTGGCGAGGTCGTCGACGCCGTCGCCGTCGGCTCCGGTGGCGTTGAAGGTCAGGTCGCGTTTGGGCACGGCCGGGACGGGCGCTGTGGTCTTGCAGCCGCCCCCGGGATCGGTCCACATGGAAGCCAGCGATGGCTCGATCGGGGGCTTGTTGTATTCGATGTCGATGAACGGGGCGGTTTCACCGTTGGCCAGGAACTTCTTCCAGTAGGACTCGTCGGTCTCGACGGCCGCCCGCAGACCGAGGGACAGGGCGGGCCACTTGTACGTGGCCGCGTCGATCGCGGCCTGTTTCATGTCGATTCCGACCCAGGCATCCGGGCAGGTGCCTGATTTGTACCCGTGCGTACTGGAAGAATGATTCAGATAGCGTGACCAGAACTTGTTGTTGTCGGTGTTGTCCCATGTGCTCGAACTGGACACCCAGCCCGTTGCGTAGAGGTGGTACGCGCGAGAAGCGCACCCCCAGGAGTACGTCTGTAGGGCCCGGAATGTTGCCTTGCTGATGTTCGCGCCGTGGATGTCGCTGCTGAACGCGAAATTGAAAGCGGAACGCGATGTGCCGCCACTGTCCGCCTCATAGCCGATGCGGGCCTCGTTCGTGCCGCCGGCGTTGAAGTTCTGGCCGTTGTAGAAGCTGGAACTGCCGGCCGTCTTGTAGAAGAGCGACCAGCTGTGCTTGCGGCCGTTGAACTGCGGATCGATGAAGACGGGGTACTTCGTGTCGGCTGCGGTCAACAGCCGGTTGTCGGGCGAAATGGTGAGCAGGTTGTCGGCGCCGAGAGCTGCCTTCGCGGTTGTGGCACGGGCGCCTTCGGCGCCGTTGATGCCGGGCAGGGTGAGGGCGGCGTGCTGCTTGGCCACGTCGCTGAGCTCGGGAACGGGCTCGCCCTCGGTGCGGGCGATCTTCCCGCTGGAGTCCCACATGTACGGAGTGGGGGACCCGGCGATCTCCTCGCCGTCGGCGTCGCGCGCGCTGACCGAGTGGGAGGTCGGATCCAGGTGGAAGGTGAGATCCGGAGAGCTGAGCCGGTAGTTCAGCTGGGCGAGGAGGGGATCGGCCGCAGCTTCTCTGGTGTGGACGATCAGCAGGTGTGTGTAGCCGTCGTCCTGCGCGGTCATCAGCAGGTCGATGCCGGGCCGCACGCCTTCGTACAGGGCGCGCGGACCGTCGATGACCGGCGCGGGCAGCGGACCGGGCCACTTCACGACGAGCTGGTGGCCTTCGGGGGAGAACGTGACGAGATCGGTCCACTCGGGCTCCGTCGCCGTCGCCGTCGCCGTCGCCGTCGCCGTCGCCGTCGCCGATGCAGCCTTTGCCTTCGCCGCAGCCTGAGCGACGGTCTGGAACCGGCCGCCGGTGGCTGCGTGGCCGCCAGCGAGAGGGGTGCGCGTCGAGGCGTGCGAGGCCCGGGTCGCGCCGTCGGCAGCCTTGCTGCCCTTCGCGCCACCGCTTCCCGCACCGCTGCCGCCCGCCCTGCCGCCGCTGAAGAGGAGCGGTGTGTTGACCGCCTTTGGCGTATAACCGCCCCGACCGCCCTTGGCCGGCTGCAACGAGGTGTCGACGGGCTTCCACTCGCCGCCCACCTTGGCGCGGACCGGGCTGCTGTGGATCCGGGTCCGGGACTGGCCGTCCGGCAGTGCCCAGGTGGTGCTGGTGGCCGTCCGCGCCGCCGTGACCTCGACGTCCTTGCCCGTCTGCCTCGCCTCCAGGCGCGCAGCCGCGGAATCGACCGGCGGGTCTGCCGTGTCTGAGGTGGCAGCCTTCTTCCCGTCCTGTCCGGTCAGGTGCAGGCCCAACGGGACGGCGAGAGCGGCGACGGTGAGCACCGCGGCAATGGCGGTAATTCGTCTACGCCGTTGTTTTCCTGGCCGATTTCTCTTCCTCAGCTGACTGGATTCGGGCTTCTCGTCCACGGGTGGCTGTAATGCGACCACGGTTGTCCTCTCCCCCCTCGGGCATGCGAGAACCGCTGCCCTCATTGCCGACGGAATTCGGCCAGTGGCTTGAATTTGGAAGGTTGGCTCCCCACTCGCCCTCCGCGCGTCATGCGCGAGCCGAGCATGAACCATCGTCGGCGTTTCGTCACCCTGTGGAGATCTCCAATTTCAGGCCCGGCGCCCCTTTTGCCGCGAATATTTGGCCATGCGACTCCGTTAAGTGATTGAGGTCACAGTGATTCCAGGGGTGTGGATTTATGCACCGACTAACCCGCACAATCAGCGGGCTATTTGTCAATTCCCTGTCCGTGCACGTCCGTTGGCGCGCCCGGCAGTGGCGTGGGGGGGGTCCACAATGTCGCCGTTCTCGGCGAACGATTTTCGCCTGCCCGGAGGCAGAAAGGCCCGTGCTGTCCGTGCGCGCTTAGCCGGGCGCACCGCGGCCGGGCTCTCGGTGCTGCTCATGGCGACGTTGTTGCCGGTCCAGGCATGGGCTGCGCCGCCCGGCGGCCGTACCGGCTTCGATCTGCCGAAGCTACAGGGGAGTGAGCCGGCGCGGCTGGACACCGACAAGGCGGCTGCGATGGCCGGCTGGGTGGACGGGCCCGCGTCATTTCCCGCGGACTTCGATCCGCCCAAGGTGAGCCCTCCCGCAGGTGACTCCGAGTCCGTAACCCTGAAGCCGACCGATACGGCACTGGTTCAGGCGGGTGCCCTGCCGGTGAAGATCGGAAAGGTCGCCGCACCGGCCGATCCCACCGCGCCCGCTCCGTCTGGCACGTGGTCGGTCGCCGTCAAGTCGCGCGCGGACACCGAAGCGGCAGGCGTGGACGGCGCGATCATCAAGGTCACCCCGCCCGCCCAGGGATCCGCCCCGGTCGACGTCGAACTGGACTACGACCGGTTCAGGGACCTCTTCGGTACCGAGTGGTCCACCCGGCTCGAGCTCAAGCAGTTCCCGGCGTGCTTCTTCGACTCCCCGGAGCTTCCGGAGTGCTCCACCGCCACCCCGCTCCGCTCCCTGAACGACCCGGATACGAAGACCGTCCGGGCGACCGTCGACCCTGCCACCGCCGCGCCCCAGGGGATGTCCGCGATGTCGGGCGCCGGCCCGGTGGTCATGGTGGCCTCCGACAGCGTGAAGGGCCCCGCCAACTCGTACAAGGCCTCACCCCTGTCCCCGTCCGGGACATGGACGGCGGGCGGCAGCGGCGGCGGGTTCGGCTGGACCTACCCGCTGACGGTCCCCGCCCCGCCCGCAGGCCCCGCACCAAAGATCGCCTTCTCGTACTCCTCACAAGCCGTGGACGGCAAGACCTCGGTCACCAATGGCCAGGCCTCCTGGATCGGTGACGGCTGGGACTACACCCCGGGCTTCATCGAGCGCCGTTACCGGTCCTGCGCCGACGACCTCGATCCGTTGGTCAAGGACGGTCCCAAGCCGAACAACGACAACGCCACCGACAAGAAGAAGGGCGACCTGTGCTGGGCGGGCGACCACGTGGTGATGTCGCTGGGCGGCAGCACCACCGAGCTCGTCCACGACGCCTCCAGTGGCAAGTGGGTCCCGGCGACCGATGACGGCTCGCGCGTCGAGCGCCTGACCGTCACCGATCCGGACGCCCCCCGCAACGAGGCCAAGGACGGCGAGTACTGGGTCGTCACCACGCGCGACGGCAGCCGCTACCACTTCGGCCGGCAGAACGTCGGTGCGCACGGGGACGGCTCCAGCAAGCCGAACACCACCAACTCGGTGTTCTACACCCCGGTCTTCGGAAACCACCCGGGCGAACCCTGCTACGCGTCGACCTACGCGGCCTCCTCCTGCCGTCAGGGCTGGCGCTGGAACCTCGACTACGTCGAGGACGTCCACGGCAATGCCATGGTCATCGACTGGGCCCGCGAGGAGAACCGCTACGCCAGGAACGAGAAGTCACAGGAAACCGCCAAGGACAAGGTCGGCTACATCCGCGGTGGCCACCCCACCCGGATCCTCTACGGTCTGAGGGCCGACGACCTCGACGGCGCACCCGCGGCCAAGGTCGAGTTCGTGGTCAAGGAGCGCTGCGCGGAAGACGTGGCGTCGAAGTGTGATCCGGCGAAGTTCGATTCGAAGAACTACGAGGACAAGCAAGTCTGGTGGGACACCCCGGCCACGCTGAACTGCAAGTTCACCGACAAGAACTGCTACGTCGGCTCCCCGAGCTTCTGGTCGCGGAAGCGCCTGACGAACGTCAAGACGTTCGCGCAGCGCACCGAGGGTTCCACTGCGCTGTCACAGGTCGACCAATGGGACCTGGACCAGATGTTCCCGGTACAGCGAACACAGACCCACCCCCCGCTGTGGCTGAAGTCGATCACCCGCTACGGCTACGGCACGGTCAAGGACGAGGACGGCGACCTCCGCACCGATCTGCCCCAGGTCTTCTTCCTGCCGAACGTCGACCCCATGCCCAACCGGGTCAAGACCGACGCCAACGACAACACCCCCGGCTTCGACCGGCTGCGTGTGGAGACCATCCGGACCGAGACCGGCGGTGAGATCCGGGTCGACTACTCGCCGCCGTGCGCATTGGGCAGCAAGCCCGACCCGGTGAAGAACGACACGCGCTGCTACCCGGTCCACTGGTCCCCGGACCCGACGCTCGAAACGCCCCCGCTGGCGTACTTCAACAAGTACGTGGTCGACGGCGTCCGGGAAAGGGACCGGGTCTCCCGCCAGCCCGACGTCGTCACCCGGTACATCTACGAGGGCGGCGCAGCCTGGGCGAAGGACACCGACGAATTCACCGAGCCCAAGCTGCGCACGTACAACCAGTGGCGCGGCTACACCGGCGTGCTGGTGCAGAAGGGCACCACCGCCAACGCCGGCAAGGCGGACGCGACCGTGCAGTCCCAGAGCCGCACCCGCTACTTCCGCGGAATGTCCGGCGACGCCGGACGCGCGAAGGTCCCGGTCAAGGACTCGACCGGTGCCGACCTCGGCGAGGACCTGCTGCAGTACCAGGGCATGGCCGCCGAGACGATCACCTACGACCGGGCCCCCGACCCGGAGAAGGTGAAGGAGCTCGGGCGGGCCGAAGCGGAGAAGGACATCAAGGTCCTCTCCCGAGAGGTGAACTGGCCGGAGAGTCACAACACCGCGTCACGCCCCCGCAAGGACAACACCACCCTGGAGGCGTTCCGCACCAGGACCTCGCGGACGGACGCCGTCGAGACGGTGACCGGCGGCACCCGGACGGTGCGCACCCGGTCCACCTACGACGACAAGGAATACGGGCTGCTCAAGACCGTCCAGAAGGAAGCCGTCACCTCTTCCGGAACGTCGGAGCAGACCTGCGCGGCCACCGGCTACGTCCACAACGAGGGCAAGTACCTGATCGGGCTGCCCAAGGAGGTCCGTACCACGGCGGGCACCTGCGCCCAGCAGACCACCGGCGCGCTGCTGTCCGCCACCCGCACCTCCTACGACGCGCTCAACGCCTTCGGCAAGGTGCCGGTCAAGGGCCTTGCCCAGCAGGTCGACACCAACGACGCGGCCGGGACGGGCTGGATCACCACGGTCCGCTCCGAGTACGACGCGCTGGGCCGCGTGACCAAGGTGTACGACGCCGCCGGAAGCGCCACCTCGACCTCGTTCTCCCCGGCGACCGGACCTGCCTTCACCACCACCGTCACCAACGCCCTCGGTCACACCACCACCACGAAGGCAGACCCGGGCCGCGGCAGCGTTCTGGAGACGACGGACGCCAACGGCCGCAAGGTCACCACGCAGTACGACCACCTCGGCCGTACGACGAAGGTCTGGATCCCGTCCCAGAAACCGGCCACCGACAAGCCGGCATACACGTTCGGCTACCAGATCGCCGCCCAGGATCCGCCGGCCGTCACCACGCGCGTGCTGCGTGACAACGGCACGTACGAGGTCTCGACCGCGATCTACGACGGCCTGCTGCGTCCCGTCCAGACCCAGGGCGAAGCCCTGGGCGGCGGCCGGATCATCACCGACACCTACTACAACCAGCACGGCACCGTCCGGCGGACCGACAACGCGTACCACGCGGAAGGCGAGCCGACCCAACAGATCTTCTACCCGAAGTCCGACTACTCGGTCGCCAACTCGACCCGGACGGCTTACGACGGTCTGGCGCGCCCGGTGCGCGCCACGACCTTCCACAAGGGCGACGAGAAGTACTCCAGCACGACCCAGTACGGGGGCGACTGGACGCTCGCCCGCACAGGAATGTCGGCCGACGGGCTGACCCCGCTGGGCGGCAGCCGTGCGGTGAAGACCTGGACGGACGTCCTGGGCCGGACGTCGAAGATCCAGCACTTCACCTCCACCACCCTCAGCACCGCGAACGACACCACGTACACCTATGACCTGCGGGGCAAGCTGACCCAGGTCTCGGACGCGGCCGGCAACGACTGGACGTACACCTACGACGGCCGGGGCCGGAAGACGACGTCCGACGACCCTGACATGGGCAAGGTCCAGTTCGTCTACAACGACCTGGATCAGATCACCTGGACCCGTGACTCGACCGGCCGTGCCCAGCACCACAAGTACGACGTGCTCGGCCGGAAGGTCGCCCTGCGCGACGACGCCTGGGACGGCAAGCTCGTCGCGGCCTGGACCTTCGACACCCTGCCAGGCGCCAAGGGCCTGCCGGTCGCGTCCATCGCCTACGACGGCAACGGCAAGGCGTTCACCAGCGAGGTGACCGGCTACGACGCCGAGTACCGCCCCACGGGCAGCAAACTCACGATCCCGGACACCGCGGACACCAAGGGGCTGGCCGGCACCTACGCCTACAGCACGGCCTACACGCCCACCGGCAAGGTCCAGTCGACCACGGTCCCGGCCACCCCGGGCGGCCTCGCGGCCGAACGCCTGGTCACCCGCTACAACGACGAGGGCGTCCCGACCACGTTCTCCGGCCTGTCCTGGTACACGGCCGACACCGTCTACAGCCCCCACGGCGAGGTCCTGCGCACCGCCTCCGGTTCCGCCCCGGAACGCGTGTGGACGACGAACGACTACGACGCCAGCACGGGCCGCATCACTGACTCCTTCGCCGACCGTGAGACCGGTCCCCAGCACCGCATCTCGGAGTTGAAGTACACCTACGACACCGTCGGCAACATCACCTCCGTCGCCGACAAGCAGGCCGTCGGTACCGACCGCCAGTGCTACCGCTACGACCCGCTGGGCCAGCTGGTGGAGGCCTGGACTTCGAACAACGAGAAGTGCCGAGCAGACGCGGAGACAGAACTCACCGATGTCACCCCTGGCCCGGACGGTGACGGCTACTGGCAGAAGTACGAGTTCGACAAGATCGGCAACCGCACGAAGCTGATCGACAAGGACCTCACCGGCGCAGGCCTGGAGGACACGTACAGGTACACCTACGGCGTCACCGTCACCAACAACGGCACTCAGCAGACGATCAAGACCCAGCCCCACGCGCTGACCCGGGTGGACGCGACGGTCAAGAGTCCCGGCTCGACCATCGAAACGGTCTCGACGTACGGCTACGACAACGCCGGCAACACCACGCGCCGCACCATCAACGGCGACACCCAGACCCTGACCTGGGACCGCCGCAACAAACTGACCTCCGCGGACAGCCCGGGCATCGGCGCCTTCCCGGTACTGGGCCTGGCAGGCAAGTGCCTGGACGTCCAGTCTGCGGCCACGGCCGACGGCACCCCGATCCAGCTCTACAGCTGCAACGACACCAAGGCGCAGCAGTGGCGCCTGAGCAAGGAGACCCTCCAGGCGTTCGGCAAGTGCGCCACGTCCACCGGCGGCGCGGTCACTCTGTCCGCGTGCAGCGGCAGCGGAAACCAGAAGTTCGTCTACCGCTCCGCCGACAAGACCCTCCACCACCCCGCCACCGGCAAGTGCGTGGAGGTCCCCGGCGCCAATTCGGCCAACGGCACCGACCTCACACTCGCCCCCTGCTCGGCCGGCGCCACGCACCAGCAGTGGAGCTTCACCGACACCACCACCTACCTCTACGACGCCGACGGCAACCGCCTGATCGAGAACACCGGCGCCACCCGCACCCTGTACCTGGGCGACGCCGAGGTCACGGTCGACTCCACGGGCAAGGCGATCGACGCCCAGCGCTACTACGCAGGCCTGGGCGGCCCGACGACAGTCCGCCACACCTTCGGCAAGACCATCGGCCACGACCTCAAGCAACTCCTGTCGGACCACCACAACACGGCCACCACCTCGGTGGACCAGGGCCCGGGCCAGGCCCTCGCCCGCCGCAAGTCGGACCCGTACGGCAACCTGCGCGGTACCCAGCCCACCGGCTGGCCCGGCAACCGCACCTTCCTGGGCGTGGGCGTCGACGACACGACCACGGGCCTCACCCACATCGGCGCCCGCGAATACGACCCCACCACGGGCCGCTTCATCTCGGTCGACCCGATCATCGACAACACCGACCCGCTCCAGATGAACGGCTACACCTACGCCAACGGCAACCCGATCACCAACTCGGACCCGTCTGGATTGCAGCTCGCCGACATCGGCGGCAGCAGCCGGCCCGCCAGGGGTTGGGTGGACGAGATCGTGGTGGACGATTCCGGCTCCGGCAGCGGCTCCGGAGGCAGCAGCAACAGCGGCAACTCAGGGTACAGCGGCCTGCAAACCGGCAAGACCACCGTCGTTATCAACAACGTCAAACTCCTGACCGAAAAAGAGCTCCACGCCCTCGGATACTCCCCGAAGAAGTCCTACGAGCAGAATCTCCAACGCTGGGCCGACAATAAGTGCTACCGCAGCCACCCCTCGACTGACGAGTTCTGTTCAACAGCGAAGGAAATCGGTCTCCGCGACACCACGACCGGTGACTGGATGGAGCTCCTGGGTATTCGGAACGCCTACAACTGCGCCACCAATCCTGGTCTCAAATCATGTGCTTGGGCAGCAGCCGAGGTAACGATCACCGTAGCGACGCGCGGTGGCAGCAGGCTCGTCAAGGGAATCGCCGGCGGTTCCAGGGGCAAGTACCAGTACGCCATCGACTGCCTCAACAGCTTCGTACCTGGTACTGCCGTCATGACGGCAGATGGTTCAGCGAAGAAAATCGAGGACCTGACCACCGACGACCAAGTGCTGGCGACCGATCCCGAAACGGGGGAGACCGCAGCCAAACAGGTCACAGCGACCATCTTCACTGCAGATGACAAGGACTACGTCGACCTTGCCGTCCAGACCCCGGACGGCATAGAGACCATCACGACGACGGCCCACCACCCGTTCTGGTCGGAATCCTCCAAGGCCTGGTTGGATGCCGCCGACCTCAAGCCCGGCATGACCCTCCGCACGGACTCCGGCACCACAGTCTCCATCCATGCGGTGCGTGCGTACCAAGCCACCCTGGACACGTACAACCTCACGGTCGCGGACCTCCACACGTACTATGTGCTGGCGGGCGCCACTCCGGTCTTGGTGCACAACTGCAATGGATTCGACCCAGATTTTCCGACTATCGCGCTTGGAAATTATCGCGGTCGATTCCAAGCCACGTTGAACAAGAACGGCTTCAAGCGTCTGCCGGATGATTGGGATGCACATCACGCCATTCCGCAGGAGTACAGGAATCATCCGGAGTTTTCGGACTTCGATTTTGATGCGCCGTCCAACATGCGCGGCGTGCCGGGCAGTCGAATGAAGTCCCGGGGGGCTAATGTTCACCAAAACATCACCGACCAGTGGCGCTACTTTCGGGACATGAATCCGAATCCAACTCGGGCTCAAATCGAGGACTTCGCCGGACAGATTGATAGGGGTTATGGTGACTATTTCTGGAGAGAGTCTAAGTAGCTGGATCCGGGAAATGGCTGACCTCTCCTCGAAATTCATGAGAGATTTCGAGGAGAGGAACGGCTACGAACCAGGAGAGAATTGCGTGGTCGAGGCAGCAGTGGGCGGACCCGGTGTACTCAAAAGACACCCTGCTTTTAGGGACTACGGTGACCTCCTTGATTTCTACGCGCGCATCGAGAAGGTGACGCTCCCCGATGTGGGCAACGGTTTCTTCGTGGATTCCGTCGACGACGTAGTCGAAGGTAGAGGGGATTGGCAGCCGGCAGAGGTTAGGGGTGCTGTCAGTGATTCCGTTGTTGCCTTCGGGTCTGATGGCGGCGGTGGTCTGTTTGCTGTCAGCCTTACATCTGGCAAGGTGTATCGGCTAAGTGGCGGTTCAATGGAAGGTGCGGCCTATGAGGTCGGGGAATCGAACGTGGAGGTGATTGCAGATGATCTCTGGGGATTTCTGCAATACTTGCATGGAGAGTTGCTCCGGGCTGTTCGGTGATTTCGATACGAATCACGCGCTACACCTCACGGATCTCAACCTCGCCGCCACCCCGCTGGAGGTCGCACCATTCGCACGTCGGATGGAGGGTGAGGTGTAGCCTCGCTGCCCGATCCCGGCACCTTCGTGTTGGATAGCAGCAGCAAATTTGAAGCCCCGCCAGGTGCGTCCTGGCGGGGCTTCTACGTTGGGTGACGGCAGTAGTTGACGGCAACGTCAGTGGACGGTGGCTCCGCACAGCGGCGGGTCGTCGCCTTCGTCGCGCGTCGACCGGTCGTTGGAGGGGCCATCAAGGGCGGCGCTAAGGGAGTCGATGGCGTCGCGCTGGAGGCGGAGTCGGACGTGGGCGTAGACAGTGGCGGTGACGCCGATGTGGGCGTGGCCGAGGAGTTCCTTGATCACGACGAGTTCGACGCCCTGTTCCAGGAGCAGCGTGGCGGCCGAGTGCCGGAGGTCGTGAAAGCGGATGCGGCGGAGTCCGGCCTTACGGAGGAGCGTGGTGAAGGTGCGGGTGAGGTTGGTCGGGTCGATCGATCCGCCCAGAGCAGTGGTGAACACGTGCCCGCTGTGCTGCCACGCCGTGCCTGCGGCCTTGCGCTCACGCTGCTGCTGTTCGTGGTGGAGCTTCAGCGACTGGACGCAGCGGGCGGGGAGGGCGACGCGGCGCTCGGAGGCCCGCGTCTTGGTGGGCAGCGTGGTGAGCCCGCCAGCGGTGGTGCGCTGAAGGGTGCGGCGGATGGCGGCGGTGCCAGCGTCGAGGTTGAGGTCTCCCCAGCGCAGGCCGAGCAGTTCGCCCTTGCGGAGTCCGGTGTGGAGGGCGAGTTCGAACAGCGCGTGCAGCCGGTGACTTCGCACGGCGGTGAGGAGCTGACGGGCTTCATCGGCGGTGAGGGGTTCGAAGCGTCGGGGCCGGGGTGTGCCGGTGCGGACGTTGCGGGCGACGTTGCGCGGGATCTCCTCCTCTAGGACGGCGTGCTCCAGGGCGGACTTGAGGACGGAGTGGATGTACGCCAGCGTCAGCGGAGAGAGCCTCTTGGAGCAGCACGATCCCGCGGCGCAGCAACGGGGCTGACCACGCCTGGCGTCGATGCCGCGCGCGCAGCACTGGCAGGTGGTGCGGAGCTGGTTGAGCCAGGTACGGACGTCCTTGGCAGAGAGCTTGGCGAGCTTCTTCTTGCCGAGGCCGGGGATGAGGTACCGATTGACGCAGGCGGTGTAGCGCGTGTGGGTGTTCTCGCGGAGCTGGTGGACAGCGACGGCCTCCAGCCAGTACGTCAGGTACGCGGCCACGCTGCCCTGCACGGAAGGGAGAGGGAGACCGCGGTTGCTGGCGGCGATCTTCTCGGTGAGCTTGTCCAGGGCGTCCTTGCGGGTGATGCCGTAGACGCGGACGCGCTTGCGGGTGTTGCCCGGGGCGAGGACGTAGCCGGCGGCTTCCCAGCGTCCGTCCTTGCGCTGGTAGACGGTCCCGTCTCCGTTCGCGCGGACGCGGTGAGAGGGGCTGGAGTCGCGGGGCGTGGTCATCAGGCGGCTTCCTGGTCGAGTCGGGCGCGGACGAAGTCGGTGAGGGCGTGGGCGGGGATGCGGCGGGCGCGGCCGAGAGTGATCGAGGCAAGCTGGCCGGTGCGGAGCAGGTCGTAGACAGCAGAGCGGCCGATCTGGAGGCAGGCCATGACCTGGGGGACGGTCAGCAGTTCCTGAGAAGTACTCGGCGCCTGGTGGGGCGCAGCGGGACGGTACGAGGTCATCGGCAGGCCCCTTCCGCCACGAACTGGCGCTCCAGCTCTCTGCGGTGCCAGACGTCAGCAGAGAGGAGTCCGGCGCCGGGGCTGTATCCCGAACCGAGGTAGGACCAGTGGTCGAGGACGAGGGTTGTCGTCGGGTCGAGGTCGGGAAGGCCGGCCTGGGCGCGGGCCTGCTCGGTACGCCAGGCGCGCCGGGCGTCGCGGAGCGCGCCGAGCGTGACCGAGTAACAGCGGGACTTGGTGGAGAAGTGACCCCGGAAGCCGAGCATGTGCGCCCACTTCCAGAGCTTGAGGACAGTGAACTCCGGCAGCTTGCCCAGCTCCCAGCAGGTGCGGATCATCTGCCGCACGTGCCGGGCCACGGCGAGCCGGGGCAGCGGCCGGGCCTGTCCGGTACCGCCGCAGGCGGTGCAAGGGAGCGGGGGCCCGTGGGGGAGGACGGTGGCGCGTCCCTGGCAGGGGCGGCAGAACAGGCGCGGTCGAGGGCGCCGGAGGCGTCGGCTGACTTGGTGGCGTACTTGGCCACGTAGGCGGCGACCGCCTGGTCGGTGAATTCGGCGTCGGTGCCGAAGGCGTTGATCTCGCGTACGTTGAGCTGTTCGCCCCAGGCGAGTTCGCGTTCCCCGATCGCGTCCGACACGATGGAGATTCGGACGCGGGAGGCGGCGGCCGGGATGGCGTCGGCAAGCAGGGCGACGGTGGCATCCGGCGGTGGGGGTGGGTGCCACCGTCGGGGCCGTCGAGCCGGATGACGGCGTGGAAGTGGACCAGGCCGCGCTTCTGGTACTCGGCGACCTTGGCGAAGGAGAGCCGCAAGACCTCGCGGGCGGCCTTCTGGGTGAGGCCGAGCCGGGCAGCGATCCTTCCAGACTGACTTTGCGGTCTCTCGCTCCCTGTCCTGCCGCTCCTTGTGATTCTTGAAGGAGCGGAGGCATTCGGCGGGGAGGGCGATGCGGCGTTCGGAGGCGCGGGTCTTGGTGGGGAGGTGGGTGAGGCCGCCGGTTCGGGTGCGCTGGAGGGAGCGGCGGATGGTCGCGGCCCCACTGTTGAGGTCGAGGTCTTCCCAGTGGAGGTCGAGGAGTTCCCCTTTGCGGAGCCCGGTGCGCAGGGCGAGTTCATACAGCGCGTGGAGCCGGTCGGCGCGGGCTGCGCCGAGGAAGTGGCGGGCTTCAGCTGTGGTGAGGGGCTGGAACCGCCTGGGCCGGGATGTGGTGGTCTTGACGTTGCGGGCGACGTTGCGGGGCAGCTCGTCTTCGCGGACGGCGTGTTCCAGGGCCGACTTGAGGACCGAGTGCACGTAGGTCACGGTCAAAGCGGACAGCCGCTTCTGGCAGCATTCGCCGATCGTGCAGCACTTCTTCCGTTTGGTGTCCAGGCCCTGGGCGCAGCACTGGCAGGCAGTGCGGAGCCGGTCGAGGAAGGTGCGGACCCTTGGCGGTGAGCCGGACGATCCTCTTGGTGCCGAGGTCGGGCATGAGGTGGAGGCGGACGCAGGTGGCGTAGCGGGTGTGGGTGTTCTCGCGGAGCCGGTGGACGGCAATGCTGTTCTGGGGATTGAAAAATCCCGACAGGCTGGGATCGATTTCTCTCCCGGGAGTGTGGAACTGAGGTTGCGGAAGCCGAGGGCGGAGCCGCGCAGCTGCGCCAGGCGGCCGTTGATCGCTTCGGTCGGCTTTGGAGCGGCTCGGGATGATGTACCGCCCAGGCCGGTCCACGACGCGACAGCCTGGCCCGCGGCTCGGCGGCGCGGCTGGTGTCCTGGCGCCACGCATGCCCACACCCGGTGCACCGGTACCGGCGGATCGTCACCAGCAGGGTGCTCGGTCGCCGGCCCAGCGGCTCGTGCGCCAGCTTCCGCGTGACGGTGTCCCGGGGTCTTCCTGCACACACCTGACCCAGGAGCCGGCTCTGGCGCGTTGGGCGGCGTCCCGAATAAGTGATTCGCTCTCTGGCGCGCTGTTTGGTGTCCGATGATGCGCGGGAGGTAAGTCGGGGCGGCGGCGATCGGGTGCATGCGTTCGGGCGGTCGAAAATGTTTCCGGGTCGCTCGATGGGGTGATGGGGGCCGGGCATATGCCGCCAACTGCGGTACGTTCGGCGCAAGTTGTCCCGTGCCGGAAATCGGGGCGGCCCCCGGGGGTGAGCCAACACCGTCCGAGGGCCTTCACCACGAGCTCCCACCAGCGAGCCCGAAAATGCCCTCCCACTCTAGCCTTGAGCGAGATGCCTCGCAGGCGCTTCCGCCACCTCCATCGCCACTGACAGCACCCGACCTTCGTCATCGGGTCCGTGTTGCCGCGCTTCCCGACGGCGTACGGAGGACGATGGTCAAGGTACCGCTTCGTGTCATCACCGGATCGTTTGATGACCTTGCCGTTGTTTACTACGCCAAGGTTGCGCACCTCGCCCGCAATGAGCGGGGGGAGTGTGTTGCCGATCTGGCCACCATCGCCGACTACCTCGGGCTGACCAACCGGGCCGGCCGTAAGGCGCCGGCTGCCCTGTATGACGCTCAGCGGCAGCTGGTTGAGGCCGGGGAGATGAGTGTGGTGCGGCGGACGCTGCCGGGTGGGCGGGGGACGTCCGCCGTGCGGCGCGTTCCGGGGCTGGGGGCGAAGGAGGAGTTCGCCGTCGTGCCGGTGGCGTTGCTCGGGGCCGCGCGCTCGCGGCACGTGCGCGCGTACATGGTGTGCGCCTACGCGCACGCCATGGGCAAGCCGATGACCGAGGAGGAGCTCGCGGGGCACCTCCTGCACTACTCGGGCCGCCGGGCTGGGCAGCCCGTGACCGTGCGGACGGCCGGCACGATCGTGGACGACCTGGAGCGGTGGGGGTGGCTGGAGGTACAGCGCCGGGCGGGCTATCAGGGGCGGAACGTGATCATCCCGCGTCGCTCCCCGTTGGAGGCGTCGGAGTCCGCGGAGCCTCCGGGAGGGCCGGAGCCCGTGGCACCTCCGGCACCCCTGCAGGAGTCTGCGGAAGAGAGGACCTCCGGTTGCGAAAACCAGCGGAGCTCCCTCGCGAATAGGGAATTACTACCCTTAGTTGACGTACAGGAGAAGAAGCCGCCAGACGTTGATTGTGGTTCCGGCCGTAGGGCGTCCTCGGGTGGTGGGCGCGCGGGCGATGCGGGGTGGAGCGTGGCGGCTGTTGCCCATCGGGTGCTCCACGGGCTGCCGTTGGCGCTCGGGTTGACGGATGGTCAGTACTGGCTGGCCGCGAAGGCCGTGGTACGGGCCGTTGCCGAGGCCGGCGGGGATTCGGAGCGGATCCGGGAGCGGATTCTCCGGCGGCTGGCGGAGGAGAGGGGGCGGCCCGTGCGGAGCGCGTACGGCTGGCTGGTCAGACGGGGGCTGCGGAACGATCCGTGCCCGGATCCGGCCTGCGAGGACGGCGTGACGTGGCCCGACGGGGTGGCGTGCCGGATCTGCCGGGAGCGGTGGATCGACCGGCGCGGGACCCCGCTGGTGTTCCGCAACCGGGCCAGACGCGTGTACGACGTGCGGTGGCATTGCTCGGGGTGCGAGCGTCCCGGAGTGCACGAGCCGCCGGATGACGGCCTGTGCGGGCGCTGTCACGACGAGCAGGGCCAGGGCCAGGGCCAGGGCCAGGGCCAGGGCCAGGGTCAGGGTGTGGGCGGCCGGGTCCCGGCGCGAGGGTCCCGATTCCGTTCCCGTGGTCGTGGAAAGGGTGGCTCGGCTGCGGCGAGTGCTGCGGGCCGCGAGGGCATGTCGCCGACCGACGGCGCGGCCTTAAAGATTCGCTCAAGCTTTCGCTGAAAGGGCCTGCCGAGGTGCCCCGGGGGCTGCCAGCATCCAGGGGCGACAGGGCGTGAGTCAGGGGGTCCAAGGGGATCCTGAGGATCTGGAGACGTAGGGGGAGCAGGGATGAGTGAGGTGGCTGAGAACGCCGGGGGCGGGAAGGTTGCCGGTGTGCTGGTCGGGGTTTCGGCGGTGCTGATCGGGTTGATGGCGGGGTTGTTCTTCGCCTACGACATCTCCGTGATGCCGGGGCTGGCGAAGACCGATGACCGGACGTACGTGGCAGCGATGCAGGAGTTCAACGCGGCCATTGACGGGAACGGGCTGTTCGGGAGTGTGTTCCTGCTCGCGTTCGTGCTGCCGGTGGTGGCGGCCGTGCTCGAGTTCCGCAGGGGGCGGCGGGCGATGGCGCTGTGGGTCGCGATCGCGGCCGTGGCGTACCTGGCGGTGCTGATCATCACCTTCGGGGTGAACATTCCGCTCAACAACGAGTTGGCCGACCTCGGTGACGCCGCCAAGGTGAAGGACTTCTCCGTCGTCGAGCGCTTCAAGTCCACCTGGGTGACGACGAACATCCTCCGGACGCTGCTCTGCACGGCTGCCCTGGGTTGCCTTGTCCGCGCCGCCTTCCTGAGTGGTCGGCTGCGCAGTTCTTGATCAACTTCGGGTAGGGTCCGGCTCACCTGCAGGTAGCAGGTCGATCTCGGGGGAGCCGGACGATGAAGCGTTGGATGAAGTGGGCAGCCGTCGGAGCGATGGGAGTGCCGACGGCACTCGCCGTGGTGGCCTGCGCCGGGGGGAAGTCCCTGGAGGCAGCCGCGAAGGGCACCTGGGACTGCACGATCGCCGCCGGCGGCCGCAGTATCTCCGCGACGGTGACCGTGGGGGACGGGACCTACCAGGTCAGCACCGGCGGCGAGGGCAGCTCTGGGACCTGGCAGCTCTCCGGCGGCAAGCTGGAGGTCAAGGGCGACGACGGCCCGTACCACGTGAGCGGTGTGCCCGGAGAGACGAAAGAGCTGATGGGCATGGAGTTCGGGGAGGGCAGCGGCAAGGAGCTGTCGCCGTGGAGCGTGGGCTGGAAGGGAGACACCGTCACCTTCCCGTACCACGGTGCCAAGGTCACCTGTAAGAAGATGTAGGGCCGCGAGCCCCGCTGCTGAGGTAAGGCCGTGGGCCGCGACGTACGGGAGGTTCGCGTCCGTCTGACGGTCATCAGGATGATGAAGCCGATCGTCGCGGCCACAGACCAGGGCCGAGAGCGAGACCGACCGACGGGCCGACCGCGTCGCCCCGCCGACCGCACCAACCCGCCGACCGCGTCGAGCGCTTAGCAGGACTCCAGCAGTGCCCACGCCAGGAAGCCCAGCGCCGCCGTGCACAGGACCGCGCGCCAGGCGTTGGCGCGGACCCAGGGGCGTTCGAAGGACCCGCGGACGGAGGCTGCGTTGGCGTCGGACATGCGCTCCGGGGCGCCGGCCGCCTCCAGGGCGTTGTTCAGCGGGATGTTCACCCGGGCGGTGAGGGCCATGGCCGCGGCGTACGTGACGAACGCGCCGATCAGCGGGGCCAGGGCCGGGCGGCCGTCGGCCGGGATCGCCAGGCCCAGGGTGGCGCCGGTGAACACCAGCGCGCCCAGGTAGCCGAGCATGAACCAGCCGTTGAGGATGGCCACGTTGATGCGCTGCATGGTCTCGATCACCGTCCGGTCGGCGGCGCGCGCCAGACCGGGCATGACGGAGACCGAGAAGCCGTAGAACAGGCCGCTCATCCACCCCATGGTGATCGTCGCGGCGATGAGCAGTGCGAGTCGTGCCGTTTCCACGCCGGTTCCCCCTGATCGTGGTCGTGGGCGCCGGTCGCCGTCTGGTGTGCCGAGTCCGCCGACCAGCGGCCGAAAGTTCGGTGCCGTAGGTGCCCGAGGTGCCGAAGGCTCGCCGATCATATTCGAACGCCGCTTTTGTCACCCCCTTAACAACACAACGACGCCATGTGTGTGTCGAATGGCAGCCTGGGTGACCGCGGGATGTCGCCGATGTGCCCGCCGGGTACCCCCGGAATGCCACCTCCATGCCATCGGCGTACGGCAGGCTGCTGCCCCGCCCTGGCACCGAAATGCCGCCGCGGGGCGATCCGTTGGGTTCCCCGGGCGCGGTAGCCTCCGGCTCGGAACGTATGTGATCAACGTGTGTGATCAACGTGTGTGATCAATGTGTGTGATCAGCGTGTGTGGGACGTGCCGGAACAACACCTTTGGGAAGGACCGCCGTGAAGGACACGAAGGACCCGCAGGCCCGGCTGGACGCGCTGCGCGCCGACACCGAGCGCCGCAACCCCGCCCAGCCCGAGTTCCACCAGGCCGTACGGGAAGTCCTCGACAGCCTCGCCCCCGTCTTCTCCGTACGGCCCGAGCTCGCCGAGCCCTCCCTCGGTCTCCTGGAGCGCCTCGTCGAGCCGGAGCGGCAGATCGTGTTCCGCGTGCCCTGGCAGGACGACCACGGGCGGGTCCACGTCAACCGCGGCTACCGCGTGGAGTTCAACAGCGCGCTCGGCCCGTACAAGGGCGGCCTGCGCTTTCACCCGTCCGTGGACATCGGCGTGGTGAAGTTCCTCGGCTTCGAGCAGATCTTCAAGAACGCCCTCACCGGACTCGGCATCGGCGGCGGCAAGGGCGGCAGCGACTTCGACCCGCGCGGCCGGTCCGACGCCGAGGTCATGCGCTTCTGCCAGTCCTTCATGACCGAGCTGCACCGGCACATCGGCGAGCACACCGACGTGCCCGCCGGGGACATCGGCGTCGGCGGCCGTGAGATCGGCTACCTCTTCGGCCAGTACCGGCGCATCACCAACCGCTGGGAGGCCGGAGTCCTGACCGGCAAGGGGCAGGGCTGGGGCGGCTCCGCGATCCGGCCCGAGGCCACCGGTTACGGCAGTGTGCTGTTCGCCGCCGAGATGCTCGCCGTGCGCGGCCTGGGCCTGGGTGGCCAGACCGCCGTGGTGTCCGGTTCCGGGAACGTCGCGCTGTACACCATCGAGAAGCTCCAGCAGCTCGGTGCCAACCCGGTCACCGCCTCCGACTCGCAGGGCTACGTGGTCGACGACAAGGGCATCGACCTCGCGTTGCTCCGCCAGATCAAGGAGGTCGAGCGGGGGCGGGTGTCCGAGTACGCCGCCCGCCGCGGCCCCTCCGCCCGGTACGTGCAGGGCGGCAGCGTCTGGGAGGTCGCGGCGGACGTCGCCTTCCCCTCCGCCACGCAGAACGAACTCGGCGAGGACGACGCCCGTACGCTCGTCCGGAACGGCGTCAAGGCCGTCTCCGAGGGCGCCAACATGCCCACCACCCCCGAGGCGGTCCGGCTGTTCCAGGAGGCCGGGGTCTCGTTCGGCCCGGGCAAGGCGGCGAACGCGGGCGGCGTCGCCGTCAGCGCCCTGGAGATGGCCCAGAACGCGTCCCGGACCGCCTGGACCCCGGCCCGGGTCGAGGAGGAGCTGGCCGCGATCATGCGGTCGATCCACACGGTGTCGTACGAGACGGCCGAGCGCTACGGAGCCCCGGGCGACTACGTCACCGGAGCCAACATCGCCGGCTTCGAGCGGGTCGCGGACGCGATGCTCGTGCAGGGCGTCATCTGAGGCTGAGGCTGAGGCTGAGGCTGAGGCTGAGGCCCGAGTCCGTCCGACCGGCTCGTCACGGGTGGCGGCGGCCGGCGGTCCGCGGCTGGTGGTCGGTGGCCAGGACGGTGGCCGCGACCGCCAGCGCGGCGGCCGCCGTCGCGCCCGCGGTCAGGAACGCGCGGTCGGACTGCCAGGACAGGGCCGACCAGCGGGACCGGGCGGACAGCACGGAACCCAGGCTCAGCCAGGAACCGGCGGACAAGGCGGAAAGGGCCGACCCGATCGAGCCGACCGACAGGGCGCTGCCGACCGAACCGACCGACAGGACCGATCCGACGGATCCGATCGACAGCACCGAACCCACCGAGCCGATCGACAGGACGGAGTCCCGGGACCAGAGGGACAGGGGCGAACCCGCGGCATGGTTCTTCGCCGTCTTCATCGTCTTCGTCTTCGTCTTCGTCGTCTTCGACATGGGGTGATCGTAGGCCGCCTCTCCTGGCCCGGCGGCCCCGTGCCTCGCGGCGGCCGCAGGCCGTAGGCTCTGAGCGGACCCGGTTGTCGTAGCAAGGGAGTTGCCGTCGTGCTCACCGCCTTGGAGGGGACCTTCGGCGACCGCCCCGATGCCCTGCGCGTCGCAGGCCGTCCCGGTTCGTACGAGGACCTGCTCGGCGCCGCCCGTGCCGTCGCGGCCGACATCGCCGGTGCGCCGGCCGTCGCCGTGAACGCGACCGCCTCCCTGGAGACCGTCGCAGCGGTGGTCGGGGGACTCCTCGCCGGGGTGCCGGTCGTGCCGTTGCCGCCCGACGCCGGGCCCGCCGAACGCGACCACATCCTGCGCGACTCGGGCGCTGCCGAGATCACCGTGGACTGGTCGCGGCGTGCCGGCGGCGGGCCCGTCGGTTCCCCCGCCTCAGCCCCCGCCACCACCGCGGGAGATCCGGCGCTGATCCTCTACACCTCCGGCACCACCGGCCCGCCCAAGGGCGTGGTCCTCACCGCCGCCGCCATCGCCGCCGACCTCGACGCCCTCGCCGCCGCCTGGCAGTGGACCGCCGAGGACACCCTCGTCCACGGCCTGCCGCTGTTCCACGTGCACGGGCTCGTGCTCGGAGTGCTCGGCGCGCTCCGCACCGGCAGCCGTCTCGTCCACACCGGACGTCCGACCCCGGAGGCGTACGCCGCCGCCTCCGGAAGCCTGTACTTCGGGGTGCCCACCGTCTGGTCGCGGATCGCCGCGGACCCGGGCGAGGCGGCGGCCCTCAAGTCCGCCCGGCTGCTCGTCTCCGGCAGTGCCGCGCTGCCCGCGCCCGTCTCCCGGACGCTCGAAGGGCTCACCGGGCACCGGCCGGTTGAGCGGTACGGCATGACGGAGACGCTGATCACCGTCAGCGGCCGGGCGGGCACCGTGCCGCGCCCCGGCACCGTCGGAACCCCGCTGCCGGGCATCCGTACGCGCATCGCCGCCGAACCGGGCACCGAGATCGGCGAGCTCCAGCTGACCGGACCGACCCTGTTCGCCGGCTACCTGAACAACCCGGAGGCCACGGCGGCCTCGTACACGGCCGACGGCTGGTTCCGTACGGGGGACATCGCCGCCATCGATCCGGAGGACGGGGTCCACCGGATCGTCGGCCGGGCCTCCGTCGACCTCATCAAGTCCGGCGGCTACCGGATCGGCGCGGGGGAGGTCGAGAACGCCCTCCTCGACCACCCCCAGGTGCGGGAGGCCGCGGTGGTCGGCGTGCCGGACGCCGACCTGGGGCAGCGGATCGTGGCGTTCGTCGTCGCCGAGGGCGTGAGCGGGAACGAGCTCACCGACTTCGTCGCCACCCGGCTGGCCGTGCACAAGCGGCCGCGAGAGGTCCGCTTCCTCGCGGAGCTTCCCCGCAACGCGATGGGGAAGCCGCAGAAGAAGCTGCTGTTGAACGGAGACTGAGCGGCCGACCGACCGGCCGAACAGCTCACCTCACCTCACCTCACCTCACCTCACCTCACCTCAGCGCGCTCAGCTCAGTGTCTGGATCAGTTCGCTGCGGTCGGCCGTGTGCACCACCCGGCCGAGGGCTCCGTTGACGAGCGGCAGGTACGGGGGCACGTGCCCGCACTCCACGTCCGCGATGACCGGTACGCCGAGCCCGCCCAGCGCGTCCATGACCGCCTCGTGCTGCGTCAGGGAGGGGGAGGCGGGGGCCTTGGTGCGGCCCACCAGGACGGCGTTGGCGGCGTCGAAGGTGCCGGCCAGGCGCATGCCGTGGAGCTGGCGGCAGATGGTGAAGGCGCTGTCCTCGCACGCCTCCACGTAGACGATCAGGCCCTCGGGGGCGTGCTGCCGGGCGAAGTCGGTCAGGTCGCCGTACGGGCTGCCCATGACGGGGGACAGCGTTTCGATGCAGCCGCCGATGAGGCGGCCCTCGACCATGATGTCTCCGTCGCCGTCGAGGCGTCGCCACCCGCCGGCCGAGTCCAGGATCAGTTCGTCCACCTCGGGGAAGGCCGCCCAGTCGTCCCAGCCCGTGCTCCGGTAGCGGCCCGGCGGGACCTGCGCGAACCGGCTCCCCGGCTCCATGGCCACCAGATCCAGCCAGGACGACAGCCCCTCCGGGGTCCGGTAGGGGGTGTCCATCAGGTTGTTGCCGTGCAGCGTGGCCCACCCGGTCAGCACGGTCAGCGGTGTCATCAACGTCGACATGTCCGAGTACCCGACCACCCAGGTCGGCTCCGCCTCCCGCAGCCGGTCCCAGTCCAGCAGCGGCAGCAGGTCGATCGCGGTCTCGCCGCCCCACGGCGGGACCACGGCGCGGATCGAGGGGTCCGTCAGCATCCGCATCAGCTCCTCGGCCCGCTCGGCCGCCGACGCGCTGACGTGGCCGGCGTCGCCGTCCATGCACCGCCCGACCACGACCTCGTACCCGCGCGCCTCGACCGTCTTGACGGCGACGTCCAGGCGGCCGCGGAGGGGCCCGGGCACGCCGCTGGAGGGGGAAGTGACGCCGATACGGTCACCGGGGCGCAGGGGAAGCGGATAACGGATGCTCATTTGGCCACTCTCACACACCACCTTGCGGAAGCTGTACCCGGTTTCCCACAGTGGGGCACCATGAGCGCTCTGACCCCCGCACCCGCCCCTGAGCCCGCCCCCACACCCACACCCGTCCCCACACCCACACCCGCCCCCACTCCCGTCGAACTCCTCCGGGCCTTCGCCCGGACCCGCGCCTCCCTCGACGGCAGCGAGGTCACCCTGCACTGGTCGGGTGACGTCTACACCTGGGGGCCGGGGGAGCCCTATCAGCGGATCTTCGGCTTCGAGGGCATCAACGTCGCCCGGTTGCAGGCAGACGGCGACGGCGACGGCGACGGCTTCCTCCTCCTGTCCCGGGAAGCGGCGTTCTACCTGGACCCGGGCACCCGGGAGATCCTGGAGACCTGGCAGGACCACAAGGTGGTGCACGTCTGGAACGACCCGGTGAACCTGCGGCTGCGGCCCTTCCCGATCCCCACCACCGACCTCGGCGAGCAGATCTGCTTCAGCATGGAGATTCCGCTCTCCTATCCGTCGCCGCTGCCGGTCGCGGACTTCCCCGCCCAGTCCGCCGACGACACGTACCGGGCGCTGGAGCTCTTCCAGTTCTTCGCCCCCGCAGGCGTCTTCACCAGCGAGGACCCCGGAGTTCCGTCCACCGTGTCCTGGGCCCGGATGTCCCCGTGGCTGCCGTGGATGGAGCAGGGGCAGCGCCCCGGCGGGCTCGTCTTCCACTGCCGCGGGCGCAAGCTGCCTTCGTACGCCGACGTACCCGAGCGCACGCGTGCGTACATCGCGGGCCACCACCCGGAGTTCGCCCATGCACCGGAGGTCTGGAGCGAGCCGAACGAGACGAGTTGGACGTACTTCAGGAAGCTCGCCGGACCCGCGGCCGGTTCTTGAGACGAAGAGCGGGAGATCTGTTGAAGTGGTGAAGATCTGACGATAGATCAGGATGTGGCTGGTGTCCGATGATCGTGCACACGTAACATAAAGGACACTCTCTTTTTATTTGTCTTGCCGAACAGACGGGGGAAACGTCTCATGGCAGAACCGAAGCAGGACCGGGCGCGGCGCACACGGCAAGTGCTCCTGCGGGCCGCGGCGGAGGTGTTCGACGAGAACGGCTTCAGCGGAGCCAGCATCAACAAGATCCGGGAACGGGCCGGGGTCACCGCCGGGGCGGTGTACTTCCACTTCCAGTCCAAGGAGGGCCTGGCCCGCGCCGTCATCCTGGAACACGCGGGCCACCTGCGGTTCCCGACCGGTCCGGGCGGGCTCGGGCACCTGATCGACATGACCCGCTACCTCGCCGAGGAAATGCAGGTCAACGTGCTGCTGCGGGCAGGGGTCAAGCTCGCCGTCGAGCAGGGCGAGTCCGGGCTGCGCGAGTTCGCCATCTACGAGTGGTGGATCGACAGGTTCGTACAGGAACTCACCGTCGCGCGCGAGCAGGGGCAGTTACTCCCGGACGTGGACGAGGCGGAGTTCGCCCGGGTGCTGATGGCCGCCTACACCGGCACACAGGTCATGTGCCGGATCTCCGAGCAGCACGCGGACCTCCCCGCCCGGATCGCGGTGATGTGGCGCTACCTGCTGCCGGCCCTCGCGACGCCCGAGGCCCGCGCGGCGCTGGAGCCACGCCGAGGCGGCTCCACGGCAAATTGATTGACACCGTCCAGGCCGGCCGGGTGTTCTGCTCCCGTGACTGATCTCCATACTGATCTCCGTGCTGATCTCCGTATCGAACGGGTCCACGGCGAGGCCGAGACCCTGCTCCAGGACTGGCAGCACGTCCACAACCTGATCATCCCGGCGGATCCGCTGCCCCTGGACGCCGTACGCGAGCGGTCCGGGCGCAATCACCTGGAGGTCGCCTACCTCGGCGACGTCCTCGTGGGGTGCTCCACGGTCCGCCCGCCCTCGGAGGACCCGGCGATCGCCACGGTGATCGCCCGGGTCCTGCCGGAGCATCGCGGCCGTGGGCTCGGCGCCCTGCTGCACGAGCGCAACATGGCGACGGCCCGCGGGTTCGGCGTCACGACGGTGGAGACCGTGGTGCTCGGCTCGAACCCTGAAGGCCTGCGTTTCGCGGAGGCCCACGGATTCGCCGTGACCGAGGAGTACCTCCTCGAACCGGGCGACACCGTGCCGTGGTTCACGCTGAGCCGCGCGCTCGCCGACGGCGACGTGCAGCGGTGAGCGGTTCCCCGGAGATGAAGGACACGAAGGCGGGCGGCGGCGTCGGTGCCGGCGCGCGCGCCGACGGCGTAGCCGCTGCCGCTGCCGTCGCCGCCGGTGTCGCCGACGGCATCGGCGCTGATCGCCGAGCCCTGGCCGCGGCGGCCGTCACCGTGGTGATGTGGGCGTCCGCGTTCGTGTCCATCCGGTCCGCCGCGGAGCATTTCGGCCCGGGCGCACTCGCCCTCGGCCGACTGCTCACCGCCTCGCTCGTCCTCGGCTGCCTGCTGCTGATCAAGCGGGTGCCGCTGCCGCCGCGCGCGGCCTGGCCGGGCATCCTGGCCTCGGGCACGCTCTGGTTCGGCCTGTACATGGTGGTCCTGAACTGGGGCGAGCAGCAGGTGGACGCGGGCACCGCGGCCATGGTCGTGAACATCGGCCCCATCGTGATCGCCCTGCTCAGCGGCTGGCTGCTCAAGGAGGGCTTCCCGCCCGGCCTGATGGCCGGCATGGGCGTCTCGTTCGTCGGCGCGGTCGTCGTCGGGGTGTCGACGTCCGACGGCGGCTCGTCCTCACTGCTGGGGGTGCTGCTCTGCCTGCTCGCCGCGCTCGCCTACGGCGCCGGCGTGGTCTCGCAGAAGCCGGCGCTGAAGCACGGGACACCGCTCCAGGTGACGACGTACGGTTGCTTCGTGGGCACGGCGTTCACCCTTCCGTTCGCCGGACAGCTCGTCTCGGAGCTGCCCGATGCGCCCGCATCGGCCGTCCTGAACATGGTCTACCTGGGCCTGGGGCCCACGGCGCTGGCCTTCACCACCTGGTCGTACGCGCTGTCGCGGACCACCGCCGGGAAGATGGGCGCGACCACGTACGCGGTGCCCGCCGTGGTGGTGCTCATCGCCTGGGCCACCCTCGGCGAGATTCCCGGCCTGCTGACCCTGCTCGGCGGTGCCATCTGCCTGGCGGGCGTGGCGGTGTCGCGACGACGGCCGGGGTGGCGGGTCGGCCGTACGGGCTGAACCGTACGGCGGGCCGGGAGTGCGGTCGCCGTCAGGCGCTGGGCACCGCCGCCAGTCGTCCCTCCGTGGTGATCCGCCGGGTCGTTGCCCGTTCCGGGTAGCAGCGCATGAACATCTCGGTGAAGTGCCGGCCGTAGTGGAGGGCCTCGGTGGCGTGGTGTTCCGGACCGCCGACTCCGAGCGGGAGCACCCGTGCGTCGAAGGACGGCTCGTGGAAGTAGGCGAGCGTGAAGCGTTCGCGGTCCGCCAGGCGGACCTTGTGCGGGGTGGACAGCAGCGCTCCACCCGTCAGCAACTGCAGGATGTCCCCGGGGAACACGGTCACGACCCCCGGCTCCGGCGTCACGTACCGCCAGCCCGGCTCGTACTCGGCCAGCCCCGCCGTACTCTCGCCGGCCCGCCAGTTCCGGGGCCGGTGCTCACCCTCCAGGGGCGGCCGGACGTACAGCCCGCCCACGTCGTCCTGCGCCGCGATCACCAGTAGGCCGTAGTCCGTGTGGGAGCCGATCCCGCGTTCCACGGTGGTGGTGCGCGGGGGGAAGCGCAGCACCCGCATGTGGTGCCAGCCCTCGCGGGTCAGCCGGTTCAGACGGTCCGCCTCCAGCCCCAGCCCGAGTGCGACCAGCCGCAGGATCCGCTCCCCGAGCGCTCCGACCTCCGCCAGGTACGCCTCCATCGCCGTACGGAAGGCCTCGGCCGGCCACGGCACCGGTCCGTGGCACGGCAGTCCCGCCCGCACCCGCGGATGGTGACGGTCGAAGTCCGGGGTGATGGTGAAGATCTCCGGCTGGTCGCGCAGACCTGCCGTGAGCTCCTCGCCGGACTCGATGTACCCGCTGTACGACAGGTCGTTGACGCAGCGCGTCTTCTGTTCGAGGGGCAGTCGGAAGAACGTGCGCGCCGCGTCCATCGCCGCCCCGGTCCGCTCCTCCAGCACGGGATCCCGCACGACCTGGAAGATCCCGTCACGCTGCCACGCCCGCACCATGTCCCGCCCCAGCTCCCGCTGGTCGGCGGTCCCCTGCACCTGGAACGTCGAGAAACCGGGCATCCTCGTCCCTCCTCCGATCGGAACCTCCGCGGACCTCCTGCATGGGAACACGAGCTCCGGCGCGCGAGGTTCGAACCGATCAGAGGCATCATGAGGAACGTGGCGGATGTGCGGCCGGGCGGTGACGGGTTCGCCGACCCCGGGATCCTCGACGTCGCGCCCACGCCCCGGACCGCTGTGGCGTGGGTGCCCCCGGCCGGGCTGTGGCCCGCCATCCAGAGCATCCGAGAGGTGCACGACCCGCAGATCCGCAGGTGGCCGCCGCACGTCAACCTGATCTTCGGGTTCGTCCCGGAGGAGGACTTCGAGCGGGCCATCCCGCTGCTGGCCGCCGCTGCCGCCGCACGTGCGCCCTTCGCCGTGCGGCTCAGCGGGGTGCACAGCTTCCGGCACCACGCCTACGCCACCGTATGGCTGGACCCCGCCGCCGACGGCCTGGCGCCCTGGACCGGCCTCCAGGGCGCGCTGGCGGAACCCTTCCCCCGCTGCGAGACCCGCTTCGCCCACTTCACGCCGCACCTGTCCCTCGGCCGGACCCGGGACCCGCGCGGCCTGGCCGCGGAGTGCGCCGCCCGGCTGGGGAGCACGTCGGCGCGCGTCGAGGAGGTCGTCCTGCTCTCCCGGCGCGGGGACGGGCCGATGCGGGTCCGCGCCGCGATCGCCCTGGGGGAGGGGACCGTACGGCATGTGGCGGAGGGCCCGTAGGGCAGCCGCCCGCCGCGCATGAGGGTCGCGAGCCCGTGCGGGCGGCCCAGTACGTCTCGGTCAGCTGCGCCTTCCTGATCACGCCGCAGCCGCAGGCCGCAGACTGCAGGCCGCACGCCGCCGCGGCCGGGTTCGGCGTGCGCCGTGCTGCTGTTCGCGTTCTGACACACCCGCGGCCCACCGTTGACCCCGGTCGGCGCCGACCGGCTACGGTCGGTGTCCATGAGCGACCGGTACCTCCAACAGGGGCACGGGGTACGGTTCGAGTGGGGGCCCACCGGAGCTCAGCGCCTGTCTCCCGCGCTCGCCTGCGTCGTGGTCGTCGACGTCCTGTCGTTCACGACCTCGGTGAGCGTGGCCGCCGACGCGGGCACCCGGGTGTTCCCCTACCCCTGGCGCGATGGAACCGCGTGCGCCTTCGCCCGGGAGCACACCGCCGAAATCGCGGTGGGGCGACGCCAGACGACCACGCAATCGCCCTGGTCGCTGTCGCCCGCCGCACTCCGCGCGGCCCCCTTCACCCCGCGCCTGGTCCTGCCCTCGCCCAATGGCTCGGCCATCTCCGCCGCGGCCGCCGGCCACGCCGTCGTCGTCGCCGGCTGCCTGCGCAACGCCACCGCCGTGGGCCGCGAGCTCACCGCACGGGGCTACGGGACCCCGGAACGCCCCGTCGGCGTGATCGCCGCAGGCGAGCGCCGGCTCGACGGCAGTCTGCGGCCCGCCCTGGAGGACCTGCTCGGAGCCGGCGCGATCATCGAAGCCCTGGGGGTGCGGGGCGCCGGCCCGCTCTCACCCGAGGCCGCACACGCGAGGAACTCCTTCACCGGCACACCGGACGTGCCGACCACCGTGACCGGCTGTACCTCGGGCCTGGAACTCATCCGGGAAGGATTCCCCGAGGACGTCGCCATCGCCGTCGAGCAGGACTCCTGCTCGACGGTACCGATCCTGACGGACGGCGCCTTCACGGCCGTAGGACGGCCCCGGCACCGGCTAGGGTCCGGAGAATGATCACCAACAGTGCCAACAGTGCCAACAGTGCCAACAGCGCCGACAGCGCCGACAGTGCCGACAGCGTGGACAGGGTCGACGAGGTCGAGGACACCAGCAGCGATCACGGCACCGCCGGCCCCCACCCCTTGCTCGCCCACCTCCTCGCCGCCGCCGACGGCCGCTTCCCCGAGATCGACGGCGGCGTGACCGTACTGCCCCCCTTCGAAGGCGGCCTGGAGTGCTCCTTCGCCTTCACCGGCCATGCCTTCGTCGCCACCCGCCTGCCCGCCGACGAGGTCCTCGCCCAAGGCCCCGACGGCTTCGGCCTCGCCCACGCCCCCGCCTTCCTGCTCCACCTCGCCGGCCCCGGCGGCTGGGTCGGCGTCACCGACGCCAGCCTCGTCGCCCGCGGCTCCGGCAGACCGGGCACCACCCCCGCCCTCGGCGAACGCGATGACGTCGACGACCACCCCCGGGTCCGGCACGCCCGTGCCGTACGCGCCGACGTACGCGTCCACGGCGACGAGCGCGGCTTCGTCACCGTGGGCCGCGGCCTGGCCGGACGCCACGAGATAGGCATCGCCCTCGACGAGTCCACCGGCCAGAAGGCCGGCCGCGGCGTCGGCCGCGCCCTCCTCCTGGACGCCCTCACCCTCGTCCCCGAGGGCGAGCCGGTCTTCGCCGCCGTCTCCCCGGGCAACTCCCGTTCCCTGCGCGCCTTCCTGGCCGTGGGCTTCACCCCGATCGGCAGCGAGGTCCTCATCCGTCCCGCGACCGGCT
Source organism: Streptomyces sp. NPDC043853 (assembly GCF_056436025.1). Classification (NCBI taxonomy): domain Bacteria; kingdom Bacillati; phylum Actinomycetota; class Actinomycetes; order Kitasatosporales; family Streptomycetaceae; genus Streptomyces; species Streptomyces sp. NPDC043853. Next base: position 302,570 of record NZ_JBWKDJ010000007.1, read on the forward strand.
GAGCCGCCGGTCCAAGGGGCTGCTCCCCCCGGGCCGCTGGTCGGATCGTCGCATCGTCGGATCGCGGCCCGGACCCGATCGCCGCCATCCCCTGCTCCGTTCGGATGCCATTCACGTTTCGCGGCAGGGAAGCGGCGCGCTGTTGGTGTGCACTTGCCGCTGTTGGTGTGCACCTGCCCGAGATCCTGCACGGTCCCGCACTCGCCCGGATCCGGCGCGAGACCCACGGGACCGTGTGGCTGCCCATCTGAGGTGACCGAACATGCCTCCCAGCGAAGACGAAGCCCAGAGCGGCCCCGTTCCCCCGTACGGCCCGCCCATCCACGACGCGATCGCCACCAACGACCTGCAGCAGATGAAGGCGGTCGCCGAGGCAGCCAGAAAGGCCCTCTACGGGGTCGATTTCACACCCGTCACCCCGGACCGGTACGACGAGGTGAAAGCAGCACTGGAGGCCCTGGAGTCGGCGATCACCCGACTGGACCGGCCGGGCGGCGGGACGGATGGGTGATAGCGCCCCCGCCACACCCAACCGCTGGCTGACCGGCCCGGACGCCCGCGATCACCGGCCCGTACACGCCGTCTGGGAACTCACGCTCGCCTGCAACCTCAAGTGCGGGCACTGCGGGTCACGCGCGGGCAGCAAACGTCCGGCGGAGATGACGACCCGGGAATGCCTGGACGTCGTACGACAGCTCCGCGAGCTGGGCACCCGCGAGGTCACCCTGATCGGCGGCGAGGCGTATCTGCGCAAGGACTGGGTGGAGATCGTCAGGGCGGTCTCCGACGCCGGGATGCAGTGCACGATGCAGACCGGCGCCTGGCAGCTCACCGACACGCGCATCGCCCGTGCGGCCGAGGCCGGCTTGGTGGCCTGCGGCGTCTCCGTCGACGGCCTGGCGCCACTCCACGACCACCTGCGGGGCCGTCCCGGATCCTTCGACGCGGCGGTCGACGCCCTCGCCCGGCTCCGCGCGCACGGGATCAAGACGAGCGTCAACACTCAGATCACCGCGCCCGTCATCCCCCAGCTCACTTCCCTCCTCGCGGAATTCCTCGGGCTCGGCGTCCGCAACTGGCAGGTTCAGCTCACCGTCGCCATGGGCCGGGCCGCCGACAACCACCAGCTCCTGCTGCAGCCGTACCAGATGAACGAGCTCATGCCGCTGCTGGCCGAACTCCACACGAGGGCCCTGGCCGAAGGACTCCTCCTCCAACCGGGCAACAACATCGGTTACTTCGGCCCCTACGAGGCCCTGCTGCGCGGCAGCGGCAGGGCGGACCAGCACTGGACGGGCTGCTTCGCGGGCCGCAACGTCCTGGGCATCGAGGCCGACGGCACGATCAAAGGCTGCCCGTCACTGCCGACCACCAGCTACAAGGCCGGCACCGTCCGCGACACCACCCTCGCAGAGCTCTGGACGACCGCTCCCCAACTCTCCTTCGCCCGGAACCCCCGCCGCCAGGACCTGTGGGGCTTCTGCGCGACCTGCTACTACGCCGACGTCTGCGAGGGCGGCTGCACCTGGACGTCCCACTCCCTCCTCGACCGCCCGGGAAACAACCCGTACTGCCACTACCGAGCTTCAGAGCTGCGCAAACAGGGCAAACGCGAACGAGTGGTCCGCCGTCTCCCCGCCCCGGGCACCTCGTTCGATCACGGCCGCTTCGACATCGTCCTGGAGCCCGACCCGCACGCGGCCGACGACCCCCCGCCCCCGGACACCCCCCGCCCCCAGCCCCCACCGGCCCCGGAACGCTCCCACGACCACGACCACGACCACCCCCACCCCCACCCCCACTCCCCGTCCCTGGACCTGTGCCGCGGCTGCAACTGCTACGTGTACCCCGGCACGACCCTCTGCCCCCACTGCGGCGCGGACATCCCCGCCCGCCGCCGCGAATACGAAGACGCGCTGACCACTGCCCGCCAGGCCTCGACCCGCCTCATGCAAACGCTCCGCGACCACGACCTGGCCGGGCCCCTCGACGGCCGTCGGGTCCGGGGGCCGGAGGCCGGGGACGTCATCAGCGAGGCAGAGTGACGAGCCCCATCTCGTAGGCGGTGATCACGAGCTGGACCCGGTCCCGGGCGCCCAGCTTGGTGAGCAGCCGTGAAACGTGCGACTTGGCGGTGGCCACCGTGATGAAGAGGTCCTCGGCGATCTCGGTGTTCGACCGGCCGCGTCCGACCAGGGTCAGCACTTCCCGTTCCCGCTCCGTGATGCCCTCGACCGGCCGTGGGGAGCGTTCCGGAACAGCCGCGGGCCGCTCGATGAAGTCCGCGATCAGACGGCGTGTCACACCCGGCGCGATCAGTGCGTCGCCGGCGGCGACCACGCGGATCGCCGCGAGGATGTCGTCCAGCGCCATGTCCTTGACCAGGAAGCCGCTCGCGCCGGCCCGGAGCGCGCCGTAGACATGGTCGTCCTCGTCGAACGTGGTCAGGACGAGGACGCGTGTGGTTGCCGGACCGGCCGTGATCCGACGGGTGGCCTCAATCCCATCCATACCGGGCATCCGGATGTCCATGACCACGACGTCGGGGCCGGCGTCCCTGACCAGTTGGACGGCCTCGGCGCCGGTGGCGGCTTCCCCGACGACCTCCAGATCGGGGTGATCGGCCATGATCACACGAAGACCGGACCGAACCAACGGCTGGTCGTCGGCGAGCACCACACGGACGGTCATCGGGCCTCCACCGGAACGTCGACGGGCGCCGGCAGCGGCAGCCGGGCCGCCACCCGGAAGCCGCCCTCAGGGCGTGGCCCGATACTGAGGTGGCCGCCCAGCAGACCGACCCGTTCCCGCATCCCGATGAGGCCGAAGCCGTGGCCCGCGCCGTTCTCGGTGGCCCCGCGCCCGTCGTCGACGACCTCCACGGACAGCTCCTCGTCTCCGTAGTCGATGGCCACCCGGCAACGCCCGGTGTCCGCGTGCCGGACCACGTTGGTCAGCGCCTCCTGCACGATGCGGTAGGCGGACAGGCCGATGTCGGCCGGCACGGGACGCTGTTCCCCGCTGCAGCGCACGTCGACGCGTACCCCGGCGCCCGCGGTCGCCGCCGCCAACCGTTCGACGTCCGCCAACCCCGGCGAGGGCGAGAGCGGCGACTGCTCCGGGGCGTTCGCGCCCCGGTCGGTCTGACGGAGCGACACCAGCGTGCGCCGAAGGCCCGACAGGGTCTCCCTGCTGGTGGCCTCGATGGCGCGCAGGGCCTCGCGCGCCTCCGCCGGCTGGGTCCGGATGACCCGGCTGCCCACACCGGCCTGGATCGCGATGATGCCGATGCTGTGCGCGACCATGTCGTGCAGCTCCCGTGCGATCCTCAGCCGTTCGGCGGTCACGGCCTCGGCCACCTCCTGTGCACGCAGCGCCACCGCGTGCTCGCGGCGTTCGCGGCTCAGCAGACCGGCCAGGCAGGATGCGGCCCACGCCAGGAAGGCGATCACCCCGTTGACGGCCAGGCTGTCCCCGTGCGCGAAGACCCCGATCACCAGAAGCTGCACGGCGACGGACACGGCCATGGCAGCAATCGAAGCGCGCCGTGTGCAGGTGGCGACGATGAAGCCCAGAACGAGGTCCACCGCCAGATACGACAGGAACTCGCCCTGGTACGAAGCAGCCAGGCTCTCAGGGACGGAGCTCGGAGGGCCCACCACCACAGCGGTGGATCCGAAGAGTGCCACGGCCAGAGCCGGCAGCGGCATCCGTCGCACCACGCCGACGAGCAGGCCCACAGCCAGCAGTGCCCCGACACCGTGGACCGTGCCCGACGCCCGCGGCGCGCCCCCCACCAGCAGACCCACCACGAGGAGGTAAGAGGCACCCCCCGCCCAGGCCGCGGCCTTGGTTCTCGTCATCGGCGGCATTCCCTCCCGGGAACAACACCGCGGGGTGCGGCACGCACGGCCAAGGAAGTGATCATCATGGGGTTCACGCCGCGAGACTAACCGGCCACCGCCCGCGCCGCATTGGCCCGGGGACGTACGCCCACGGGCCGACCCGGCCGCACGATTGCCGCCCACGGCCCCATGCCGGGCCGGGGATCCGCTGGGCAGTGTGGGTGCCGTGATCGAAGTCAGCGAACTCACCAAGCGTTACGGCAGCAGGACGGCCGTCGACCATCTGTCCTTCACCGTGCGGCCGGGCCAGGTCACCGGCTTCCTCGGCCCCAACGGCGCCGGCAAGTCCACCACCCTGCGGATGATCCTCGGCCTGGACGCGCCCACCACCGGCGCCGCCACCGTCAGCGGCGTCCCCTTCCACCGCCACTCGCGCGGACTGCGGCACGTCGGCGCCCTCCTCGACGCCGGACAGATCCACGGCGGCCGCAGCGCCGCCGCCCACCTGTCCGCTCTGGCCCGCAGCAACGGCATCCCGCGGCGCCGGGTGGACGAGGTGCTTCAGGAGGTGGGGCTGGCCGAGGTGGCGAACCGCCGCATCGCCGGATTCTCCCTCGGCATGAAGCAGCGGCTGGGCATCGCCACCGCCCTGCTCGGCGACCCGCCGGTGCTCATGTTCGACGAGCCGATCAACGGCATGGACCCGGAGGGCGTGCTCTGGGTACGCCGGCTCTTCCGGCGCCTGGCCGCCGAGGGGCGCACGGTCTTCCTCTCCAGCCACCTGATGTCGGAGATGGAGAACACCGCCGACCAACTGGTCGTCATCGGCCGGGGCCGCCTCATCGCCGCCGAGCCGCTACGGGACTTCGCGTCCCGCAGCACCCGTAGCACCGTCGTGGTCGGGACGCCGCAGGCCGCCGAGCTGGAAGCCGTGCTGACCGCGGCGGGCGCCTCGGTCGAGCCGGAGGGCTCGGCGGGCGCCGAGAAGCTCGCCGTGACCGGGCTCCCGGCGGACCGCATCGGAGCGCTCGCCTTCGAGAACCGTATCCGGGTGGACGAGCTGACGACCCGTACCGCCTCACTGGAGGCGGCCTTCATGGAACTCACCGCCGACAGCATCGAATACCAGGCAGGACGGCCCTGATGACCACGCTCACCTCCGTTCCCCGGACCACCCCCGTCGCCGCGCCGCCCGCCCGCTTCCGCGACCTGCTCGCCTCCGAGTGGATCAAGACGCGGTCCCTGCGCTCCACCCCGTGGACGATCGGACTCACCCTCCTGTTCGTCGTCGGGTCCGCCGCCGTGGCCACGCTGGCGGACGAGGCCGCGGACTCCCTCCCGGCTGATTTCCGGCCCTACGATGCATATCCGCCGGCCGGTTACTGGACGCTGATCCTCGTCGCCGGCAGCATGGGCGCGCTCACCGTCGTGAGCGAGTACGGCAGCGGGCTGATCCGCACCACCACCGTGGCCGTCCCGGCCCGCGGCTCGGTCGTGCTGGCCAAGGCGGCCGTCACAGCCGCATTGTGGACCGCGGTCGGCACGGTCGCCTCCACCGGTTCCTTCCTGGTCTCCCAGGCCATCCTGAACGGGCGCGATGCCGGTGTTCCGATCACCCACCCCGGGGTGTTCCGGGCACTGGTGGGATCCGCGTTGCTGGCTCCGGTCTGTGCCTTGGTCGGCCTGGGCCTCGGCGTTCTGCTCCGGCACGCCGCCGGGACCATGATCACCAGCGTCTTCACCCTGCTGATGCTGCCCACCATGTTCTCGGAGAGCCATCGCTGGTCGGCGGACATCAAACACGCGCTGGTGTCGGCAGCCTGGAACCGCCTGGTCCAAACCTGGGAGCCGGATCCCGGATCTCCGGGCTACACCGCCACGGTCCCCGGCTCCTGGATCGTGTACACGCTCTGGCCTCTGATCACGATCGCACTCGCCGTGCTCGTCGTGAGGCGCCGCGACGTGTGACCGTGCCTCCGGGGGAGGGTGTCCGGTCTCACGGGATGAGCTTGTCGTAGGCCCGGTCGCTGTCCGAGTCGTAGATCTGCTTGCCCTGGGCGTCGTAGCCCTTGATCCGCGGGGACTTGGAGACGGGGCGGTTCAGGACGCCCGTCGCCGCGTACCAGCCGCGGTCGAGGGCCGCCTCGACGGTGTCACCGCCGTAGGAGACCGTGACCCGGGCGATCCGTGCGTCGACCGTCCCGATGCTGCCCCAGCGGTACGGGAGCTTCCAGGGGCCCTCGCCGCTCAGCCGCTGCAGGTACAGCTTGCCGCCGTTCATGTCCGGGACGACCGCGCCGGCCTCCGGGTCCCCGCTCCCGCCGACCGAGGAGTTGAGCCCGCTCGAGCCGCCGTCCTTGACGCTGCAGATCAGCCGGGTCGGCTTCGGGGCGTCCTTGACGGCGACGACGTGGTGCCCGTCACCGGGCGAGTTGCTGTTCCCGGTGCTGCGGTGGGCCAGCAGGACGCGGTAGTCACGGGCCTGGCCCAGATCTCCGCCCGGCCCGCCCATCGCGTGCGTGCGGTCGTAGGCCAGGCACTGCTCCAGTCCGGTCGCCGCCTCCTGCATCGTGAGGCCGTCGGCGAGTTGGCCGGGTGTCGCCGGAGCCGCCGGACCGGTCCGCTCGGACGCCCGCGGCGACGGGGGAGGGGCGCTCTTCGTCGGCGCGGCCGCCGGCTGCGTGACCTCGGACGGAGCGTTGCCGTCCCCGTTCAGCGCGATGGCCGTGGCCGGTACGACGGCCAGTACGCCCAGGGCCGCGCCCGCGACCGCCAGCCGGCGCCGGAGCAGCTGCTGTCGGCCCTGCCGCACGATCTCCGGATACGGCACCGCCGCCGGCCGCACCGCCGCCGCGTCCTCGGACATAAGATCCCGCAGGCCCCGCTCGAAGGCGTCATCCCGGGCGTTGTCGAACTGCCTGTTCACAGAGCTACCCCTTCGCTCGCCGCCATCGTGATCGTCGTCCCGCCCGTGCCGGAGGCCTTCGCGCCGTTCCGCGTCGCGGTCCCCGCACCGGCCGGGCCTGTCCGCCCGCCGCCGTCCATCGCGCCACCCAGGCCGGGGCAGGCCCGCAGTTTCGCCAGTGCCTTGGACGCCTGGCTCTTCACCGTGCCCACGGAACACCCCATGACGTCCGCCACCTCGGCCTCGGAGAGGTCCTCCCAGTAGCGCATGACCACCACCGCCCGCTGCCGGGCGGGCAGCTGGGCGAGCGCCGCCATCAGCGCGTTGCGCTCGTCGGCCCACTGCACCGCGGTGTCGCCCACCGACGTGTCCGGCACGGTCGCCGTCAGCCGCTCCGCGACCCGGCGCTTGCGGAACCGGTCGCTGTTGCAGTTGACCAGCATCCGCCGGACGTACGCCTCCGGATTGTCACTGCGCGAGACGCGCCGCCATGAACGGTACGCCTTGGCGAGCGCGGTCTGCGTCACGTCCTCCGCGTCGTGCGGATCGCCCGTCAGCAGATACGCGGTGCGCACCAGATGATTCCAGCGCGCGGCCACGAAGGCCTGGAACTGAGCTTCTTGCTCGGCTTGCATCGCAACCCCCTTCGCCTCCTTGACCACCTCCCGCCCCGATCGGGTTGCCCGGTCTCACGAACGACCACCGGAAGCTTCCTACGAGTCCTGTCACACCCGCGGCTGCCCAGGCTCCTCGCGGTTCAGAGCGGTGAACGGGCCGGAGCGCACCGCCCCGGCCCGCCTCCGCTCCGGCCCTCCTCCCCCCGGCCCTCCGCCCGCCCGTCAGCGCAGCGCGGCCGCCAGCAGCTCCGCCGTCCTCGCCACCAGCGCGTCGTCCCGCGGAGCCGCCTGCCCGGCCTTCGTGGTGAGGACGGACAGCACCAGCGGCGGCCGTCCCGGCGGCCAGGCGATCCCCGCGTCGTTGTTCGTCCCGTACGACCCGGCTCCGGTCTTGTCCGCGACGGCCCAGTCCTCGGGCAGGCCCTTGCGGAGCCGTTCCCCGCTGGTCGTGGTGGCCAGCATCCACCCGGTCAGCAGTTCCCGGTGCCGAGGGGCCAGCACGTCGCCGAGGACGAGCCGCGCGTACGTCCGCCCGATCGCGCGGGGGCTGGAGGTGTCGGTCACCCGCGTGGGCTCGGCCGAGTTCAACTCCGGTTCCCACCGGTCCAGGCGCGTCGTACGGTCCCCCACGGACCGGCAGAACCGGGTGACCGCCGTCGGCCCGCCCAGCTCGCGGAGCAGCAGGTTCGCGGCCGTGTTGTCGCTCTGGGAGATCGCCGCGGAACACAGCTCCGCCACCGTCAGCCCCCGCGCGATGTTGTCCTCCTTCTCCGTGATCTCGCCTCCGCCGGCCCTCGTCACCTCGTCCCGGGTGTAGCAGACGCGCCGGCCGAGGAAGCTGCCGTGCCCGTCCCGGTCCAGGTCCCGCAGCACGGCCGCCACGGCAACCGTCTTGAACAGCGAGCACATCGGGAACAGTTCGTCCGCCCGGTGCACCACGGTCCGCCCGGTCGCCATGTCCCGGGCGTAGACCCCCAGGCGCGCTCCGTGCTCCTGCTCCAGTTCCCGTAACTGCCGGACGACCTCCGGCACTTCCGCGGCCCGGGCCTCGCCCGTCCGCGGCAGTGCCACGGCCACCGCCGTCCCCGCTCCCAGCGCCAACACCGTACGACGACTCCGCACGCCGGCGTCTCCTCTCCTCGGTGGGGTCATATGGTCGCGAAGACGCCAAACGTGATCATGTCGGTTCCCCGCGGCCCGCCGCCGGAACGTAGGCCAGCCCGTGCGCACCCGCCTCCCCGCCACGCCGGACCGGCAGGGTGGTGAGCGTGCGCAGCGAGGGCAGTTCCACCACCGTGACCGTGGACGAGATGACGTTGGCGACGTAGGCCAGCGAGCCGTCGGGGGAGGAGGTGATGGTCAGCGGGAAGCGGCCCACCTCGACCCGGCCCAGTAACTCCGCGGCGGTGCCGCGCGGGGCGGCCCCGTGAAGGTCGGCTCCGAGCGGGGCGTGGACGTTGAGGACGCCGTTGGCCTGCGTGCCGAGGGCTCCGGCGCCCGCCCCACCGCCGGGCGGTGCCATGCGCAACTCGCCGGAGAGCACCAGCCCCTGGCTGGTGGTGTGGACGGGGAAGGTGATGCCCTCGGCCGGCAGCGTACGGACGACCCGCATGGCCGCGGTGTCGATCACGGCGATGCCCACCGCGGCAGCGGCCCCGGCGGTGTCGTCGGACGTCCTCGGGCCGGAAAGATCGCCCTTCGGGGTGGCCACGAACACGTACCGGCCGTCGGGCGAGATGTCGATCCCCTCACCGCCCGGCACCGCGATGCGCTCCAGCAGCCGGCCTGTCTCCAGGTCCACGACCGAGACGTACGGCGCCTCCTTGTTGGACGTGTACGCGTGGCGCCCGTCCGGCGTGACCGCGAACCAGTGCGGCCCGGCCGCATCCACGGGAATGCGGCGCACGACCTTCCGGGAGTCGGGATCGACGGCGAGCAGCGCGCCGGAGCCGGGGGAGCCGGGGGAGCCGGAGGAGTCGGAGGAGCCGGAGGAGTCGGGGGAGCCGGAGCCCGTCGGGTCCGCCGCCTCGACGCTGACGTAGAGGAGGTCCCGGACGCGGTCCAGGACGAGCCCGTGCGGCGCGTGGTCGGGGGCGAGGTCGATGACGTCGATGACGCGCCGGGCGTCGGGGTCGATCACGGCGATCTCATGGGCGCGCCCGGTGTTGCTGTGGTAGTAGCCGGAACGGTAGGTGATCGAGCAGTACAGCAGCCGGCGGCCGGGGTCGAAGCACAGCTCGTGCGGCTCGCTGGGCAGTTCGACCGTGCCGAGTTCGCGGTACGAGCCGACGGAGAAGAAGGTCACGTGCGGTCCGCTCTGGCTCACCACGGCCAGCACGTCTTCGTTGACGTGTTCGTTGATGTCTTCGTTGTTCCTCTGCATGTCCAGCACCCTGGACCGCCGGGACCACTGACTCCAGTGCAACCTCGGCAAGGTGCCATTGCGTCAGAGGCAATGGAACTGCTCGGCGCGGGTACGGCGACGTCGCGAAGTGAGGGGGGTCACAGAGGTGGAACACAGAAGGGCGGGGGCCGGGCCCTCGGCGGACGACATCCTCGTGCCGCCGCCCCCGGACCCGGTGTCGCTCGACATGAACCTGCTGGTGGCACTGGACGCACTGCTGGAGGAGGAGAGCGTGACGGGGGCAGCCGAGCGCATGCGGGTGACCCCGCCCGCGATGAGCCGCACCCTGGCCCGGCTGCGCCGCGCGCTCGGCGATCCCGTGCTCGTACGGGCCGGGCGTCACCTCGTACCGACTCCGCGCGCCCTGGAACTGCGCCCCCGCGTCCACGCCGTCGTACGGCAGGCCCAGGACCTGTTCGCCGCCGCCCGGCCCGCGGATCCGGCCACGCTGACCCGGCAGTTCAACGTCCAGGCGAGCGACCCGGTCCTCACCGGGGTCGCGCCCGCGCTGATCGGCGCCGTGGCCCGGCGGGCGCCCGGCGTCACCCTGCGCTTCCTGCCCGAGGCCCTGGAAGGCGGCCCGGCGCTGCGCGAGGGCAGGGTCGACCTGGAGATCGGCGTCCTCGACCACACCGACCCGGAGACCCGCGTCGAACCGCTGGCCGAGATCCGCCTGGTCGCGGCCGTCCGCTCGGGTCACCCCCTGGCCGACGGCCGGGTCACGGCCCGTGCCTTCGCCCGCGCCGATCACATCAGCGTCTCCCGCCAGGGCAGGCTCCACGGCCCCGTCGACACCCGGCTCGCCGAACTCGGCCTCCGCCGCCGCGTCGCCGTGGCCGTACCGGGCTACGCCGCCGCGCTGTTCCTGTGCCGGGACACGGACCTCGTCTGCCTGACCCCCGCCGGCTTGGGCGAACACTGCCCGGAGGCACTGGGCCTGCGCACGTTCGACATCCCGCTGGACCTCCCGCCCCTCTCCGTCGGCATGGCCTGGCACCCCCGCAACGACGCCGACCCGGCACACACCTGGCTCCGCGAACGGGTCCGCCGAGCGCTCCACCCGCAGGGTGAAGCACCTTGAGCACGCAGGCGGGCCACCGGCCGTGCCGCGCGAGAGGGCGGCACGGAAGCAGGGGCGAAGTGACAAGCAGGGGCGAAGTCACGAGCGGGGGCGAAGGGAGTGGGAAGCGGACTACGGGCCGAACCAGAGGGCCGCGAAGCCGTGGCGGTGCTCCGCTGCGAGGAAGTCCTCCCAGCTGATCACGCCGTCCTCGTCCGCGTCGATCACCTCGAACGAGGCCGCCGCCATCTCCGCCGGTACGCTCCTCAGGCTCCGCCAGACGATGTACTCGTGACGGTCCATCCGCCCGTCGCCGTCCCGGTCCGCCACGGTGAACTGCGCGTGCAGCACGGCCATGACCTCCGACACCCCGAGCGGGGCGCCGCCCGCTGCCGCTCCCGCGCCCGTACCGGCCTCCGCATCGGCCACCGCTCCGGCGGCCGCATCGGCCAGGGCGGCGAACCACTCCCGGTACTCGTCCCGCCCGATACGTCCGTCGCGATCGCGGTCCACCATCTCGGCCTGCCGCTCCCAGAGCGCCAGGCTCGCTTCGATCAGCGCGCGCCCCTTCGGCGAGCTCGGCCCCATGCCGTACGACTGGAGCAATCGCTCCGCGTTCCTCCGGTAGTCGTCCGCGACCACCACTCCGTCACCGTCCGCGTCCAGACGGTCGAAGATCTCGTCGGCCACAGCCGCCTTTTCGGCACCCATGCCGAGAGCCTAGGCGCCCGCTTCCCCCGTGCCCGAGATTCCGGCACCCGGGGGCGTGTCCCTCGATGCCGCCCCGGCGGTCCGTACGCCCTGGTCCGTACGCCCGGTTCGTACGTACGTCTGGTCCGTACGCCTTCCGTCCGCCTGGTCCGTGCTCCCTAGACGACGTCGTCCCAGGCCATGGAGCTCATTCGCCAGCCGGCCGGGGTACGGACGAACTGGGTCGTCTTGTGCCCCGCCCCCTCGAACCACTCGCCGTCGCGCCGCCCGGACTTGCGGTAGTGACTGAAGCGCTGCGCGATCGACCCGAAGATCTCCGTCCGCTCGGAGACCTCCCACTCGGAGAACTCGGTCAGCGTCCCGTCCGAGAGGATCCTCTCCCGGGGCTCGATGAACCCGTCGAGGTCGTAGACCACCGGATCGCCCCCGAGGTTCGAGATGATCATCCCCTCCGGTATGAACACCTCCCGTACGGCGTCGACGTTCGCCCGGTTGCCGCCGGTATTGGTGAACGCGCCGAGGAAGGTGCGCATCAACCGATCGAGCTCGGCCTTGACGTCGGACACTGCTGCCTGCCCCTCCCCTGGGTGAAAACGCATCAGGGCTGATCGTCACCCACACCCGCTGAGATCGGCAAGGCTCCTCGCGCTCCTCGCATCGACTTGCACTTCGTTCAATTCGCCACTTGCACGGTGTTCAAGTCCTGGGCTACCTTCTCCTTGTACTTAGTTCAAGTGAAGCGCCGGAAGCGGCGCGTACTCCCAGGAGGATCCGACCGTGAACACGTTCATCGCCGCCATGGAGCTGTCCGTCGCCGCCGCCTTCCTCAGCATCCCGGTCGTCCGGTCCCGTTACGGCGCCACCGCGACCGCCGCCGCCCACGCCGAGCTGAGCCGCCAGGGCGTGCGCACCACCGTCCTCGAGGAGAACGGGATGCGGTTCGACGCGGGCGGCCACGAAACCTGGGCGCCCGTGGGGATCGCCACCGTCCTCGCCGCCACCGCCACCCTCAACCTCACCGGCAGCTCCTGGGCCGGTGCGCTGAACTGGATCGTCTTGGGCCTCGTCCTCGCCGTCAACTGCCTGATCCTCTACAGCAACCTGACCGCGACGAGCTCCGTCCGCGCCGCCTTCGCCCGCAAGGGCGACCCCATGCTGGCCCGCATCGACGTCGCCGCCCTGCTGAAGGCCGCCGAGTCCGGCTTCCCGCGCTGGGTGTGGTTCCTGCAGAACGCCCGCCACGTCATCGTCTTCGGCGCCGTGGCCCTCGCCATGACCACGGCCGTCACGGCCTGACACGGATACGGCGCACCCGACCGGTGTCCGCCCCCTTACGATCTGCTCACAGCCGGCTCTGGCAGGATGCCGCGATGATCATTTCGATACCTGCCGTGGTTCCGGCCGGCCGGATGAGCGACACCGACCAGCCGGTGTTCCACCTCCCCAGCGGCTTCGAGTTGCGGCCGTGGCAGCGGGACGACGCCGAGACCCTGGTGGAGTCGTGCCACGACCCGGAGGTCCGGCAGTGGAACCGGACCGGCCTTCTGTCCCCGCACGAGGCCCAGGAGAAGATCGCGCGCTGGCGGGAGCGCTGGCGCTCGGAGGAAGCCGCGATCTGGGCGATCTCCCGCCCCGACGGCGGCGGCACGCCCAAGCCCGTCGGGCTGATCGGATTGGCCGACATGGACCTCCACGGCGGCGGCGCCGAGTTCCTGTACTGGCTCCTGCCGGCCGGCCGCGGGCACGGAGTCATGGCCGAGGCAACCCTCCGGATCAGCCGATGGGCCCTGGACGACCTGGGCCTGAACCGCCTCCGCATCACCCACTCCGTCGCCAACCCGGCCTCCTGCCGAGTCGCCGCGAAAGCGGGCTTCGCACTGGAGGGGACCATGAGGCGTGCCCTCCTGCACGCGGACGGATGGCACGACGAGCACCTCCACGCGCGCGTCCAGGGCGACCCCTGGCCCTCCCGCAGCCCGGAGTGAGCGGCACCCGGCCGGCGTCCCCGGCAGGTAGCCCGCACTCGTCGAACCAATTCCGAAGTTCAGTCGCTTCAGTCCCTGCCGCGCGCCCGAATACGCTCTGACCTGCACGTTCGTAGCAGCGACCGAAGCGACCGAAGCGACTGGGAGCGACTGGGAGCGACCCCGAGCGACCGAAGCGACCGAGGTCCGGGGGACTGTCGGCCCCGGCTAGTCGGTCCGCCCCTGGGCCTCTGCGGCCCGCCGGTCCGTGAGGGTCCGGTCCCACAGAGGGCTCTCGCGGAAGTGCACGTCGTAGAGCTCCTGCATCCCGGCCAGTTCCCGTGGCGAGAACTCCCCGCGCAGCACCTCGGGCAGTGCCCTGAAGTAGTCGAAGCGCCGTACGCCCGGGGTGATGAGGACCAGCAGTTCGACCGGTCCGTCCGAGGTGGCCCCGAAGGCGTGGACCATGCCCGGCGGCACCGCGACGAGACCGCCGGGCCCGATCGTCACGATCTCCTCGTCCAGCAGCATCTCCAGGACTCCGCCGATCACGTGGAACACCTCCCAGGACCGCTGGTGGAGATGGGGCCTGGCATTGGGGGTGCCGGCGGCGATCGTGCCGCCGGACACGCTCAGCGCACCGCCGAACGCGTCGCTGTCGGCCAGCAGCCGGATCGGACTGGGACCTGCCAGCACCTCGGCATCGGCGGCGTGGACGACCACGGCTCGGTGAGCGGGCGTAGGCGCGTGCGTAGGCGCAGGGGTGGGTGTGGGCGTGGGCATCATGGCTCCCGTTCGGACGGTTCCGTGTTCTGGGGGTGCCTGACCAGCACACCTCGGGAACAACCGCCGTCCAAGAAGCAGTTCACTGTCACAGTGATCACCGATCGTGATGAGTCGCGGAGCCGCGGCGCGAGCGGGGGAGGGGCCACGCGATGGAGATCCGGCAGCTTCGGTACTTCGTCGCCGTCGCCGAGACCGGCGGCTTCGGCAGTGCCGCACGCAGCCTGCACATCGTCCAGGCCGCCGTCAGTCAGCAGATCCAGCGCCTTGAACGCCACCTCGGCGTCGAACTGTTCGACCGGTCCACCCGGCGCGTCCGCCTGACCCGCGCCGGCGAACGCCTGCTCGTCGAGGCACGTGCCGTCCTGGCCGCCGTCGAGCGCACCCGCGCCGTCGCCGCGGAACTGACCGCCGAGACCGAACGGTCACTGCGGCTGGGCGTCACGCGTGCCTTCGACGCCCGCACGTACGAACTCCTGGACGACCTCGCACGGACCGCACCGGCCGTGGACGTCCGGCTCCATCGCCTCCCGCCGGACGCGCGCGTGGCCGCCGTACGTTCCGGTGAACTGGACGGCGCGATCGTCCGCGTGCTCGATCACGCGCCCGGCCTGGCCTTCACCCGACTGTGGACGGACGGCCTGATCGCCGCCGTTCCGCCCGGCCACGCCCTCGCCGAACACGAGCGCCTCGAACTCGGGCAGCTGGCGGGACTGCCCCTCCGCCTGGCACCGAGGCGCAACAACGCCGCGTTCCACGACCTGATCATCTCGGCCTGCCGCGACGCGGGATTCGTGCCGCCGCCCGGCCCGCCCTTCACGACGTTCGAGGCGACCCTGCACGGGATCGCGGCCGACGGGCCGCCGTCCTGGACGGTGTTCTATCCGCTCGGAGACCTGCCGTCGGCACCCCGTGCCGCCCTGCGTCCCCTCATCCGCCCCACCGCCACCGCCTACCTCGTCACCCGCCCCGGCCGGCACGGCACCCTGCCGGTCCGGCACCTGGTGACCGCCGCCCGAGACCGCCACGGCTGACCGGAGCACTCGTACGCGGAAGCCGGCCGGCACCACCGGCCGATTGTTCGACAATGCCCTGCGCCCGCCCGGCTCTTCCCCGATGATGTGATCATCGGGGTGGGGCGGTGCCCCGGTCGCGGCGGCAGCGCCATGGCGAAGGCGGGGGCGAGGGCGGGGGGAAGACGAACGCGTGGAGATCCTGCTCACCGGGGCGGCCGGACGCGTCGGCAGCCTCCTGCGCCCACGGCTCACCGACGTCCTCTCCCTCGCCACCTGGCTCAGCCCCGACGACGCCGCCCGCCTGTTCGACGCCTTGCTGCGCACCGAGGACCTCTCCTACGCGGTCGTCTACGGCATCTCGGCCGACACCCGCGCCTGGTGGGACCTCGCCCCCGCGCGCCGCCTCGGGTACCGGCCCCTGGACGACGCCGAGGACTACGCCGAGGCCGTCCTCGCCGCCCACGGCCGGCCGCCCGCCGCACATGACCTCGACGGCCCGGATACCGGCACCGATCCGCAGGCCGATCCGGCCGGCCCACCCGATCCGGCCGGCCCAGCCGACTCAGCAGATCCGGCCGATCCCGACACCCGCTACGTCGGTGGCCGCTTCACCCTCTGGCCCACCCCATGGACCACGGACCCGCCGACGCCGGCCCACCACCGGAACATCTGAGACAGAAGTGGAGCGCGATGTGAACGGATCCGCCGTCTTCGTCATGCCGTACTACGGCGACGGGAACGCCTCCGCGGAGTACCTGGCGCAGTCCGTCGCCGGCCTCCACGCCCAGACCGACCCCGATTGGCGCCTGGTCATCATCGACGACGCCAGCCCCCACCCGCGTCAGGACCGCAGCCCACTGCAGGCACTGCGCGACGCCTCCCCGGACCCGGACCGGATACACGTCCTCCGGCAGGACACCAACCGCGGGCAGGGTGCATGCCGCAACATCGGTGTCCGATGGGCCGCCGACCACGGGGCCGCCTTCGTCCTCTTCCAGGACGCCGACGACCTCGCCCACCCCCGCCGACTGGAACTCACCCGCCGCACCCTGACCGACCACCCCGACGTCGACTTCGTCTACTCCCCCTTCACCGTCATCGACGAACACGGCCGCGCCGTCCCCGAGGACCGCCTCACCCCCTCGATCCGAGAGATCCTCCACTCCCACCGCCACGCCCCGGTCGAGGGCGCCGACGCCTGGATCCGCATCGGCACCGAGACCGGCTACACCTCGCTGACCTCCACCGTCTCCGTCCGCACGGCCCTGGCCGTGCGACACCCCTTCCCCGAGGTCCGCGGTTCCGAGGACGCCCACACCTGGCTCCGCATGTCCGCCGGCGGCACGGGCTTCACGTACGTTCCGGCCATCCCGGCCCGCTACCGCATCCCCCAGCACACCGGCGGCTCCTCCGACCGCGACCGCATCGGCGCCGACTACTACCGCCGGAAGGCCGAGGTCGACACCGACGGTTTCCGGCAGGCCGTCTCCATCGCCCTCCGCCGCGGCGCCATCAGCCACAGCGACGTCCCCCGTCTCACGCAGGCGTTCCGCCGGCGCCTCGCCCTCACCCTGGCCCGCGAAGGCCGTCACGACCTGGCTGCCGAGCTCGTCCTGGGCATGGGCACGGGAACCGACGGCGGTACCAACCCCAACCCCAGCCCCAACCCCAACCCCGGAACTGCCCCCGCCCCCGCCACCGAGAACGCCGGCGACACCGCGCTGCCGCCCGCCGAGCCGGTCCGCTGACGTCCCGGACCCGTATCCGAGGACGGCCGAAATCCGACGCCGACGACCGGGGCCGGTCCGCCACGGCGCTATGTTGTCCCGCGTGGACGACGAGAAGGAACTCCTCGAGCTGGCCGGGGGCCCGGTGACCCGGAGCCGCCTCGTACGGGACCTGGCCGCGCTCGGCATCCGGCACGGCGACACCCTCATGGTCCACACCCGGATGTCGGCCATCGGCTTCGTCCCGGGCGGCACCCGGACCGTCATCGAAGCCCTGGCGGAGGCCGTCGGGGACACCGGGACGCTGATGGCGTACTGCGGCTGGAACGACGCCCCGCCCTACGACCTGGCCGACTGGCCGGCGGAGTGGCAGGAGGCGGCCCGGGCCGAATGGCCCGCCTACGACCCGCTGCTCAGTGAGGCGGACCACGGCGTCGGCCGGCTCCCCGAGGCGCTGCGGCAGTGGCCGGGGGCCGTGCGCAGCCGCCACCCCGATGCCGGGTGCGTCGCCGTCGGCCCCGCCGCGCACAGTCTGACGGACGAGCACCCGTGGGACGATCCGCACGGCCCCGACAGCCCGCTCGCCCGGCTCACCGAGACCGGCGGCCGGGTCCTCCTCCTCGGCGCCCCCCTCGACACGCTGACCCTGCTGCACCACGCCGAGGCCCTCGCCGAGGCACCGGGCAAGCGGTACGTCACGTACGAGCAGCCGATCACGGTCGACGGGAAGCGGGTGTGGCGGCGGTTCCGGGACGTCGACACCGAGACCGAGGCCTTCGACTACGGACGGGCGGTCCCCCCGGGCGTATGGCCGTTCACCGTCATCGCCAAGGACATGCTCGCCGCCGGCCACGGCCACACCGGCCGGGTGGGCGCCGCCCGCAGCCACCTCTTCGAGGCCCCCGACGTGGTCCGCTTCGGGGTCGACTGGATCGAGGCCCGCCTCGGCGCGCCGGCGCGGCCCACTGCCTGAGGAGCGCGGACGGGCGAACGCCGCCTCCGCCCCGTCGGCCGGAGCGGACCGCCTCGACAGGAGTCAATTCCCCGCGCGCCGGCACACCGGGCACCTACCCGCCGTTCGGATCACAGCAACAGATCCTTCCGGTGAATGCCGCACCCGGGGCGAGCACGCCGGCCGCCGCCGGGGTACGCCGTCCAGGCAGACGACGACGCACCCGGAGCCATCGAGGAGACCGGCGATGTACGCAGCAGTCCGGCGGTACGAAGGAGTGACCGATGCGGCCGAGGCGGCCCGCATCGTGCAGGAGGGCTTCGTGCCCCTGATGCGCGAGGTCCCCGGCTTCGTGGCCTACTACTGGATCGACGCCGGGAACGGAGTGATGGCCTCGACCAGCGTCTTCCAGGACCGCGCCGGTGCCGAGGAATCCATCGCGAAGGCGGCGGACTTCGTCCGCGAGCGCCTCGCGACCCTCCTCCCCAACCCGCCCCAGGTCATCGCCGGGGAAGTCGTCGCCTCCGCGTAGGCAGCGATCCGAACACCGGATTCCGCTCAGGACAGCGCCGGCGCCGCGGCTTCCCAGGCGAACCCGTCCGGGTCGGTGAAGGAGCCGACGGCGCCGCCCAGGGCGATGCGGTGCGAGCCGGCGCCGTCGGCGGGGACGCCGAGATCCTTGGCCAGGCTACGACGCTTGTACAGCGCCAGCTTGAGCGGGCCGGACTCGCCGGAGGCGAACTCGGCGTACTTGCCGCCGAAGCTCTTGGCCACGGTCAGACCCCGGTCGACGTAGAACTGCTTGGTGGCCTTCACGTCCTGGACCCCGAGCAGGAGGACGACCTCGTCGATCTCGCGGGTGGCCGGGCCGGTGTCCTTCTTCTCCGAGGTCGCGATCTTCCAGATCGTCCCGTCCGGGGCCTGGACGACACCGCCGTAGCCCCACAGCGACCTCGCGGCGGGCTTCAGCACCGTGGCGCCGGCGTCCACGGCGGCGTTGACGAAGCCGTCGACGGTGGCCGGCCGGGACACCGTGAGAGCCAGGGTGAAGCCTCGGAATCCGGTGGTCTCCGCCTCGGATGCCCGTAGGAGTACGTGCCTTTCCACCCCGAAGGCGGTGTAGAAGCGGCGGGCGGCCTCGGGGTCGGCCACTTCGAGGGTGACGGACGCGAGGGACGTGTGGGACGCGGTGGAAGCGGTGATTGCCATGGCCAACACGCTAGGCGCCGCCCCGCGACCGTGGCTTCTCGAATCCTGACCGGTCTTCTCACCCGCCGCGCGGGCGCCGGCGCCATCCGACCGGCCCGGTCCAGGCGGTGCGTGAGCTCCCGAGGTCATGCGTCGTGCGCGTGCTCGCGCGGTGGCTTCTCGGCCGGCCCCGCCGGCGACTGGATGGAGCCGTAGCCCGGCCGTGACCGAGGAACCGCCCCGACCCCTCACGGCCGGTCCACACGGAAGTGGTAGCAGCCGTACTCGACGGCCCGCACATGCACCTGGACCGTCTCCGGGTCGGCGAAGGCCTCGGCCAACGCACGGTCGAAGGCGGCATCGGCGTCATCGGGCAGCTCCACCATGCGGCCGCCGATGATGCGCCCCTGCCCGTCGTAGCGGCGGAAGGCGCGCAGAGCACCGGGCCGCGCCCAGGGGTAGCCGCTGTTCTCCGGGTCCGCGCCGAGGTCCGGCCCGCCGCAGTCCCGAGCGTGAACGAAGACCGGTCCCTGCTCGTCGTACGCCCCCGGCTCGGCTCCCGTACGGTCCGCCCAACGCCGCAGGGGCGCGTACGAGACGAGCCCGATCCGGTCGCCCACGACACTTGGCCGCAGACAGCAACGGAGCGGCGCGCCGCCTTCCTCGTCCACGTACGGGTCCAGGGGGCGCCCGGCGTCGTCACGGACGCGGAGCTCGGCGAGGGCGGCGGGGTCGATGGCCTGGGGCGCGTAAGTAAGGGTCATGCCGCTCATCGTGGCGTGCCGGCCCGCGGGACCGCTGGCAGGAATCCGACGATGCGCTCCGGCCGACCCTCCCTTCGCACCGTCTTCGGGACCACGGCCGTGGTCGATCCGATCGCGCCGCCCTACTCCTGCGGGGGCGTCAGGTCGGCGTCGAGCTGGTGGTCGGCCCAGACGTAGCTCGCGGGCAGCAGGTCCGTGATCAGGACGGTCCGGACGCGCTCCTTCTCACCGACGATGACCTTGAGGGCGGGGAAGTAGTCGAGAAGGGCCTGACGGCACCGGCCGCACGGCGGCACCACCCCCCGATCGCGGTCTCCCACGGCGACGATCGTGTCGAGCGCGTAGACGCCCTGGGCGGCCGCGGCACCGATCAGGACCAGCTCGGCGCAAGGCCCTCCGGTGAAGTGGTAGGCGTTGACCGCAGTGACGATCCGGCCGTCCGGAGCACGGCCGGCCGCCGCCATGGTGTGGTTGTCGCCCCGGCACCGCGTACGGGCGACCTCGGCCGCGGCCTCGATGAGCTCGTGGTCGACGTCGAGGGTCAGCGTGGTCATGATTCTGTTCTCCGCTTCGGTGAGACCGTCAGGTGACGATCATCCGATCGACGACGACGCGCAAGCGAATATCGCGGGCTGCCCGCCGCTCCACCAGCCGAGATGAGGCGGTGCACTCCCGGGCCCGGCTCCTAACCGATCGCACGTGTCACGGGGTTGACAAGAACGCCCCACCACACCACCCTTTCACTAATCAATTAGTGAAAGGGTGGTGTGAGCGTGCTGGAGTACCGCATCGACCGGCACAGCGGCATGGCCACGTACCTGCAGATCGTCCAGCAGACCAAACAGGCCCTGCGCCTCGGCCTGCTCAAGCCCGGCGACAAACTCCCCACCGCCCGCGAGGTCGTGGAGGCCACCGCCATCAACCCCAACACCGTCCTGAAGGCCTACCGCGAGCTGGAACGCGAAGGCCTCGTCGAGGCGAAACGGGGCCTGGGCACCTTCATCCGCGCATCCCTGGGCAACGACCCGGCAGCCTCCCCGCTCCGCGCGGAACTCGCCGACTGGGCACGGCGGGCACAGGAAGCCGGGATGGACCGGGACGACGTCGCCGCACTCTTCACTTCCGTACTGGAACAGCAGTTCAAGGGGGACCTCGAAGCATGACGGACAGTGTGATCGAGGCGGAGGGCCTCGGCCTGCGCTACGGCCGACGGCAGCGGGCAGCCTGGGCCCTGCGCGACTGCTCCTTCCGCCTGCCGGAAGGCCGGATATGCGCACTGGTCGGCCCCAACGGCGCAGGGAAGTCAACCCTGCTGCTCCTCGCCGCCGGGCTCGTCCGCCCCACCGAGGGCACCCTGCGCACGCAGCCGCGCGAGACCCTCGCCTACGTCGGCCAGGACAAGCCGCTCTACCCGCAGCTCACCATCGCCGAGACCCTCCGCATGGGCAGCGAGCTGAACCCACGGCACTGGGACGCCGCCACGGCCCTGCGCATCATCGAGGCCGGCGGCCTCACCCCGGACAGCCGGGTCCGCACCCTCTCGGGCGGCCAGCGCACCCGCGTCGCCCTCGCCCTCGCCCTCGGCAAGCGCCCCCGCCTGCTCCTCCTCGACGAACCGATGGCCGACCTCGACCCGCTCGCCCGCCACCAGCTCATGGGCGAACTCATGGCCGACGCCGCCGAGAACGGCACCTCGGTGGTGATGTCCTCGCACATCATCGGCGAGCTGCGCGAAGCCTGCGACCACCTGCTCCTCGTGCACGGCGGCCGCATCCGGCTCGCCGGCCCCATGGAGGAGATCCAGGCCGCCCACCGGCTGCTCACCGGCCCCGCCACGGCCGTCACCGACCTCGCCGGGCACACCGTCGTCGAAACCCGGACGGCGGGCCGCACGGTGACCGCCCTCGTGCGCCCACAGGGCCCCGTCGACGGCCGCACCTGGCAGACGGACGACGCCTCCCTGGAGGAACTGGTCCTCGCCCACCTGCGTTCCCCGGACGCCCCGCCCCTCACCCTTGACGACTCTCTCACCACCGCGGGAGCACAGGCATGAACGCACCGGCACTCAAAGGCCCGTACCGGGCCGCGGCCCGCCTGCACCGCCGCGCACTGTGGGCGCTGCCCGTGCTGGCGGCGGTCAGCCTCGCCGTGGTGATCGGCCTGCGCGTATGGGCGGCCCCGGGCCCCGACGCCGCCCCCTACTCCGGCTACGGGTTCCTGCGGATCTCCATGGAGTACGCGGGCCGCGGCCTGCTGTTCCTGCCGGCCTTCGTGGGAGCCTTCGTGGCCGGCCCGCTGATCGCCCGCGAGTCGGAGAGCGGCACCTGGCGGCTGGCCCTCACCCAGTCCACCGGTCCCGGGGCATGGCTCGGGGCGAAGGTCCTCGTGGCGGCGGCCGCCGCCGGACTCGGCTCGGCCGCGATGGTCGGGATCTACCGGATCGGCTGGACCCGCGTGGCCGACACCTACCGGCTCACCTGGGCCGACCGCGGCACGTACGAGGCCTCCGGCCCCGTCCTGGTCGGATACTGCCTGCTCGCCGTCGCGCTCGGCGCACTCGTCGGTCAGCTGGTGCGGCGCACCCTCGCCGCGATGGCCGTCACCGGCCTGCTGACCGGAGTGGTGATGCTGGTCGTGGGCTCCCTGCGCTGGTCCGTCCTGCCCGTCAAGACCACCACCATGCCGCTCTCCGGCAACATCGCGCAGCAGGCGCCCGTCTCCGCGTTCATCACCGACACGGGCCTCATCACCGGCTCGGGCGAACGCCTCCCCGAGTACGCCTGCTGGGAGCGGACCAAGAGCCTGACGGACTGCCCCGCGGACATGAACGTCACCGCCTGGTACACGGAGTTCCACCCGGCCTCGCACTACTGGCCCACCCAGCTCATCGAAACCTCGATCGCCCTGACCCTGGCCGCCCTCACCCTCTACGCCGCCTTCAGGCTCGTCCGCACCGGCCGGCCGGAAGGCCGCGGAGCCCCCGCAGCGACGCGTTGACCGTGCTCCATGGCCTGCCTACGGTGGCGGCCATGGACCACGACATCGTCCGCCTGCACCACGTCGGCCACATCGTGGCGGACATGGCGCAGGCGATACGCCTCTACGAGCGGCTGGGCTTCGTCTTACCGCCGCCCAGCTGTCCCGCGATGCCGCAACGGGAAGGGGCGGCGCCGGAGCCCTTCGGCGCCGCCAACACCCACGCGGACTTCGCCGGTTCCTTCCTCGAACTCGCGACCTGCGCGAAGGACGGCGACACCCTCCGCCTGCCCGCCGACGCCCACCTCGTTCCCCTGGACGCCCCGGCCGAAGTGCTGCCCGTCCTCGTGGAGCGGATCCGCGAGACCAGCGCCAACCTCGCGGCCTGCCTGGACCGCTTCGAAGGACTGCACATCCTCATGTTCTCCTCGCCCGCCATCGAGGAGGCAGCCGCACGGCTGACCGCCGCGGGCGTGCCGCACGGCGGGGTCAACACGGTGCGGAGGGCGGCGCCCGAGGGCGCGAAAGTCCCGGTGGAAACCGTCCGTTACCTGGAGATCGACGGCGAGGAACCCGGCACCGGTCCGGGCACCCTCGCCGAAGGACGGGTGGGCGTCGTCGCCGACCTGGACCACGACGTCCAAGGCGCCCGCCGCCTCGACCACCCCAACGGCGCCCTCGCACTCGCCGAGGCCGTCCTCTGCGTCGCCGACGAGGAACTGGCCGCGGTGCAGCGGCGCTACGAAACCTACCTCGGCCGGCCGGCCCGGCAGGAAGGCTCCGTCCCGGAAGGCGCCGTCCCGGAAGGCGCCGTCCCGGAAGGGCCCGCACGGACCTTCGCCCTCGACGGCGCCGCCCTGACCCTCGTGCCGGCCTCCGCCCTCGCCGACCTCCTCCCCGGCGAGCGGCCCGCCGCGCTCCCGGCGCTCGTCGGCTACACCGTCTTCGTACGCGACCTCGCGCTCACCCGCGACCTGCTGCGCCGCAACGGGTTCCCCCTGCGCGAAACACCCTCCGGCGACACGTTCGTACCGGCCGACGCCGCTCTCGGAACCGCCGTCGTCTTCCGCCCGGCGGACGGGTAGTCCACCGCGCCACCACCCCTCCCGAGCACCCGCACGCGACGCCTCAGGCATCCACCGGCGCCTGCGGCGCCGGGATCCCGTCGGGGGAGCCGTCGCCCGGCCCGGCGCCGATGTTGATGCCCGCCCGGCGCTGCCTGCCGGCCGGGCGGCGCGCGGGCACGGGTACGCCCAGCGCCGTGAGCTCGGCGGCGGACCACCCCGCCTTCTCGGCGGCCGCGTACGCCTTGCCGTAGGGGACCTCCGTCCCGGCGAGCGAGGCCTCCAGCCGCCTGCGTTCGGCCAGGATGTCCGCGAGCGGCTGCAGCGCCGTCTGCCGGGCTGCCTGGAGCTCCTGCGCCCTCTTGAGGATCTCGTGTGCGTCCATGCCGGGCATGATGCCCGCCCCGACCGGTGCTTCCGGGCGAGCGACACCGGACGAATACCGAGCCGCCGAACCCGGCGAATCGATACTTCTCCGGCATTGGAGTGAAAGGCAGTTCCGCGGCGCCCCTTCGCGATGTTTAACCGGCCGACGCGCGCGTTCGCCGACGCGTCGTACCGACATCCTCAAGGAGAGTCATGCGTATCCGCTCCGCCCTGACCACCACTGTCCTGGCCGCCGGCATCATGCTGGCCGGCGCCGGCGCGGCCGCCGCGGACGGCCATGTCGACATCGACCGCTTCTACACCGGCCACTCGGAGTACACGTCCACCTGCACCACCAGCGTGGCGGTTCCCCCGCTGACCGGTCCCGCGTACTCCTCCACCTGCGCCGCCGACGGCGCGAAGGACTGGGCCAAGGCCGGGCACCTGGGCGCCTGAGCAACGGGCAAGATCCGGCCCGCTCGCCTCCCCGCGATGGTGGTCACCGGGAGGCGAGCGGGCCGGGGCCGGGCCACCCCGCCGGGACGGCCGCGGACGGCGCGGACGCCCGGCACCTCACCGCCGCCCGCCGAACTCCCACTCGTGCACCTCCACGTCCGCGTACCCGTCCGCACTCAGCACGGCACGCGCCGCACCGGCATCCGCGGCCCGGACCAGTGCCGCCGTACCCACCCAGGTGGCACCGTCGTCCGACAGCAGCGGCCCGTACGCGATCAGCCCGTCCCGCTCCGCCGGCACGTCGAGGTCGACGGCCGTTCCCCCGCCGGAAGCGGATCCGAAGCCCAGCACGAGGTACCGGTCGCCACCGGTCCGGCCGCCGGGGAACTCCCACATCGTGCGCCCCAGCAGGTTGCGCCACCGGCGCAGCAACACGTCCCGGTACACCCCGGCCTGGTAACCGGGCTCCTCGAAGGCGAAGGCCCGCGCCGCGGCCGCATCCGGCAGGTCGACGATGTGCACGCTGCCGCTGGGCGTCTCACCGTCTTCGGCGAAGGTCGGACCGCGGGCGATCAGCTCCTTCTCGTACAGGTCCATGTAGGACCAGTGCTGTTCCAGCAGCTCCATGCGCAGAGCCGCCGATCCGGACCGGTCGCGGTGGTAACAGAAGAACTCCATGCCACGGACTCTCCCCGAGGGACCGGCCGCAGATCAACGGAATTCGGACGGCAGATCCCCTGGAACCCGCCGGGAGGACGCGTAGGGCCCTCGGTCGCCACGGCGGCCACGCCGATGCACCTCGGCGCGCGGGCTCAGTCCTCTTGCAACTCCGCGAGCCTGGCGGTGTAGACGACCGCGATCCGCGCGATCTCCTCCGTGCCGGCGGTTTCCAGCCGCTCCAGGTCGTCCACGGCGTCATCCCGGGCCGTGAGCCATTGCTCCACCAGTCCGGCGGCGTCGCCGGGCCGCTGACGGGCCGCTGCCAGACGGGCGTTGTACCGGGCGATCACCTGCTTCAGGGTGATCGCGGCGTCGGACACGGCGGATACCTCCTTGGTTCGTACCGGCGTGCTCGACCGGCCACGTGTCCGCGGCTTACCCGGGGTTCGCGCAGTACACGTGGCGATCATTGCGGCCGCGCACAGCCGCCGGAGCCCACCCCGGGGAACTTTGACGCATCCCTAACGCGTACTCCTCCGCACGCCCTGGGCCGGCCAGGTCGTGGCGGCAGCCGACGGCCGCCATCAGCACTATTCGGAGATGCCCGGACAGCGGCAAGTGCCTCGACGCCGCCTGGAGCAAGAGCAACGGAACGACCGTCGTCGAGTGGGACTGTTACGGCGGTGCCGCACAGGGGTGGACGAACCAGGCTCGGCGAGGGTTGATCCGCAGCCTGCAAACCGTCCTGACTTCCGCGCCCGCGCGGAGGTCAGGACGCGTCCCGCACCGCTGATCCGCATTCCGGGGCGCAGCCCCGAGGACATCTCCCGGCCGGCGGTACCGCCCCGCGCTAGGCGAGGTTCAGCGAGCGGAGCAGGGCCGCCAGGTCGGCCCGGAACAGCTTGGCGGGACTGCCCGTCTGCCCGCGCAGGTGCCCGTACACCTCCAGCGAGACCAGGCCGTGGAGGTGGCCCCACAGGCGGAGGGCCAGGGCGACGCCCGCCGGTGGCAGGTCGGGGAACTCCGGGCGGATCTTCTCCAGCAGCGCCGGGTCGAAGTCCGACCACTCGAAGCCGTCCTCGCCGTGGGCATCGGCCGCGTGCGGCCAGGCCTGCGCCGCCAGGGCCGTCAGGCCGATGCAGGCCCGTCGGGCGGCCTCCGGGGCGGGGCCGCCCTCGGGGGCCCGGTAGCCGGGGACCGGGTCGCCGTAGACGAGCCGGAAGCCGGCGGGGTTGGCCAGGGCCCAGGCACGGAGCGTCTCGGCCCAGCTCCGGATGCGTGCCGCCGGATCCCCGGCCGGTACATCGGCCCCGGCCGCGTCCAGCGCGTCCACCAGCGAGGTGTACACGTCCCGAACCAGAGCGGTCACCAGGTCGTCCCGGGTGGCGAAGTAGCCGTAGATGGCGTTCGCCGTCATGCCCATCTCGCGGGCGATGGCCCGCAGGGTGATCGCGTCCGGGCCGTGCGCGGCCATCAGGCCCAGCGCCACCGTCTTGATCTCCGCCGTCGTCTCGGCCCGCAGCCGCTCACGGCGCCCCGTCGTCGCGCCCGCCGTGCCGGCGTTCGTGCTCGCCGTGCCGGCGTTCGTGCTCGTAGTGCCGACTTTCGTGCCCGTCTTTCCCGTTCCCACGTCGGCGACCCTACCTCCCGGCATCTGCTTCCGTAAGATCACTTCACCTTTCACTTCACACCGTATAGTTTCCACACGTCGTGAAGAACCGTGCGAGCAGGGGGAGTTGCGCCATGCACATCGGAGTCATCGGGGCCACCGGGACCATCGGCAGCAGGATCGTCACCGAGGCCCTCGACCGGGGCCACCGCGTCACCGCGTTCAGCCGCGACGCCACCGCACCCGCCCGGG
This sequence comes from Streptomyces sp. NPDC043853, assembly GCF_056436025.1. NCBI lineage: Bacteria > Bacillati > Actinomycetota > Actinomycetes > Kitasatosporales > Streptomycetaceae > Streptomyces > Streptomyces sp. NPDC043853. Next base: position 329,889 of record NZ_JBWKDJ010000007.1, read on the forward strand.
CCGAACGGCGGGACATCACCTGGCGGAGCCTGGACGTACTCGACCCCGACGGGGTCGCCGCCGTCCTTCCCGGCCTGGACGTCCTCATCAGCGCCTTCCAGCCCGGCAACGCCGCCCGCGACCTCGCCGACACCCTCACCCGTTCCATCGCTGACCCCACGGCGTACGCCCGCGCGGCCCGTTCCCTGCTCACCGCCCTCGCCACCCGTCCGCGGACCCGGCTGATCGTGGTCGGCGGAGCCGGCAGCCTGGAGATCGAACCGGGTGTGACCCTCGCCGACTCCGAGGAACTCCTGCACCAGGGGCTCGAATCGCTCGGCCTGCCCCGGGAGTACGCCGCCGCCGTACGGGGCCACCGCGACGCACTGAACGTCCTGCGCCTGTCGGACCGGCTGTGGACGTACTTCAGCCCGGCCGGAGACATCCGGCCCGGCGAACGCACCGGCCGCTTCCGGCTCGGCACCGACCAGCCGGTGACGGACGCGGACGGCCTCAGCCGGATCTCCGCCGAGGACGCCGCGGTCGCGCTGCTCGACGAAGCCGAACTCCCCCGCTTCGTCCAGCGCCGCTTCACCGCCGGCTACTGACCGGCCCCGGCGTCCACGCGGCACGCCCGTCGGCGTGCCGCGGGACAACCGGCCGCCGCCCGCTCTAACGTCGCCCGCGTCCACATCAGCTGCGCCCGCAGCAGGCCGGGTACGGCACGGAAGGTGACCAACCCATGACCGTCACAGCCAAGGCACACGCCCCCTCCGCCCTGCACGACCTGGTGCGCCCGGCCAGACCGACCCATGTCGTCGACGTCGGAGCCAACCCCATCGACGGGGACCCGCCGTACCGGAACATGCTGGAAGCCGGTCTGTGCCGGGTGACGGGATTCGAGCCCCAGACCGAGGCCCTGGCCGAACTGCACCGCCGCAAGGGGCCGTACGAGACCTACCTCCCCCACGCGATCGGCGACGGCGGCACCCACACGCTGCACATCGCCGCCGCCTCGGGAATGACCAGCCTCTTCCGGCCCGACCCGAACCGGCTCGGCCTCTTCAACGGCTTCGCCGAATGGGGCCAGGTCCTGGAGGAGCTCCCGGTTGCCACCCGACGCCTGGACGACGTCGAGGAAGTCGGCCCCTTCGACCTCCTGAAGATCGACATCCAGGGAGCCGAACTGATGGTCTTCCAAGGGGCGGGCGAGAAACTGGCCGGGGCGGTGGCGGTGCACACCGAGGTGTCCTTCGTCCCGCTGTACGAAGACCAGCCCGTATTCGGCGACGTGGACCGGGAACTGCGCTCGCACGGGTTCATCCCGCACTCCTTCGCGGCCGTCAAGCACTGGGCGATCGCCCCCGTCGTCTTCGGCGGGAACTTCCGGCAGGCACAGAACCAGCTGCTGGAGGCGGACGTCGTCTACGTACGCGACTTCGGGCACCTGGAGGCGATGACCGACGAGCAGCTGGGGCACCTGGCCCTGATCGCCCACCACGTCTACGGCTCGACCGACCTCGCCTACCGCTGCCTCGCCGGACTGGCCCGGCGCGGCGCCACCGCCCCCGACGCCCCACAGCGCTTCCTCGCCTCGCTGAACTGAAGCAATGGAGTGAAAACGGCCCCGGGCAGGCGTGGCCCGGGGCCGGCGTACGGGCAGTCGGCACTATGCGTGTCATCCGTGACGATTCTTACGCGGTTTCCTCAACAAGCGGCCGAAGGCGCCCAGTCGGAGGGAACACCACCGAGCGGCGTCGGCACCGGGGCCGCCACCCTGTGGATCTGGCCGGCGCTGACCGCGTTGCTCCTGTCCCTCATCGGCATCGACGACACTCTGCTGGGCACCGACGAGCTGGTCACCTGGGACGTCAGCAAGCGCACTCCGGCCGAGATCTGGGCCCTGGTCCACAACGTGGACGCGGTACACGGCACCTACTACTTCCTGATGCACGGCTGGACGGCCGTGTTCGGGGACTCGCACACGTCCCTCCGCACGCCCACCGTGCTGGCCATGAGCGGCACGGCGGCCCTCGTCACGCTGACCGGCCGCCGGCTCTTCGGGCAGCGCGCCGCGCTGTGCGCCGGGATGCTCTTCGCGCTGATGCCCGCGGCGAGCCGGTTCGCCCAGGAGGCACGCAGCTACGCACTGGTCATGCTGTTCGCGACCCTGGCGACGTACCTGCTGATCAAGGCGCTGGACGGGGCCGCCTCGGAGTCCCGCCGGCCCCTCGCGCGGGCGGCGCTGTGGGCGGCGTACGCACTGTGCCTGGTCGTCCTCGGGCTGCTGCACCTGATCGCGCTCACGCTCGTGCTGTGTCACGCTCCCGCGGCGGTCCTGCGGGCCCGCCGCGAGGGCCGCAGCCTGTGGTCCTTCCTCATCGCGGCATCGGCCGCCGCCCTGTGCGTCCTGCCCGTGGTCGTGCTCGGCCGGTCGCAGGTGTCCCGCCAGATCTTCTGGATCCCGGAGCCTGACGCCTGGGGCCTGGTCCAGATCTGGCCCCAGCTGTTCGCTTCCGCCCTGGGCACCGGAGTGGTCGTCGCGCTCGCGGCGCTGGCATGGCGGGAGGGGCGCGAGGGCGTGCTGCTCTGCTTCGCCGTCGCCGTGCTCCCCCCGCTCGTCCTGTGGATGGCCTCGCACGGCGAGGTCTCCTACTTCCGTTACCAGTACGCCCTGTTCACCGTGCCGGCCTGGGCACTGCTCGCGGGGGCCGGGCTCGCCACGGCGACGCGGTCCCGGGCGGCCGCGGCCGTGGTCCTGACCGTGGTCGCGCTGCTGGTACTGCCCGATCAGCGCAGCGTCAGAAGTCCCTACGAGCACGACGTGCCGCACGCCGCCGACTACGCCGGGGCGGCCCGGACCATCGAGAAGTACTACCGGCCCGGGGACGCGGTGGTGTACGTGCGGGGCGCCCCCTGGATGCTGGACCGGGGAGTCGGCTACTACCTCAAGCCCGGGACGAAACTGCGCGAGGTGTTCCTCGACAAGTCGGCGGCCGACAACAACGAGCTCTTTCCCGTCTACTGCTCGCAGCCCGTCCGGTGTCTCGGGAAGGAGAGCCGGGTCTGGGTCGTGGTGCCCGGCGGCAACACCGACGTGCTGGCGGAAATCCCCAAGCGCCAGGCCATGGCGCTGCGGACGAAGTACACCCCCTACGGCACCGAGTCCCTCAGCGGTCTGACGGTCGGGCTGCTGGTCAGCAGGAAGTAGGCGCGGGCCTGCAGTCCTGCAGTACTGCCGCGACTGCCGCGACTGCCGACCGGCCGGCAGACGCGGCAGGACCCCACCGCGACCGATGGTGCGTCCGGTGTGCTCAGGCCCCCAGCACCTTCCCGAGGAAGGCGAGCTGCGCCACCTGGTGGTGGGGGCCGCCGCCCTCGTGCGCGTTGTAGGGATAGACGTGGATCTCCTTGTGCCCGCCGTAGTGGTTGTGCGCGGCGTACACGGTGGAGGGCGGGGTGATCTGGTCCATGAGGCCGACCGAGAACAGGCCCGGCGCCCGCGAGCGTGCCGCGAAGTTCACGCAGTCGAAGTAGGACAAGGTGCGGAACACCCGGTCGACCTTGTCGCGGTGGGCACGGCAGTAGGCGGCGATCTCCCGGAACGGGGCCTCGTCGGTGACCTCGGCACCGCGGCTGAAGTGGCACAGGAACGGTACGTCGGCCATCACGGCCGCGACGTCCGGGACCAGGGCCCCCGCGACGATGGCCAGCCCCCCGCCCTGGCTGCTCCCGGCCACGATCACCCGGGCGGGGTCGACCCGCGGGGCGCAGCGGGCCGCGGTGACGGCGCGCACCGCGTCGGTGTACAGGCGGCGGTAGTAGTAGTCCTCGGGGTCGAGGACGCCCTGCGTCATGAACCCGGGGTGGGAGGGATCGCCCCCGGCGCCGTTGTCGGGGGTGTCCCCCGTCCGCCACCCGGACCCCTGACCCCGGTTGTCCATCACGAAGTGGGCGTAGCCGGCGGCGGCCCACAGCAGCCATTCGTGGGGCAGACCGCGGCCGGCGTTGTAGCCCACGTACTCGACGACGCACGGCAACGGGCCAGGGGCGTCCGCGGGCAGCAGCAGCCAGCCGGAGACGCGCTGCCCGCCCCACCCGGTGAAGGAGACGTCGTAGACCTCCAGGAGCTTGAGCGCGGTGGGATGCGGAACGAAGGCGGCGTCGACGGGGGCCGCGTCCGCGGCTGCCAGCGTCGTGTCCCAGAACCGGTCGAAGTCCTCCGGTTCGTCGCGGGCGGGCCGGTAGTCCTTCAGTTCCTCGGCGGATAGGTCGAACAGCGCCACGGTCCGTCCCCGTTTCATGGTCGATGAGGTGATGAGGCGATGCGGTGATGGGGTGATCAGGTGATGAGGTGATGAAGCCTCGGGTCGTGGGTGGTTCACGACCACCGGGCTGGTTCAGGTCGCCGGGTCAGGACCGGTCCTCGTACAGCACCGGGCAGAACTCCGGGTCCGCGTAGTCGGGATGACCCTCGTCCGTACGCCGGACCAGGTCGTTCATGTTGTGCGTGGCCAGACGCCCGTCGCTCAGCGGGTACGGCCGCCAGCGGTTGTCCCGGTCCTGGAAGCGCACGGTGACCACCCGGCGCGGTAGGCCGCTGACGTTGGGCCCGCTGCCGTGATAGGTGCGGCAGTGGTGGAAGCTGACCTGGCCGGTGCCTATGGAGATCGGGACGGCCTCCGCGCGCGTGCCGTTGTGGTGCGCGGTGGCGTGCAGCATGCCCTCCAGTTCCTCGGCGTCGCGCTGGGCGAAGTGGAGGCTGGTGCTGTCCGGGAGCGGCAGTTCCTCCCACCGGTGGCTGCCGTCGATCACGGTCAGGGTGCCGAAACTCTCGTCACACGCGTGCAGCGGGATGAAGGCGGTGAGCAGACTGTCGGACGTGCACATCTGCCAGTGGTGGCGGTCCGTGTGCCAGGGCACGACATTGGTCGGCTCCTGCGGCTGCGGCGGCTTGAGCGTGAGCGTGCTCGTCCACAGCCGCACCTGGTCGGTGCCCATCAGACGGGCGGCCACGGCGGCGACGAGCGGCTTGCACAGGATGCGCCGCGCGGTGAGGTTCTCGTAGCAGATGAAGTCGTTGTGCCGCAGTACCTCCCCGTGGCCGGGCTCCCAGTACTCCTCCCGGGGCGGCTTCTTCGGCAGGGCGCGGTCTCGGTGGCCGGCGTAGAAGCGCTCGTTGCTCCGGTCTACCTCGGCGAGTTCGCCGGGGGAGAGCAGCGGCTCGGAGAGGTACCAGCCGTGCTCCTGGTAGAAGCGGACGTCGTCGGCCGACGGCAGCAGCGCTCGTTCGGCCCGGGTCAGGGAGAAAGCTTCCATGGCTGTATCCCCTTCGGTCCGTAGTGGGGTGCCGGGTTCGCCGCGCGCGGGTGGAGCACCCGGTTGGCGCTGCCCGGCGTCGTCGGTGCGCCCGCATCACGTCGCGTCGCACCACGTCGCACCACGTCGCATCACGTCGCTTCGCTTCGCATTGCGTCGCGTCGCAGTGCGCCCCGTACGCGGCGGCGGGTGCGGTGCGCACCCTTGATCCTGGATCAGGCGAAAGCACCACCGCCTCCCGGAAGCCGGTCCGCCGGACGGCCCCGGACCCCCTTCCGGCCCGTCCCGGGCACGGTCGGGCCGCCGCTCCCGCCGGACGCCCGCACTGCGCCGGACGGGTGAACATCGGCGGAGTCGAACCGGGAACGCGCCCCGACCGGGCGAGGCCCCACGGGGCCGTACCGGCCGTGCGCCGACAATGGGCGGCCATGACCTCCGTCGACGCCGGGGCCCGGCCCGTCCGGCTTCCGGGCCGCCGAAGGCGCCTGGCCACCGCGGCCGTGGCGTTCGCCTTCTGGATCACGATGGTCGGCACCACCGTGCCGACCCCGCTCTATCCGCTGTACGAGCGGGCCTTCGGGTTCTCCCCGGCCGCGGCCACGGGCGTCTTCGCGGTCTACGCGTGCGGTGTGGTCGGCGGACTCCTCGTCCTGGGCAGGTTCGCCGATCAGCTCGGCCGGCGCCCGGTGCAGGCCGCGGCCCTGCTGCTGTCCATCGCCGCCGCCGTGCTGTTCCTCCTGGCCCGGAGCCTGCCCGCGCTCCTGGCTGGCCGCGTCCTGTCAGGGCTGTCCGCGGCCCTCATGACGACAGCGGCCACGGCCGGACTCACCGAGCTCGCCCCGGCCGCGCGCCGGGCCCGGGCGGGAACCCTCGCCCTCGCCGCGAACATGGGCGGCCTGGCCTGCGGCACCCTGCTCGCCGGCGCGGCGGCCCAGTACGCGCCGGCACCCCTGCGCATCCTGTGGGCCGGCCAGGGCGCCCTCGCGGTCGTCGCACTGATCGGTCTCGCCGTCGTCCCGGAAACGGTCAAGCCCACCGGCCGGGTGACCCTGGCCGTCCAGCGGCTGCGCGTTCCCGCCGCCATCCGGGGCACCTTCCTGCGCTCCGCCCTGGTCGCGGGCTCCGGCTTCGCCGTCCTCGGCGTGTTCGCCTCGGTCAGCGGCCCCTTCCTCGCCGAGGTGCGGATCCACGCCCCCGCCGCAGCGGGAACGATGGTGGCACTCGCGTTCCTGGCCACCGGCGTCGGCCAACTCCTGGCCGGCGCCGGCGGCCTCGGTACGCGCGCCGCACTCCCGGCGGCATGCTGCGGCCTCATCGCGGCGGCGGCACTCATCGCCGCCGCCCTGCTCGGCAGGCACCTCGCGCCCCTGATCGCCGCCGCCCTGCTCACCGGCCTGGCCACCGGCGCCGCCCTCACGTCCGGCGTCACACGCATCGCCACCTCGGTGGCCCCCGAACACCGCGGCGAGGCGGTCGCCGCCTTCTTCGTCATCCTCTACGCGATGCTCGCCGCGCCCGCCGTAGGCGTCGGCCTCCTCGCGCGGACCCACGGCCTGACCACGACCGGCACCGCGTTCGCCGCCACCGTCGCCATCCTCGCGGCCGCCGTCCTGACCACCACCCTCGCCCGCACACGCGAGGGCACGTGATCCCGCGCCCGGCCCAGTCAGGCCGATGACAGTGAGTCAGTCCGTCCAGCGCGGGCAGCGGTAAACCACTTGCCCGTCCACGCAGGGCGCGTGGCACTCTTGCGCGGTGCTATCCGAGCTCTGGCCTCGCCTTCTGACCTGGGACGACGTGGATCCCGCAGGCCACCCTTTCGACAGCGCGGCGGCGGCGCGCGTGGTGCGCTCGCTCGGTCCGGCCCGGCACGTACCGGCCCGCCCCGACGTCCCCCGCGGTGACGCGGAGATGAGCGCCTGGAGTGAGGACGAGGGCACACTCTGGGCGGCTGCCATGTCCTACGCGCTGATGGAGCGATACGGCCGCTGGGCCGCGGGCTGGCGCTGGGCGCACGACGAAGGCGACTTCGACGGCGGGCCCGTCGGGAGCTGGTGCTGCCCGCGGGACTCGATCACCGGCCCGGAGGAGACCCTCGATCGGGTCGTCGCCGCGCTGCGCGAATGGCGGGCCTGGCTCGAGAGCCTCGCCGCACGGTTCGAGGCGTATCCGCTGGATCCCTCCGGGATCGAGGACCAGCGGATCCTGTGGGAGGCCTCCGCCCGGAACCTGATCCTGCAGGTCGTCGACCGCACCGGCTGCGGCAGCGGCAGCGGCTGGTACGCGCACTGCCGACAGGTGCTCACCTGGTTCCTCAGCCGATGGGGAATCGCACCGGAGACGGCTCAGGACCTGGCCGACGAGGCGATCGGCGGACGCTTCCACAGCTGGACCAGCCCTGACACCGTGCTGATCGGCGACGTCGCCGAGCGCCTCGCGCAGGGGCTGCCGCCGGCCGGCCGCCCGGCGCGGTCCGCCCAGCCGCCCGTCGACCACCTGGCACGGTGGCTCGGCACACGGGAGAACGTGCCTTGGCACGATGCCCCCGACCGTGGCGGGGAAGGACCGGTGACACCGTCGCACGACGGCGCGGCCGAGGACATCCGTGCCTTCGACGGCGCCCTGGACCCGGCCCGTGCCGAGGGCCTGCTCGCGGCACTGGAACGGCTCCGGACCGACGCGGCGCGAAACGCCCCGCTCGACTTCGCACTCCTCCAGACCTGGCAGCAGCACGTTCTGGACACGCCCCAGCCGCCCGAGTTCCGCACCCTGCCCGCCTTCGCCAAACGCGGCCGCGAGCGCTACGGCATCGCCCCGGACACCCGGGCCCGCCTCGACGCCTGCCTGGCCGAGAGCGCCAAGGACAACGGCGCGCCGCTCCCCCTGCCCGCCCGCGCCGCCCGCGCCTACCTCGACGTGTGCTTCTTCCACCCCTTCGACGACGGGAACGCCCGCTCCGCATTCCTCGCCCTCGTGTTCGTCCTCGCACGCGAAGGCGTCACGCTCGACGACGTGCGTCTCCTCCGCCGCATCACCTTCCAGGCCGGCAAGGCGAGGGACGCAGTGAGCCTCACCGCGTACGTGGACCTCCACCTCGCGGAAACCCGGCGCCGCACTGCCTCCCCCCACGCGTGATCGGGGCCGCCCGCCAGGTGGTGTGCAGCGAGAGCCGGAGCAACCGGGCCCGCCGGCTGCCGCGCCGTCAGGCCATCCGGCTGCTCCCGCCACCGTTCGGTGAGGATCGTCAGTCCGAAGACGTACGGGGCGCCGCACAGGCCGGCGGGAGCGGCTCCCCGCCCAGAGGCCGGCACATCGGGATCCCGGTCGCTTCGGTCGCTGACCGAGCCCCGGCCGGCTGCCCGCCGTGAGCACGGAGCACGACGGCCACGGATTCTCCTTACCGCTGCCGCCCCATTCAGCCCGACCCGCGCCGAGGCCCGAAGGGCGACCCCTCCGCCAGGATCTCCAACGCATAGGGCCGGAGGTCGACGGTCGACGGCGCCGGATCCGCGTGAGCCGCCCCGCGCGGGAGCGGTTCGAGCTGTTCGCGCAGCGCGCCGGAGAGGTCCGCCACGAGGTCACCGCCCAACGGGGTCGGCCCGGACTCCCGGCCACCGGCGTACAGCAGCCCGCTGGACCGCAGGGACCGCAGCCGGGCGTGCATCGTCCGCCGGGAGATGCTCATGACCTCGGTGATGTGCCCCGCCTCGACCGTGCCGCTGTGGGCGACCACGCACAGCAGCCAGACCTCGTCGAGGGAGATCCCGTGGCTCCGGGCCTGTGCCTCGGCCCGGAGCCGCACCGGCTGGAGCCCGCCCCGGGCCAGATCCTCCAGGGCCTTGCGCACGTGGTCGTCGCCGACGGGGAGCGAGGGAATCACCGTGGTGTCCTTCCGCACACCCGTGGCCGTCATCGTCCGCCGCAGCGGAACGGCCGGCAGCGCGCAGGCCAGCGCCAGAACCAGCAGGGACACCGCCAGACCGGTGAGGAACACCTCGTCGACGGCCATCTCGTAGCCCCCGACGTACGCCTCCCGGGCGGCCGGGTCCAGGCTCTCCACGGTGAGGGGTTCGCCCCTGCGGATGGAGCCGGACTCGGCGGCCGTGAACTCGCCCGCGTCGATCCCGTGCTCCAGGTGCTCGACGAGTCTCCGGTTGAGGACCGACCCGAAGAGCGCCGCGCCGAAGGCGCTGCCCAGGTTCCGGAAGAAGATAACCCCGGAGGTCACGACGCCCACGTCCTGGTACGCGCACGCACTCTGCGCGGCGATCAGGGCGATCTGGGAGACGAGCCCGAACCCCAGCCCCAGCACCACCAGCGCCGCACCGTAGAGCAGCGGGGAGGCGTCCTCGGGCAGGAGGACGCACAGCAGCAGCCCGGCGATGATCAGCAGGGCCCCGATCACGGGAAAGTGACGGTAGCGGCCCGTACGCGAGATGGCCTGGCCGCTGACGGTGTAGGCGAGCAGCCCGCTGAGGGACATGGGGAGCAGCAGCATGCCCGACACGGTCGGCGACGTCCCCATGACCACCTGGAAGAACAGGGGCAGGTAGTTCACGGTGCCCGACTGGACGACCCAGAAGAGGAAGGACAGCGCGACCACGATGCGGAAGACGCGCTCGCGCACCACCCGGGAGGGCAACAGCGGTTCGGGATGACTGCGTTCGACCCGCCAGACCAGCACCAACAGGACCGCGACCGCGGCGAACAACACGAGTATCGGCGTGGAGAACCAGGCGAAGACGACCCCGCCCCAGGTGACCGACAGGGTGACCCCGGCCGCACAGCAGGCGATCAGCAGGCTCCCCCAGTAATCGATCCGGGGCCGCTCCGCGGGCCGCTCGTGACGCAGGCAGAAGGCGAGCACCGCCATGACCGCCAGCCCGATCGGCACGTTCAGGTAGAAGGCCCACCGCCACGACCCGTGCTCCACCAGCAGCCCGCCCACCAGCGGCCCCAGCACGCAGGCCGAGGCCCCGGCCCCCGCGACGAACACCTGGTAGCGGCCGCGGTCCCGGGGACCGACGAGACCGGTGAGCACGGCCTGCGGAATGACCCACATCCCGCCGCCGCCGATGCCCTGGAGGGCCCGGAAGCAGATCAGTTCGGGCATGTCCTGCGCCCGCGAGCACAGGACCGATCCGATGAGGAAGAACCCGAGCGCCGTCTGCAACACGGGCTTGCGGCCGAGGAGGTCCCCCAACTTGCCCCAGATCAGGGCCGAACTCGTGACCGCGAGCAGGTAGGAGGTCACCACCCACGACAGGTGCTGGAGGTCACCCAGGTCAGAGGCGATGGTCGGCAGGGCGGTGGCGAGAATGGTCGAATCCAACGACCCGACGAACGTGATCAGTACCAGCGCGGACAGCACCAGCCTGCCCCGGGGATCGAGCCGGACACGGTCGGATGATGACAAGGCGTCTCCGTTGCCCTGGACGAGGGGTGGGGGACAGGCGGCGGACCGTCCGCCATGCTCGCCGTCCCCGAAGCCGGACGACAGAATCCGAGCCGCCCCGCCGACCCGAATCCCCCACCCGGAGCAACGTTCCTTCCGACCGTTCCGGGGGAGCGGCGTCCTCAGCCGCCCACGTACTCGTAAACCGCGCCGTCGGGGGTGTCCGCTTCGCTTCCACCCCCGGGCCCTTCGGCTCCAGGGCCGTCAGGCCCGCTCCCGCGGGCCTGGCCGGCCGTGTCAGAGGGGGCGGACGTGTTCCGCCTGCGGACCTCTCTGGCCCTGGGTCACGTCGAACTCGACCCGCTGGTTCTCATCCAGAGACCTGTAGCCGCCGCCGCTCTCGATCGCGCTGAAGTGCACGAACACGTCCGGTCCGCCGCCGTCCACGGCGATGAATCCGAACCCTTTCTCCGCGTTGAACCATTTCACGGTCCCCTGCTGAGGCATAACCCGGCGCCCTTTCTCTCATCCGAGGCTGCTCGCCTCGACGCCGTGTGGATCCCTCCCCCTGGTGCCGATTGTGAAACGCGAGGAGCGGAGCGCAGACGAGTGAACGTCGAGCAACAGCACACCGGCGGAACCTGTTCGACCGGGACCCGCGGGCGAAGGGATCATGGGCAGATGCCGTCGACCGAAGCAGCAGCCGAAAAGCTACTGGATCGCGCCACTCTCTGGAGCGTGGGTGAGATCCCCGCGAGCGAGGTCGTCAGCGCGGCCTGTGACGCGCTCGTCGCCGGACTCGACAGCCCCGGACTGCGGATGCTGGCCGCCTGCACACGCGCCGAGGCGAACTACGATGTTCGCGACTTGCTCCCCGGAGCGCTCGATGAGCTCGGCCTCGTTCTCCATCCGGTCGCCGGTGAGGCCGGTCGAGAAGCCGCCGCGCGAGCGCTCGCACGACGCATGCTGGCAGGCGAGCTGAAACCTTGGGAGCTCACGTTCCGGCTTCACCAGCGTTACGGACATGAGCTGCCCCTGACGGCACGGCTCGCCGAACTCGATGACGCGTACGGCATCCTCGACGACGGCGACGAGGCAGCAGTGGCCCAGGTCGATGCCGAGGTCGCGGCCGAAGCCCGCCGCCTCGTAACAGCTCCGGCCAGACGCGAGGCAACCCCCGCAGGACAGTGGGCGGCCGGCCACGCTCCCGGAATCGTGGGACGAACACGCGCGGCATCAGCGCTTCGCTCCGGTCCCATTTCTCATCAGTGATCACCAACGGGACGGATTCATCCCGTCAACTGATGACGAGTGCCTTGATCGCAGGTCAAATGCCTTGATCAGCACGGTTGCTGGGCGGTGCCACCTGCGCGCCGAGGGTCGGCCCGTGCGCACTCGCACATAAGCGAACCCCTACCCTGGTATCCGCTACGCGGCGGATTTCGAACAGTGTGACGAACGGGATGTGACAGGTGACGGGGGCGAACGGAACGGATCTGGTCGGCGAGGTTCTGGGCGGGCGATACCGCGTGACCGCGACGATCGGCCGGGGTGGCATGGGTGTGGTCGCCCGGGCGGTGGACCAGTTGCTGAACCGCGAGGTCGCCGTCAAGGTCCTGCGGGCCTACACCGACGCCTCACCTGCCGAACTGGCCGATCTCCGGGTCCGGATGCAGCGGGAGGCACAGGCCGCCGCCCGTATCAGGCACAGCGGTGTGGTCACCGTGCACGACGTGGTCGAGGAGCAGGGGCTGCCGGTCATCGTCATGGAGCTGGTCGACGGGCCTTCTCTCGACGCCGTGCTGGCCGAGCGCGGTTCACTGGATCCGCGCGAAGCGGCCGCGATCGGCGCCAAGCTGATGGACGCGCTCGACGCGGCACACCGGGCCGGGGTGCTCCACCGGGACGTCAAGCCCGGCAACGTACTCCTCGAGCGTGGGGGTGCCTCCCGTTCCGAAGGCCTTGGGGGAGGCCGGGTCGTGCTCACCGACTTCGGCATCGCCAGCATGGACACCGCCGGCGACGAGGCCCTGGCCAAGCTGACCCAGAGCGGTCAGATCGTCGGCTCCCTCGACTACCTGCCACCGGAGCGGGCACAGGGCCAGGTACCGGGTGCCGCGTCGGACATCTGGGCGCTCGGCATGACGCTGTACGCGGCCGTGGAGGGCGCTTCGCCCTTCCGCCGGACGTCGGTGTGGTCCACGCTGGCGGCGATCGTCAGCGAACCGCTGCCCGAGCCCCGGCGCGCCGGACCGCTCACCCCGGTGCTGCGGGCGCTGATGGCCAAGGACCCGCTGCAGCGGCCCGACGCCGGGCAGGCGCGCGAGATGCTGGAGGCGGTCGCCGCGGGCGGGCGGGCGGACCTCGCGGCGGCACCTGCGCCCCAGCCCGTCACTCCACCGGCCTTCGGTCCTCCCCTCGCCGCGCCGTTCCCCCAGCCCGCCCCCCAGCCCGTCACCCCGCCGGGTTTCGGTCCCGCCGCCGCGCCGTTCCCCCAGCCCATCCCCCAGCCCGCCGCCTCCGCCACCCCGAGCGACGGATACGGCGCACCGCCGCAGCCGGGCGCAGCGCAGCCGGGCATGGCGCCCGGCATGACCGCCGGCCACGGCAGCCGTTCCGGGACCCGTACCACGACCGTCCACGCGCAGCGCCGCCGCACCCGTTCCCGTACCGTCGTCGCGCTGGCGGCCGCCGCTGCCGTCCTCACCTGCGGCGGAGTCGCCTACGCCCTGATGGGCACGGGGGGCGACGAGGGCGGCGACGGGTCGACCACGGCGCTGCCCACGGCGAGCACCCCCGCCGACGGTGACCTGTCCGGCACGGGCGGCCCGACCGCCCCGGGAGACCTGACGTCCATGGGCCCCGGCAAGAAGCCGTCCGGCACCCCCACCAAGAAGGACGAGGACCGGAAGGCAGGCTCCACTCCGACGCCCGGGACCAGCGGCGGCGCGTCGGCCGCGGCCCCGTCCGGCTCGCCGAAGGCCACGCCCAGTGCCAAGGTGAAGGAGCCCGTCCCGGTGTCGACGGCGTGCACCGGCTGGGCCCACGCCAACCGCAGCGACGGCTACGGTTACGTGTCCCAGAACACCCACCTCTACACCGCGCCCTACGCCGAGTGCTCCTATGTGACCGCGGTCAAGTCCGGGGTGAAGGTCTACTACCACTGCTACGTCGACAACGCCCACGGCAACAAGTGGATCTACGCCCGGATCGAGGGCACGACCACCGAAGGCTGGCTGTTCAGCGAGAAGTCCACGCTGAAGAGCGGCACACTCGCCCGCTGCTGAAGCGTGTCGCGGAAGGCCTTGGCCCGGGCACCTCGCGTCGTTTCAGGAGGAGGACGGTGTCACCAGGCCCGCTTCGTAGGCGAGGATCACCAGCTGCACGCGGTCGCGGGCGCCGAGCTTGGAGAGCAGCCGGGTGAGATAGGTCTTGGCGGTGGCGACGCTGATGGAGAGGTGGTCGGCTATCTCGGCGTTGGACAGGCCCTTGCCGACGAGCGTCAGCACCTCGCGTTCCCGGTTGGTGATGCCGGCCGGCTCTGCCCCTCGTGGCGGCAGCACCGCCGGGCGGGCGGCGAACTCCTTGATCAGCCGACGGGTGACGCTCGGCGCGATGAGGGCGTCCCCGGCCGCGACGATCCGGACGGCGGCCAGGATGTCGTCCAAGGCCATGTCCTTGACGAGGAACCCGGACGCGCCGGCGTGCAGCGCTCCGTACACGTAATCGTCGTCGTCGAAGGTCGTCAGGACGAGTACGCGCGTGGAGCCCGTGCCCGTGGTGATCAGCCGGGTGGCCTCGATGCCGTCCATGACGGGCATGCGCAGGTCCATCACGACGACGTCCGGGGCGAGTTCCCCGGTCATCCGGACCGCTTCGGCGCCGTCGCCGGCCTCGCCCACGACCTCGATGTCCGTGGTGTCGGTGATGACCATCTGCAGGGCGGCGCGGACCAGGGGCTGGTCGTCGGCGAGTACGACACGGATGGTCATTCGGCTCCAGTCATCGGTTCCGTCACTGCCGTCTGCCGGGCCGTCACCGGTTGTCGGGCCGTCACCGGCAGTCGGGCCGCCACCACGAAGCCGCCCCCGGGGCGCGGCCCGGCGCTGAACGCGCCGTCCAGCAGGGTGACCCGCTCGCGCATGCCGACCAGGCCGTAGCCGGTGTCCGTGCCGGTGTCGCCGCCCCTCCCGCGGTCGGTGACCTCGATGGCGAGCTCCTCCTCGCGGTAATCGACGCTCACCCGGCAGGAATCGGTACCCGAGTGGCGCAGCACGTTGGTCACCGACTCCTGGATGATCCGGAACGCGGCGAGGTCGACGTCGGCGGGAAGCGGGCGGCGGCGCCCCCGCCACGACACCTCCACGCGGACACCGGCGGCCGTGGCCGTCGTGGCGAGCCGGTCCACATCCGCCAGGCCGGCGGCGGGTTGCAGGTGCAGGGGGCCTTGCTGCGCAAGTCCCTGGCCGTGCCCGGGGTGCTTCCCCTCCTCATCCGCCTGGCGCAACGCGCCGAGCATCCGCCGCAGCCCGGCCAGCGTCTCGCGCCCCGCCCTTTCCACGGTGAGCATCGCCTCGCGGGCCTTGGCCGGCTGGGTGTCGACGATCCGGGCGGCAGCGCCGGCCTGCAGGGCCACGATGCCGATGCTGTGGGCGACCGTGTCGTGCATCTCCCGGGCGATGCGCAGGCGTTCGGCGGTGACGGCCTGGGCGGAGGCCCTGGCGTGCAGCTCCTCGGTGTGGGCACGGGCCTGGGACACCGAGTTGCCGACGAGCCAGGCGATGACCACGGTCAGGGCCACGAACGGCTCCGGCGCGGTGCCGGAGTCATCCCCCACGATGGGGCGCAGGACGGCGTAACAGGCGAGCACGCCCAGCGCCGAGGCCGCCGCGGCGAGCGAGGCCCGCCGGGGACGGGTGGCCGCGACATGGCACAGGACGGCATCCACTCCCAGGAACTGCGTGGGCGGAATCTCGTCCTGGTGCCAGGCTGCCGTCGAGACCACCGTTCAGGCGATCACCAGGGCGTACGCCGGAATCGCCCGGCGGCGCAGCAGTGCGCTGCCGGCCAGGACCAGCAGGAACGCGAGGGCGAGCAGGGCCCGGGCCCCGGAGGAGTCCAGGCCGTCCCGGGGATAGCTGAGCGAGTACACCTGCCGCGGCGGCAGCACCACGTACTCGACGATGGGCTGCACCGCCGCCGCGAACCACACCAGCGCCGTCCACAGGCCCGGCGGAATGCGTTTGAGGAGCGGCAGAGGCAGCGAGGCGGACATCCCGCCATCGTAGGAGTGCGGGTACGGCCGGTCATCCGCCCGGGGCTGTACGACCAGGGTCGACCCCCGCCGCCGCGGATTGTCAGCGAGGGTCCGACGACGGGCGGGGCCGCACCCCGGCACCGTGTTCCCGTGATCGAAGTCAACGAGCTCACGAAGCGGTACGGCGGCACGACGGCCGTCAAGGACCTGTCCTTCACCGTGCGGCCGGGGCGGGTGACCGGGTTCCTCGGCCCGAACGGCGCGGGCAAGAGCACCACGCTGCGCATGATCCTCGGGCTGCACGAGCCCACCGGCGGCACGGTCACCGTCGAGGGCCGTCCCTTCCGCCGGCGGCCCCGCGGCCTGCGTCACGTCGGCTCCCTTCTCGACGCACAGGACGTGCACGGCGGGCGCAGTGCCCTGGCACAGCTGTCCGCCCTGGCCCGCAGCAACCGCATTCCGCACCACCGGGTGCGGGAGGTGCTGCGGGAGGTAGGTCTCGCCGAGGTCGCCCGGCAGCGCGTCGGCGGGTACTCGCTCGGCATGAAACAGCGGCTCGGCATCGCGTCGGCCCTGCTCGGCGACCCACCGGTGCTGCTCTTCGACGAACCCCTCAACGGCCTGGACCCGGAAGGCGTGAAATGGGTGCGCGACCTGCTCCGGCGGCTCGCCGCCGAGGGCCGCACCGTGTTCGTCTCCAGCCATCTGATGTCCGAGATGGAGCACACGGCCGACCAGCTGATCGTCATCGGCCGGGGCGAACTGATCGCGGCGGAGAGCCTCGCGGAGTTCTCGGCCCGCGGCTCCCGGCAGAGCGTTCAGGTGAGGACGCACGATGCGGCCGCCCTGCGGGAGCTGCTGACGGCCGAGGGCGCGGCAGTACACGCCGAGGGCGACCGGCTCCTCGTGACCGGCCTGACCGCGGAACGGATCGGCGAGGTCGCCCGGACGCACGCCGTTGCGCTGAGCGAGCTCAGCACCCGATCCGCCTCCCTGGAAGAAGTGTTCATGGACCTCACCGCCGACAGCGTCCAGTACTCCGGAGGGCGATCCCGATGACCTCGACCGACACGCCGTCGGCCACGCGCGCGACCGCCGGCGGACCCTACGTCCCGGACTCCGGGCCCCGACCCCGCTTCCGCGACCTGGTCGCCGCAGAATGGATCAAGTTCCGGTCCCTGCGCTCGGTCTGGATCGCCTACGGAGCCACCGCCCTGGCCGTCATCGGCTTCAACGCGGGCACCGCCTACGACACCTGCACCCACTGGATGGAACGGAGCACGGCGGACCGGGCCGACTTCATCCGGGACGGGATTCCGCTGCTGGAAGCCTTCACCGGGAACGCGGCCCTGGTGATGATCCTCGCCCTCGGGGCCCTCGGCGCCCTGGTGATCGTCGGCGAGTTCGGCACGGGCACCATCCGTACGACCTTCGCGGCCGTCCCGGCCCGCCGATCGGTCATGGCGGCCAAGACGGCCGTCGTCACGGCGGTCACGACCGTCTTCGGCCTCTGCGTCGCGGGGACCTCGTTCGCCCTGACCCAGGCCATTCTCGACCGCCGGGACGTGGGCGTCTCCATCGGCCACCCGGGCGCCCTGCGCGTCGTTGTGGCCTCCGCCCTTCTCGCGCCGGTGTGCGCGCTCGCCGGCCTGGCCCTCGGCGCCGTCATCAGGCACACCGCGACCACCATGGTCGCGTCCGTCCTGGTCCTCCTCGTGCTGCCCACCGTCCTCACGGACGGCCGCCGCTGGTCGGCTGTCGCCGGGCACGCCCTGCCCTTCCGCGCATGGCTCCGGCTCGCGGAGGTCGACCACTCCCCGACCGCCTTCCCCTGGTCCACCGGCGGGGCCTGGACCGTCTACGGAGTCTGGGCCCTCACCGCGGCCGCAGTCGCGATCACCGGGGTCCAGCGGCGCGACCTGTGAGGGGGCGCGCGGTACGGACCCCGCGCCCGGCGGTCCGCCCGCGTACCCGCCCTGCCTACTGCCCGGGCTCTGCGGGCACCAGGTCGAAGTGGTCCTCCTGGTACTGGAAGAGAAGGCAGTCCTCCCCCTTCTCGCAGCCGCTCAGGTGCGGCTTGCCGGCGGGAAGGCGGTAGTAGGAGCCGGCCGGGTACCGGACGCGCTTGCCGTCGAGGTCCGCGTAGAAGGTGCCCCTGAGCACGACGGTGGGGAGGTCCCGGCCGTGGGTGTGCAGCGGATTGTCCTTCCCGGCGGGGAAGGACACGAACGCCTCGTAGCTGCCGCTGCCCGCGAGATCGCCCCGCACATTCGCGTACTTCACGCCGCCCGAGTCCGGGAGTTCCCGCCAGGTGCGGCCGGGTTCGGGAAAGGACAGGAACTCGGACGGGCCTGTCTTCGTCGCCGGGCCCGCCGACGTTGCGGCGACGCCGCCACCCGCCTTGGTCTCCCGGACCTCCTTGGCCTCGGCACCGGACGAACAGGCCGCCAGCACGGCGACCGAAGTCATGGCGGCCACCACCGCAGTGATGTTCCTTGCCCTGGCACGCATGATGTCTCCTCGTGTCTTGCGGGGTCTGCGGGAGCACGCCGAAGGAGCGGAAAGCGAGTGCGCGCAGAGGCCCACGATTCGCTTCCTCGCGGTGCGACGAGTCCCGGGGAAACCCCATCGTCGGTCGCGCACCGGCTGACGGCCATGACGAATCCGCCGCCGATCCGGACACGCCGTGCGCCGCGCCACCGGCCCGGCACGGCCCGGGCATTCACCCACGCTGCCGGTGGCACCGTGGATCCGGCTCTGTCACGTCAGGACGACGCAGCCCCGCCGCTCCAACTCGCTGACGAGCGGTAGCGAGGGATCGACCTCGTTCCAACGCAGATCCAGCTTCTCCAGGGACGGCATCAGGGCGAGCCAGTCGGGCAGCCGACGGAGGCGGTTGCTCCGCAGGTCGATCTGACGCAAGCGCGGGAGGCCGGCCAGTGACTCCGGCACTGCGTCCAGAGAGTTCTCGCGCAGGTCCAGGTGGCGCAGTTCGTGCAGGTCGGCCGCCGACATCGGCACGTGCTCGATCGCGTTCCCCCGGAGCCACAGCTCACGCAGGCTCCGGAGCCTGCCGATGGCATCGGGCAGGGTGGCGAGCCGATTGTGCTGGGCCCTGAACTCGATGAGGCCGCTCATCCCACCGATGGTCTCCGGCAATGAGGTGAGGGAATTCTCGCCGACGTTGAGGTATCGCAACCGGGTCAGCTTTCCCAGAGAGTCCGGAAGCCGTGTCAGCTGGTTGTCGTGCAGGTAGAGACAGCCGCTGAGCCCGGTCAGCCTGCCGAGTTCCCCGGGCACTGACGTCAGCGCGTTGTGGCCCAGGTCCAGAGTGTTCAGCCGGTGAAGCCGCCCGATATCCGGCGGGAGGGCCGTGAGTCCGTTGTCGGCGAGGATCAGCACCTGTAGATCGGTCTGCTGCCAGACCGAAGCGGGCACTTCTCCGAGCTGTTGCCGCCACAAGTTCAATGTGTGCCTCACGGCCCTCCCTCTTCGTCAACCCTCCGAGGCTCCGATTGTCGTCCGGGCACCCGGGACCCCGGACCAGCAGACAGTCAGGACGACACCAGCCGGCCTTGGTCGAGGAGTTCGGCGCCGCGGCGGTCGGGGGACGAGAACCCCGGGGGTGTGTCAGCGGAGCGCCTCGATGATCAGCCAGATCGTCATGGGGCCGGTGCAGAGCACGCCGAGGGCGGAGCACCACGCCATGAAGGTGTCGAGGATCCGCGTGTACGGAGTCCTGGGTACGAGCACGTCCGACGGGTCCTGCGGGTCGTAACTCACCCAGACGGACGGCTCGACGCTCAGGTGCGACAGGTAGCGGGTCGCGCCGGTGCTGTCGGCGAACTGGTACACCTTCGGCCTGTCGGTCCGCTCCGCGGTGACGGTCACGCCGTGTCGGCGCAGGCGACGCTCGTGGATCGAAGCCCCCGTGCACAGCGCGCAGAGTCCGGACAGCAGGACGGTCAGGCCGCCGACTATCCCGCTGACGAAGGCGCTGCCCTTGGCGTCGGGCCCGTCCGTCGTGACGGGCCCGTCCACCGTGGCGGTGAGGACCACGGACAGGGCGATGACCCCGACCAGAGCCGCCAGCACCCACCACCCGAGTCTGCGGCGGAACTTCTGCAATCTGGTCCTGGCGAAGGAACGCACGACCACCAGGGCCCCGCCAGGACGAGCAGCTCGCGCGGGCCGGCCACGGGGCACCACGCCGTCCGTCACCTGCTGCGGTCGTCCCGCGTGAGAGAGGCGATCAGAGCGGAGACGGCGGTGGTCGCCACCAGGCTTCCGACCAGGACCATGCCCACGCCGATGACGAAGAGGCCGCTGGAGTCGTCCGACCAGTCAAAGCCCGCGGCGGTGGTCAGGCCGGCCGTGGTGCCGAGCACGGCGGCCGTGACGTGGCGCCGGGACGCCGCCCAGTACACCGGGACCAGCAGCGTCAGCACCAGCCCGATGACCTGCCAGGCCTCGTACGGGCCGCTGACCGAGCCGTCGGGGTGCACGTCGCGGTGCTGGTCCCAGCCCAGCCAGGCGGCCCATGCCGCAACCGACACGACGAACAGCAGGACGAACGGAACGGGTTTGAACTGAGCGAGGCGCATGACGCAAGACTCCGCTCCCGCACCGCCCGGTGGCAGAGCCCACCTACTCAACCGCCCCGTGAGTAGCTCGACGAGCCTCCCCAGGCAGGTCAGGGGTGCCCCGCACAGGCACCACCCCGTCGAGACAGCAGGGCAACCCTGTGAGGGAGCCGTGAGTCTCCCTACCGATCGCACCGTGATCGGACCCAAGAGGAGAGCATCATCACTGCCCTACGCAAGACCCTCACCGCCACCGCAGTCGTTGGCGCCGTCCTGGTGAGCTCGGCCGCCTGTGGCACGGTCGAGCAGCTGTCCGCCGGAAAGAAACTGGACCGGGCCTTCGAGAAGCTGGGCAAGGAGAAGTCGATCTCCTTCGAACTGGACTTGGACGTCGACGCCAAGACCCTCAAGGAGATGGATGCCGAGTCGGGCTCGGAGCCCGGCGAGGAGATCCCCGACGCGGCTGCCGAGCTGATCAGCGGCGCGAAGATGACCGTCACGGTGGAGTCGAAGAAGCCGATCAACGAGTCCGAGGAGAAGGACTTGGTCGGCATGGCCATGAAGGTCAGCGCCCCGGAAGGCGATCTCATCGAGTACCGGGTCATCGGTGACTACACCTACATCCGGTCCGACGTCGAAGCCCTCACCAAGGCCATGGACGCCCCCGTGCCCCCCACCGACCAACTCCCTCCGGAGGCCAAGGGCCTCAAGAAGGTGCTGGAGGGCGAGTGGGTCAAGTACAACACCAAGAAGATGGAGAAGGCCGGCGAGGAGATGGGCCGGGCTCCCGGCACCAAGCCGTCGTCGGCGCCTTCACCGGAGCCGTCGCTGGACGCCAGGACCCAGAAGAAGCTCCTGGAGGCACTGCGCGGCGTCGTCGCCCGCAAGGTCGACTTCAAGACCGCCGGCGGCAAGGGCGGCACCGAGCACATCACCGCAACGGCCCCGTTCCGCACGCTGATCACGGAGCTGGTCGGGGAGATCCGTTCGCTGGCCAAGGACCTGCCGCCCGGCATGGACCTGCCGACGGACAAGGAACTCAAGGAACTGCCCGACACCACCGTCACGGCCGACTTCACGCTCAAGAACGGTGAGCTGGCCGAGGTGCACGTCGATCTCGCCGAGCTGGCCGAGAAGGCGAAGCCCAAGAAGTTCGGGCTGGTCCTCAAGATGAACGAGGGCACTGCGCCCACGGCCCCGGCCGGAGCCACCGAGCTGGACCCCGACGAGCTCATGAGCGGCTTCGCCGGCGGCCTGATGCAGGACAAGGGGTTCGAGGAGAGCGGCTTCCCCGGTGCAGACCTCGAAGATGAGTTCACCGAGGAAGCCGCATAAGCGCAGACGTTCCCGAACCCAGGGCCGAGCGAACCGGAACCACGGACCGACTCGAACCGAACGTGAACCCGCGGGCCCGGCACCGTACAGGTGCCGGGGCACGTTCTCACGGCGGGGCGCGCTGGGTTAGGTTCCCGGTCGTGACTCACGATCGCGGACACCTGCTGGTCGGCCGGTACCGGTTCGCCGCACTGCTCGGCCAGGGCGGCATGGGGACCGTCTGGCGGGCCCACGACGAGCAACTCGACCGGGAGGTAGCCCTCAAGGAGCTCCGGCTCCCCGACGACCTCGACGCCTCCCGGCGGAAGGCCTGGATCGACCGCCTGGACCGCGAGGCGCGCGCGGCCGCCAGGCTGAAACACCCGGGTGTCATCACCGTCCACGACCGGATAGCCGGCGACGACGGCCGCCCGTGGATCGTGATGGAACTCGTCCACGGCCGTTCCCTGGACGACCTGATCAAGGCGGACGGCCCGCTTCCGCCGGCCCGGGTGGCCATGATCGGCCGGCAGGTCCTGGACGCGCTGCGCGCCGTGCACGCCACGGGCGTCACCCACCGGGACATCAAGCCCGCCAATGTGCTGCTCGAAGGCGACCGGGTGGTGCTGACGGACTTCGGGATCGCCGCCGTGGAGGGCGAGCCCGGTCTGACCCGGTCGGGGGCCCTCATGGGAACCCCGGCCTACATGTCCCCCGAGCAGGTGCGCGGTCTCCCGGCGACCGCCGAATCCGACCTGTGGTCCCTGGGCGCGACGCTGTTCACTGCCGTGGAGGGACACCCTCCGTTCGGCGGCTCCGGTTCCTGGGCCGTCTTCGTCGCCGTCGCCACCGAGGAACCCGCCACCCCTGTCCGGGCCGGGGAGGTCGCCCCCGTGCTCGCGGGTCTCGACCGGCGCCGGGCCCGTATCGCGCCATCGTGGATCACCACCTCGGCCTACGGTGTCGTGCCGGGCGCCGCGGAGCCGATTTGTCGGCGGGAGCTTCCATCGCAAGGCCCGCGTCGGGGGCGGAGGGGCTACTTCGGCGGAAGCGCGGTGGCGGCGTTCCGGCCCAGTTGCAGCCAGTCGTCCAGGACGTGGTCGTCGAGGACTTCTGGACCGTCCTGCTCGACCCCTCCGGCCAGCCCTTCTGCATCAGCAGCACCAGCTGACAGCCCCAGCCGCTCACAGCGGCCGCTCTCACCAAGACGGCCTCCCCGGGAGTGCCCGCCCGCCTGACCCGGGCTCCGCCAACAGAAAGACCAGAACCATGAACAGCGGCAAGCTCGTACACGAGTGGGCCAACGCCTACAACGACCAGGACTTCGACCGGTTCGGGGACCTGTACACCGACGACACCACCTACGAGTGCGGGCCCTTCGGACTCGCCTTCACCGGCCGGGACGCCTTCGTACGCCACCTGCAGGAGTACGCCGGTGCCGTTCCGGACCGGAAGTTCACCATCAAGCGGATCATCGCCGACGGAGACGTCATCGCCGTCGAATTCGACTTCGCGGGAACCAGTTCCGGGGTGCACCCGGGCCTTCCTCCCGCAGGAGAGCCTGTCACCGCCGGCTTCTGCTCGGTCCTGCAACTGCGTGGGGGCCGGATCGCCTCGCAGACCGACTATCTCGGCGGACAGTGACCTCTCGACGACCCCGAGCAGGACTCGACGCCGCAGCTGCGTGCCGCGGATCCGTCCCGGCTCATCGCCCACATCGACCCGGGCCCGGCGGTGGTCGTGGGCTCCGGCGGCGGAGCAGCCAGTGCCCTGGCACTCGCGCAGCAAGACCCCGAGCAGGTCCACACGGTCGTCGCCCACGAACCGGTACGACATCCCTGCCCGGTACGGACAGGGATGGGCCCGATGAGGTGAACCCGTACGTCGGATGGCAGCGGGGGCGGGCGGCAGCGGTGGCCGTCCGCCGGGGCCCGCCCGAGGCTCGTTGCCGGAGAAGAGCGCGAGGGAAGGGATGGGCGATGCCGCAAGCCGAAGAGGAAGGCTTCCACGCGCGTCCGACCCGTGCGGTGGATCGGCAGCGGAGCAGAGCCGGCCACCTGAGGACGGTGATCAGGCGAACCAATGTGCTTCCTGCGTTCATGGTTCTCACGGTCATGATGGTGGCTCTGTGGCTCATGGGTATGCCGTTCCTCCAGGCCCTGACGATTTCCACCGGCGTGAAGATTGCGGTGGCCCTGCTCGAAATCCTCCGGTCGCCGAACTCTTCCGGCAGTTGATCCTTGCCCCGTCACGGCGCCTGCGGGCGAGCGTTCGCCCGTGCAGGCGTCCCTGGCCGGGCACGCCCACCCGGCGTCCTGCGCCGGACCGCCGCCTCCCGGGTGCGGGAGCATCATGCCGACGCCGTGCCGTGGATGTGGCGGTCGCCCGTGCTCCCGGCTCGCCCGGAGTGCGGCGGGGCAGGACGCGGTCAGGTCGCTACGCGAGGCCCTGGATCGTGACTCCCGGGGCGCAGATCGACGGAAACACCATCTCCCTGACCTCGTGCCAGCGCTCGATGATGTCGGCGCGTTCGTTCAGGGTGTGGGAGATGTGCTGGACGCCGAAGAACGCGGCGACGATGACCCGGGCGACCGCCTCGGGCGAGCAGCCGGGGCGAAGCTGCCCGTCGCGGGCGGCCTCGGTGAGCAGTTCGGTCAGGATCGCCGTCCAACCCACGAAAGGGGTGGGCAGGGGGATGGTGATGGCCGTGCGTTCCAACTGGAGCCGGGTGCTGGCCTGGACCAGCGGGTCGTCGCGGAAGACCTCGGCCACGCGTTCGAGGAGGGCGACCACCGTGTCGAGGGGGGTGGGGGGACGGGATTCCCGAACCTCCGTCACCAGGGCGGGCCACAGCGCGTAATGCGCCTCCACCACGGAGGCGGCGAGGTTCTCCTTGTTCGCGAAGTGGTGGTAGATCGCGCCCTTCGTGATCCCGCCCCGCTGGGCGACCGTCGCCAGCGACGTGCTGCGGAACCCCTTGGAGGCGAACTCCTCGGCGGCGACCTTGAGGATCAGCTGTCGGGTCAGCCGGGCCCGGTCCTGGTGAAT
Organism: Streptomyces sp. NPDC043853; assembly: GCF_056436025.1. Taxonomy (NCBI): domain Bacteria; kingdom Bacillati; phylum Actinomycetota; class Actinomycetes; order Kitasatosporales; family Streptomycetaceae; genus Streptomyces; species Streptomyces sp. NPDC043853. The sequence goes on from NZ_JBWKDJ010000007.1 coordinate 354,784, forward strand.
GGGTGGTCCCTCCTGGGCGATCCGGCCGTCGGTGAATCTCGGGCCTGACTCTGACATCACGTTCCCGTCCTTTCGTGGCGATCTCGAGTGGGGATTGAAGGATACCTTCTGGAAGGTATATTTTCGATCATGTGGGAGCCGGGAGTCCGCTCGTGTCCGGTCGGTGTGCCCTGCGCCCCTCGGCCCAACCATCTTGTTCACGGGGGTATTTGACAGTGGAGATCATTGGTGCATCCGTACTCGACGTACCTGATGTGGGTTTGGCGTGGGGATCGACTGAGCACGGCGGGCTGACGTTCGACCGCGCAGTGCCGCGTTCCCTCGTGCACAAGGCGGCCGTCTCCGAAGTCCTCCTGACGGATGCCGTACGCACCGGTCCGCACCGGTTCACCGTGGCGGCCCAGTGGCCGCAGCACCACGTGCTCTTCGGGAACGGGATCGGCCCGGCCGGTACGGCCGACCCGCTGCTGCTGCTGGAGACCGTCCGCCAGACCGGTATCTACATCTCGCACGTGTACTACGACGTACCCCGGGTGCACCCGTTCGTCCTGACGGGCGTCGACTACGAACTCGAACCGCCCGCCCCCCGCTCCGCCCGGCACACCGGTCCGCACTGCGTGCTGATCGACGTGGTGTGCACCCCGGAGGCCTCCGGTACCGGCAGGTTCGGGATGTCGCTGGAGGCCGGACTCGTGGTCGACGGTCGGCACGAGGGCCGGGTGGGCCTGTGCTGGCAGGCCATGACCCCCGAGCGCTACGAGAAGATACGTTTCCCTTCAGGCCTCCGCACCACACCGCACACCGGCCCCGGCAGCCCGGCCCCCGACCTCGCGTCACCCGCCGTGCCGCCGGGTGTCTTCGGACGGCTGCACGACCGCGACGCGATGCTCGCCCGGGCCACCGGACCCGACAGCTGGCCGCTGCGCCTGGACACCACGCACCCGGTCTACTTCGACCACGGCTGCGACCACATCCCCGGCCTGGCGCTCATCGAATCCTTCGCCCAGGCCGCCGCGCTCACGTCCGGGCGGCTCGCCGGAGCGGAACCCGCGGAGCTGCGCTGGACCCTGGAATCGAGTGCCGTCTCGTTCTTCGGCTTCGGCGAACTCGACCGGCCGGTGCAGATCAGCGCGGAACCCGTGCCGGAGCCCGCCGAGCGCGGCCGCCGGGCCGTACGGGTCAGCGCCGAGCAGGACGGACGGCTCCTCGCGGCCGCTGCGCTCATCGGCATCACCACCTCGGCGGCCGACGGAGCGGTCCGATGAGTCTGACCGTCTCCGCCGCCGCGGTGCTCGCCCGCGGCCACGCCGCCGAGGTCGAGCACGCGCGGCGACTGACCCCCGAGCTGGCCGCCGCCGTCACGGAGGCCGGGTTCGCCCGGCACTTCGTGCCCAAGCGCTGGGGCGGTACGGCCGGTTCGTTCGCGGAGGCCGCCCAGGCCGCGGCAGCACTGGGCGAGGCCTGCGCCGCCACGGCCTGGTGCGCCGCGCTGTACGCCGCGCACGCCCGGCTCGCCGCCCACCTGCCCGAGGCCGGCCAGCGGGAGCTGTGGGCCGACGGTCCCGATCAGCGGATCGCCGCCGCCGTCGTCCCGCCGGCCGGGCGGACCGAAGAGGTCGCGGACGGCTGGCTGCTCAGCGGCACGTGGCAGCTCGCCAGCGGCGTGGACCACGCCCATTGGATCCTGCTGGCCTCGTGGACCGGCGAGGGCGAGGGACGGACCGTCCGCGTCTTCGCCCTCCCCCGGGCCGACATCGAGGTCGACGACACCTGGCGCAGCCTCGGCCTGCGCGGCACCGGCAGCAACACGGTCCGGGCGGACGCGGCCCACGTCCCCGCCCACCGCACGCTCACCCTGGCCGACCTCATGCGGGTCGACCCGGACCGGGACCGCTGCCACGCCGTGCCCTACCCCATGGTCGCCGGGGCCCAGTTCGCGGCGCCCGCGCTCGGCGCGGCCCGGCAGGCCCTGCGCGACTGGCACGAGCTGACCGCCGCCCGGCGGCGGCCCGACGGCAGCCCCGCAGCCGAGGCCCCCGCCCAGCGGCAGGCCGCCGCCCGGGCCTCGGCAGACCTCCACGCGGCCGGGCTGATGCTGAACCACGCCCTGCACCGGGCGGACCTCGGGGAGGTCACCTCGCTCGCCGTGGCGGAGAACGCGCGGGACTTCGCCCGCGTCGCCGAGCTGTGCGCCGGGGCCGCCGACCTGCTCATGCGGACCGCGGGAAGCCGTGCCCAGGCGGAGGACAGCCCACTGCAACGGCGCTGGCGGGACATCCTCGCCGCGACCGGGCACGCCGCCCTCGACATGGAGGCCGCGAGCATCCAGTACGCCGCCGCCCTGAACGCTGCCCGGGACGCGGAGGAGGGACGATGACCGTCCCGGCCCTCGGCTCCCGCCCCGCGACGGTGTCCGCCCACGGCACCCTCGCGGTGCCCGCGGGCGGCGCGGGCACCGCCCCGGCCGCCACCGCCCAGGCCGGGCCGGCCGCCCGCGCCACCGGGTCCGTTCCGGACCGTGCGCCGTACCGCGCGGCCTTCTTCGACGTGGACGAGACGCTGGTCGCCGCCAAGACGATGGTGGAGTTCTGGCGCTTCTGGCACTCCCGCGAACGCTCCGAGGACCGCCCCGCGGCCGACCGCGTCCTGAAGGAACTGCTCGACCTGCCGCGCGAGGAGGCCAACCGGGCCTACTTCCGGCTCTTCGCGGGCGTGCCCGCCCACGAGCTGGCCGCCGCCGGCCGGGCCTGGTACGCCGGGTTCCGCGGCGGCCGGGGGGCGATGGTGGCCGCCACCCTCGCCGCACTGCGCCGCCACCAGGCGGCCGGGGACCGGATCGTGCTCGTCTCCGGCTCCCTGGCCGCCTGCCTCGAACCGCTGGCCGCGGAGCTCGGCGCCCACCTGGTGTGCAGCGAGCAGGAGGTGGGGCCCGACGGCCGTTTCACCGGCGCCCTGATCCGCCCGATGCTGGGCCCCCTCAAGGCGGCCGCCGTGACCTCCAGCCTCGCCGCCTGGGGCCTGGACGCCCGCGAGTGCTTCGCGTACGGCGATCACGACAGCGACCTCGGCATGCTGCGGGCCGTGGGCAACCCGGTGGCGGTGGGAGACGACCCCGTGCTGTGCCGGGAGGCCGCACACAAGGGCTGGCCGGTGCTGCCCGACCGGCCCGGGGCCCTGTGGACCCCCGCGGTCCGATGCGCTTAGCCGGAACCAGGAGGGGGGAGCACCGGTGAAACAGGACAGGGCACGACGCACCCACGAACGCATCCTCGACGGGGCCGCCGAGGAGTTCGCCCTGCGCGGGTACGCGCACACCACGATGCACGACATTGGCCACCGCATCGGCATGACGAAGGGCGCGCTGTACGGGCGGTTCGCCTCCAAGGAGGCGCTCGCCCAGGCGCTGAAGGACCACGGCGGCCGCAAACTCACCGGCCTGCGCGCGCTCGTGGACCGGGACGGCGATCCGCTCCTCGCGATGGGGCGCTTCACCGTGGGCCTGGCCGGATGCCTGCACCACGACGTCCGGCTGCGGGCGGCCTTCCGGCTGCTGATGGACGAGTTCGAGACCGGGTCGGCGGACCATCCGCTGTGCGAGATGACGGAGCTCCTCGTCATCCTGATCGGCCGGGCGCAGGGCCGCGGCCAGATCTCCGGGGCCCACGACCCCGGTGACATCGCCCAGCTGATGCTGTGCGTGGCCTTCGCGGTCCAGACCGCGCCGATCCTCCACACCGGCCGCCGGCCGGAGGCCTGGGCGGGCTGGGCCTGGGGCCGCGTCGCGGACTCGCTCCGCACCGCGGTCGACTGACGGCTCACGTACATCACGCCGTGCCGCGACTGGCGGCCCGACCCCGCCGCCCGCCGGCCCTGACTGTCCGGACAGCCCGTCGGCAGGGTCCGGGCGGACACCCTGTACGGACGCTCCGTACAGGTACCCCGTAAGGACGTGCCTGTACGGACACCCCCCACCGGGCACCCGTGATGGGCACCCGTCCGTACGTGCCCGAACAGGCACGTCGAACCGGCGGCCGCGTCAGGTCCGGCCGGGCAGCAGCCCGGCCTGCGGATGCGTGCCCCAGACCGCGCGCAGCGCGTCGCACACCTCCCCGATCGTGGCGCCGGCCGCCAGGGCCGCCTTCATCGGGTACAGCACGTTGCCGCGCCCTCCGGCGACCGCGGCCAGTCGGCCGAGCGCCCCCGCCACCCGTTCCTGGCAGCGCCAGGCACGCAGTTTGGCGATCCGTTCGGCCTGCCGTGCCTCGGCCAGCGGCCCGGCACACCGCGGGCCGGGCTGGGGCGGCGCCACGACCGCCGGGGCCGTGCGCCAGTTGGGCACCTCGTCGCGGCAGTACGCCAGCAGGTCCGAGGCCAGCCGCCGGGCGGGACCGGGCGGGAAGATCTGCAGCCGGCGCACCGCGTCCTCCTTGGGCGCGTACCCCCGGGACGCGGACAGCACGGTGCCCGAGAGCAGGTGCGGCGCCACCCCCTGCTCCTCCGCCACCAGCTGGTAGAGCAGGAGCAACATGGCGGCGGGCGCGCCGGCCGCCATCGAGACGGCCACCCGTTCCAGCGGGATCCCGCGGAGCAGCACCCGCATGTCATCGAGGGAGTCGACGGCCACCCCGGCCCGCCCCACCAGCCCCGAGGAGAACGCGGCGTCCGAGTCGTGGCCCAGCCGCGTGGGCAGGTCGAAGTCGACCACCAGGTCGCGCGCGCCGAAGGCGAGCAGATCCCGATAGCGGGCGTTGCAGTCGACGACGGTCAGCGGCATTGTGTTCACCGCCACAGCATGAGGCGCTCGGGCCGCTCCAGCGCCGCAGCCGTGTCGGCGAGCACCTTCGATCCCAGCTCGCCGTCCACCAGCCGGTGGTCGAAGGAGAGTGACAGGGTGGCCACCTCGCGTACCGCGAGCCGGCCCCGGTGGACCCACGGCTTCTGCCGGACGGCGCCGAAGGCGAGGATCGCGGCCTCGCCCGGGTTGAGCAGCGGGGTGCCGCCGTCGACGCCGAAGACCCCGATGTTGGTGAGGGTCGTGGTGCCGCCGGTCAGGTCGGCCGGGGTGCTGCGGCCGGCCCGGGCGGTGCGCACCAGGTCCGCCAGGGCCACGGCGAGTTCGGCCAGGGTCAGGCGGCCGGCGTCCTTGATGTTCGGGACGACCAGTCCGCGCTCGGTGGCGGCGGCGATGCCGAGGTTGACCGCCTCCTTGACCACGATCTCCTGGTTCGGCTCGTCCCAGGACGCGTTGATCTCCGGGTGGCGGCGGACGGCCGCCAGGTAGGCGGCGGCCACCATCAGCAGCGGGGACGGCCGCACGTCGCCCATTTCGCCGGAGTCCTTCAGCCGGCGTACGAGTTTGAGGACGCGGGTCATGTCCACCTCGATGAACTCGGTGACGTGCGGCGCGGTGAACGCGGAGGCGACCATGGCCTTCGCAGTCGCCTTGCGCACCCCGCGGACCGGGATCCGCCGCTCGCCCGGGCGGGCCACGGGGGCGGCCGGCCCGCCGCAGGTGGGCCCCTCGGCGGCCTCGGCGGCCTCGGCGGCCGCCAGGACATCGGTCCGGGTCACCGTCCCTCCGGGGCCCGAGCGCCGTACGGCCGCGAGGTCGACGCCGAGCTCCTTGGCCAGCCGCCGCACCGGCGGCTTGGCGCGCGGCCGCTCCTCCCCGACAGCGGAGGCGGAGGCCTCGGAGGGCGCGGCGGCCATGGCGGCTCCGGCGGCTCCGGTGGCCTCGGCAGCTCGGGCAGCCCGCCGCTTCCGCCGCGGCCGCGCGGCGCCCGCATCCTGCCGGGGCCCGTACCCGACCAGCACCTCGGGGGCCTTCCCGCCCTCGCCCTCGGTCTCGCTCTCGGCCTCCCCCTCCTCCTTCCCCTCGGCCTCCGGCCGCGGCTGCCCGGCCAGGGCCGGCCGGACGGCGATGATGGGGGCACCGACCTCGACGGTGGCGCCGGCCGGGGCCAGGAGCTCCGCGACCGTGCCGTCGTACGGAATCGGCAGTTCGACCGCGGCCTTGGCCGTCTCCACCTCGCAGACCGTCTGCCCGTCGGTGACCGGGTCGCCCACCGCGACGTGCCAGGCGAGGATCTCGGCCTCGACGAGTCCCTCGCCCACGTCGGGCATCCGGAAGATCAGCGACGTGGGCGCGGCGGTGGCAGTCATGCAGGGTTCCTCGCAGGTCTGAGAAGCGGTTTCAGTAGGACAGGGAGCGGTCGACGGCATCGAGCACCCGGTCGACGTCGGGCAGATAGGCCTCCTCCACCCGCGACGGCGGGTAGGGGGAGTGGTATCCGCCGACGCGCAGGACGGGGGCCTCGAGGCTGTGGAAGCAGTACTCGTGCAGCCGGGCCGCGAGCTCCGCGCCCATGCCCAGGAACACCGGGGCCTCGTGCACGACCACCGCGCGCCGGGTCTTCTCCACGGACGCGCGAAGGGCCGCGAAGTCCACGGGGGACAGCGAACGCAGGTCCACGACCTCCAGGTCGAGCCCCTCGGCCCGGGCGGCGGCGGCCGCGTCCAGACAGACCCTCACCATCGGCCCGTACGCGAGCAGGGTCAGGTCCGTGCCGGGCCGCACCACGGCGGCCTCGTGCAGGCCCCGGCCCGGTCCCGCCGTGCGCACCTCGCCCTTGTCCCAGTAGCGCCGCTTGGGCTCGAGGAAGATCACCGGGTCGTCGGAAGCGACGGCCTGACGGAGCATCCAGTACGCGTCGTGGCTGTTGGACGGGGTGACCACGCGCAGTCCGGCGGTGTGCGCGAACAGCGCCTCGTGGGACTCGCTGTGGTGCTCGACCGCGCCGATGCCGCCGGCGTAGGGGATGCGAACGGTCACCGGCAGCCTGATGGTGCCCAGGGCCCGGGCGTGCATCTTCGCGAGCTGGCTGACGATCTGGTCGAAGGCCGGATACACGAACCCGTCGAACTGGATCTCCAGTACCGGCCGGTAGCCACGCAGGGCCAGGCCGATCGCGGTCCCCACGATGCCCGACTCCGCCAGCGGGGTGTCGAAGACCCGGTCCTCGCCGAAGTCCTTCTGGAGCCCGTCGGTGACCCGGAAGACACCTCCGAGCGCGCCGATGTCCTCGCCCATCACCAGGGTGCGGGGATCATCCTCCAGGCAGGAGCGCAGCGCGGAGTTGAGCGCCTGGACGATCGTGGCCCGGGTCATGACATCGCTCCGTCCGCGGTCTCGAATCCCGCGATGTAGTCCTCGTACTGGGCCCGCTCCTCGTCGACCAGCGGATGCGGCCCGGCGTACACGTGCCGGAAGATCGCCGCAGGGTCGGGATCGGGCATCTCGCGCACCCGCCGGCGCACCTCCCGGGCCAGGGCCTCGCTCTCCTCCTCGACCGAGGCCAGGAACTCATCGTCCGCCCAGCCCTGTCGCAGCAGGTGGCGCCGCACCCGGTCGATCGGGTCCCGGCGGGCCCAGCGCTCCTCCTCGGCGCGAGAGCGGTAGCGCCCCGGATCGTCGGAGGTGCTGTGCGCCCCCATCCGGTAGGTGAACGCCTCGACCAGCACCGGTCCCGAGCCCTGCCGGGCCCGCTCCAGGGCCCACCGGGTCACGGCCAGGCAGGCCAGCACGTCGTTGCCGTCCACACGCACGCCGGGGAAGCCGTACCCGTCGGCCCGCCGGTGCAGCGGCACGCGCGACTGCCGTTCGGCGGGCTCGGAGATGGCCCACTGGTTGTTCTGGCAGAAGAACACCACCGGCGCGTCGTAGACCGAGGCGAAGGTGAAGGCCTCGGCCACATCCCCCTGGCTGCTGGCCCCGTCGCCGAAGTAGGCGATCACGGCGGCGTCGGCGCCGTCCTTGGACAGGCCCATGGCATAGCCGGTCGCGTGCAGTGTCTGGGCCCCGATGACGATGGTGTAGAGGTGGAAGTTCTTCTCGTTCGGGTCCCAGCCACCGTGGTTGACGCCCCGGAACATGCCCATCAGGCTGACCGGGTCCACCCCCCGGCACCAGGCGACGCCGTGCTCGCGGAAGGTGGGGAAGGCGTAGTCGTCGGGGCGCAGCGCCCGCCCGGAGCCGACCTGGGCGGCCTCCTGGCCGAGGGACTGGGTCCACAGGCCCAGCTCCCCCTGCCGCTGGAGGGCCGCCGCCTCCCCGTCGAAGCGGCGTACGAGGACCATGTCGCGGTAGAGGCCGCGCAGTTCCCCGGGCGTGGTCTCCAGGGCGAAACCGGGGTCCGCCACCCGCTCGCCCTCGGGCGAGAGCAGCTGCACCATGCGGATGTCGTCAGGCATGGGTGTTTCCTCGGTCGGATCGGGCGGTACGCAGGGTCGCGCGGCCGGTCGCGACGACCTGGCCGAGGCCGTCGGCGGCGCTCAGGGAGAGCGCGCCGGGGGCACCGGCCGCGGGCCGGTGCGCGACGGTCAGCCCCGCGCCCTCGGCGGGCACGTGCAGCGGGCGGGCGAAGCGCAGATGGAGTTCGGCGATCTCCTCCTCGCCGACCCGGTCGGCGAGGGAGTGGGCGCACAGGGCGAAGGTGAGCATGCCGTGCGCGATCACGTCGTCGAAGCCGGCCGCGCGAGCCGCATCGGCGGCGAGATGGATCGGATTGTGGTCCCCGGAGACCTCGGCATAGCGGCGCACCAGGTCCCGGGTGACCGTGTACGAGGAGCCCTCCGGCTCCGCGGCCGGCCCCGCCGGGGCGGGCCGGCGGCGGTCCGGGCCGGCGATCGGCGGCCCGTGCACCAGCAGCGCACCGGATTCGGCCACGGTGGCGCCGTCCGCGGTGAACCGCACGGTCACCTCGGTCGCGGTGGCGGCGCCCAGCGGCTTGACCGAGCCGATCTCGGCGGTGGAGAGCAGCGGCGCTCCGAGCGCCGCCGGGCGAATCACGCGCAGCCGCTGCACGCCGTGCACGGCGACCAGGCCCTCGCGCCCGCCGTCACGGGCCAGCAGCCGCTCGCACATCCGCAGGGCCACGGCGGCCAGTTGGGCGGGGGCGACCGTGCCGGGCACGGCCCCGGCCGGCGGCTTCGCGGCGGCCGCCGCGGACAGCTCCCGGAAGGCGGCGGCGTCCTCGGGGGTGACCAGGTGGCTGCCCCGCAGGATCCGGTCGCCGTCGGCGCGCGTGGCTGCCGGGCCGGAGGCCGCGCCGGCGGCGGAGGAGGGGATCGGGGTCATCGCTCAGCGCCCCGGACGCTTGCGCAGCAGGCAGGTCAGCCGGGCGGTGGACACCAGCTGCCCGCGGTGGTCGGTGACGGTCACCTGGTAGGTGCCGATCTGGGTGCCCTGGTGCAGCGGCTCGCACACGCCGGTGACCAGGCCTTCGCGCGCCGCCCGGTGGTGGGTCACGTTCAGCTCCAACCCCACGAGCATGCCGTCCGGCGCCACATGGGCACCGGCCGCCAGAGAGCCGAGGGTCTCGGCGAGGGCGGCGGTGGCACCGCCGTGCAGCAGACCGAAGGGCTGCAGGTTGCCGGCCACCGGCATGGTCCCCACCACGCGCTCGGCGGACCACTCGGTGATGTCGATGCCGAGCTTGTGGATCAGCTGCTCGGCCGCCTTCTCCGGCGTCATGAAGGCCATCAGGTCGGCCAGGGACTGCCTCATCGTTCCTCTTCTCGGGAGTGCCGCACGCGGTCGGCGAGCGCGGCCAGGCCGGCCAGGTGGCCCGTGCCCTCGGGACCGGGAGCTTCCGGACCGGGTGCGGGGGAGGGCCGGTCGCAGCGGCGCAGCAGCAGGGCGACCGCGAGGTCGTCCGTGGGCGGTGCGGTGCTCTCGCCCTGCGCGGCCAGGTGGGCGTACGCGGCCCCGGTGCGCGGGTTGGCGGCGAGTTCCACCCCGATCACGAGCACCTGCTCGACGGTGTCGTCCCGCAGCAGCAGTTCGGCCGCGTCCAGCACCTCCTGGCCGACGCCACGGTCGGCGGCGATGCAGTTGACCGGACCGGTCAGCCCGTACTCGATGCAGAGGTGGCCCACGATCGAGGTGGTGACCGACTGGAAGAACAGCAGCGGGTTGTGCACCCGCCCGCTGACCAGCCGCTGGCTGGCCAGGTCGGAGGTGGTGGCATCACCGGCGACCGTGGCCAGCAGGATGGCGGTGGTGTCGGCGTGCGCCCCCACCAGCCCGTTGGGCTTCTCGGGCGTGCCGGGTTCGCCCAGGCAGCGCCGTACGGTCTCGCGTACCAGGGGGTTGAACGTCGAGGCCACGAACCCGGGCACCATCGGCAGTTCGGGATCGTCCGTCCGGTGGGTGACCCGGGCCGCAGAGACGACACGGGGACGAAGGGCGGTGGCGGTCGCCGAGGTGGCGAGGGCGTTCGCGCTCACAGCTGCTCCAGGATGATCGCGGTGTTCAGGCCGCCGAAGCCGGCGTTGAGCGAGAGCACCCGCCGCAGCCGCGCCGCGCGCGCCTCGTTCGGTACGTAGTCCAGGCCGCAGGCCGGGTCGGGCTCGTCGTATCCGGCGGTGGGCGGGGCGGTCTGCTCCTCCAGCGCCATCAGACAGACGGCCAGCTCCACGGCGCCGGTCGCCTCCAGCATGTGACCGGTGGTGCTCTTGGTGGAGCTCACCAGGAGCCGCTCGGCGTGCTCGCCGAACGCGGCCCGGAGCGCGGCCGTCTCGGCCGGGTCGTTGAGCCGGGTGCCGGTGCCGTGCGCGTTCACGTACGCCACCCCGTCGGCGGGGACACCGGAGGAGGCCAGCGCGCGGCTCACCGCGCGGGCCATGCCGATGCCCTGCGGGTGCGGCTGGACGACGTGGTGGGCGTCGGCCGCCGCCCCGAAGCCGGGGATCCGGGCCAGTGCCCGGGCCCCGCGGCGCAGCGCGTGGTCGGGCGACTCGAGGATCAGCGCGGCCGCGCCGTCGCCCAGCAGCATGCCGCTGCGGCCGGCCGCGAAGGACCGCAGCGCCCCGTCCCGGGCGAAGGTGCGCCCCGAGTCGAACTTGGCGAACTGCTCCTCGTCGACCAGGTAGACGCCGCCCACGATCGCGACGTCCACCACACCCGCGTCGATCATCCGGCAGGCGTGGATCACGGCGCTGGCGGAGGCGACGCAGGCGTTGATGAAGGCCGACCGGGGCCCGGTGAGGCCCAGTTCGGCCGCGATCGCCTCCGGGATGCCGCCCGCGAAGCTGCGGTGCACCTCGGCCGGGTGGGTCTCCCGGCCGGCGGCCCGGTCGGCCCAGAAGCTGTGCAGGCCCGTGAAGTCGCCCTGGGTGCCGAGGAGGACCGCCGTGCGCGCCGGGTCCAGGTCCTGCGGGTCGAGCTTGGCGGCGCGCAGTGCGCCGTACACGCACTCCCGTACGGTCTCCAGCTGGCGCGGTACGTCCTCGGGGCCGCCGTGCACGGCGCCGTACGTGTTGCGGAACCGCGCCGTGTCGAAGCGGGTGATCGGGGCGAAGGCAGGCCGGCCGGCGAACACCCGTTCGCGCAGCACGTCGCTGCCGGCGCCGAAGGCGGTGAACGTCTCGTATCCGGTCACCCGGACGTCAACGGGCATCGCCGGCTCCCTCCGTGAGCTGGGTCAGGAACGTGTGGATCCCGCGGGCCGAGGTGAAGTACTCCAGGTCCGGTCCGTAGGGGTCGATGCTGATCCCGTGGTCCTCGTCCAGGGCGTGCTGGAGCCAGACCAGGGCGAGCGAGTCGAGGGTCAGGGGCGTGTCCGGGCCCAGCTCCTCGTACGCGACGGGGACGATCCGGTGGTGCGTCAGGAGCCGCCGGATCTCGTCCGTGGTGATCACGCCGCCGCCTCTGCGGACGCGCCGTCCCGGGCCTGGCCGACGGCGGCGACGAACTCGCCGAGGGTGGCGGTCGGCTGGGCGGCCGGGTCCTCGTCGGCGATCTTCGCGCCGAACTCGTGCTCGACCTGGACGAGCAGCTCGACCAGGGCGAGCGATTCCAGCTCCAGGCCCCCGGGGCCCAGCGGCAGGTCGTCGGCGACCTCCTCGGTGACGTCCGGGTTGATCTCGCTGATGATGCCGATGACGAAGGAACGGATCTCGGACACGGTCTTCTCCTTGTGGGTGGCAGTGGCCTGCGGGGATGCGGGTGGTGCGGGTGGTGCGGGTGCAAGCGCGGATGAGGGTGAGGGGGTGAGGGGTGCGGGGTGCGGGGATCAGCCGGGCGCGGGGACCGTCCGGCGGGGGGCCTCGACCCGCACCGCGTCGACGAGTTCGCGCACCGGGTCGGTGTCCGCCTCGTAGTCGACCGCCGCCAGGCCGAAGCCGTTCAGGGCCAGCGACTCGGCGCGGTACACACAGGGCGCGCCCAGCAGGCCGATGTTCTCCGAGGCCGCCTCGGCCAGCCGGCGGTCCACCTCCGCCTGGACGTCCGGCCGCAGCTCCAGGTCGTCCAGCCGCAGCCGGCCCAGCCGGTCCGTGGTGGGATGCGGCGGCCCGGCCAGCAGCCGGTGGTCCGTGCCCGAGTACAGACGCTTGGTCAGCAGCCGGTAGGCCTGCTCGATCGGGCCTTCCTGAAGACCCATCTCGAGCATCACCCGGGTCAGGATCACCGTGTAGAGGGTCTGCGCGGGGATGACCGAGCTGGCCTGGGTGACCATGGCCCGCATCACCGCGGTCAGGGCGCGCCCGCCGCCGGGGCGCAGCCCGGCGTCCAGCTCCCGCCCGGTGGCTTCGAGGTGGTCCTTGGCCAGGCCCAGCGTGCCGCCTCGGTAGGTGGGCGCGAGCCCGGCGTTGCCGACGTAGCTGAAGGCCACCGTGGTCGCGGCCGGTGCCAGAGCGCCGGCCGCGCCGAGCGCGTCGATCCAGCGCCGCCAGTCCTCGCCGCCCATCACCGCGACGGTGTCCCGCATCTCCTGCTCGGTGGCCGGCTGCACCGTGGCCGAGCCGACCTCGCCGGTGGCGGCGTCGTACGTCTTCGCGGTGAAGGGGACGTCCAGGGTCTTCAGCGCCGAGTGGTGCGTGCGGCCGGTCACCGGGTGGGTGCGGCGGGGCGCGGCGAGACTGTGCACGACCAGGTCCACCTGGCCGAGGTCGTCCCGGATCACCTGGGCCGTGCGCTCCTTGACGGCGTCGCTGTACGCGTCGCCGAGCACGGTCCGCCCGTAGAGCCCGGCCCGGGCCAGCTCCGCTTCCAGGGCGGCGGTGTTGTACCAGCCCGCCGTGCCGGTGCGCCGGGCGGTGCCCGGGGTCGCCCGGCAGACGTTCAGGGTCGCGGCCCCGGCGCCGAAGGCGGCGGCGATCCGGGTGGCCAGGCCCAGTCCCGCCGAGCCGCCGACGACCAGGACGTTGCGCGGCCGGTCGGGGCCGGTCAGCGAGGGACGCTCCCGGACGTGGCGGATCTGGGCGCGCACCCGCTCCGCACAGCCCTCGGGATGGGCGTTGGCGCACAGGGTGCCGCGCAGCATGGGCTTGATGATCACCGGATGCCTCCGGCCACGGCGGTACCGGCGGGGCGGCCACCCGACGGGCTCATCCGTGCCACCAGCAGCTCGCGGTTGCGGACCAGCTTGCCGTTGCTGGTACGCGGGATCGCCGGGGCGAGCTCGAAGCGGCGCGGGATCTTGAAGTGGCTGAGCCGGTCGCGGCACCAGGCCTGGAGCTCTCGGGCGCCGGTGGAGCCGGTCACCCCGACGAAGGCCTCGATGGTCTCGTTGAAGAGCACCACCGCCTCGGTGACGTTGGGGTGCTCGGTCAGGGCCAGCTCGACCTCACGCAGGTCCACCTTCAGCCCGCCGATGACGACCAGGGAGTCGGTGCGGCCGCGGACGCTCAGCACTCCCGAGTCCGGGTCGATCCCGGCCAGGTCGTGGGTGCGCAGCCAGCCGTCCGCGTAGCGGCTGGCGATGTCGTTGGCGTACAGGTACGGGGAGGAGCCGGTGCGGACCTGCAACTCGCCGCCGCGGATCCGGACCTCGGTGCCGGGCACCGGAAGTCCCACGGCCGGGGGTTCGAGGGACCCGGTGAGGTCAGTGGCGATGATTCCGGTCTCCGTCATGCCGTACGCCTGGCCGATCCGGACCCCGTACCGCTCGTGGAACTGGCGGTAGATCTCGGGGCGGATCAGCTCGCCGCCGGAGACGGCGAGCCGCAGCGAGGGCAGCGGCTCCCAGTCCGCGATCCGGGTGAGCAGCTCGAAGTGGAACGGCACCCCGAAGAGCACGGCGGCCCGTGAGTCCACCAGGGTCGACAGCAGGGTGCGGGGCTGGGCGTTGGGGGTGAACACCAGGGTCGCGCCGGCCCGCAGCGCGTGCAGGAAGCCGCCGACCAGGCCGAAGGAGTGGGTCAGCGAGTTGCTCAGCAGGACCCGCTCGCCGGCCTGCGGCATGTGCGGAAGCCGGGCGAAGGCGTCGACCTCGGCGAGCAGGGAGTCGGCGGTGCGGCCGATGACCTTGGGGTAGCCGGTCGAGCCGGAGCTGAACTGCAGCAGCACGTGGGTGTTGCCCGCGGCGTGGCCGCCGCGCCGCAGCTCGACCTGTACCTCGCACTCGTCCTGGAAGACGACGCGGACCGCGCCGGAAGAACCGGAGCTGATCATGAACCGCGGCTCGCAGAGGTTGAGCAGCCGGGCCACTTCGGTACGGGTGAGCCTGGGGTCCATCAGGATGACCTGCGCACCCCGCGACCACAGGGCCAGTACGGTCCACAGATAGGTGAAGCTGGGCACCATCTGCACGGCGACCGTCGACCCGGGCCTGATGCCCTGGATTTCGAACAGCCGCTCCAGTTGGGTGACCTTCGAGCGCAGGGTGCCCCAGGTCACCTCGGTCTGGGCCCGGGCCCAGACCGTGTCCTCCGGCTGCCGGAGGAGCATGTCCGCGATCCAGCTCTTGAGCTGCGCGTTCTCCATTGACCTCTCCGATCTCAGGCGGGTCGCCGCGGGTGCTCCCCGTGCGGGGACGGGGAGCACCCGCGGGACCGGCTCACTTCTCGACGCAGAACTCGCCGACCGGCCAGCCCACGTGCCGCTTGTCGGTGGCGACGTGGCCGAGGACCTTGTCGCCGTTCTTCAGCTCCGTCACGTTGAGCACCGCGGCGCCCGGGCCCAGCACCCTCACGTGCCAGTCGTCCTGGACGATCAGGTTGACCTGCACGCCCTCGGGCGAGGTGGCGTGGATGCTCAGCAGCGGGCGGGACTCGAGCTTGATCCGCCCGACTGTGATGCGGCGGGTGCGGCCGTCGGCGCCCACGGCGAGGACCGCGCTGCCGGCCTTCAGCTCGCTGAGGTAGTTCGTGCGGTTGTCCTGCCCGAAGGTGTACGAGTGCAGGGCGCCGGCGTTGATGCGGAAGGGCCGGGTGGGCATGTAGGGCAGCGGGTGCGTCTCGCTCACGCACAGGATGAACCCGTGCGCGTACGAGCCGATGAGCATGCCCTCGTCCTTCTCGAAGTGCGAGGTGGTGTCGATGCAGACGCGGTCGCCCAGGCCCAGGTGCTCGATGCGGTCGACGGTCAGCGTGGTCAGGTCGAGCGCGGGGGTCTTCACCCGGAGGGCCTCGACGAGCTCGAAGACGTCGTTGGCGCTGCTCGGGGCGATCAGCACGCCCTCGGAGCCCTTCTCCAGCACGTCGATGATGACCTTGGCCTCTTCCAGGTCGGCGGCCTTGCAGACCAGCTGGCCCGGAGCGCGGTCGGCGGCCGCGATGACGATCTCGAGCGGGATCTTGGTCGGGTCCTTGAACTCGACCAGGGTGTAGGGGAGGGCGATGGCCGTGTCACAGGCCAGCGTCAGGGTGGGGTCGTCGATCACGTTGACCCGGCCGGCGAGCTGCTTGTCACCGGCCTGGTGGCGGGCGCGGAGCTCGGCGAGGGCCGACTGCCCGGACACGTCGTGCAGCACGATGAGGTCGTCCAGGCCCTGGTCGGCCGGGACCCCGGTGCCCACGAGAATGCGCTTGACGGTGGTCGGCAGGGTGGCCAGCAGCTCCGGGTCGTCGGAGAGGATGCCGTCCACGCGGGCGTGGATGGCGGCGTCGATGACCGCCGCACGCTGCTCGGCGGAGACGGAACGGACGTCGATCCAGGCGAACTTCACAGGAATCCCTAGGAAGAGGAGGCGGAAGGGGAGGAGAGGCGGGAGGCCGAAGCCGGGTACGGACCCCGCGTCGGGTCAGACGCCCGCGGGAGCCGACCCGTAGAGCTCGGAGACGGACAGGGCCACGCCCACCGGCGCCTGCCGCGGGGCGTGCACGATCGAGGCGAGCTCACGGACCAGGCCCTCGGGGTCGGGGTCGGTGAAAACCCGGCGGCCGACGGCGAGTCCGGCGCAGCCGGCGTCCACCGCCGACTGGGCGTACTGCGTCAGGTGCTGGCCGCTGGGCGCGCCGCCGGCGACGAGCACCGGGACCGGGCAGCTGGCGACCACATCGGCCATGGCGCTCATGGGCGCGGCGGCCGAGGTCTTGACGAGGTCGGCCCCGAGGTCCACGGCGATGTTGACCACGTGGGCCAGCAGTTCGGCGTCGTGCGGGTCGGAGATCCGGGGCCCGCGCGGGTAGATCATCGCGAGCAGCGGCATCTCCCACCGCGAGCACTCCGCGGCCACCGCGCCGAGGTCGGCCAGCTGGCGGCCCTCGGTGTCGGAGCCGACGTTGACGTGCACGCTCACCGCGTCGGCGCCGAGCTGTACGGCCTCCTCCACGCTGCCCACCAGTACCTTGGCGTGCGCGTCGGAGGCCCGGGACGTCCCCGCGCTCAGGTGGACGATCAGGGCGCACTCCCGCAGGTGGCGGGGGGCGATCGAACGCGCTCGGCCCTTGTGGACGATGACCGCGTCGGCGCCGCCGGCGACGAGCGACCCCATCAGGTGGTCGAATTCATCGGCATCGACGACCGGCCCGTCCGAGACGGAGTGGTCCAGGGGAATGAACAGATAACGCTGGTCGGCCCGGCGGGAAAGCCTGCTCAGGCGTAGTTCCCTTCCACTGGAAAGGGAATGAGACATGGGATGGCCGCCCTTTCTGGACGATGAATTCGAATCCGCGGAGCACCTGGGTGTTGATGCTCCCCAGCGGTGCACCGAATTTCGGCAGGATCGCTGCCGGTGGTGCGGTGCAGCGGATGTCCAGGAACCTATGCGGCGGTTTTGAGAGGGGTCAAGGGAGTCCGGACCCCCACCTCCGTGCGGCGAAAAGGGCTGGCTGGACGTGGTAGCCCGGCCGGTGGGCCCCGGAGGTGCACCCCGAACGGGTACCCGAAAGGAGCTGGTGGCCTTCCTCTCGAAATGAAGGATGGAGCCCATGACTGAGACGAAGGCGGGCGCACCATGACTTCGGCAATCGAGCAGGAACGGACAGCCCCGGACCGGTCGGAATTCCGTCGGGCCATGGGGCGGTTCTGCACCGGGGTCACGGTGGTCGCCTGCGGCAGCGGGCCGACCACCGAGGCGATGACCGCCAATTCGCTCACATCGGTCTCGCTCGACCCGCTGCTGCTGCTGGTGAGCGTGCGGACCGCGGGCCGGATGCACCCCCGGCTGGCCGCCGGCGAGAACTTCTCCGTCAGCGTGCTGGCGGAGGACCAGCGGCCACTGGCCGGCCTGCTGGCGTCCGCGGACCGGCCCCGGGGCACCGACGCCTGGCGCCGACTCGGCTCCTGGACCGGGGACAACGGCGCCGCCCTCGCGGCCGGTTCGCTCGCGGCGTTCGAGTGCGAGGTCGAGGCCGCCCACCCGGGCGGCGACCACACCCTTTTCCTGGGCCGGGTGACGACCGTTCACGAAGGACGGACCGCCCAGCCCCTGCTGTTCTGGGCCGGTGACTACCCCCGGCTCGCCGACCGACTGTCCGTGCCTGCCCCGGGCAGGCCGCGTGAGGTGGAGAGCACCCATGTCTGAACCGTCCACGGCCGTTCCGGGCCCCCTCCCGCAGCCCGGCGCGGCGGCCGATCCCGAGGTCGTCATCGTCGGCGCCGGCCCGGCCGGCCTGCTCCTCGGCCTGCTCCTGGGCCGCCGCGGCCGCAGGGTCCTGCTGGTCGAGCGTCAGGCGCGGCCAGAGCCCGGCGGCCCCGGCAACGGCATCTGCCCGATCCTCCAGCCCGCCACCCTCGGTGTGCTCGACGCCCTCGGCCTGCTGCCGGACCTGATGAAGGACACCACCGCCGTGACCGGCGGAGAGGTGGCGGCCGGCGGTCGCACCGTGGCCGCGTACGCCTACTCCGACCTGCCCGGCGCCCCGGTGGAGTTCGCCCTGCCCACCTCGATCCTGCGGCTGCGCGACGTGCTGACCGATGCCGCCCTGGGCACTCCCGGGGTGGAGATCGTCTACGACGCCACCGTCCACGAGCTGCCCGCCCGCGCCGGGTCCGGCGCCGAGGTGCGCGGCCTGCGGCTGGAGGCCGCCGAGGGCACCCGCACCCTGTACCCCTCGCTGATCGTCGGCAGCGACGGCAAGCGCTCGGCCGTCCGCGAGCTGGCGGGCATCGGGGCCTCGGTGCGCGAGTACCGCCGCGGCTACACCGAACTGCGCCTGCCGCTGCCCGACTCCTGGGGCCCGGTGATGCGCGCCGCCTTCACCGCCGACGGCTACCTGCTGGGCACCCCCATCGCGGACCGGACCCTGCTGTTCGCCTGGATCACCGGGCCGGAGACCGCCGGCGAGGCCGTCGACGGCCCGCTGGAGGCACTGGCAGAGCGGTTCGCCCAGGGCATGCCGCAGGCAGCCGACTGGATCCGCGCCCACACCGCCGACCGGGCGCAGGTCCGCGAGTTCCTCCACCACATCGTGCGCCCCGAGTGCTGGGTGCGCGGCAACGTCGTCCTGGTCGGGGACAGCGCGCACGGCGTGCACGTCTACGGCGGCCAGGGCCTCAACCTCTCGCTGCAGGACGCCGCGTGCGTCGCGGCGGCCGCCGACGAGGCGCTGACGGCCGGCCACAGTGAGGCCCTGCACGCCTTCGAGGAGGTCCGCCGACCCTTCGTCGAGGGCTTCCAGGCCATGCAGGAGGCGCACCTCGACGCCCTGGCGGCCCGCTCCGGCCAGGGCGCGGGAACGGACGCCGGCCACCTGCCCGAGTTCGCCCCGCTCGCCCTCGGCCAGGCAGAGCTGCGCGCCTCCCTCGCCGCGGCCGTGCCCGCGCCCGTCCCGGCCGGGGAGTGAGCCGGTGATCCTCACCCCCGAACAGCGTCGCGCGTACCTGGACCGGATCGGGTACGACGGACCGCAGGAGCCGACGCCGGAGGTCCTGCGGGCCCTGTGCCGGGCCCATGTGCGGGCCGTCCCCTTCGAGCTGCTGGACGGTCCCGACGGGATTCGGCCCGGCATCGACGTGCCGAGCGTCTTCGACAAGGTGGTCCGGCGCGGCCGGGGCGGCGCGTGCATGGAGGTCAACCGCCTCTTCGCGGCGCTCCTGACCGACCTCGGCCACCAGGTGACCACGCTGGCCTCCCGGCCCTGGCTGCCGCAGGAGCGCGCCTACACCGACACCGGCGACCACATGGTCCTGCTGGTGCGGCTGGAGGGCGCCGACTGGCTGGTGGACGTCGCGTACTCCCAGCTGACCGCCGTACAGCCGCTGGAACTCGACGGCACCGTGCGCACCGAGAACGGCTGGGACTTCCGGGTGCTGCGGGAGGGCGCCGAGTACACCGCGCAGCGCCGGGGGGCCAGCGGCCGGTGGGCGCCCGTCCACCGCTTCACCCTGGAGCCGCGTGGCGACGAGCACTTCGGCACCATCTGCGACCTCTACCTGGACCCGCGCAACGCATCCCCCATCCCACGCACGCTGATGTGCTCGCGGGTGACCGACGACGGCAAGGTCACCCTCGTCAACGACCTGCTGATCGAGACCCTCGCCGCCGGCGCGGAGCGCAGCAGCCGGGTGACGACCCCCGAGGCCGCCCGGGCCGCCCTGGCCACGGTGTTCGCCGACCACCCCGAGCTGGCCGAGCGCGGCATGCACATCTGGCAGCGGCTGGTCGGCGACCGGCCCGCCGCCCCGAACCCTGAGGAGACCCTCGTATGACCAGGCCGCGGATCGGCTTCGGAGCCTTCATCTCGCCCCTGCACCCGCCGGGCGAGAACCCCACCCTCCAGATGTGGCGGGACCTCGAACTCGTCCAGTGGCTGGACGAGCTGTGCCTGGCCGAGGCCTGGATCGGCGAGCACCACTCCGGCGGCTGGGGCACCATCTCCTCGCCGGAGGTCTTCCTCGCGGCCGCCGCCGAGCGGACCCGGCACATCCGCCTGGGCACCGGTGTCACCAGCCTGCCCTACCACCACCCCTTCCACGTGGCCTCGCGGATCGTCCAGCTCGACCACCAGACCCGCGGCCGGATCATGCTCGGGGTGGGCGCGGGCTCGGCGCCGGGCGACGCGCACATGCTCGGCATCCACCCGGCCGAACAGCGCCGGATGACCGGCGAGTCCCTGGAGGCCGTCCTCGAACTGCTGGCCGGGCAGGGACCGGTGAACCGCACCACCGACTGGTTCACCCTGCGCGACGCCCGTCTCCAGCACCGGCCCTACCGCCCCGAGGGCATCGAGGTGGCCATCTCCAGCGCCGCCTCCCCGCACAGCATGCAGCTGGCCGGCCGGCACGGCCTGAGCCCGCTGTCCTTCGCCTCGCCCCGGCCCGGCGGCACCGCACCGGACCTGCGCCGTCAGTGGAGCTACGCGGAGGAGGCCGCGGCCGCCGCCGGACGCACGGTCAGCCGCGCCGACTGGCGGCTGGTGGTCAACGTGTACGTGGCCGAATCCCGCGCGCAGGCCATGGAGGACCTGCGCGAAGGCGCGGCCCAGTGGTTGCGCGGCTACTTCGGCGACATCGTCGGCCTGCCCGTCGACGCGCTCGGCATCGAGCCGGGCCGGGAGATCGAGGCGCTGGTGGAGTCCGGCGCGGCGATCGTCGGCAGCCCCGACGACGTCGCCGAGGGCATCGAGGAGCTGTACGAGTCCAGCGGCGGCTTCGGCACGCTGCTGGTCACCGGGGCGGACTGGGCCTCCCGGGAGAACACCAAGCGCAGCTTCGAGCGGCTGGCCCGCTTCGTGGTGCCCCGCTTCAACGGATCGCTGGACGGGTTCGAGGCCTCGCGCGCCTGGGTGCAGGAGCACCGCGCCGAGTTCGTGACCCAGGCCGTCGGCGCGTTCCAGAAGGCCTTCACCGACGCCGGTGTGGCCGCGCCGCAGCTGCCCGTTCCCCAGCCGGCGGGGGCCGGCTCCAACTGAGCCGCCCCCGTCCGAGCACCCCTGCCGGGCCGTCCGCCGCGCATCCCCCACGTGGCGGACGGCCCTTTCCATGCCTGCCCTTGTTGCCCGGAGGTAGTTCCGTTGAGTTCCCTCAGCCTCGCAAGTCTCCTGCGCACCCCACGCGCAGCTGCCGGGCGCGCCGTCCTCGGCCGCCCCGGCCCGCCCGCCACCGAGCCGGTCTTCGGCCGCGGCGGACGCCTCGACTCGCTGACCGGCCTGCGCTGGTGGGCCGCCCTCCTGGTCTTCGGCGAGCACGTTGCGGCCCTCAGACTCGGCACCCGGGTGGGTGAGGACGAGCGCGGGCCGGCCGACGAGGTCCTGCACTTCCTCTTCGGGACCGGCACCATCGGTGTCAGCTGCTTCTTCATCCTGAGCGGCTTCGTGCTGGCCTGGACGTACTGCCCCGAGCAGGACAGCGTCCGCCGCTTCTGGCAGCGCCGGTTCGCCAAGATCTACCCGGTCTACCTCGTCTCGACGGTCCTGGCCTTCGTGCTCTTCGCGGGCATGGGACAGGTGCCGGGCGCGGCCAACGTGCTGCTGCACCTGACCCTGCTGCACTCCTGGACCCCCGACCAGTCGGTGTACTTCGGGCTCAACCCGGTCACCTGGTCGCTCAGCTGCGAGGCGTTCTTCTACCTGATCCTGCCGGCCGTCTTCCTGTGGCTGCGGCGCCTGCGGGCCGGCTCGCTGTACGCGGTCGCCGGCGCCGCCGTGGTGCTCGCGTTCGTGCTGCCGTACACCCTCGGAGCCCTGGTGGAGCTGCCCTACCCGGCCGAGGAGATCATCCCCACCGGGCCGGTCGGCGGGCCCTTCGCCTACTGGTTCACCTACGTCTTCCCGGCCTTCCGGGCCGTGGAGTTCGTGGCGGGCGTGGCTGTGGCCCTGCTGGTGCGTCGCGGCCAGTGGCGCGGTCCGGGCGTGCCGGCGGCGCTGGCCCTCTGCGCCGGCGGCTGGCTGCTCAACCAGGCGCTCCCGCCCCGACTCCAGCACGAGGCGGGCACCTTCCTGCCCTTCGTGTTGCTGATCGCGGCCCTGGCGGTGGCGGACCAGCGCGGCTCCTGGTCGCCGCTGCGCGGCCGTCGCATGCAGTTCCTCGGCGAGATCTCGTACTGCCTGTACGTCTTCCAGCTGCTGCTGCTCGCACTGGTCGCGGGCGGTCTGCGCCCGGCCCTGGCCGCGGCGGGCGTGCTCGCCGACAAGGACGACGCGCTGCCCGTCTGGATGGTGGGCCCGGTGGTGCTGGCCTGCCTCGCGTTCTGCGCCACCGTGGCCTGGGCGGCGTACCGCTGGATCGAGAAGCCCATGATGCGGCGGCTACGGCCCCGGACGGGCGACGGGGCACGGTCCGGCGGTCCGCGGGACGGCGGCCCCGGCGCGGAACCGGGCACCCGCGAGCCGGTCGCCCCCGCGTCCGTCAGTCCCCGTACGCCCGCATGAACATGCCGATGCCGCGTTCCACCACCGCGGCGATCTCCGGCTCGCCCAACGTCACCTGACCCAGTACGGACTCCAGCTGCGCCTCGCCGATCAGCAGGGCGCGCAGCTGCCGGGCGGCGGCCTCCGGGTCCGGCACGGTCAGCCGGCCGGCCCGGCCCAGCAGCGCCAGCTGCTCGGCGATGGCGCGGACGGCGGCGTCCTGGTCGAAGCCGCGCAGGGCGTCGCGCAGCGACGGCTCCAGCGGGGCGTCGGCGAGGATCCGCCAGCGCAGCGCCGCGCCCTCCCCGCCCAGCATCAGGCGGACCCAGCGGCGGCCGAAGTCCAGGAACTGGGCCGGCAGGTCGGCGCAGTCGTGGGCGGCGATGGTCTCGCGCACCACCGTGTCGAACTGCGGGGTGAGCGGGTCCATCGCCTGCGCGACCACTTCGGCGACCAGGGCATGGCGGTCGCCGAAGTGGTTGTAGAGGGTCTGCTTGGCCACCTTGGCCTCGGCAGCGATGGCATCGACGCTGCCGCCCACGAATCCGTCCCGGATGAACACCACGGCCGCCGCCTGGAGGATCTGGGCCCTGCGGTCCCGGCCGCCGTGTGTGCGGCGGGGCCGCGGCCGGGCCCTGCCGGCCTTGTCCTGGGTCGTTGCCACTGCTGCGCCTCCCGGGCGTCGGATCGTCGGAAACCAACGACTTGATTTCTGGACGGCCCAGTCTACTATTCAAATCTAGACGATGCAGTCCAAGTTTCTGCTCGCGACCACACGGAGGGGACTCCAGTCATGAACCGACCCACACCTGCGCCCGCGGCGGCGGAGCAGGACACCCGCATCGACGGTCAGCTGTGGTGGCTGTGCGGCGTGCTGGTGCTGGGAGCCGTGACCACGCTGCTCGACGGCACGATCGTCAACGTCGCGATCGAGGCCCTCACCCAGGAGTTCGACGCCACGCTCGACTCGATCCAGTGGACCGTCACCGGCTACCTGCTGGCCCTCTCCCTCGTGGTGCCGCTGTCCGGCTGGGCGATGGAGCGCTTCGGCGCCAAGCGGGTCTGGCTGGCCGCCCAGTTCCTCTTCCTCGTGGGCTCGGTGCTCTCCGGCCTGGCCTGGTCGGTCGAGTCCCTGGTCCTCTTCCGGGTGGTCCAGGGCCTGGGCGGCGGCATGGTGATGCCGATGGCCCAGGCGATGCTCGCCCGGGCCGCCGGCCCCGCCCGGCTCGGCCGGGTGATGGCCGTGGTGTCCGTGCCCGCCATGCTCGCGCCGATCATCGGACCGGTGATCGGCGGGGTGTTCGTCGACCAGCTCGACTGGCGCTGGATCTTCTTCGTCAACATCCCGGTGGGCCTGGCGGCCATCGTGCTCGCCTGGATCAAGCTCCCGGCCGACCGGCCCGCCGCCGACAAGCGCCTCGACGTGCTCGGCCTGCTGCTGCTCTCCCCCGGACTCGCCCTGCTGCTCTACGGCATGGCCGAGAGCGGCAGCGAGGGCTTCACCGGCGGCGCCAGCCTGCCCTGGACCGTGGCCGGTGCCGTACTGCTGGCGGGGTTCACCGCGCACGCCCTGAGGACCAGGGCCACCCCGCTGATCGACCTGCGGCTGCTGAAGGACCGCGGCTACTCCGCGGCCGTCGCCACCCAGTTCACGCTGAACGCCGCGGTCTTCGGCGCCATGTTCCTGCTGCCGCTCTACTTCCAGCTCGACCGCGGCGACACCGTGCTCGAGGCGGGCCTGATGCTCGCCCCCCAGGGCATCGGCTACGTCATCGCCATGGCCGTGGTCGGAAAGGCCACCGACAAGATGGGCCCGGGCCTGCTGGCGCTGGCCGGAGTGGTACTCACACTCACCGCCACGCTGCCCTTCGCCCTCATCGACAGCGGAACGAACCAGGGCCTGCTGATCGCGGCCATGATCGGGCGGGGCATCGGCGTCGGCGTCGTGACGCTGCCGAGCCTGGCCGCTGCTTACCGGTCGCTGGCTCCGGCGGCCATGCCCCGTGCCTCCAGCGCCATGAACATCTTCCAGCGGCTGGGCGGTTCGGTCGGCACGGCGGTGGCCGCGATCGTGCTGCAGAACGGCCTGACCGACGGCAAGGCCGCGGGTACCCCGCTCGCGGAGGCCTTCGGAACCTCCTTCTGGTGGGTCTTCGGCTTCACCGCCGCCACCCTGCTGCCCGCGCTGCTGCTGCCGCGCGCCGTGCCGGCTCCCCCTCCGGCCACCGCACCGGTTCAGGCGGAGGCTCCCGCCGCGGCCTGAACCGGCACCAGCCGCAGCGCACTTCGGCCCGGCCCCCTCGGGGGCCGGGCCGTTGCGTCTGTGCCGTTGCGTCTGTGCCGTCGCGTCTGTGCCGGTGCGTCGTGCCGGTGCGTACGGAAGGACCGTACGCACCCGGTCACGGGATGAGGACCACCTTGCCGAACACCTCGCCGGCGTCCATCGCGGCCAGCCCGGTCCGAACCTCGGCGAGCGGCAGTACCCGGTCCACGACCGGGCGCACCCCGGTGCGCACGCAGAACGCCGCCAGCCGCGCCAGCTGGTCGGCCGTACCCATGGTCGAGCCCACCACGGACAGCTGGTTGGCGAAGATCCGGCCCAGGTCCGCCGGGGGCAGACCGCCCGTGGTGGCCCCGGACAGCACCAGCCGCCCGCCGGTGCGCAGCGCTTTCAGCGACTGCGCGTAGGTCGCCTCGCCGACGGTGTCGAGCACGGCGTCCACCTTGTGCGGCAGCCGTTCACCCGGCTCCAGGACGAGTTCGGCGCCCAGCTCCGCCAGGCGCCGCCGCTTGCCGGCGGACCGGCTGACCGCCCACACCCGGTATCCGGCCGCACGGCCCAGCGAGACCGCCGCCGTGCCCACGCCGCCGCCGGCGCCCTGGACGAGGACCACCGAGCCGGGCTCGGCACCCGACTTCTCGAAGAGCATCCGGTAGGCCGTCAGCCACGCGCCGGGCAGACACGCCGCCTCCGCGAAGGAGAGCTCGGCGGGCTTGGGCACCAGACAGCGGCGCGGGACGGAGACCCGCTCGGCGAGGGTCCCGGGCTGCTGGACCGAGAGGAACTGCACGGCCGGATCCAGGGTTTCGTCGCCCCGGCCGGCCAGCGGATCGCCGATCACCGGATAGACGATGACCTCCCGGCCGTCCTCGTCGACGCCCGCGGCATCACTGCCCAGCACCACCGGGAGCTGGCCGGGCAGCACCGCCACCCCGCGCAGGGTCCACAGGTCGTGGTGGTTCAGCGCGGCGGCCCGCACCTCCACCCGCACCCACCCCTCGCGCGGTTCGGGCTCGGGCCACGGGCCGGTGCGCAGCCCCGCGAGCGGGTCCCCGGGCACCGAACGCTCGGCCACGACGGCGTACATCCGCGCTCACCCCGCCCGCAGGCACAGGGTGCCCCAGATGAAGCCGGCCCCGATGCCCGAGACCACCACCAGGTCGCCGGGCGTGATCCGGCCGCGCTCCATCGCCTGGTGCAGCACGGTGAACACGGTGGCCGCGCCCGTGTTGCCGTACCGGTCCACGGTGATCTCCGCCCGGCGGCGGTCCACCCCGAGCGCATCCATCGCCTCGTGCACGATGTTCAGGTTCGCCTGGTGGAGCATGTAGTGGTCGATGTCCCGGGGTTCGAGGCCCGCCTGGCCGAGGGCCGCCAGAATGCTCTGCGGCAGCCGCTTGGTGGCCTCGGTCCACACCGCGCGGCCGTCCATCTTCAGGTACTGCGAGCGCGCGGCGACGGTCTCGGCCGTGGTGGGGAGGCTCGCCCCGCCCGCGGGGATCTCCACCGCGTACGACAGGGCCGCGTCCAGGTCCCAGGACAGCAGGCCGAACCCGGGCTCGGTCCGGCTCATCACCACCGCGCCGGCCGCGTCGCCGAAGAACACCCGGGTCGAGCGGTCCTCGGGGTCCGTGACCCGGGACAGGCACTCGGCGCCGATCACCAGCACGTTGCGGATGCGGTCGTTCTGCAGCAGGTGGGCGGCGGTCAGCATGCCGTACACGCCGCCCGCGCAGGCCGCCTGGCTCAGGTCGAGCGGAAAGGCGTGCCGGGCTCCCAGGGCCTCCTTGACGATCAGCGCGGTGGACGGCAGCGGCTGGTCATAGGTGAACGTCGCCACGATCACGGCGTCGAGCTCGTCGGCCGAGCGGCCGCTGTTCTCCAGCGCCTGCCGGGCGGCCGCCACGCACATGTCGGACGTGGTGCGGCCGTCCTCCAGCCAGCGCCGCTCCCCGATCCCGGTCCGGCTCCTGATCCACGCGTCAGTGGTGTCCAGGGTCCTGACGAGATCGGCGTTGGTGACGACCTGGGAGGGCACATGGGACCCGGTGCCGACGATTCCCACCGGAATCCTCAGCCCTCCTTGGGAAAGGGTGGAGAGACCAGCGGCGGTCGCAACGGTCATGGGTATTTCTGCTTTCTTCCCGGGAACAAGGGAAACGCCGCTGTGAGGGCGCTTCCACGGTCCGCGGAACTGTAGGCAGCAGGCCCGGATCCCGGACAGGCGCAAAGGTCCAGGTCCGCCGGTGAATTCGTGCGGGACATCCGTGGCGGCTGGCTGCCCTGCCCATTCGGGCAGGTGAGGTACCGGCCTTCCGGTGGGTGGCGATGGGACAGCCGGAACGTTCCTTCCCCGGGCCGGAACGCGGAGAAAGACTCGGCCGCATGGAACCCATGGCATACGACAGGCCCCGCGGCGTAGGAATCCGGGCGATCGGCGGACGGCTGCCCGAGCACGTCGTCAGCAACGCGGATCTCGAAAAGCGGCTCGACACGACCGATGCCTGGATCAGCGAGTTCATCGGGGTGCGCACCCGCCACTGGTCGGCCCCCGACGAGTGGTCCTCCGACCTCGGCGCCGCGGCCCTGCTCGACGCGTGCGAGCGGGCCGGGGTCAGCCCGCACTCGGTCGACCTCGTCATCTGCGGCACCTACACCCCCGACAACCTCATCCCGGCCACAGCCGTGGCCATCATGGGCAAGGCCGGCATCCGGGACGTGCCCGGCTTCGACGTCAACACGGGCGGCTGCCCGGGCGGCACCTGGGCCCTGGACGTCGGCGCCAAGTACGTGGCCTCCGGCGCGTACCGCCGGGTCGCCGTGGTGCTCGCCGATGTCAGCACCAAGACCTTCGACCCGGAGGACCGCACCGTCGGCGTGATCTTCGGCGACGGCGCGGCCTGCTACCTGCTCGAACCCGTCGAGGCGGGCAAGGGCGTCAGCACGGCCCTGCTGCGCAGCGACCCGACCGCGTACACGACCGCGTACGTCAAGCGCGAGAAGCGCACCT
Organism: Streptomyces sp. NPDC043853; assembly: GCF_056436025.1. Lineage (NCBI taxonomy): Bacteria > Bacillati > Actinomycetota > Actinomycetes > Kitasatosporales > Streptomycetaceae > Streptomyces > Streptomyces sp. NPDC043853. The sequence continues at coordinate 382,590 of NZ_JBWKDJ010000007.1, forward strand.
GGGACGACGGCAGCCCCAAGCAGTCCGGCTTCGGCGACAACTTCGCCCACATGCACGGGCGCGGGGTCCGGGACTTCGCCCTGGAGCGGGTCCCCGGCTTCGTCGAGGAGCTCGCCAAGACCAACGGCATCACCGTCGGCGACATCGACCTCATCGTCTTCCACCAGGCCAACTACCACCTGATCCACCTGCTCATGGAGCGGATCGGGCTGCCCGCCGAGAAGACCATGACCAACGTGCAGAAGTACGGCAACACCTCCGGGGCGGGGGTGCCGCTCGTACTCCGCGAGGCCATGGACACCGGCCGCCTCAAGAGCGGGGACAACGTGGTCATCGTGTCGTTCGGCGCGGGCATGAGCCACGGCGGCACGCTGATCCGCTGGACCGGTGCCGAAGACTTCGGCCTCGTCCCGTGACCGGCGCCGACCTGCACCCGGCCCCCGCCGCGGCACCAGCCCCCGCGGGCCTCCTCGCCGTCGTCGGCGCGGGGACGATGGGCGCCGGACTGGCCCAGGTGGCCGCCGCCGCCGGCCGCCGGGTCGTCCTCTACAGCCGCACCGAGCACAGCCTGGCCCGGGCCACCGCCGGCATCGAGGAATCGCTGCGCCGGCTGGCCCGGCGCGCCGGTGCGGCGGACGGCCCCGCGGTGGATCCCGCCGCCGTGCTCGGCCGCATCGGGGCCACCACCCGTCTCGAGGACTGTGCGCAGGCCGCCGTGGTCGTCGAATCGGTCGCCGAGGACCCGGCCGTCAAGCGGGAGCTGTTCGCCCGCCTGGACGCCCTGTGCCAGGACGCGGCCTTCCTCGCCACCAACACCTCCGGGATCCCCATCGGCGAGATCGCGTCCGCCACCACCCGCCCCGAACGCGTGGTCGGCACCCACTTCTTCTCGCCGGTCCCGATGATGCGCCTGTGCGAGATCGTCCGCGGTCCCGCCACCGGCGAGTCGGCCCTGGCCGCCGCCGGCGCCTTCGCCGCCGAGATCGGCAAGGAGAGCGTGCTGGTCGAACGGGACACCCCGGGCTTCATCACCACTCGGCTGCTGACCGTACTGATCCTGGAAGCCATCCGCATGGTCGAGGACGGCACGTGCTCGGCCGCCGACCTCGACCGGGCCTGCCACCTCGGCTTCGGGCACCCCATGGGCCCCCTCGCCTCCGTGGACCTCAGCGGCCTCGACGTCTTCCAGGACGTGGCGGGCGCCCTGTACCGGGCGACCGGGAACCCGGTGTTCCGGGCGCCGGATCTGCTGGGCGAGCTGGTCGCGGCCGGACACCACGGGCGCAAGACCGGGCGGGGATTCCACGACTACGCCGCCACCGGACCGGCCGCCGTCGGCCCGGACACGACAGGAGCGCGATGACCCACGACCCCGCAGCGGAGTTCCGCCGGATCGAGGTCAGCTGGGAGCACGGCGTCACCCGCCTGCACCTGGCCCGGCCGGAGCGGCGCAACGCCATCGACCTGCGCCTGGCCCAGGAACTCCTGCGCGCCGCGCTGCTGGAGCGCACCGCCGCCAGCGGCGCCGTGCTGCTCACCGGTGAGGGCGACCACTTCTGCGTCGGCGGCGACCTCAAGTCCTTCGAGCAGGCCGAGGACCTGCCCAGCCACCTGATGGAGGTGACCAGCTACCTGCACGCCGCCCTCAGCCGGTTCGCCGCGATGCCCGCTCCGCTGGTGGTGGCCGCCCAGGGGCATGTCGCGGGTGCGGGTCTGGGGCTGGCCTGTCTCGCCGATGTCCTGCTGACCGGCGAGAACGCCACCTTCCGGTCCGCGTACGGCGCCCTGGGGCTGACCCCCGACGCCTCCACCAGTCATCTGCTGCCCCGGTTGGTCGGGCTGCGCAGGGCCCAGCACATGACCCTGCTCGGCCATGTGCTCAGTGCCGAGGACGCCCAGAGCTGGGGCCTGTCCACCGAGACCGTGCCCGACGGGCAGCTCCACGAGCGGTCCCTGCACGTGGCCCGGGAGCTCGCCGCCGGCCCCACCGCGGCGTACGGGCAGACCAAGCGCCTGCTGCGGTCCTCTTTCGCGCGGACCCTCGCCGACCACTTGGAGGACGAGTCGCTCACCCTCAGCGCGGCGGCGGCCACCGCCGACGCTCTGGAGGGGATCAGCGCCTTCTCCGCGCGCCGCTCGGCCCGGTTCGGGGCCGCGGGCGGGCGGGTGCACGCGTGGAGCGGGGGCCGGGCATGACCGCGTCCACCGTGCGGTTCGAGCGGCGCGGCCCGGTGGCCGTCCTCACCCTCGACCGCCCCGCCGTCCGCAACGCCGTCGACTCGGTACTCGCCCGCGAGCTGGGTGCCGCGCTGACCCTGCTGGATGAGGACCCGGACCTGCGCGTGGGCGTACTGACCGGGGCCGGTCCCGTCTTCTGCGCCGGGGCCGACCTCAAGGCCCTCGCCGCCGGGGAACCCGTGCACGACCCCGACCACGAGGAGTGGGGCTTCGCAGGCCTGGTCCACCACCCCGTGCGCAAGCCGCTGATCGCCGCCGTCGAGGGCGCCGCACTCGGCGGAGGCACCGAACTGGCCCTGGCCTGCGACCTGGTGGTGGCTGCGGAGGACGCCCGCTTCGGGCTGCCCGAAGCGGCCCGCGGGCTGCTGGCGGGCGCCGGGGGACTGGTACGGCTGCCGCGGCTGGTGCCGCCCCGCGCCGCGATGGAGGCCGTGCTGACGGGGGAGCCCGTCAGCGCCGCGACGGCCCACGCCTGGTACCTCGTCAACCGGCTGGCACCGCCCGGCCGGGCCCTGGAGGTGGCCCTGGACCTGGCCGGGCGGATCTCGGCCAACGCGCCCCTGTCGGTCCTGGCCGGCACGCACCTGGTGCGTGCCGCCGCCGCGGGCACCCCCGAGGACGCACTCTGGGCGCTCAATGCCGAGTACTGCACACGGCTGCTGGCCAGCCAGGACGCCGAGGAGGGGATGCTCGCCTTCGCCGAGCGGCGGCCCCCCGTCTGGCACGGGCGCTGAGGAGGAACGGGCATGGACATCCACGACAACGTGGTGCTGGTCACCGGTGGAACTTCGGGCCTGGGGCTGGCCGCGGCCCGGCGGCTGGCCGCCGACGGGGCCCGGGTGGTCTTCATGGGCCGCCCCTCCGAACGGGCCGAGAAGGCGGCCGCCGACCTGGGGGAGCGGGGTGTCTTCGTGCCGGGCGACGTCACCCGCACCGAGGACGTGGCGCGGGCCGTCGAGACCGCCGCTTCCCTGGGCCGCCTGGGCGCGCTGGTCACCTGCGCCGGGATCGCGGTGCCCGGCCGCACCCTGGGCCGCAAGGGACCGCTGCCGATGGAGCAGTTCGAACGGGTACTGCGGGTCAATCTGCTCGGCACCTTCGACGCGGTGCGCCTGGCCGCCCGCGCGATGGCCGCCAACGAGCCCGTCGGCGGAGACCGCGGGGTGGTGGTGTGCACCTCGTCCATCGCCGCGTACGAGGGCCAGGAGGGCCAGACCGCCTATGCCGCCTCCAAGGCGGCCGTTGCGGGCATGACCCTGCCGATGGCCCGGGACCTGGCCCGGCACGGCATCCGGGTGGTCACCATCGCCCCCGGTCTCTTCGACACGCCCATGGTCGCCGGGCTCGCGGACGAGGCACGCGCCTCGCTCGCCGCCCAGACCCCGCACCCGGTCCGGCTGGGCCGGACCGAGGAGTTCGCCTCGCTGGTCGCCCACGTCATCGACAACCCGATGCTCAACGGCGAGGTCATCCGGCTCGACGGGGCGGTGCGCCTTGGCCCGATCTGACGCCGTGCCGGCGGGCGCGGGACCGGCGGGCGCGGGACCGGCCCGGCCGGCGGTCTGGCTGGCCCGTGCGGTGGAGGATCCGGAGAAGGCGGCCGGGCTGCTCGGGCTGCTGTCCGCCGGGGAACGCGCCCGGTACGCGAGCCTGCCCGAGGCGGCCCGCGCCCCGTACGTGACCGCGCACGCACTGCTGCGGCTGGGCGTGGGCCGGGTCCTGGGGCAGCGGCCGGAGCGGGTGGTGCTCGGCCGGGACGCGGCGGGGCGTCCGGTGGCCGCCGAGGCGCCGTGGCTGTGTCTGAGCCTCTCGCACACCCGGGGTGCGGTGCTGGCGGGCTGCTCGGCGTACGGCCCGATGGGCCTGGACGTCGAGGGTGTACGGCCGCTGCGGATGCCGCGAGCGCTGGCCGCGCGGGTGCTCGACCCGGCCGACCTGGAGCGCTGGTCGGCCCTGTCGGGGCCGGCCGCGCTGCGGGGGCTGGTGGAGCGGTGGGCGTGCAAGGAGGCGGTGCTGAAGGCGATGGGGACCGGGCTTGCCGGCGGTATGGGCCGCCTGGTGGCGCAGGCCGGCCCCGGTGCCGGGGAGGTCCGCCGCTGGAGGGTGGCCGGGGCAGGCGGGCCCGGTGCGGGGACGCGCTGGCGCACGGTGCTGCTGCCGGCCGGACCGGGGCACGTGGCGGCGCTGGCGCTGGCGGACGGACCGCCGGCGGCGGCCCCGGACGCACGGACGGCGGCGGGCGCCGCTGCCGGGTCAGACCAGGCCCTCCTGGAGTGCGAGGGCCACGGCCAGGGTGCGGTTGGGCGAGTTGAGCTTGGCCAGGAGGTTGGTGACGTGCCGTTTGACTCCGTGCTCGGAGATGGTCAGCCGTCGGGCGATCTGCTTGTTGCTCAGGCCCTGCGCCAGCAGCGAGAGGACCTGCTGTTCGCGGGGAGTGAGGGAGATCTTGCGGGGTGAGCCCACCGGGCCCGTGCCGCGGACCCGGACCATCAGGGAGCGGGCCAGGCCGGCGGGCAGCGGCATCTCGCCGCGCTCCAGCCGGGTGACGGCCTCGTTGAGGTTGGCGGAGGTCAGGTCGGCCTGCATCAGGAAACCGTGCGAGGCGAGCATCACCTCCTCGTCGATGGCTTCCAGCCGCAGGTCTTCCAGCAGCAGCAGGACCCGGGCCTCGAAGGACTCGGCCTCCTTGATCAGCGAGGGTGCGGGCTCCCCGCTGCCGTGGCAGAGGACGATGTCGGGGCGGTGCTCGGCGAGGAGCTCGCGGGCGGCGACCGGACCGCTGCACGCCCACACCGGACCCACCGAGGGGACGGTGCGCAGCAGCGAGAGCACGCCGCAGCGCACCAGTTCGTTCTCCAGGACCACCAGGACCGAGGTCCGCGAGGGCACCGCGGCCGCAGCGGACTGCCCGGCCGGCTGCCCGGCGGGCTGTGCGACCGGCTGCGGCGCTATCTGGACCGGTCCGGTCGCGGTGGCCGCTTCGGCGGCCGTCCCGCTCACAGGGACCGGCCGGTGATCAGGGACCAGGTCAGCTCGGCCACGCGCTCGACGCCCATGTCGCCCTTGCCGTCCTCGGTGTCGAAGTCCCCGCGGGTCCACCGGCCGATGACGGCCAGCATCGCCCCGCTGAGGAAGTGGGCCCGCACCAGGAGGGCGTTCTCGTCGAGCCGTCCCGGTTCGGCCTCGGTCAGCAGCTGTTCGAACCAGGCCTGCGCCAGCAGGCGCTCGAGCCGGGCGGCGAAGCGGGGGCTGCCGTCCTCGCCGAGCATCCGGCGATAGACGGCCCGGTGCTGGTCGATGTGGCCGAAGAGCTTGACCAGATGGACCGGGGCGGCCTGGGAGAGCCGGTGGGCGTCGGCGGTCAGGCGGCAGGCCCGTGCCGCTTCGATGACGCCTTCCATGGTGCTCTCGGTGGCGTCGAGCAGCAGGTCCTCGCGGTCCTTGTAGTGGAGGTAGACCGTGGCCCGGTTGACCTCCGCCCGTTCGGCGATGTCGCCCATGGTGATGCCGTCCAGGTCCTTCTCCATCGAGAGTTCCAGGACGGCGGCCCGAAGCAGTGCCCTGGTCCGCCGGGCGCGAGGGTCGCGCGAGGCGCCTCTGGTGTTCGAGATGTTCGGCATGGGGCCAAGATTCCACGACCCATGCCGTAAAAGCAACACCTGTCAGTTAAGCGACACGTGTCGTACAGTCGTGCCGGACCCGACCGGGGCGGCCCATGCCCACAACACCCCCATTCATCCCACTTCTTGACGGAGGATCACGCAGAGATGAGCTCAATATCCGAGGCCTACATCGTTGACGCGGTACGCACGCCCGTCGGCCGTCGCAACGGAGGCCTGGCCGGTGTGCACTCGGCCGACCTCGGCGCCCACGTGCTGGGCGCCCTCATGGACCGCACCGGCATCGACCCGGCGGCCGTGGACGACGTCGTGTTCGGCTGCCTGGACCAACTCGGCTCCCAGTCCGGGGACATCGCCCGCACCAGCTGGCTGGCCGCGGGCCTGCCCGAGTCCGTCCCCGGGGTCACCATCGACCGCCAGTGCGGCTCCTCCCAGCAGGCCGTGCACTTCGCGGCGCACGCAGTGCTGAGCGGTCTCGCCGGCCTCGTCGTGGCCGGCGGGGTGCAGAACATGTCCCAGATCCCGCTCACCGCGGCCGCCGCCGTCGGCGGCCAGTTCGGCCACCCCGACCCGTACTCCGGCTCGATCGGCTGGCGCAAGCGCTACGGCGACCAGACCGTCAGCCAGTTCCACGCCGCCGAGCTGATGGCCCGCCACTGGAACATCAGCCGGGCCGAGATGGAGGAATTCGCGCTCACCAGCCACCGGCGCGCCGCCCAAGCCGTGGACGCCGGCTGGTTCGAGCCGGAGATCGCCCCGTACGACGACGGCGAGCACGCGCTCGCCGTGGACGAGGGCCCCCGCCGCGACACCACCCTGGAGTCGATGGCGCGGCTCAAGACGCTGGACCCGGCCGGACGGATCACCGCCGCCACCGCCTCGCAGATCTCCGACGGCGCGGCCGCGCTGCTGATCGCCTCACCCGAGGCCGTCCGCGAGCACGGGCTGACCCCCCGCGCCCGCATCCACCGCATGACGGTGCTCGGCGACGACCCGATCATGATGCTCAGCGCGCCGATCCCGGCCACCCGGAAGGCGCTCGCCGACGCCGGGCTCACCGAGTCCGACATCGACGCCGTGGAGATCAACGAGGCCTTCGCGTCGGTGGTCCTGGCCTGGCAGCGGGAAGTGGCCATCGACCCGGCCCGGGTCAACCCCTGCGGCGGCGCGATCGCCCTGGGCCACCCCCTGGGCGCGACCGGCGCCCGGCTGATGACCACGCTGCTGCATCACCTGGAGCGCACCGGAGGCCGCTACGGCCTGCAGACCATGTGCGAGGGCGGCGGACAGGCCAACGTCACCATCATCGAACGCCTCTGACGGCGCGGGCCCCGTCGCGCCGCAGCACGCGACGGGGCGCCTCCCCCGTTCCGGCGGTTCAGCCGGTCTTGTCGTACGAGGCGTCCATCGCGCCCGCGATCCGCAGGTGCGGGGCGGCCTGGTCCGGAAGTCCCTGGCGCTGCAGGACCCGGCCCAGCATCAGCCGGGCGTAGGCGTCGTCCGGCACCTCGGCCACCAGGGACTCCAGCGCCGCGCGGGCCTTGCCCAGTTGCGCGGAGTGGAAGTACCCCCGCGCGGCCAGCATCCGCACGGTCCGGTCCTGCGGGTAGTCCTCCACCAGCGGGCGCAGCAGCGTCAGGCAGCCCAGCGGGTCGCCCTTGTCCAGCAGCGCATCGGCCAGCCGCAGCCGCTCCACCTCCGCGGGCAGCTCGCGCCCGCCGGCGGCCGCGGCGGCACCGGAGACGAACTCCGCGATCACCTCCGGGGCGTGCGCCCCGGCCAGCGCCTGGGTGCGCACCACCAGCGTGGGGGAGGTGGTCACCCCGATCGCCTTGCCGCGCAGCAGCTGTTCGCGCACCTCCTGCTCGGCGCCGCCGCCGCGCAGCAGCCGCCCACCGTCCGCGAAACCGGCGTCCGACGCCACCGCGTCGAGGGTCTCGGCCAGGCTGATGTCGCGCCCTTCGACGAAGTGCGCCCGCAGCACGCCCTCCATCACGGCGTCCTGGAGGGCCGCGCCGCCATGCCCGTAGGCGAGGGCGGCCAACCGGTGCGCGTCATGGCTCGAGGCCCGCCACGCGGCGCCCCACCCCGGCCCGAGCCCCTCGGCCGCGGCGATTTCGGAGACGCGCACCCGGTTCTCGGCGGCCGACAGCCCTGGCGCGCACTGCTGGAGCGCGGCGTCGACCAGCGGGTCCTGCAGCACCTCGGCCAACGGCGCCGCCTCGGCGGGCGCCATGGGGTCGATCCGGAACGGCCGCCACACCACCTCGACCTCCTCGCCGTCCCACTCCCGCAGCGCCGCCTCGACGCGCCGCTTCCCGATGTACGCCCAGGCGCAGACAACGTCCGCCCACAATTCGATTCGGATCATGTGAGGCAAGTTAATCAACACCTGTCGACTATGCAACAGAAGTCGCCCTCCGAGCCGGCAAGGACGACCACCGAACGGCGGACCGACAAAGGAACTCGCCAGGTGGAAGCCACGACCGTCCCAGGAGGGACCTTGTCCCGCATGCACCACCGGCACGCGCACCGGGTGGCGGCCTGCACTGCTCTCGCGCTTAGCGCGGGCTGGTGTCGGCCGCCCCGCCGTCCGCCGTCGATTCCCCTACGGCGAGCCGCTACGCCGCCGCCCGTGCCAAGGCCCGCTTCGCAGTGACCGGCTGTACCGCTTCGCCACCTGCCTGAGGGCCGCCGACGGCGGCCTCGGGAATCCACAGCACCTGAACCGAAGGTGTGTCAGAGCCCGCTGTCAGCTGCGACCACTAGCATCTGCTGCCGTGGAACTCGTCGAACTCGAAACGCAGATATCCCGGCTGGCGGAACTAGGCCTGCCCCTCGCACCCGACCGGACCGTCGACGACCTGCTGTACTCCCTCCCCAGGGACCTCTTCGAGCGCAGGCCGTACGAACTCCTGCTCTCCGTGCTCGGCGCGGAAGTGGAACGCGAACCCTGGGGACGCTGGTTCTGCGACCGGGCCTGGAACTTCGACACCGAATGCGTCCACGGACCCGGGGCGTACGTGAGGATCGCCCGCGAGCTGTGCCGGATCACCGGCCGCCCCGACGCCTTCACCGACGTGGAGGACCACGTCGGCCTCGCCTCCGGAGAGGCATGGATCTCCTACACCGTCAACGGCCGTCGACGGCGATGGACCGCGGAGGTGCACGACGACTGGGCCGACGGACTCGTGGTCACCTACCTGCTGGACGACCTCGAGCAGGACGGCCACCGCTTCTGGACGAGGGACGCCGGCCAGATCATGAACCTCTACTTCCTCGACACCCCCGCCGCCGAAGGCATCAACTCCCTCCTCCCCACCCGCAGCCCCCTGGCGCCCGTCGTCCCCTGAGCCCACAGCCGTACCCTCCAACGCGATCGCAGCCGCCGGTGACCAGAACGGCGACGGCCGACCCGACATCGTCGGCCGGGACGGTACCGGCACGATGCCGGTCTCCTGGGGTACCGGTTGCTCCGGAACTGACACCTTCGCCACGCGACAGCACCTCGCCCGCGTCGACAACGACGCACGGACCGGTGACGCTCGGGGTGATGGCAGTGACGCCGAATAGGTCTTGGCGCTGGTGGCGCGACATGCATTGACCTGCAGTGGCCCTATGACGGGCACAGGCCCGGCGCGCCGGCAGTGGAGGGCGACAGGCCAGACACAGGGTCGTCCTCCGGTGTTCAACCACTACCCTGACCACGGATCTCTACCGGGGGGAAGGTGCTGTGGCAGACGACGACGGCGAGCAGGAGCCGGTCCCGCATGACCTCCGGGCCGAGAAGGCGGTGCTGCGGTCCATGCTCGTTTCGACGGACGCCATTGCCGACGTGGTCGAGATTCTGTACGGCCGTGACTTCTATCGGCCGGCACACGAGCTGATCTACGACAGCATCCTCGCCCTGTACGCCGCCGATGGGGCACCGAGTCCCTTCACCGTGTGCGCGCACCTCGAGGAAGCCGGCCGGCTGGACCAGGCCGGCGGCCGCACCTACGTGAACGCGCTGCTCAGTACTTCGTCCGGCAAGGACTGGGTGAGGAACGCCGAGCGGGTCCAGGCCACCTCCCGCCTGCGGAGGCTGCACACGGCAGCCGTCCGTATCGAGAACCTGGTCGCCGAAGCCAGTCCCGAGAACTTCGACAAGGTCGCGGATACCGCCGAGGCCGAGATCCTGGCCGCCACGACGAACCGACCGGGCAGCCTTCCCCCCGCCTTCAGTATCGGCGACGTACTCGAGGACACCCTGGACGAGATCGAGGCCATCGGCAGCCGCAGGGCGACTCTTGCCGGTGTCCCCACCGGCTTCCAGGACCTGGACCTGCTCACCGGTGGACTACAGCCCGGTCAGCTGATCGTCCTCGCCGGCCGCCCCGCCATGGGCAAGTCCACGCTCGCTGCCGACTTCCTGCGCGCAGCCACCATCAAGGCCGGCCTGCCTTCAGCCTTGTTCACGTTGGAACTCCGCCGGACAGAAGTCACCATGCGGATCCTGTCCGCGGAAGCCCGCGTCGCCCTGCACCACATGCGCTCGGGCATGCTGACAGACGACGACTGGACCCGACTGGCCAGGCGCATGCCCGACGTCAGCACCGCTCCGCTCTACATCCAGGACAGCGCCTACGCCACCTTCACAGACCTGCGCGCGCAGTGCCGCCGTCTGCGCAGCCGGCGCAAGATCGATCTGATCGTGGTCGACGCCCTGCAGATGCTCACCTACGGAACCCGGCCCTTCTCCTCCCGCTACGAAGAGATCTCCGAGATCGCCCGCTGCCTCAAACTCCTCGCGAAGGAACTCGACGTCCCCGTCGTCGCCATCTCACAGCTCAACCGCGGACCGGAGCAGCGGAGCGACAAAAGGCCGCAGATCAGCGATCTGAGGGACTCCGGAGCGCTGGAGGACAACGCCGACGTGGTGATCCTCCTCCACCGCGAAGACGCATACGAGAAGCACTCCCCCCGCGCCGGTGAAGCCGACCTGATCGTCGCCAAGCACCGCAACGGCCCGGTCGCCACCATCACCGTGGCCTTCCAGGGCCATTACTCCCGCTTCGTGGACATGGCTCAGCCCTGACCGGCACCCAAAGGGTGTTGCAGAGGGCTCGACCGGCAGGTCGGTGCCTCGTCCAGGCCGTTTCTTTCGGATCACCGGATCGCTGGTCTGGGACGTACGCACGGCCAACGGCCGGGTTCGGGGCCTGCCGGGCCCGCTTGGTGGCACGCGGATGCGGGCCATGACCGCTTCGAAGGCAGGTGCGCCGCTGGCCTGGCCCGCGGCGACGGTCAGGGCCAGGGGCCGTGCACGGTCGTCGGCGGCCAGGTGGACCTTGGTGCTCAGGCCGCCGCGTGAGCGTCCGAGAGCGTGGTCGGCGGGCTCGCTGCGGCCTTCGGCCCCTTTTTTTGCGTGCTCCGGCGGAAGCCCCAGCCGGCTGCTCCCGCGGGGCGGTCGGGCGCTGGTCAGATCGTGACCGGGCCGTGGGCGGTGGCGAACTCGACCGAGACCAGGCCCGGTTCCTCATCCTCGACCCAGGTGACGTCGATCTGGTCGAGGGGGTGGTCGGCCGGTTCGCCGAGGAATTCGGCGATGGAGGCGGCGTCGCCGGCGATGGTGACCCCGTGGATGGTGGTGGAGGTGCGCGGGTCGGCGCTCGGGCGCTCCTCGATGGGGACCAGCCACTGAAGGAAGTAGGGCAGTTGCGGGTCCTCCAGCAGTTCCAGCAGGCCGATCTGCTTCCACTTCAGGTCGAACCCGTCGGGGCGGACACGGTGGCCCTCGGCCGAGGTGCGGCCGAGGCGGGCCTCGACCGGGGCGATGTCGTCGACGGAGACCACCCAACCGAGCCAGCCGCCGCCCTCGGCGGCGCGGCGCGCGACGGCCTGGCCGAAGGGTGCGCGGTCGGTGGCGGGGTGGTCGAGTGTGGTGACGACCTCGACGTAGGTGCCGCCGCTCAGCGGGAGAATGAAATTGCGGGTGCCGAATCGCGGGTGCGCGCCCCCGTCGACGAACCCGGCGCCGAGGGCCGATCCGATCCACTGGACGGTCGAGACGAAGCTGTCGCGGGCCACCGCATAGGACACGTGATCAAGTCGCACTGCGCCATCATCACCCGACAACCCGTACAAATCCCGACGCCACGCTCACCGCCCCGGCCGCGTCCGCCGTGGATTCAGCCGTGGAGCGGATCGATCATCGTCATCCCGGCGGGGGAGGCCCGGTCGAAGCCAGGCAGCAGCGCTGCTCCCTCGTCGAGGCCCACGACCCGCTCGATCAGCTGCTGCGGGGCGAGCGCGTCCCCGGCTCGGGCCGACACCGCGGATGCTGTTCTTCACGATGGCGGGCACCGGCGGATCGACCGCCCGGACGCCGTACTCGGCGACCGCGCCCAGCGCTCCGGGAACGGCCCCGCAGCCGATTCCGGAGCGCTGGCGCGTTCGTATTCCCGAAGGGGCCGTTCCTTCCCCGGCAGGGGCCGGACCGGCCCCCGATGGCGAGTGGGTGGTCCCGATGGCAGCCTGGAAATGACGTCGAAGCGAAAGCGACTGGTCGCCTCACCCAAGCGCTCGAAACCACTGTTCGTGGTTGCGGGAGGTGTACCTCGTGAATTGCACTGCTTCACGTACCCGGAAGCTCATTGGTCCGGCCGTTGCGGCCATCCTGGCGGCGACGCTCGTACCCGTTGCCGCGTCCCAGGACGCAGCTGCCCAGCCCGGGGACGTGGTGGGCTTGATCAACGCGCAGCGTACGCAGCGCGGGCTGCCGGCGCTGACCGTCAACTCCGCCCTGAACACCGCGGCCCGGCAGCACGCCGCTGCGGCCGTGCAGCTGAAGTGGTGGGGACCGGGCAAGGACTCGCACACCAACCCCCAGACGGGCTCGACACCGCAGAGCCGCATCATGGGGGCCGGCTACTGCCCGAACCCCCGGTCGTGGCAGGTCGCTGAGATCACGTACACCGGCTGGGGCACCTCGGGCACGCCGAGCGCCGCCGTCACATGGTGGATGAACAGCCCGGGCCACCGCGCGAACATCCTCGACGGCAATCTGCGCGAAATCGGCAGCGCGGCGCTGCCCGGCGCCGCGGACAGAGCCGGAGCCGGCGCGAGCGGCGCCGCGACCTACGTGGTGACGTTCGGGCGCTGTCAGCGGTGAGGTCCTGCTCCTTCTCGAGCGATGGCCCGACATCACCGAGGACGAGGACAGATTTGGGCAGTTGCCGGTGCCGGCTCCCTGCAGCCGTGTCTGTTCGGTGTCACGAGACACAGACGTTCACTCCCTTTCGCAGGGTCTCGGCCTGATTCCGGTGGCCGCGGAGCCGGCGGTGCAGTGCGAGCTTGCTCAGGTCGGCGGGAGGGCGAAGGGGAAGCCGGTCAAACGCGAGGACGTGACTGCACCGGAAAGTCCCCCGGCGCGTACGTCACTGCCCGCTCCGGTTGGTGAGGGTCTGTTGCGAGGCGGTCGGAGCTGCAAATAGCGCCTGGACGGTTTCGGTGGCCAGGTCTCGCAGCCAGGTGTGGGCGCGGTCGTCGTCGTAGCGCTGGTGCCACAGCAGGTACAGGGGGACCTCGGGCAGCGGGAGTGGCGGCGGCAGTACGGCGAGGCCGAGTTGTTCCCGGGCTGCGCGGGTGACCGCGTCGGGGAGGGTGACGACCAGGTCGGTGTCGAGGGCGAGTTGCAGTGCGAAGGCGGCGGTGGGCCCGGCGGCGGCGACGCGTCGTTCGAGGCCGCGGGTGGTCAGGGCGTCGTCGATCGGGTCGCGCAGGCTTCCGCGTCGCGACACGGTGAGGTGTTCGGCGGCCGCGTAGCGTTCGATGCTCAGCGGGCCTTCGGTGAGGGGGTGGCCCGGTCGGACGGCGACGACCAGCCGGTCGCTGCCGACGAGGCGGTGGCGGATGTCGGGGAGCGTCGGAGCGCTGGAGCTCGATTCGAGGTCGACCTCGCCCCGGCGCAGCTCGGCGTCGTCCGTCCCGGGTTCGGCCGACAGGCGCAGTCGGACGCCGGGGGCCTGGCGGTGGACGGCGGTGATCAGGGCGGTACCGCAGGCGGCGGTCAGGGCGTCGTGCCAGCGCACGGTGAACACCCGGTCCAGAGCTGCCAGGTCGAGTTCTTGCTGCGCGGACAGGAGGTGGTGGGCCTGCTGTACGAGGGCGTGGACCTGGGCGCGCATGGCCAGCGCGCGGGTGGTGGGAACCATGCTGCGGCCGGTGCGGACCAGGATCTGGTCACCGGTGGCCTTGCGGATGCGGCCCAGGGAGCGGCTCATCGCCGGTGCGGTGACGTGGAGGCGTGCTGCGGCGCCGGCGACGCTGCCCTCTTCCAGCAGTGCGTCCAGGGCCGTGAGCAGGTTCAGATCCAATTGCATACCAGTAACTCTATAACTGAATAACATGCACTTGTTGTTAACAATCGGGAGACCTACCTTCGAAGTGCAGGCGCAAGACGAGTCGCCCGCACACATCGAACTCAGGGAGCCCACCATGAGCACAGCCATGCCTTTTGCCGCCGGCACGACGCTCCTGTCCGAGGTGACCGCCGTGGTGAAGACCGCAGGCCTCACCCTGCGCGACCGCCACACTCCGCACGCCCGGGGCGTGAGTCTGGACGAGGTCGTCGCTGAGATCCACGCCAACGACGACGCGGTGCTGGACGTGCTGCGCGAACCGCTGCTGCGGGCCCGGCGGGGATCGCAGTGGGCCGAGGACGAGCTGGCCGGCGGTGCGCTCCCGTCGGGGGAGTGGTGGGTCGTCGACCCTGCCGAGGGCAACATCAACCACGTTCACGGCATGGAGGACTGGGCCGTGACCGCCACCCTGGTCCGCGACAACCAGCCGGTGCTCACCGTGGTCCACCTGCCGCTGACCGGCGACACCTACACCGCTGTCGCCGGCGGCGGTGCCCGTCTCAACGACCGGCCCCTGAAGGTGTCCGCCAAGACCGATCTGGGGACCGCGCTCGTCGGCACCGGCCAGGCCAGGCCCGGCGAGGACGAGCGCACCTTCCGGCGGATCGGTGACTCGGTCACCGCCATGCTCATCAACGGCCTGGTCGTGCGCGTGTCCGTTCCCGCCACGATGCAGCTCATCCACGTCGCGGCCGGACGCACGGACGCCTTCTGGCAGTTCTCCGACGTCCGCTCCGGTCTGGTCGCCGGCGCCCTGCTGGTCTGCGAGGCCGGAGGCACTGTCACCGACCTGGCGGGCGAGCCCTGGAACACGGGCAGCCGCGACTTCCTGGCCGCCGCCCCCGGCATCCACACCGCCGCCCTCAAGGTCCTCTCGCCGATCGTCTGAGGGGACACCTCCGCCCCACCCACCTCACACCGCAAGGAGCGTCACCTCATGACCAGCATCGGCATCCTGGGCGCCGGCCGCGTCGGCGCCGGCCTCGCCAACAAACTCTCCGCAGCCGGACACCGCGTCGTCCTCGGTGTCCGGAACCCGGAAGAGACCGCAGCCCCTGCCGCCGGCATCGCCCCGCAGATCGCCTTCGCCGACCAGCGCACCACCGCCCGGACCGCAGACATCGTGATCAACGCGACGCCCGGCCACACCTCCCTGGACCGCCTGGCCGGCCTGCGCACCGAGCTCTCCGGAAAACTCCTCGTCGATGTCTCCAACGCCACCCGCGACGCCGATGACGGCCTGCCCGGCGACCTGTGCTATCCCGGCAGCAGCCTCGCCGAGCAACTCCAGGCCGCCCTCCCCGACACCCATGTGGTCAAGACCCTCAACACCATGCTGTTCATGGTCATGACCGCTCCCGAAACCCTGGCCACCCCACCGACGGCCTACCTCTCGGGCGATGACCAGACCGCGAAGAAGACCGTCACCGGCCTGCTCGGCGACCTGGGCTGGCAGCCCGCATGGATCGAGGACCTCGGCGGCATCACCACAGCCCGCGCCACCGAGGCCATGATCCTGGTGGTTCCCCATGTCATGCGCCGGCACGGCTTCAAGCCCTTCGCCGTCTCCCTCACCCGCTGACCCGTCAAGACCGGGTTCAGACCAAAACCAGCAGCGGGCGCGTGCGAGGCAGCCGGCACGGACAACGCCGCCATACGCCGGACTCTCACGTGCCAGGAGCCCGGTACCGGACTTGCCCGGCTCTGTGCAGGGCATCCAGTGTTTCATCGACGCTCAGGAGAACGGTCGTTTCGAACGAGCTGAGCGCGCCTCCTCCGCTGATGGCCAGGGCAACCGCGGCCATGGACACGTTGTCTGGGGCTTCCCAGAGGTTGTAGCCGTCGTGGGTGCCGAAGGCGTACCAGAAGCCGTGGAGCTTCCCGCCGACGGACTCGATGTACGACTGAGCGGCCTTTGCGCGGTCCTCCGGGTGGCCGATCAGCCTCGCCCAGGTCTCCGGCGTGTAGCTGAACCTCGATAGATAGAGCGGCATCGTCTCTCTCCCTTCGTTTCACCGATCGATGCCCACGCTCGGTGGGAGAGGACGGAGGTGGCCCGAGGTTCCCCCAAACGGCCGGGGGCGGCGACTGCCAGGGCCCACGGTCAAAGACTGAGCAGGCCGACCCGCTGGAGGTCGTTCACCCGGGCCAGTGGCACCGAGGACCGCTACGCCGCCACCGGCCTGACCGGCACCCCCACCTTCGCCGCCCGCGTCAAGATCGCCACCGGCTGGGCCTACGACCGGCCCTGCCGTGCCGGCGTCGGGCTGGCTTCCGGGTAGCCAGGGGTATGCCCGACGCTGCGCGAATGGCACCCGCACCCTTGCTCCGGCTCGTTACGGCGGGGGCTGAAGGCTCCTGCAGCTGGTCTCGGCGCGTCACGCGCCGCCCCGACAGCGGAACGAAGGAAGGGCCTGGTGACACCCGATCCCCCAACGAACGCGCGTGAGAGACTCGGCGGTCGGATCACCGAGGCAGAAGGGCCGCTTGCCATGTCGGACGCCATACCGTCGCCGGTGCATCTCGACAGGGTGGTGGACGGCCTGGCGGAAAACCCCGCCCTGCCGCCGGAGCTCGTGCGCCGCCTCCTCGGCTACCGCAAGGGCCATGGCAGGGTGGCCGACCGGCCGGACCTGAGCGATGACATGATCGCCGAGATCATTGCCACAGACGATCACTGGCTCACACACTCTCTCGCCCTGAACCGCAACCTCCCACAAGCCTTCCGCATGATGCTCGCCGAGCACCCGGATCCCGCAATTCGCAGGGCTGTAGCCGTTGCTGCGGACGGCGCACCGCGAGAGCTGTTCGAGCGGCTGCTCGACGACGCCGACCCGCAGGTCCGCGAACACCTGGCGGAGAGCGATCACATCCCGGCCGACCTACGGGCCCGGCTAGCGGCGGACCCGAACCCGAAGGTCCGGACGACGCTCGCCCAATGGTGGACGACGGCCCCGGAACCAGTGCGCCGACTACTCCTGACAGACCCCGACGACTCAGTACGAGCAGGAGCCTGCGCGACCTACTTCCGCCGGATTCCCCATCCCGTTCCTCCGGCAGACCTCGTTCCGGAGCTGCTGGCCGACCCGGTCACGCGCGCCGGGGCGGTGCGCCACTGCACGCTGGACACCGCCACCGCCCGCCGGCTGGCCCACGATCCGATCGATGAGGTGCGCGAGGAACTCGCGGAACACCCCGATCTCCCACCGGCACTGCGCGACAAGCTCGCCCAGGATCCCAACCTGCGCGTCGCGCTCCGTGTCTTCGCCCGTCAGGACACACCGGAGCCAACTCGAGCCACGATCCATGCACGGATCCCGTCCGACGCGCCCCCGCTGGACTGGCTTGCGAACCACGAAGCCCTGGACGACGACACTCTCGAACGGGAACTCATGGGCGAGATGGCCCGCGCGGAGCTCCGGGCACTGCGCCTGCCATGGGTGACGGCCGACCCCCTGCCGTACGTGGACTCGCCATACGTCTGCTTCCGCGCCTCGGCAGCAATGTCCGACCACCTCCCGCCGCCGCTCGTTGCCCAACTGCTCGACGACGAAGAGAGCAGCGTCCGCACCACCATGGCCCTCCACGCCCGAGACCGGATCGATCCCGACACCGCCGAGCGCATCGACCGGACCTACCGCCCGGACAAGATGGTCCGATGGCGTCCGGCCGACGACTTCCCCCTTCCGGCAGAGGTACTTCGACGCCTGGCCACGGACCCCGACCCGAGAATGAGGCAGCTGGCCCCGCGCGACCCCGACCTTCCCCTGGAACTCGCGCGCCGCCTGGCAGCTGACCCCGACCACATGGTGCGCCGCACCATCGCGACCCATCCCCGGATTCCGGCCGAGGACCTGACGCGGCTGCTGGCCGATCCGTCGGAATCTGTCGCAGCCACAGCAGCCGCAAACCCCAACCTGCCAACCACACGTATGCACCAGCTGCTCGCCCTCGCAGGCTTGTGACGCTGGGCGTCGTAGTAGTAGGTGCGAGTGGAGCGGGTTCCGGCGTTGGTCTTCTCCGTGGCCCGCTGCCCGGAGGCGGTGTAGGTGTGGCTGTTCCAGTACGGGGCTGCCCCTCCGATGCCCGTTGAGGGGTCCTCCCAGTGTGCTGAGGTCACCACGGCATCGGCAAAGGGGAAAAGACAGACAGCCCTGCAGGGCGCTCACGTGAGCAGGCGCAGTGATGTCGCTGCGATGCCCAGCCGTATGCTCTGGCCCCAGGTCAGCTGTAGGGCATCGGACTCCATCCCGTCGCCGAAGACCACGATCCGGTCCGACTCCACGGTCAGTCGCAGTCCTTGCTCTTGTTCGAGATGGCCGGAGATCCTTGAGGTTCCGGTCGCGGGCGATGGCCAGGCCTCGCGCACGAACCACAGGAGCCGGCGGTCGGCCGGAGCGGGCAACTGTGCAGTGCTGCCGCGTTCCAGCCACAGGGAGCGCAGCCAGCCGGTGGCGCCGGTGCCGGTGCCTACGAGTACCCCGGAGGACGCCTGGGCCTCGCCTGGGCCCTTCTCGCCGTCGGGGCCCAGGCGGTAGCGGGCCGTCTGATGGCCAGGCGGGCCCAGGTAGATCTCGTTCAGGGCGAGGAGGCGCTGGGTGTCGTCGGCGACGGCTTCGACCATGGTCAGGTCCTCCGTCCGCCCCCCGGTGGTCGCGGCACGCAGGAGGGCGGCCGTGTCGGCGCAGCGGTGACGGACCAGGACTCCGGGGTTGCGTCCCGGGTCGGTGTCGATGCCGATCACCGGCTGCCCGGAGAGGTACTTCGCGGTGTTGGCGACCAGACCGTCCTGCCCCACCACGACCACCACGTCCTCCGGCGCGAACAGGAAGCGGTCCAGGTCCGCCCGCTCCACCCGGGTGCTGCGCCAGGTGAGCGGCACCGCCGCCGCCACCTCCCGCAGCGCCTGCCGGGTCCGGTCGTGTCGGCGGACCACCTCGTCGATCGAGCGGCCCCGGCTGGAGAGGAAGAACGCGGCCTGCCCGTGTGACCCGTGCCGGTCGAGCAGTTCCTCGTACTCGGTCCTGCGGTGCACGAGCACCGCCCGCGGGGCCAGGCTCACGCGTCCGCCCCGGAATCCGGACGCCCGAGCCTGCCGAGGAGGCCGGTGAGGACGTCCGGGGACAGCGTGATGCTCTCGACCCGCGGCAGGTTCTCCGCCAGCCGGGTCGCCGCCAGGGCGTACAGCGTGCCCGGGCCGGTCTCGCCATGCACCTGGAGCCAGGCAGCCTGGGCCTCGGCACGTGCCGAGCCGGTCTCGCGCGCCGCCTCGGCGTCCGCGCGTGCCAGAGCGACCTTGCGGGCGGCCTCGGCCTCGGTCCGTACGCTGTCGGCCGCCGCCTTCTCCTCGGCCTCGCGACGGGAGTTGATGCCGCGCTGCTCGACCAGCTGCTCCTCGCGCCGGGCCAGTTCGATCTGACTGGCCAGCTCGTTCTCGGCGATCGCACGCTCGCGCTCGACGGCGACAGCCCGCCGCTCGTACGTGGCCCGGTCCGCCTCCTGCTGGATCTGCTCGCGGGCCGGCGTACGCAGGGCCCGCTCCACCTCGGCCTCGGGCCGGATCGCGACGACGCGCACGGCCACCACATCGATGCCGGTGGCCGGGAGCCTGGGCTCGGCGGCGAGACCGGCGGCGACGCTCTGCCGTACGGAGGCGACGCCGTCGACGAGAGCGACGGCCAGTGGAGTCCGGGCCAGCACATCAAGCGTGTGCTGCTGCGCGGTCTCGGTGAGGAGGGTGGAGATCTGCTCCAAGGGCGCACCGCGCCAGCTCCCGGTGTCCGGGTCGACGGAGAAGTCGAGCCGCTCCGCGGCTGCGGCCGGGTCGCTGATCCGGTAGGTGACGGTGGCCTGCACCGTGACGTCCTGGAAGTCGGCCGTGCGGGCGTGGAAGGCCATGGCCAGCTCCCGGTCGTCGACGGGCACTTCGGACAACGCCGCCGACAGCGACCGATACCAGAAACTGAGCCCTCGCCCGTCATGGACCAGCCGCCCGCGCCTGTGGTGGCGGATGTGAGCGGTGGGCGCGGAGCGCAGATGACGCCAGCCAAAGCGCCGGGTGATGTCGGCCATGGCGAACCCCCTTGATTTCGTCAATGCGACGATAAGAGAGAGGTGGTCATATCGTCAAGAGGACGAAAAGAGGTTCGCCCCCCATCCGAATCCGCTCCCGCATCAATCCATGCACTTCCTGCACACACCCCGCTCGGCAGGCACTGCGGGGGCTACGCGGCCGACTGTGATGGTGTGCTGGTCGACAGCGAGCGCATCGCCGTGCGCATCCAGGTCGCGCTGGGCTCGGAGCTCGGCTGGCCATTGACTCAGGTGGAGGTCGTCGACCGGTTCATCGGGCGCTTTAGGGAATCCATCTGCGCCCAGATCGCTCGGCGGCTGGGCGAGGAGGCGGCGGCGTTCTGGTGGGCCCAGCTGATCCAGCGTCACCGGGATGAGGTTGACGCCGGGCTGGCGGCGGTGGACGGGCTACACGAGGCGCTGCCGAGATCACCCCGCCGGTCTGCGTCGCCTCCCAGCGGCTCCCACGAGAAGATGCGCCACACGCTCGGCGTCACCGGACTCTACAACGGCTTCGTTGGGTCACATCTTCAGCTCGACAGAGGTCCCCCACGGCAAGCCGGCCCCTGACCTCTTCCTGTACGCGGCACGACAAGGGGGCGTCGCCCCTGCGGCGTGCGCCGTGGTCGAGGACAGCCTCCCCGGAGTCCAGGCCGCCCGCGCTGCAGAGAAAACACCGCCTGGGGTTATGAATGGCGGCGCCAAGGGTCACGCGAAGGGGATATTCCTAAACGCTAAAAAAGCTCTACCTAAGAGGCCGGAAGGCTACTATAGGGAATCCGATGTCTGGCCGATAGGGGGAGTTAATAGGGGAACCGAGCGACTGATTTTCGGTCGAAGAGGAGAAGTGTACTTTACGGGTGATCACTACAAGACGTTTGTGAGGATAAGGTGATTGACGAGTTTCTGGATGCATGGAAGGATCCTGGAGAGATTCTTCCTTGGCTGTCACTGGAGCCGTATTTTGTGAGCAGCGAGAAAATCTCCGATCTCTCTAGTGGGCTGCGGGGTGCCGGATTTACCGTCGCCGAGATTGATGCATCGGGCGTCACTTCGGAGGAGCAAGTGCTGGCCAAGCTCGGCGCTGACCTTTCGCTGCCTGACTACTACGGGGCTAACTGGGATTCGCTGAGGGAGATTCTCGTCGAGCGAGGTGAGGAAACTCCGTGGAGCTTGGCGATTGTGTTCCTGGAGAGTGATCGGTTCCTGGCTGCGAACGCACATGGTTTTGTAAGAAGTGCAGCGATCCTGCATAAGATGGCAGTCGATCTGGCCAGCATTGTCGATCGACCTTACGGCCAACTGGAGCTCTTTTATGTTGGATCTTGGGAATCCTCGGCGCGCTGACAATGGTGGTCGGTCAGTGAGTCAGTGAAACTGATCTGCTTGACGAACTGCCCAACCAGCGGTCCATGCCGGTATGGCGTTTAGCGCGAGGCAAAGGCACAGCGGCAGCGGGTCTCCGCCACCGGGCAGACGGTCGACCTCCACGCGGATCAGCGTCCCTTCGGTGATCGGCAGTATGCCGTTGTCCCTGCCAGTCGTCGTTGGGGAACCCTCAGGTTCCCCAACGGCCCCAGAGAGTTTTCTGCCACTCGTGGGCGTCGGGACCGCAGGCAGGGCGGGCCGTGCACGCTCACCGCCTCTCCGGATCCTCCGGGTGGCATCTTCCTGACCCTGCCGGACGGCTTCATCGAGCACACCAGCATGGCGGAGGGCCGGGCCGCGTTCGCGCTGCCCACCCGCCCATCGCCTGAACGACCGGCGCCGGGCGGGTGGGTGAAAGAAGGGCAGAGCCCGCCGGGCCGGCTGGGCGGCCACGACACTGACCGCCATGACCAGCACACCCGAAAGCCCCGCCGCGGCCCCGTTCTCTCGGATCAAGATCCGGACCGGGGCCCTGGTGTTCTGCGGCGGCGACGTCGCCCTCATCCGCCGCGACCGCGCTGACTCCACCCACTACACCCCGCCCGGCGGCAACGTCGAACACGGCGAAAACCTCGACGCAGCCCTCGCCCGCGAACTCGCCGAGGAACTCGACCTCGACGTTGACCAGGCCGAAGGCGGCGGCCTGATGTGGGTCGTCGACCAGCGCGTCACCGGCCCGGGCCCACCCCGCCGCCGCGCAAGCTCCACCTGATCTACCGCTTCCACATCACCCCCGAACTGCGCGCCACCCTCGCCGAGGTCGAACTGGACGAACTGCCCGACGGCAGCCACGAGACCGGCGTCATCGAGTGGATCGACTACCGCAAGACCGCCGAGCTGCCGATCTTCCCACCCATCGGCCCGGCCCTCGCCGCCCTGCCCGACCCCCGCGCCGCCGTCACCGACGCCGCCCTCGAAGCCGTCACCGACGACAACTACTCCCGGGTGTGATCCAGCACCCCGGGGCGGCCCGCCAGGCAGGACGGGTAGCAGTCGTTCACGGCCTGCTTGACGTCTTCGGGGCCGTTCCTGGGGGTGGCCCCCATCCGTAGTCGAATGCCCGCCGCAGCACCTCCCCACGGGTCTCCCCGGGCGCGGCGCGCATGATGGCCAGACACCCCTTCGTGTCGCCTGTGGTCGCCGGAATCAGGCTCATGACAGGGTCTCGGGTTGTTGTAGTGGTCGGGGTCTGGTCGGGGACGTTGATACCGAGGGCGGCCCGGGTGGCGTCGACCACCGCCCGGCTGGCCCACATGTACTCCCTGAGGGCCGCCTGCTGCTCCGTGCGTTGCTGCTGGGTGGGCCGCCGGGGAAAATCGCGGGCAGCCATCCAGATCGTGAGGTCGCGAGCGACCTGACGCATGCTGGTCCCGGTGACGGCGTCATGCTCACAGCGGGTGGTGTCGTGCCAGACGACCTCGTAGCCGCCCCCGTTCCGGACCGCGACAAGGGTGAAAACCCGGCCAGGCGCTTCCCTCCAGGCCTCGGCGCCACCGGGAAGTCGGGAGTTACCGGGAAGCGCCGTCAGGCCACAGCACGCATACGGGGATGCCCGTGCGTTCGGCGTAGGCGACGACGTCGGTGGTACCGCCGAACCGCGCGCGGGCTTGCCGTCCCAGACGGCAAGCAGGGCATCCACGACGAAGGGCGGCTGCGGGTCACCGAAGTGCGCGCCGGCCAGTACCTGGGCGCAGGCGCAGTCTCACCGTTCACGCTGCTGGTCGCGCCCCGCGTCCGCGAAGGTGAACTGGCCCTCGTCCACGGCAACCCCGATGCAGCGCACTCCTTCTCCTACACCGAGGACGTCGCAGCAGCGCTGGTGGCGGTCAGCAGCGACGAGCGGGCCTGGGGCCGGGCCGGGCACGCCCCGGTCATCACCACGACCGTACGTCATGCCGCAACCGCCCTCGCCGAACTCCACGGAGCGCCCGAACCGCGGTTGGAGCCGCTCACCGAACGGGACATGGCACTGCTGTCCTTCACCGATCCACTGTGGCGGGAGCTTACCGAGATGAGCTACATGTCCGAGCGTCCGTTCCTCGTGGACGACAGTGATATCCGGGACACCTTCGGTCTCAAGCCTTCAACGCTTCGCGAGGCGCTGACGGCCTGACGCGGCGGTGGGCGGGCCGGGTGTCCCCGGCCCAGCCGGTCGCACGCGAAGATCGTGCCTACTGTCCGTATCCGTATCCGTATCCGTATCCGTATCCGCATCCTTGCGACGCCCTGCCGGTCCGGTTCTTCTGGACCGGCAGGGCGGTTCACCGTGGGTCAGTCCCCTCGGACACCCCGGACGATCCGATCAATGACGGCTGCGGCCCGCTCCGGATCTTCCTTCAGCCACCTGCCGAGGTGGTCCTGGACGGCCCGTGCGACGCAGTCGCGTACTTCGACGTTACCCAGCACGTTCCGTGTGGAGCCCTCGAACCCGGGACGGTCCAGCTTCACCGACACGACCGCCGTCAGGCCCTGGCCGATCCGATCCGGGTCAAGTTCGGGGTCCGTAGCCGTCAGCAATCCCTGCTCCCGCGCGTACGCGGTGACCGCGGCCTTCATCCCGTTGCGGAAGCCCACCGCGTGTGTGCCGCCGGTGGTGGGTCGGCTGTTGGCGAAGCTCTGGACCCGCTCCTCAGAGCAGCTGCACCAGCGGAAGGCCACCTCCATCGTCCCCGCCATCCGAGGGTCCTCGTGTTCTAAGGCGATGGTGTCCATGGGGGCGCACGCCGCATGGCCGTCGAGGAAGGCGACGAAGTCCCGCGCCCCGCCCGGGAAGCGGAGCCGTACCGCATGGGACTCATCAGGGCGGCGCAGGTCGGTCAGGGAGATCTCCAGGCCCTGGTTCAGGAAGGCCAGTTCCCTGAATCGCTCTTCCAGTCCGTCGAACGAGAACTCTGCGGCTTCGAAGATGTCGGCGTCGGGCCAGAAGGCGATGGTGGTCCCGCTTCCGTTCGCCGGTCCCGCCTCGGTGATCGGGGTGGTGGCGACGCCGCGTGCGTACTCCTGGACCCAGCGGGCTCCTTCGCGCCGCACCTCGGCCGTCATCCGCTGCGACAGGGCATTGACGACGGCGGGCCATCCGCCGCAGAGGCCGAGCGTTACGTGGCGGCGGCCGCCGGCACCCACAACGGCCTGCATCTGGGTGAGCAGGGCTTCGAGCCCGGGACCTCCGACGGTCCCCGTCTTGTCGAGGGGAATGCCCGGCCCGTCGTCGGCGACACGGACGCCGCCGTCGGGCGTGAGGGTGACGTCGACGGAGGTGGCACGGCCAGCCAGAACCTCGTTCACCGCCTGGTTCGCAACCTCGAACACCATCTGGCTCAGGCCGCGTTCACTTGTCGAGCCGATGTACATTCCGGGCCGCTTCCGAACGGCCTCCCACCCCTCCAGTACCTGGATGTTGCTGGCGTCGTACCTGGTGGCTTCCTCGCTCACGATGTCCCCTCCGATGGTGTCCAGCAGAACCTCCAGGCTAGGCGAGTTCCAGGAAAGCACCAGGTCAGAGCCCTTTATTCGATGCCGCGGGCGGGTGTGTGAGCGACTGTCCGGAGGTGGTCGGCCCAGGGGTCGCGATGCATCGCCGGAGTGCGGCCGCGGCCCCGTCGAGGGCGCGCACGGCACCCTTACCAGCGGGCCCGGGGCCCCGGTTTCGAATCCGGCACATCTTCCTCCGTCCGGCACCTCTTCCCGGGCGGCAAGCCGGCTCCCGGGGGGATAGCGGCACACCGGTCTCGGCGGGCAAATGGCAGGCCAGCGCCGCAACCTGAGCCGTCTGCAGTGCTGTGAAGGAGGGCAGGCGGCCGGTGCGCTTGCGGTCCGCCAGGCCGGGCAGCCTCGCCTCAGCGAAGCGGCCCCGCCACCTGCGCACGGTGTCGACGTGCGCCCCTGCGCGCTCCGCGATTTGAGCGTTGGCCAGCCCACATGCCGCGTGCAGGACGATCTGCGCGCGTAGGAGCAGCCGGTCTCGGTCTTGTGGCCCCAGGCCATCTTCTTCAACCGGTGCCGCTCGCCGGCGGCCAGGGCTATTGGGCATGCGGTGGCAACGGGCGCGGATACCTTTCAACCATTGGGCGTGGCATGGCAGGACTACGTATTTCTGCGCGACATATGTGTCGACATGCGCCTGCATGGCGCCGTGCGGCGGCGGAGCGGCCCGGTCCACGGAGTCGGTCCTCGGCGGGAGACGGGGACCGGGCGGCCCGATGTCCGGATCAGGCAGGGAGCGGTTCGGGTGCCGCCGACGGGTCGCGGAGTGGCTTGAGCGCCTGGGACCAGGCGATGATCTCGTCGAGCATGGTGAAGAGTGTCGATTCCTGGCGGGTGCTCGGTGTGCAGGTGCCCGGGTCGGTGGGATCGGTGGGGTCGGTGAACGTGAAGTCGGTGAACATCGCCAGGGCCACCTGAGTCTGCACATCGGCGATCTTCACCTCTGCCATGACTTGCCGCAGCTGCTCCACCGCGCGGATGCCGCCGTGCGCGCCGTAGCCGACGAACCCGGCCGCCTTGTGGTGCCATTCCTTGTAGAGGAAGTCGATCGCGTTCTTCAGCGCGGCGGGGACGGAGCGGTTGTATTCCGGGGTGACGAACACGAACCCGTCGAAGGCGGCGATGGTCTGCGCCCATCGGCGGGTGTGCGCGTTGGCGTAGCGGCCGAAGGCCGCGGGCACGGGCTCGTCCAGCAGGGGGAGTCCGTATGCGGCTACGTCGACGACCTCGACGGCTGCCTGGCCGGCGGCGACGGCGGGATGGCGGACGGAGGTGTCGGCGACCCACTGGGCCACGGCCTCGGCCCGGCGTCCGGGACGGGTGCTGCCGATGATGATGGCAATCCGCATCATTCGCTCTATCTCCTTGGTTGTGGTGGTGCGTCGGTGGCCGTGTTGGCCGCGGTCACTCGGATCGGTAGGAGCCGACTTCGTCCAGGTAGGTCACGGTGGGAGGCTCCGTGCAGATCTCGCTCAGGGCGGCGCGGTAGCGCTGGAATGAGGCCAGCCGGTGGTGCGGGGCCGCTACCGGGTCGCCCTCGGACTCGATCAGGGCCAGAAAGCTGTCGCTGCCGTCGAGTCGAAAGGTCTCGTAGCGCAGGCCGCGCGGGCAGGCCCGTTCAAGGTCCGCGTAGACGGCGTGCAGCAACGCCACGCTCTGCCCCACGAGTTCCGGCCTGACCGTGTACCGGATCATCACGCGCATGGTGCCCCTCCTGCGGTGCCATCGGCCGTTAGATTTCATCGGACAGCCTGTCTTTCAAAAGACAGGCTGTCAAGCGAATGCTAGGATGCTGAGCCATGCCCCCCACTCGGAAGTACGAGCAGCGCCTGCGCGCCCGGGCCGCGGAGGAGACAAGGTGCCGCATCCTCGACGCCGTCTACCAGCGCCTGCGTGAGGCGCCGGCCGAACCGGTCAGCGTTGACAAGGTCGCCAAGCTCGCAGAGGTGTCGCGCTCGACCGTCTACACCGTCTTCGGCTCCCGTGCGGGCTTGTTCGACGCGCTCGGCATGGACCTGCTCCAACGCGGCGGATTCACCGCGATGGTGCGCGCGGTGCTCCACCCGGATGCCCGAGAGGGCCTGCGCGGCGGCATCCGCGGCAACGTGCTGATGTACGCGGCACACCGGGACGTACTGCGCGCGTTGTTCTCGATGGCCCAGCTCGACGCCGAAGCGGTCGGCGGCGCGGTCCAACGCCTGGAACGCGGACGCGCCGAAGGCATGACCGGCCTCGCCGGCCGGCTGGCCGACCAAGGCGTGCTCCGCGACGGCCTCACCGCCGCCCAGGCAGCCGACGTGCTGTGGCTGCTGACCAGCTTCGACAGCTTCGACCTGCTCTATACCGGCCGGGCGCTGCAACCCGACGACGTCACTGCGACCTTGGTCAGCACCGCCGAGCACGCCTTGTGCTCCTGAGGATCACCGGCAAGACGACGACTCGCTGCCGACCGTGCTGCCGGGCAGCGAATGTGCCTCTGCAGCTGCCCTACAGCTCGGAAGCGGCGCGGGTCCACGTCGTAGCCGGTGACCCGGTGATCCGGTGCCCGGTCTCGGTGGCGCGTACGGCCGGCGGCAGCCCGACGTAGCCCTGGCCGGCTACGACGGCATGACGACTCCACTCGGTAGGAGAGGAAAAAGTGGCTCTGGTTTCCGTGGTGATGCCGGTGCACAACTCGGCGGCCACGCTCGGTGCCTCGATCCGGTCGGTGATCGCGCAGACGCACACCGACCGGGAGCTGCTGATCACCGACGACGCGTCCACCGGCGGCTCCATTGAGCTGCTGGCGGAGTTCGCCCGGCAGGACGAGCGGATCCGGCCCGAGCCGGCCCCCGTGCAGGGCGGGGCGGCTCGGGCCCGGAACCTGGCCCTGCGGGCCCGCGGCGACTACGTCGCCTTCCTCGACAGCGATGACATGTGGCTGGCGGACAAGGCCGAGAAGCAGGTCCGCTTCGCGGCGGAGGCCGACACGCCGCTGACGTTCACCTCCTACTACAAGGTGGACGCCGATTACGCCGGTGTGGCAGCCGATTTCACCCCCAGCGGCAGGGTGGTGTGGGCGCCCCGACCGGGTCGACTACCGGGCCATGCTGGTCCAGGACCACATCGGGGCCCTGACCGCCATGTACGACCGCAAAGCGCTGGGTACCCGGCTGATGCCCGACATGCCCAAGAGGCAGGACTACGCCCTGTGGCTGTCGAACATGCGCGACGGCGCCTGCGCCCGCGCGCTGCGGGAACCGCTCGCCTTGTACCGGGCCCAGCGCCCGGGATCGCCGGCTGGGTGAAGGACGTGTGGCCGCACGTGGAAACACTGCGGCGGCGCTCGGGGCCTGGATCGTCTTCGAATTGCGCCGTGAGGCGCTGTGATTCGTGTGGAGGTGAGAGACCTTCACCGCCGACCTGTCGTAGCAGGGAGGTGGAGCTGAGGGCAGCCTGATCCGGGTGATGCCGGGGAGGGTGGGAGCGGCCCTGACAAAGCCGGGACGTGCCAGTACTGCCAGATGGTGCGGGTTCGGCGAGCGGGATGGAGAGGAGTACGCGAGGAACCGGCGTCTTTACGTCTCTTAACGACTACACCGGCTCGAACCTGGTGGATCTGGGCCGGAGGCGGTGCGCACTCGCTGTCTTTGTGGCAGTGGGGAACTCCTTGGCCGGTATTTCGGTTCTGGCACACATTCCGTGAGGACGATCACCTGGGTTCTGCCACGGTGACCTGCCGTCATCTGGGACCGTGGTGCGGTGTGATGACCTCATATCGGTGCTGTTTCCGCACTTCAACGGGGTGCTGGTGGAGCGGGTGTTCACGGAGTGCGGGGTGGTGCACATAGTGGCGAGGACCCTTGATGGCAGTGCTTCGTGCCCTGACTGTGAACTTCCGTCGGATCGTGTGCACAGCTGCTACGGGCGTCGGCTGGCTGATACCCCGGTCGGCGACCAGCCGGTCCTGATCGAGCTGACCGTGCGACGGTTGTACTGCGACAACGACCGGTGCGGGCGTCGTACGTCCGTCGAGCAGGTCGAGGGGCTGACGTTCCGCTACGGGAGACGGACGTCTGCTTCGCGCCGGCTCCTGGAGGCCGTGGCCGTCGCGCTCGCCGGTCGGGCGGGAGCCCGGCTGGCCGTGGTCCTGCACAGTGTGGTCAGTCGGACGACGCTGCTGAGGCTGCTGATGGCGCTTCCTGACCCAGCCTGGAAGGTGCCCAAGGTGCTCGGGGTCGATGATTTCGCGACCCGCCGCGGGCAGCACTACGGGACTGTGCTCATCGACTGCGAGACCCGCAAGCCACTCGGCCTGCTGCCAGGACGGGACGCCGGGACTCTCTCCGCATGGCTGCGTGAGCATCCTGGCATCGAGGTGATCTGCCGAGATCGTGCTGGCTCCTACGCGGAAGGCGCCCGCACCGGGGCCCCGCAGGCCGTCCAGGTCGCTGACCGTTTTCACCTGTGGCAGAACCTCGGCACTGCGTTGGAACAAAGCGTGCGCCGGCACAACGGATGCCTGCGGTCACCCGCCTCCGGTCCCGATGACGGGCCGGACACAGAGCCGCCGCC
Source organism: Streptomyces sp. NPDC043853 (assembly GCF_056436025.1). Classification (NCBI taxonomy): domain Bacteria; kingdom Bacillati; phylum Actinomycetota; class Actinomycetes; order Kitasatosporales; family Streptomycetaceae; genus Streptomyces; species Streptomyces sp. NPDC043853. The sequence continues at coordinate 412,387 of NZ_JBWKDJ010000007.1, forward strand.
GGCAAAAGAGATGTCACCGTTCGAAGCCCGTATCCGTGCACGTCACGCCGTCGTCCATACGCTCCTCGACCAGGGCCACGGCATCCGGGAGATCGCCCGCGAGTTACACATGGGCGGGAACGCGGTTCGGCGATGCGCCCGCGCGGCAACCCCAGAGGAGTTGCTCGGTGGCCGGCGGCAACCACGGCCCAGCCAGCTCGACCCTTTCAAGTCACACCTGGACAAACGCTGGGCAGAAGGTCTCACCAACGCGATCCAGCTGCACTCCGAGCTCCAGTCTCTCGGCTACCGCGGCAGCTACCAGATCATCAGCGACTACCTGCGGCCACGACGCCGACGTCGCATCCGCGTCGTCGGGCCCGCGCCGCCAGGAGTCCGGCAAGTCACCGGGTGGATCATGCGTCACCCCGACCGGCTCTCCGGGAGTGAGGGCCAGCAGCTGACCGAAGTCCTCGCCCATTGCCCGGAACTCGCGGCAGCCCACCGCCTCGTCCGCAGCTTCGCCGAGATCCTCTCCACCCGCACCGGCCAGCACCTGAAGGACTGGGTCGTCAGCGCGCGAGCTGAGGAACTTCCCGACCTCCACTCCTTCGCCACCGGCCTGGAGAAGGACTGGGATGCCGTGGTCCAGGGCCTGACCAGCCAGTGGAACTCCGGCCCTGTCGAAGGCCGCGTCAACCACATCAAGATGATCAAACGCCAGATGTTCGGCCGTGCCAAGCTCCCCCTGCTCCGCAAACGCGTCCTTCTCACAGCAGCAGCTAACAGATGACCCGGGACCAGGATTGTCAGACCCCTGCGCCATGCTCGCCCGTATGAACGAAGACGCCTTCTGGCAGCTCATCGAAGACTGCAGGCCCACGGAACCTGACCCTGAGGCCGAACTGCTTGCACCCGCAGTGACCGAGCGTCTTGTCCAGTCCCCGTTGTCGCTGGTCACAGGCTTCGCCGAACAACTGTCTTGGGCGCTCTACCGACTAGACCGCAAGGAATACGGATACAACCTGTCCCATGACGCCTTCCTCTACACCCGTGCTGCCGTCGTCGCCGCCGGCCGCGCCGTCTTCGAGAGCGTCCTCCAGGACCCTGCAGTCTTCGAGCCTTACGCCACGAACCTCATCTGGGCCGAGAGCCTGCTCTACACACCGGACCGTGCATACAAGCGCATCACCGGGGAGGAATGGGACCGCAGCACGCGATATTCCTACGAGTCGTGCTCGAACACCGAGGGCTGGGCTGACTGACCACCGTCGCCAACACCTGGTGGCGAACTCACGAGCTGCTGATCGTCCTCACGGAATGTGTGCCAGAACCGGTATTTCGAAGCCGTCCTGGAGGCCACGAGGAAGGTCTACGGCGTACTCGTGGCGATGCCGCAGGGACACAGTCGGGCTCCTACTCCAACGAGCGAATCACGGTGAACACGGGAACCGCCCGTTCTCAACTCCCCTTTCGTGCACGGCCAGTGCCCGGTTGGGGATAGGCGCATCTAAGGGCTGTCCCGTAAGTGATCTTCTTGTCGCCTCGGGCATGGTGAACCGCCGTGCGGCCCGCTTGCCTATCCGGCGAGGGCGAGGTTGTGCATCCGGGCGATGCCGAGCATGGCGTGGTGAACGCCATCGCCTTTGAGGCGGCAGTCGCGGAGAATCTTCCAAGTCTTCATACGGGCAAAGACGTGCTCGACGCGTGCTCGGACCTGCTTGTGGGAGCGGTTGTGTTCCTCCTTCCAGTCCGGGAGTTCGGCCTGCCCCTTCGCCTTTCGGTGCGGGATGACCAGTCCGGTGCCCTGGTAGCCGCCGTCGGCGATCGTGGTCGTGTTGCCGACGGCGGCCTTGGCGCCGGACTCCTCCCATCCGCGGGAGTCGTGCCGGTTGCCCGGCAGGGGCCGGCCGACCACGACGACGAGACGGGTGTCCGCGTCGATGACGACCTGGTGGGCGGTGGAGTACCGGTAGTTCTTCGACTGCTCCGCCACGGAGTGGTCGCGGGTGGGAACCAGCGTGCCGTCCACGATGAGCACGGTGCCCTTGGCGAACCGCTTGCGGGGCTGGAGCGCGAGCATCGGCCCGAGGTGGTCGATGATGCGGTCCGCCGCCGACTTCGAGATCCCGAACAGCGGAGCGAGCTGCCGCATCGTCAAATTTGTGCGCCAATAGGCCGCGACCAGCAGTGCTCGGTCCTCCAACGGAAGGCTCCACGGCCGGCCCCTGCGGACCGCATCCGCGCCCTCGCGCCGCAGAACCGTCACCAGCTTCCCGAACGCACGCGGGCTCAGCCCGGCGAACGGGGCTATCCAGGACGGCTCCGACGCCGTGATCACACCAGCCACGGCAAGATCATTCCACTGCTTCCCGCCCGTCCTGCCCGAACGCGATGCGGCAGCGTTCGACCTGGTCGGCCACCCGCTCCATGAACCAGCGCATGATCTCGTAGGGGATGACGTGCTCATCATGGCTGTGGATGTGGACGGTCGGTTCCAGATCCGGATCCTCGTCGGGGACAAACGCCACCAAGAAGGCGGCTCCAGGCAGGTGCCTCTCGGCGCTGGGGTTCTCGACCCACGCGGCTGGCGCCGGCACGGCCTCGCTCAGCTCCACAGCCCAGGCATCGTCGGGCAGGGCGTAGTGGAACTGGATGGCGTAGTGACGTCCTGCATGTTCTCGCAGCTCGGCTGGCATGACGGCAGGCTGCCACAGGCGCGAGGTCCGAGTCGCGGCCCCGCCAGCTCTTACGGGACAGCCCTTAGTACGCCCGCGCAGCCGCGAGGTTCTCCGCGAAGCTGGGCGTCCGCGGTGTCCCACACGATCCCAAGCTCTTCCAACTCGGCGGCCCGTTCGCCGGTCATGTTCCCGGCCCGGAAGGTGCGGCGCTGGTCGGAGAGCCACCGCCCGAGCGGGTACGCGCCCTCGGTGTGGTCGTAGGGCACCTCCAGGTGCTGCTCGCGTTCCCGGTAGCGCCATGCGGCCTCGATGCCGCGGCGCCAGTCCTGGCGTTCGGTGTTGAAGACCTGGTAGCTGATCCACTTCGCGATCAGGGCGGGGTCGCGCGGGGCGGCGAACCGGAGGAGCAGCCGGGCCTCCTCCTCGCCTGCGTCGGGCGCGGAGCCGATCAGGGGCGACGGCGCTACGATGCGCTTCTGCTTTTCCTGGGGAATTACGAGCATTTCCACAGCGCGTTCATCATGCGCCCGAAGCCCCTGCAATACCCGAATGAGAGGGCTATAGGACTTCGAGGTGAGAATGTCCTCGGGATTCTCGTCCTCGGCCAGGAATACCGGCACGATCAGGGTAGCCATCTTGCCTTCCCCGGGCTTCTGTCGGAGGGCTCGGCCGATGGCCTGGACGATGTCGACGGCCGAGCCCTTGGGGTCGATCAGGGCCACGCTGTCCACGGCTCGAATATCGACGCCTTCGCCCAGAACTCGGCAGTTGGCGAGCACGGCGCGGCCGGCCCGGCGGCCGAAGTCGGCAAGAACGGATTGCCTGTGCTCGGCCTCGTGCTGTCCGCGCAGCCACCCCGTCCACACCTTCGCCGGGTGCCGGACGGGGTCGACGGCGTGCAGTCGGGCCGCGACCCGCGGCAGGCCCTCGGCGAACGCCTGCGCCTCGATCGTGCGGTGGTGGAAGGTGATCGTCGTCTTCAGATCATGGGTGGCCATCGTTTCCAACAGGGCGGTCTGCATCGCGGCGAGCCGCTCACCCCGCAGCTCCTCCTCCCACCGCTCCTCGCTATAAAGCCGGTCCGGCGTGACCACCGGGTCGGTCAGCTCCGCCACGACGACCTGATACCGCGCCAGCAGCCCGCGCGAGATCGCGTCCGCCAGCGTCAGCTCGTAGACGACCGGCCCGAACACGCGCGGGTCGTCCATCGAGCACGCCAGCTCCGCCCGGCAGGGCCTCGTGCAGGGGTCCGCCCACGTACGTTTTCCCCTCGGCCTCCGCCTCCCGCCGCCGCGCCTCTTCCTCACGCTGGTGGGCTGCCTCAGCCGCCCTCTTCTCCGCCCGGGTCCGGGGCCGGCGCTCGGCCCAGACCCTCGGGGTGGCGGTCATGTAGAGCCGGCGATCGGCCGGGATGACCTCCTGGCGGTGCACCTCCGCCCACGCCTTCCCCGCCGATCCGCTCGTCCGGTGCGCCTCGTCCACCACCACCAGGTCGAAGGGCTCCATCACCAGCCCGTACTCCCCGCCGAACGCCTCGGCCACGACCGGCAGGGAGGCATACGTGGCGTACACGGTGACCGGGCCCCGGCCGTGCCACAGCGCGAGCTGCGGCGCCGACGTCGTCGACCGCACCTGAAGCGCGTAGAGCTGGGCGTCGTCCTCCAGCGAGCACACCGCGACTGCGGGTTCGCTGTGGCCGGCCGTGCGCCACTCCTGCGCGGTCTGGGTCAGCAGGTCCAGGGTTGGCAGCAGCACCAGGACCCGCCCGCCCCGGGCTAAGGGCTGTCCCGTAAGAGCTGGCGGGGCCGCGACTCGGACCTCGCGCCTGTGGCAGCCTGCCGTCATGCCAGCCGAGCTGCGAGAACATGCAGGACGTCACTACGCCATCCAGTTCCACTACGCCCTGCCCAACGATGCCTGGGCTGTGGAGCTGAGCGAGGCCGTGCCGGCGCCAGCCGCGTGGGTCGAGAACCCCAGCGCCGAGAGGCACCTGCCTGGAGCCGCCTTCTTGGTGGCGTTTGTCCCCGACGAGGATCCGGATCTGGAACCGACCGTCCACATCCACAGCCATGATGAGCACGTCATCCCCTACGAGATCATGCGCTGGTTCATGGAGCGGGTGGCCGACCAGGTCGAACGCTGCCGCATCGCGTTCGGGCAGGACGGGCGGGAAGCAGTGGAATGATAGGCGGGCCGGCTCGACCGGCACGTCCCCCTCGGCCCGGACCAGGCCGCCCGCCCATTCCAGCGTCCGCCGACCGGCAAGGGACCCGACCACCGGTCGGTGGACGCCGCGCGAGAATGTGGCCGTGTACACCCACGAGGGCTCCCCCGCCCGCCGCCTTCTCGTCGCTGCCTTGATCCCGCTGGCCGCCGATGCCGCGGCACAGCAGATGTGGCTGAAGTCGTTCCCCATCGCCACGGACGACCTGCTGTACGACTTCGACAACGCCCTGCCGGTCTTCGCCCACGAAGAGGCGGACGAGATCGACGCCGCGGCCGTGATGGGGGAACTCCGCATGATCGAGGATCACTTCCAGGAGATGTGCGGTGACCGGCCAGCTGACCCCTGGACTTACGAGGCCCTGGCCACCGATCCGGCCTGGGCGGCGGTGCGGGACCTGGCGCGCGAGATCCTCTTCGTCCTCACCGGCGACCGCACCCTCCCCATGCCCGACATCACCGTCATCCCCGGAGCCCCAGACACGGCGGCCCGGGTACCGGTCAACCGCTCTGCCCCGTAGCTCGGTCGGGGGCGGGCGGGCCACTTCGCGGAGTGCCTGCGGCGGGGTGGTCACGCTGGAGCCGACCGCCTAGCGCCAGGCCACCGAGGGCACCCGCAGTCGGCGCTTGGCGGACGTCCGTCCCTCGCAATCCCCCCGGGGGGGCGGAGGGTTAGGTGTGCATCTGCCGGAGCTTGGTTACATCCGTGTCTGGGTCTTCTGCTTGAGGCGTTCGTAGGGTGTCTGGCCGCCGAGAGCGCCGTGTGGG